>NZ_JBSNCC010000021.1:0-94011 GCF_053764715.1 Methylobacterium sp. Gmos1 | reverse complement strand
ACCTGCCAAGCACGTCACATTGCCTCCTCACGACAACACCCTGGCGCGGGGTGGAGCAGCCCGGTAGCTCGTCAGGCTCATAACCTGAAGGTCACAGGTTCAAATCCTGTCCCCGCAACCAAATCCTGAAAAGCCCCGCTGGCGAACGCCGGCGGGGCTTTTCGTGTTCAGGTGATGCGCCGGATGCTCTCGGTGATCTCGTGCTCATCGAGGCAGCCGAGCCAGTCGTCGCGCATCAGGCGCGGCTTGCCGAACTGGATCGCCTTGTTGCAGGCATCCGAGAACACCCCGTCGACCTCCCGGAAGGTGACGGCGGCCAGGATGTTGAGATGGCCGAGCAGGAAGTCGCGGGCGCAGGGTTCCGGCACGCCGCGGCGCACGGTCTCGTCCATCGCCTCGCGCATCACCGCCAGCAGGGTGGCGCAGACCGTCTCGGACAGGCCCGGCTCGAGCAGCGCCATCTGCTCCACGGTGACCCGGTGCGAGCGCAGGATCGGCGCCCAGATCGCCTTCGCGACGCGCTCGCCGAGGGCGTAGGCCTCTTCGGGCCCCTGCATCAGGGCGCTGACGATCGACTGCTTCGCGGCGATGCCGCCGAAATGGTCGCGCCGCCCCGCTTCCGTCGCCTCGTCGTTGAAGATCGGCGGGTGGCAGGGATGGGTGACGAAGTAGGTCAGGTCCGGTCGTTCGGGCAGATGGCCGGCGAAGGGCGCTGCCGCGTCGAGGATCACCACCATCGTGCCGGGCGTCAGCTTCGGCGACAGGGTGTGCGAGACGCGGCCGATCAGCGTGTCGGGCACCGCCAGGATCACCACCTCGGCCCCGTCGAGTGCGGCATCCGCCTCGACGCAGTCGAGGCCGAGCTCCGCCTTCAGCCGCTGCCTCCCGGCTTCGCCCACCTCGACGGGAACGAGCTGGAATTCGGACTTCATCAGGTTGCGGGCGAGCCGCACGCCCATCTTCCCTCCGGCCCCGAACAGGGCGATCCTCTCGGCCATGGCGCATCCCTCCCGCGAGCCGCCGCGGGCCGCTTGGATGGCCTCTTGCCGGGCGGCGGCGGTCCAGAGTGGCGTCGGAGCGGGCCCGCGGCAATCGATTTGTCGTCCACAGACGGCGGCAGGGGCTCGGGCGTAGCGCCCGGCATCATCGGCGAAGAGGATCTGAACGAATGACGAGGCGCGACCTGTTCCGAGCCATTCTGATCGGCTCGTGCTGGGTCCTGCTGCCGCCGCTCGGGCCAGCGGCGGCGCAAGAGCCGGCGACGAGTGCTCCCATCGCGTGGCGGATGCCGACCGAGTACCCCGCCAGCACCATGCCGGGCGAGGGTCTCGCCACCTTCGCGCGCCTCGTCGCCGAGCGCAGCGGCGGCCGCCTCGCGGTGGCGCCGAGCTACGATGCCGCCGCGGGCCTGCGCTCCGGCGCGATGATCGCCGCAGTATCGGCCGGCACGGTCGAGGCGGCGGACGCCTTCACCGGGCCGCTCGCGGCGGTCGATCCGATCTTCGGCCTGTCCTCCCTGCCCTTCCTGGCGACCTCGATCGCGCAGGCGAAGGCCCTCTCGGACATCGCCCGACCGGCCTACGCGCGGGCGCTGGCGGCGCGAGGCCAGCGGCTCCTCTACGTCACGCCCTGGGCGCCGTCGGGGGTCTGGTCGCGCCATGCCCTGACGGGCGCCGCCGACCTGAAGAACCTCAAGATCCGCACCTACGACGCCGTCTCCACGGCGGTCCTGACCGCGGCGGGGGCGCGGGCCGTGAACCTGTCCCAGGCCGATGCGATCCCACAGGTGAAAGCCGGCGCCGTCGACGCGATGCTCTCCTCCGGCGATGGCGGTGTCGGGCGCCGGCTGTGGGAGCAGCTGCCGCACTTCACGGCGGTGCAGTACGCGATGCCGCTCTCGATCGCCGTGGTCTCGGGATCGGCCTACGAGGCCCTGCCGGAGGCGTTGCGCCAGGCCGTCGACGCGGCGGCCGCCGAGACCGAGGCGCGGCAATGGGCGGCGATCCGCACCCGCCTGGACGAGAACTTTTCCCGCATGCGCCAGAACGGCGTCGCCATTGCCGATCCGCCGGAGCCGTCGATCACTGCGGCCCTCGCCAAGGCCGGCGAGGTGGCGGTGGCGGCCTGGATGGGTGAGACCGGGCCGGAGGGCGCGCGGATCCTGGCGGCGTATCGCGGGCGCTGACATGCGCGTGGAGCCCTACGCGCCGCCTGTGATGCGGTCAGACACCGCTTGAACTCTTGCCCCGCACCGGTGGCGGCGCGTCCGCTACATCTTCGCCGTGATCGTCGCCAGCACCGAGAACGGCGCCCCCGGGACGTTGTTGAACTGGTTGAAGGGCTGCTCGATGTAGCGCGCGTCGGTCAGGTTGCGCAGGTTCAGCGAGAACCGGGCGTGCTCGTTGAGATCATAGAACACGGCGGCATCGACGCGGGCGTAGGAGCCGACCGTGTAGCTGTTGTTGAGGTCGCCGGTGCGCTTGCCGACGTAAGTGATGCCGGCTCCGACGCCGAGGCCGCGCCAGGGCCCTTCCTGGACCTGGTAGGTGGTCCAGACGCTGCCGCTGAAGGCCGGCACGCCGACGAGGCGGTTGCCGACCGGGAAGGTGGTGTCGCGGGTGATGCGGGCGTCGAGGTAGCCGACGCCGCCGATCACCTTCCAGCCCGGCAGGATCGTGCCGGCGATGTCGGCCTCGACACCCTCCGAGCGCTGCTGCCCGGTGATGACCGAGAAGCCGCTGTTGACGGGGTCGCTCGCCGCGACGTTGTCGCGGGTGATCCGGAAGGCGGCGGCGCTCAGGGTCAGGTCGGGGTTGAGGTCGTAGCGGGCGCCGACCTCAACCTGCTCGCCGGTCTCCGGCGCCGGATTGACGGCGCCGAGCACGTTGGCGGTCTGCGGCTTGAACGAGGTCGAGTAGCTGGCATAGAGCGCCAGCGGCTCGACCGGCCGGTAGATCAGCCCGACGCGGGGCGAGACGCCGGACAGCTCCTGCGTCGGCGGCAGGCTGCGCGAGGTCGGCAGCCGGCTGAAGTAGAACTGCTCGCCGGTGTCGTAGCGCACGCCGAGCAGCAGCTGGAAGCCGTAGCCGAGCTCGATCTGGTCCTGGGCGTAGAGGCCGGTGAGCTCGTTCTTCTGCTTCAGGTCGCTCTGGAGCGAGAGCGGGCCGGGCAGCGCCCCGAAGATCGGGTTGAGGAAGCTCACCGACGCGATGTTGCCTTGCGTCGTGTAGGAGTGGCGGTAACCGTTGATGTACTCGACGCCGACGAGAGCGGTGTGGCGCAAGCCCAGCCAGTCGAACTTGGCGACGAGTTCGGTCTGGCTGTCGACCGAGGCGTAGGTCGAGTTGGTGGCGGTCACCCGGCGCGTCAGGACCGTGCCGGCGGCGTTGACGCTGTTGGCCCGCGGCGAGATCAGGTCGAACCCGCCGCCTTGCGCGTTGAGGACCTGGCGGATCATCAGGTTCTCGTTGAAATCGTGCTCGATCTTCAGCGTGCCGAAATTCGCCATCGCGTTGTAGCGGGCGAACGGCTCGCCGTAGTAGCGCGAGATGTTGTCGAGGGGCACGCGGCCGCGAAAGGCGGTCAGGCCCTCGTCGTATTGGCCGTCCTGCTTGGTGAACTCGCCGATAAACGTCACCCGGGTGTCGGGGCCCGGGTTCCAGGTGAAGGCCGGGGCGATGAAGTTGCGGGTGTTATCGCGCCCGCCGTAGTTGCGGAAGGTCGGGTCGGCCTCGGTCGCGAAGCTGAGGCGTGCGGCCAGGCCCTCGGCGCCGGGAACCGGGCCCGACACCGAGCCCTGCACGCGCCGGAAGCCGAAGCTGCCGCCCTGTACGCTTGCATCCGCCGTCGGCACGAAGCTCGGCTGGCGCGTCACGATGTTGATGACGCCGCCGGGATCGCCGCGGCCGTAGAGCACGGAGGCCGGGCCCTTGAGCACCTCGATCCGCTCGACGTCGGCGAGGTCGCGCCGGGTGACGAAGAAGTTGCTGGCCTGGTTCAGGAACACGCCGTCGATGGCGTAGGTCTGGGTGTTGAAGCCGCGGATGTTGTAGGTCTCGGTGCGGCCCTGGAGCGTGCCGGCGGGCTGGACGTTGCTGACGTTGAACAGGGCGTCTGTGAGCCGGGTCTCCTGGCGGTCGACCAGCACCTCGCGCGGCACGACGTTCACGGTCTGGGGCACGTCGCGCAAAGCCGTGTCGGTCTTCGTCGCGGTGGCGCTGCGGGTGGCGCGGTAGCCCTGGACGGGGCCGGTGGCGGTCTCGGTGAAGGCCGGGGCCCCCGGGACCTGGGCCGGACCGGCGACCGTGATCGTGTCGAGGGCGATGGTCTCGCCCCCATCCTGCGCCCCCGCCCCGCCCGCCGCGAGGCCCGGCGCGGCGCCCGCGAGCAGCGCGAGGAGCAGCGGCGAGCGGCGCCGGTTCACGGGGCGGGGACGTGGGCGCACGGGGACCTCGGGCGGAAGAAGCGTCTCGTCCGCGGGTAATCGCGCCGGCACCGGCAATCAATTCCTTCACTATCTCAAGACTTTGAACCGTTCCAAGTCCGGTCGCTATCGGCCCTGGTGTTGCGTCAATGCATCTTTCTTGGCGCTCGCTGCTGCGGCAGGGCAGTGGATAATCGCTCTGCATCCTGAGAATTGGAATAGATCTAATGAGATTTCCGGGCCGAGAGGATGATTGCCCCCCAGGCTCGTCACCTTCCTCGTCGCCTCTGAAACGAGAACGGGACCCGCCCCGGTCCGGAGCGAGTCCCGTCGATCGATCAGGAGGGTCCAGGCCGCCCGCGCCGCCTCACAGCGGCAGGGTCGTCGCCCCCATCAGCGCCTCGTCGATGGCGCGAGCCGCCTGACGGCCCTCGCGGATCGCCCAGACCACCAGGGACTGGCCGCGGCGCATGTCGCCCGCGACCCAGACCTTGTCGTTCGAGGTGCGGTACTGGCTGTCGTCGGCGAGCACGTTGCCGCGCTTGTCGCGGGCGACGCCGGATTCCTCGATCAGGCCCGTCGCCACCGGGCCGGCAAAGCCGATCGCCATGAAGACGAGGTCGGCGGGCAGCAGGAACTCGGAGCCGGCGATCGGCTTGCGGGACTCGTCGACCCGGGCGCAGACCACGCCCTTAACCTTGCCCTTCTTGCCCTCGATGCGCAACGTCGCGGCCTGGAACTCGCGCTCGGCGCCTTCCGCCTGGCTCGACGAGGTCCGCATCTTGGTCGCCCAGTACGGCCACACGGCGAGCTTGTCCTCGCGCTCCGGCGGGCGCGGGCGGATGTCGAGCTGGGTGACCGAGAGGGCGCCCTGGCGGAAGGCGGTGCCGACGCAGTCCGACGCGGTGTCGCCGCCCCCGATCACCACCACGTTCTTGCCGGCGGCGACGATCGGCTCCTCGGCCGTGGGCGCCTCCTGGCCGACGCGGCGGTTCGACTGGACGAGGTAGGGCATGGCGAAGTGCACGCCCTCGAGCTCCTGGCCGGGCAGGCCGGGATCGCGCGGGGCCTCGGCGCCGCCGGCGAACAGCACGGCGTCGAACTCCTCGTGCAGGCTGGCGAAGGAGCGGGTGACGCCGACGTTGACGCCGTAATGGAACTGCACGCCCTCGGCCTCCATCTGCCGCACCCGGCGGTCGATGTGGCGCTTCTCCATCTTGAAGTCAGGGATGCCGTAGCGGAGGAGCCCGCCAGCCTTCGGCTCGCGCTCGAAGACGTGGACGTCGTGGCCGACCCGGGCGAGCTGCTGGGCCGCAGCCAGGCCGGCGGGACCTGAGCCGATCACCGCCACCTTCTTGCCGGTCTTGACCTCGGCCGGCTCCGGCACGACCCAGCCCATGCTCCAGGCCTTGTCGGCGATCGCCTGCTCGATGGTCTTGATCGCGACCGGCTGGTTCTCGAGGTTGAGGGTGCAGGCCTCCTCGCACGGCGCCGGGCAGATGCGGCCGGTGAACTCCGGAAAATTGTTGGTGGAGTGCAGGTTGCGCGCCGCCTCCTCCCAGTCCGCGTTGTAGACGAGGTCGTTCCAGTCCGGGATCTGGTTGTGGACCGGACAGCCGGTCGGGCCGTGGCAGAACGGGATGCCGCAATCCATGCAGCGCGCCGCCTGCTTCTTCAGGTCGTGCTCGTCGAGCGGCAGGGTGAATTCGAGGAAGTGCCGCACGCGGTCGGCCGCGAGCTGATACTTCTGCTCCTGCCGGTCGAATTCGAGGAAGCCTGTGACCTTGCCCATCGGTGGAGTGCTCAGTTCGTGAAGTGATCGGGCCGGCGGCGGGTCTTAAGCGACCCCAGCGACGGTGGCGGATGTGGGGAGCGCGTCCCCGCAGCGGGTGAGCCAGGCCCGGATCGCGGGCCGGCCCGAGAGATCGAATCCGCCCTCGTCGGCGAATTGCGTATAGGCGAACAATGCGACGTCCGCGATGCTCACCGCCTCGCCGACGAACCAGTCGACGGCGGTCAAGTGTCGCTCCATCAGGGCGAGGGCGGCCTCGCCGGCGGCCACCCGCTTGGGATCGCGGGTCTCGGCCGGCTCGCCCCGGTAGCGCATGTGGAAGCGGCAGACTGCGATGGTCGGCTCGTGGCTGTACTGCTCCCAGAACAGCCACTCGTCGATCTTCGCCTGCGTCCAGGGGTCGTTCGGCAGCAGGGCGGAGCCGCGGGCGAGGTACCGGATGATCGCGTTCGATTGGGCGAGCGTCCGCCCATCGTCGAACACCACGCCCGGGACTTGGCCCACAGGAAAGCGGGCCAGATACTCGGGCGTGCGGCTCTCGCCCCGCATGATGTCGATCGGGATCCACTCATAGGCGAGCCCGAGGTGGTCGGCGACGTACCGCACCTTCAGGCAGTTGCCCGACATCATGTCGCCGTAGACCTTCACCGCGGGATCTCCTTGATTCCCCGATCGTCGACGAGGCTCCACCCCAACCCTCCCCCCTCTGCGGGGGAGGGTGGTCCCTGCGTGAGCAGGGGCCGGGAGAGGGGCAGCGCGACGCTGATTCAGTTGGTGCCCGTCACCGAGGTCGCGATCTTTCCGGAAGCGGCGTCCCCTCTCCCGCCCCGCTTCGCGGGGCACCCTCCCCCGCATAGGGGGGAGGGTTCAGGTCGGCGTTACTCCGCCGCCACCGGCATCCGGGCCCGCTCCATCTCGCGCAGGGCCCGCCGGTACTCGACCGGCATCACCTTCACGAACTTGGTGCGGTAGGTGTCCCAGTTGTCGATGATCGCCTTGGCGCGCACCGAGCCGGTGTACTTCAGGTGGTTGTTGATGAGCCCGACGAGGCGCTCCTCGTCGTGGCCGGACATGTCGGCCAGGATGTCGATGCGCCCCTTGGTCTCCAGGTCACCGTCCTGGTGGAAGCGGCGCATGAACTCGTCCTCCTCCTCGACCGGCTCGAGATCGACCATCGACAGGTTGCAGCGCTTGGCGAACGACCCGTCCTCGTCGAGCACGTAGGCGATGCCGCCCGACATGCCGGCCGCGAAGTTGCGCCCGGTCTCGCCGATCGACACGACGACGCCGCCGGTCATGTACTCGCAGCCGTGGTCGCCCATGCCCTCGACCACCGCGATGGCGCCCGAGTTGCGTACCGCGAAGCGCTCGCCGGCCGCACCGCGGATGTAGGCCTCACCGGCGATGGCACCGTAGAGCACGGTGTTGCCGACCATGATGGTCCGGTCCGACGGCGAGCCGAGGGCATCCGAGGGCCGGATGATCAGCTTGCCGCCCGACAGGCCCTTGCCGACGTAGTCGTTGGCGTGGCCGGTCAGGCTGAGCGTCACGCCGGCGGCGAGCCAGGCGCCGAAGCTCTGGCCGGCGGTGCCGGTGAGCTTCACCGTCAAGGTGTCGTCCGGCAGCCCCTCGTGGCCGTGCGCCTTGGCGACGGCGCCCGAGAGCATCGCTCCCGCGGCCCGGTCGGAGTTGCGGATCGTGTCCTCGACGGTCACCGCCACGCCAGTCTCGATTGCGTCGCCGATTGCCGAGATGAGCCGCCGGTCGAGGACCTGGTCGATCGGGTGCTTCTGGGTGTCGACGTGGCGGAGCGCGACCGTGTCCGGCACGTCAGGCTTGTGGAACAGCCGCGTGAAGTCGAGGCCCTTGGCCTTCCAGTGCGAGATCGCCGCGAGCTTGTCGAGGTATTCCGAGCGGCCGACGAGGTCGTCGAGCTTGGCGACGCCGAGGGACGCCATCAACTCGCGGACCTCTTCGGCGACGAAGAAGAAGTAGTTGATGACGTGCTCGGGCGTGCCCTTGAAGCGCTTGCGCAGCACCGGATCCTGGGTCGCGACGCCGACCGGGCAGGTGTTGAGGTGGCACTTGCGCATCATGATGCAGCCGGCCGCGATCAACGGCGCGGTCGAGAAGCCGAACTGGTCGGCGCCGAGCAAGGCCGCGATCAGCACGTCCCGGCCGGTGCGGATGCCGCCGTCGGCCTGGAGCGCCACCCGGCCGCGCAGGTGGTTGAGCACCAGGGTCTGCTGGGTCTCGGCGAGACCGATCTCCCAGGGACCGCCCGCGTGCTTGATCGAGGTCAGCGGCGCCGCACCCGTCCCGCCGTCGAACCCTGAGATGGTGATGTGGTCGGCGCGCGCCTTGGCGACGCCGGCCGCCACCGTGCCGACGCCGACCTCCGCCACCAGCTTGACCGAGACCTCGGCCGCCGGGTTGACGTTCTTGAGGTCGAAGATCAGCTGGGCCAGATCCTCGATCGAGTAGATGTCGTGGTGCGGCGGCGGCGAGATCAGGCCGACGCCCGGCGTCGAGTGCCGGACCTTGGCGATCTTGGCGTCGACCTTGTGGCCGGGCAGCTGGCCGCCCTCGCCGGGCTTGGCGCCCTGCGCTACCTTGATCTGCATCATGTCGGCGTTGACGAGGTACTCCGCCGTGACGCCGAAGCGGCCCGAGGCCACCTGCTTGATCGCCGAGCGGCGCGAGCGGCCGTCCGGCAGCGGCCGGTAGCGCTCGCGCTCCTCGCCGCCCTCGCCCGAGTTCGAGCGCCCACCGAACGAGTTGACGGCGATCGCCAGGGTCTCGTGCGCCTCCTTCGAGATCGAGCCGTAGGACATCGCGCCAGTGGCGAAGCGCTTGACGATCTCGACCGCCGGCTCGACCGCGTCGATCTCGACCGGCGTCCGGCCGATCTCCGCCGCGCTCTTGATCCGGAACAGGCCGCGGATGGTCTTGAGGTGGTTCTCCTGCTCGTTCACCATCTTGGCGTAGGCGCGATAGCGGTCGGGCAGGTTGAGCCGCACCGCGTGCTGGAGCGTCGCGACGGTGTCGGGCGTCCAGGTATGGGCCTCGCCGCGCAGGCGGTAGGCGTACTCGCCGCCGACGTCGAGGGCGGTGCGGTAGACCGGCGAATCACCGAAGGCGTCGCGGTGACGGCGCACCGTCTCCTCGGCGATCTCGGCCATGCCGATGCCCTCGATGGTGGTCGCCGTGCCGAAGAAGTCGCGCTCGACGAAGGTCGAGTTCAGGCCGATCGCGTCGAAGATCTGCGCGCCGCAATAGGACTGGTAGGTCGAGATGCCCATCTTGGACATCACCTTGAGCAGACCCTTGTCGATCGACTTGATGTAACGATAGACGATCTCGTCGTCGGTAAGTTCCGGCGGCAGCTCGTCCTTCATCGCGATCAGCGTCTCGAAGGCGAGGTAGGGGTTGATCGCCTCGGCGCCGTAGCCGGCGAGACACGCGAAATGGTGCACCTCGCGCGGCTCACCCGATTCGAGCACGAGCCCGACCGAGGTGCGAAGCCCCTTGCGGATCAGGTAGTTGTGCACCGATGCGGTGGCGAGCAGCGCCGGGATCGGGATCCGGTCCGGGCCAACGGCACGGTCGGAGAGCACGATGATGTTGTAGCCGCCGCGCACCGCGGCCTCGGCCCGGTCGCACAGGCGATCGAGCGCGCCGTCCATCGCCTGGGCGCCGGTCTCGGCCGGGTAGGTGATGTCGAGGGTCTTGGTGTCGAAGCGGTCCTCGAAATGGCCGATGCAGCGGATCTTCTCGAGGTCCGCGTTGGTCAGGATCGGCTGGCGCACCTCGAGGCGCTTCTTGCGCGAGGTGCCCTCCAGGTCGAGGATGTTCGGACGCGGCCCGATGAACGAGACGAGGCTCATCACGGCCTCCTCGCGGATCGGGTCGATCGGCGGGTTCGTCACCTGCGCGAAGTTCTGCTTGAAGTAGGTGTAGAGGAGCTTGGGCTTGTCGGAGAGCGCGGAGAGCGGCGTGTCCGTGCCCATCGAGCCGACCGCCTCCTGGCCGGTCACGGCCATCGGCTGCATCAGGAGCTTCAGGTCCTCCTGGGTGTAGCCGAAGGCCTGCTGGCGATCGAGCAGCGACACGTCGGTGCGCGACTCGCGCGGCTGCACCGGACGCAGGTCCTCGAGCACGATCTGGGTGCGCTTCAGCCACTCCTTGTAGGGGTGGGCGGCGGCGAGCTCGCTCTTGATCTCCTCGTTGGAGACGATGCGGCCCTTCTCGAGGTCGATCAGCAGCATCCGGCCCGGCTGCAGGCGCCAGGACGAGACGATCTTCTCGTCCGGGATCGGCAGCACGCCCATCTCGGAAGCGAGCACGACGAGCCCGTCATCGGTGACGAGGTAGCGGGCGGGGCGCAGGCCGTTGCGGTCGAGGGTGGCGCCGATCTGGCGGCCGTCGGTGAAGCAGAGCGCGGCCGGGCCGTCCCACGGCTCCATCAGGGCGGCGTGGTACTCGTAGAAGGCGCGCTGCTCCTCGCTCATCAGCGGGTTGCCGGCCCAGGCCTCGGGCACGAGCATCATCATCGCGTGGGCGAGCGGGTAGCCGCCCTGGACGAGGAACTCGAGCGCGTTGTCGAAGCAGGCGGTGTCGGACTGGCCCTCGTAGGAGATCGGCCACAGCTTCGAGATGTCGTTGCCGAACAGCTCCGAATCGACGCTGGCCTGGCGTGCCGCCATCCAGTTGACGTTGCCGCGCAGCGTGTTGATCTCGCCGTTATGGGCCACCATCCGGTAGGGGTGCGACAGGCGCCAGGTCGGGAAGGTGTTGGTGGCGAAGCGCTGGTGCACGAGTGCGAGCGCCGAGACGAAGCGCTCGTCCTTCAGGTCGAGGTAGTAGTGGCCGAGCTGGTTCACCAGCACCATGCCCTTGTAGACGATGGTGCGCGAGGACAGGGAGACCGGGTAGAACTCCTTCAGCCGCTCGTCCTTGAGGGTGTAGACGGCGTTCGAGATCACCTTGCGGACGAGGAACAGCCGGCGCTCGAAGGCGTCCTGGTCGGCGCTCGACGCCGGGCGGCCGATGAACACCTGGCGGTGGCGCGGCTCGCTCGCCTTCACGCTCTCGCCGAGGTCGGAGGGATCGACCGGCACGTCGCGCCAGCCGAGGAGCGTCAGGCCCTCGTCGGCGATCGCCTTCTCGACGATCCCCTCGACGAGCTTGAAGCCCTTCTCGTCGCGCGGCATGTAGAGCTGGCCGACGCCGTAATGGCCGGCCTCCGGCAGCTTGATGCCGAGGCGCTCGGCCTCCGCCGCGAAAAAGCCGTGCGGGACCTGCACCAGGATGCCGCAGCCGTCGCCCATCTTCGGGTCGGCGCCGACGGCGCCGCGATGGTCGAGGTTCTCCAGGATCTGGAGGCCCTGCTGGACGATGGCGTGGGTCTGACGGTTGTGCATGTCGGCGATGAAGCCGACGCCGCAGGCATCCTTCTCGTTGCCCGGGTTGTAGAGGCCCTGGCGCGCCGGCAGGGCCGGATCGCGCACGACGAGGGCGGGAACGGCCTGCCCGCGGGTGGAGGACTGGGACTGGTCGGTGCCGCTCATCGTCTGGTCTCCCAAGGTCCGGTCTTCGGTTCGGCTCGCGGAACGCGCGCGCTGGTTCGTGTCTTTGGTGGCCGATGCGCCAATCCGCGCAAGGGCCGGAAGCAATTGCCTGCCGCAAGGGCAGGCCTGCCTGCCGCAGAGGCAGACCCGCCGCTCAGGCAGGTATACCCGCCTCGTCGGGCGGGCAAAGTGGTGCGGACGGCCGAGAGGGACGCCGCGGGCCGGCCGGCCGAGGGCACGGCCGCCTGCCTTCGTGTTCTTTGGTCCGCGGGAGGGTCGGTCGCGTCTCGCGAAGGGAGCGCCCGCACCTCGCGAGCGCCCGGCAGGCTGGTGTTCAGCCCGCGTGCGCCCGCACCGCCCGAATGGCGGCGCGTTTGGTATCTCGTTTGGCTATCGTGCAAGCCACAAGCCAGCGCCCTTGCGACCCGGGGGCGCGGGGCCCGACCGGGAAAATGGGACAGCGGTACTGTCCTAACTCGCGGAACCTGCCAGATTTCAATCGCTCCAGCAAGAGGCCATTCCGTCCCGGCTTGTGCTTTTCTTGCGTTTCGCGGACGGGCCTCGCAACGAAACACCGAATCCGGGCGGGAGCGCGCATTTTTCCCCCGTGAAACGCGGCCGGCCGCACATGAGGGCCATGAGCCGGCACGCCTCGCCCCGGCCCCTCCTTCCCGTCATGATGCCGGGAACATCGTTCGGGGACAGGCAGGCCGATGAACTTCGCAAGCGACAACGTGGTGGGGGCGAGCGCCCCGGTCCTGGAGGCGATCGTGCGCCATAACGGCGGGGCGATGCCGGCCTACGGCGCCGACCCGCTGACGCTCGGGCTCACCCCGCGCTTCCGCGCAGTGTTCGATCATCCCGAGCTCGCGGTCTTCCCGGTCGCCACCGGCACCGCGGCCAACGCGCTCGCCCTCTCGGTGATGGTGCCGCCCTTCGGCCTGTGCGTGTGCCACGAGGAGGCGCACGTGATGGAGGACGAGTGCGGCGCGCCGGAATTCTACACCCACGGCGCCAAGCTGCACGGCCTCCCCGGCACCGGCGGCAAGATCGAGGCGGACACCCTCGACGCGTTCCTCTCCGGCCTGACCCGGCACGTGAAGCAGATGCCGCCCCGCGCGCTCACCCTGTCGCAGCTCACCGAGAGCGGGCAGGTCTACACGGTCGAGGAGATCTCGGGCCTCGCCCGCATCGCGCATGCCCACGGGCTGACCGTCCACCTGGACGGGGCGCGCTTCGCCAACGCCCTCGTGTCCCTAAACTGCTCGCCCGCCGAGATGACCTGGCGCGCCGGCATCGACGTCCTGTCGTTCGGGGCGAGCAAGAACGGCGCGCTCGCCGCGGAGGCGATCCTGGTCTTCCGCCCCGACCTCGCCGAGACGCTGGACTTCCGCCGCAAGCGCGCCGGCCACATCCTGTCGAAGGGCCGCTTCCTCGCCGCCCAGCTCGACGCCTACCTCGAGGGCGACCACTGGCTCGAGAACGCCGCCCACGCCAACCGGATGGCGGCGCGCCTCGCCGCAGGTCTGTCCGAGATCCCGGGGGTACGCCTGGCCTGGCCGGTCCGGGGCAACGAGCTCTTCCCGATCCTGCCGGCCGGGCTCGACGCGGCCCTTCGCCGGGGCGGGGCGGTCTACTACGACTGGGCGAGCCGCAGCCTGCCGGCCGGGGAGAGGGTTCGCGAGGGCGAGCGGATGATCCGCCTGATCACCGCCTTCTCGACCACGGAGGCGGAGGTGGAGGAGTTCTTGGCGTTGGCGCGGCGGGCACAGGGCTGACCGTTGGAGGAGGAACGCGGGCCTTCTCCTCTCCCCGCGGGCGGGGAGAGGGCCGTGTCTCCGTTCAGGAGACGCGGCAAGCGGAGGCGCAGCCGGAGCGAGGGTGAGGGGGTCTCGCCGCGTGAGGCTCCTCCGGAAACACCCCCTCACCCTCGCCCTGCGGGCTCGCTGCACTCCCTGGACGGGAGCGCAGCCCTCTCCCCGCCCGCGGGGAGAGGAGAAACCAGCGCTTCTTTCTTAAATAGGAAGGCCCTGTTCCGCGGACGGCATCACACCGCCCCCTCCTCCCCCGGCGGCGTGACCGGCGGGCGCTCGTGGTAGAGCAGGTACAGCCCCGAGGCCGCCACCACCGCGCCGCCGATGATCGTCCAGTGGTCCGGCAGGTGGCCGAAGACCAGGAAGCCGAGGAGCACCGCCCAGAGCAGGTGGGCGTAGGCGAAGGGCGCCAGCGTCGAGGCCGGCGCCCGGCGATGCGCCAGGATCAGCAGCCAATGCCCGAGCGCGCCGAAGAAGCCGACCGAGAGGATGCCGAGCCAGGTCGAGGGCTCGGACGGCGTCTCCCACAGGAACGGCAGGAACGGCGCGGTGAGCACCGAGCCGACGAGGCCGGTATAGAACATCGTGGTCTCGGGCGGATCGTGGGCCGCGAGCATCCGCGTCACCACGATGTAGACGCCGTTGACGAGGGCGGTCACCACCGCGAGCAACGCCGCCGGATGCATCCCCGAGACGCCCGGACGGCTCACCACCAGGACGCCCGAGAAGCCGACCAGCACCGCGCCCGCCCGCCGCCAGCCGACCCGCTCTCCGAGGAGGGGACCGGCGATCAGCGCCACCACCAGGGGCGAGGCGAAGGTGATCGAGGTGACCTGGGCCAGGGGCAGGTAGCGGAGCGCCACGAACGAGCACATCGTGGCGGTGACCAGGCACAGGGAGCGCAGCACCTGGAGCCCGGGCTTTCGCGTGCGCATCAGACCGACGATGTCGCGCCGCGCGGCGAGGAAGCCTGCCACGATCACGAAGCTGACGAGGTAGCGCACCGCCACGATCAGCATCGGGCTCATCGACCCGCTCAGGAACTTCGCCGAGGCGTCGATGGAAGCAAAGCCCGCAACCGCGCTCACCATCAGGGCGATGCCGGTCAGGGTCTCCCGCTGGCCCGTCTCCCGCAGGCCCGTGCCGCCGCGCATGCGCCGCCTCCCCCGTCGCGTCACCGAGTCTTGACTTAGACCGGAACTCCGTTCAAATCCAGAACCGCGTTCCAGATTTGCGGACGCGAGACCTGAGCACGACAGATGGCCGGCTCCCTGCTGCGGCGCGCCCTGGACCTGGTGGAACTCCTCGCGAACCATCCGCGCGGGCTGCCGCTCCAGACCATCGCCGAGACGCTGGATATCCCGAAGAGCGGCGCGCACCGGCTGCTCGCCGAACTCGCCGAGCACGCCTACGTCGTGCAGGACGGCGAGACCGGCCGCTATCTTCTCACCACCAAGTTCGCGACGCTCGGCCTCAAGCATCTCTCGCGCACCGGCGTCGTCGACGTGGCGCAATCGGTGCTCAACCGGCTGGCCGACCTCAGCGGCGAGCTCGCGCGGCTCGCGGTGGTCGATTACCCGCGCCTCGTCTGGGTGGCGAAGGCGCAAGGCGCCCGCACGGGCCTGCGCTACGACGGCGACATGGGCGCCGAGGCGCGGCTCTCGACCTCGTCCACCGGCATCGCGTGGCTGGCGAGCCTCACCGACGAGGAGGCCTTGAGCCTCGTCATGCGCCAGGGCCTCGGCACGCCCGAGGAATGCGGACCGAACGCACCGCGCACGGTCGCCGCCCTGATGGCGCTGGTGAACGAGGCCCGCGCCCGGGGCTACGCCTGGGTGCAGGACACCAATACCCCGGGGGCGGCCGCGATGGCCGCCAACATCGTCCATCCGCAGACCGGCCGGGCGATCGGCAACCTCAGCGTCGCCGGCCCGAGCCTGCGCCTGACCGAGTCGCAGCGCGACGCCATCGCGCCGGACCTGCTCTCCGCCGCCGCCGAGCTGTCCTCGGTCGGCGCCTTCTCCGAGTATCTCGGGGCGCTCGGCGGCCGGATCGCCGACCGGACCGGGGTCACGTCCGGGTGACGCCTTGAAATGGCCCGCCCCCCGCGACGGTGGTAAGTCCCGCGGGTGCGTCGAACGGGCCGTGAAAGAGCCGCCGAGGATCACCCTCGCACGAACCGCCTCCGACGAGGAGCGCACAGGAGGAAACGATGACCCACGCCGACAGCGAGTTCCTGCAGAGGGACCGCTCGATCCACCCGCCGGCCTTCACGCCGGACTACAAGACCAGCGTGCTGCGCTCGCCGCGCCGCGCGATGCTGTCGCTGCAATCCTCCCTGTCGGAGGTGACCGGCCCGGCCTTCGGCCATTCCGAGCTCGGCCCGCTCGACAACGACCTGATCCTCAACTACGCCCGCGAGGGCGAGCCGATCGGCGAGCGGATCTTCGTCCACGGCCACGTCCGCGACGAGAACGGCCGGGGCATCCCCCACACCCTGGTCGAGTTCTGGCAGGCCAATGCGGGCGGGCGCTACCGCCACCGCAACGACCGCTACCTCGCGCCGATCGACCCGAATTTCGGCGGCTGCGGCCGGACGATCACCGACGAGAACGGCTTCTACTACTTCCGCACGATCAAGCCCGGGCCCTATCCCTGGCGCAACTTCCTGAATTCCTGGCGCCCGGCGCATATCCACTTCTCGGTGTTCGGCACCGGGTTCGCCCAGCGCCTGATCACCCAGATGTACTTCGAGGGCGATCCCCTGATCTGGCGCGACCCGATGGTGCTCGGGATTCCCGACCGCTCGGCCGCCGAGCGGCTGATCGCGCCCCTCGACATCAACGCCGCGGTGCCGCTCGACATGCTCGCCTACAAGTTCGACATCGTGCTGCGCGGCCGCCAGCAGACCTTGTTTGAGAACAAGCTCCAGGGGAACTGACGATGGTCCAGCCGCTTCCCGTCCGTCTCCAGGAGACGCCGTCCCAGACCGCGGGCCCCTACGTCCATATCGGGCTGATCCCGCACCAGGCCGGCTTCGACATCTTCGAGACCAACTTCTCCAACGTGCTCGCCGGCCCGGACACCAAGGGCGAGCGTATCCGGATCGAGGGCCGCGTCCTCGACGGCGCCGGCTCGCTCGTGCGCGACGCCTTCATCGAGATCTGGCAGGCCAATTCTGCAGGCCGCTACAACCACCCGGCCGACCGCCAGGAGGGCAAGCCTCTCGACGAGACGTTCCGGGGGTGGGGCCGCACCGGTTCCGACTTCGACACCGGATTGTGGTTCTTCGAGACGGTGAAGCCCGGCCCGGTCGACGGCCGAAAAGGCCACCGCCCGATGGCGCCGCACATCAACGTCTGGATCGCCGCCCGCGGCATCAATGTCGGCCTCCAGACCCGGCTCTACTTCGCGGACGAGACCGAGGCGAACGCCGCCGACCCGGTGCTGAACCTCGTCGAGCGCGGTCCCCTGCGCGACGGCCTCCTGGCGAAACGCGAGGAGCGGGACGGGAAGACGGTCTACGTGTTCGACATCTACCTGCAAGGGCCGAACGAGACCGTCTTCTTCGACGTGTAAATTTTTTCTACCCGATTGCCACTCGACTCATCCGAATAAAGGTGAGGCGCGTCTCCCCTCTCCCGTGTGGGAGAGGGGCCGGGGGTGAGGGTGACACGGTGCAGTGTGAAGCGCTGAGCGTGGTGCTGGTTGCGTAACGGTCGGAGATCGATCCGGAACCGTGTCACCCTCACCCCTACCCCTTTCCCACACGGGAGAGGGGATCCCGCGCTTTCCTCGGCATCAGCATCGATCAAATCGACATTCCCTCACGACAGCAACAACTAAGGAGAACGCCATGAACCCCGTCGTCATCGCCGTCGCGATCACCGGCTCGGTCCCACGCAAGAAGGACAACCCGGCGGTGCCCACCACCGTCGCCGAGCAGATCGAGTCGACGCACCAGGCTTTCGAGGCCGGCGCCACCCTCGTCCACATCCACGTCCGCAACGACGACGAATCCCCCTCCTCCGACCCCGACAAGTTCGCGGCCGTGCAGGAAGGCGTGCGCAAGCACTGCCCCGGGATGATCGTGCAGTTCTCGACCGGCGGCCGCGGCCGCGATCCGAGCGCGCGCGGCCTCTCGCTGGTCCACCGGCCCGACATGGCCTCGCTCTCGACCGGCTCGGTCAACTTCCCGAGCATCGTCTACGAGAACCACGCCACCCTGGTGAACGACCTCGCCGGCTCGATGCATAAGCACGGCATCCGGCCCGAGATCGAGATCTTCGACCTCTCCCACATCCACGGCGCCAAGCGGCTGATCGAGGAGGGGCTGATGGACGCCCACCCGCACGTGCAGTTCGTGATGGGGGTGAAGAACGCGATGCCGGCCGACGAGCACCTGCTCGACATCCTGCTCGCCGAGACCCGCCGGGTGATCCCGGGCGCGACCTGGACCGCGGCCGGCATCGGCCGCGAGCAGGCCCGGGTGATGGGCTGGGCCCTCGCCCGCGGGGCGGACGCGGTGCGGACCGGGCTGGAAGACAACATCCGGGTCACCAAGGATCGGCTGGCGGCAAGCAACGCCGAGCTCGTCTCGCTCGCCGCCGAGATGGTGACGCGGAACAACCGCAAGGTCGCGACGCCGGCGGAGGCCCGCGCCCTTCTCCACCTCGCGCCCGCGGCCTGAACCCGATGACGCTCTCGGCCCTCGACTCCGCCCTGCTCGGGCCCCTCTTTGCCACGGACGCGATGCGCGCCGTCTTCGCCGACGAGGCCCGGGTGGCGGCGATGCTGCGGGCCGAGGCGGCCCTCGCCCGGGCGCAAGCCGAGGCCGGCCTGGTGCCGGCCGCGCTGAGCCCCGCCATCGAGGCGGTCAGTTCGACCGCGCTCGATCCCGCCGCGCTTGGCCGGCGCACCGCCGTGTCGGGCGTGCCGGTGATCCCGTTCGTCAAGGCGGTGCAGGGGGCCCTGCCGCCCGAGCTGGAGCCCGCCTTCCACAAGGCGACCACCACCCAGGACATCGCCGACACCGCCCTGGTGCTCCAGGTCCGCGACGCCCTCGACCTCGTCGCGGCCGACCTGAAGGCGATCCTCGACGGGCTCTCGACGCTCGCCCGCCAGCACCGCGAGACCCCGTGCGTCGGGCGCACCTACGGCCAGCACGCCGCACCCGTCACCTTCGGCTTCAAGGCGGCGATCTGGGCGCTCGGCATCGCCGAGGTGGCTGCCCTCCTGCCGGCCTTGCGCGAGCGGGTGCTCACCGCCTCCCTCGGCGGTCCCGTCGGCACGCTGGCGGGCCTCGGCGAGAAGGCCGAGGCCGTCGGCGACGGATTCGCCGCCGCGCTCGGCCTGCACCCGGACCTCGCGCCCTGGCACACGCGGCGCGCCCGCATCGCCGAGACCGGTGCCTGGCTCGCCCTCATGATGGGCGCGCTCGCGAAGTTCGCCACCGACGTGGCGCATCTCGCCACCACCGAGGTCGGGGAAGTGGCCGAGCCCTACGTACCGGGCCGCGGCGGCTCCTCGGCGATGCCGCACAAGCGCAACCCCGTCTCCTCGACGGTGATCCTCTCCGCCTTCGGCGCCGCCAAGGGCGTGAGCCTCACGCTCCTCGACGGGATGGCGGCGGCGCACGAGCGCCCGGCCGGCGCCTGGCACGCCGAATGGCACGCCCTGCCGACCCTGTTCGGCCTCGCTTCCGGCGCGCTTCGCGAGGCGCGGGGCCTCGCGCAGGGGCTGGTGCCCGATCCCGACCGGATGCAGCGCAACCTCGACCTGACGCAAGGCCTGCTCTTCGCCGATGCCGCCGCGAGCCGGCTCGGCCCGGTCATCGGCGCCAAGGCGGCCTACGCCCTGGTCGAGGAGGCTGCCGGCGCGGTGCGCGACGGCAAGGGCTCGCTCCACGAGGTTCTGGGCGCCCGGCCCGAGGCGGCCGGCGCCGATCTCGATGCCGCCTTCGACTTGGGGCCCGCGATCCGCGCCGGGGCCCGCACCGCCGACCGGGCACTCGCCGAGGTCTCGCGCCTCGCCACCTTCCTGCATTCCGCGTAATCGAGGTTCCCATGCCCCAGATCGAGGCCAACGGCACCCTGCTGAACTACGAGCTCTCCGGCCCGAGCGGCGCGCCGGTGGTGGTCTTCTCGAACTCGCTCGGCACCTCGCTGGCGATGTGGGACCCGCTGGTGCCGCACTTGCGCGGCCGCTACCGGGTGCTGCGCTACGACACCCGCGGACACGGCGCCTCGCAGGTGCGCGACGCGCAGATCGAGGTCGCGGACCTGGCCGAGGACCTGATCGGCCTCCTCGACGCACTCGCCCTCCCCCGCGCCCACGTGGTCGGGCTGTCGCTCGGCGGCATGACCGGCCAGGCGGCGGCGAGCCGCCATCCCGACCGGGTCATCAGCCTGACCCTGATGGCGACCGCCGCCGTCATGCCGAGCGAGGCGTCGTGGAACGAGCGCGCCGAGTTGGTGCGGGCGAAGGGCACGGCGGCGATCGTCGAGGCGACGATGACCCGCTGGTTCACGCCCGACTTTCCCGCCGCCTCCCCCGACGCGGTGGCGCCGGTGCGCGCGCAGTTCACCGGCACCGATGCGGCCGGCTACGCGGTCTGCTGCAACGCCATCGGCCGCATGGACCTGCGCCCAGTGCTCGGCCGCATTACCTCGCCGACCCTGGTGATTGCCGGGCGCGACGATCCGGCGACGCCGCCCGCCATGGCGCAGGAGATCTGCGACGGCATCCGCCACGCCGAGCTGGTGGTGCTGCCGAACGCCGCCCACCTCCTCTCGGTCGAGCAGCCGGCCGCCACCGCTGCCCATCTCCTCGGCTTCCTCGACCGGCACCGCGAGGCGCCCGACACGGCGACCGGCGCGGTGGCGTTCGAGTCCGGGCTCAGCAACCGCAAGAGCGTGCTCGGCGACGCCCATGTCGAGCGCTCGCTCGCCGCGGCGGGCGGCTTCGCCGGGCCGTGGCAGGACTTCATCACCCGCACCGCCTGGGGCGAGGTCTGGGGCGATCCGCGCATCCCGTGGAAGACCCGCTCCTTCGTGACGCTGGCCATGATGGTGGCGCTCGGCCGCGAGGAGGAGTTCAAGCTCCATGTCCGCCCGGCCCTGCGCAACGGCGTCACGATCCCGGAGTTGCAGGCGCTGCTGATCCAGACCGCGATCTATGCCGGCGTGCCGGCGGCGAACGGCGCCTTCCGCTGGGCCCGCGAGGTGCTGGGCGACGAGCTCGCCTGAACCGGTGCGCCGGGGCGGCCGGGATGGTAGAGCCGAGCGCCATCCCGCCGCCCATCACTGTTGGATCATGGACGCCGCCACGCCCCGCCCCTCCCGCACCAAGGATCCCGAGCGGACCAAGGCCGACATCCTGGCGGTCGCGACCGAGGAATTCGCCGCCTTCGGGCTCAGCGGCGCGCGGGTCGATGCCATCGCGGAGCGCACCCGCACCTCGAAGCGGATGATCTACTACTATTTCGGCGGCAAGGAGGGCCTGTACCTCGCGGTGCTGGAGAAGGCCTACGCCGACATCCGCCAGGTCGAGGCCGACCTCGACCTCGGCAACCTCGGCCCCGTCGAGGCGATCCGCCGGCTCGTCGAGTTCACCTTCGAGTACGACGAGGCCCATCCGGACTTCATCCGCCTCGTGACGATCGAGAACATCCACCGGGCCGAGCACCTGTCGGGCTCGGAGACGATCCGCGGGCTCAATCTCGGGGTGATCCAGACCATCACCGACATCATCGCCCGCGGGCAGCGCGAGGGCCTGTTTCGCGCCGACGTCGATCCCCTCGACGTGCACCTGATGATCAGCGCCTTGTGCTTCTTCCGGGTCTCGAACCGCCATACCTTCGGGGCGATCTTTTCCCTCGACCTCGACGCGCCGGCTCTGCGCGCCCGCCACAAGCGGATGGCCGGGGACGCGGTAATCGGGATGCTGGCCTTGCGCTGATCCGGCCGGGAACCGGATTCGGCGCGCGGCGATTATTCTTCCAAGATCGCACGACATCTTCCGGAGGAGAGCCCGATGACCAGGGGCACCAGCCGCCTCATCCTGCTCGCCGTCCTGGCCGCCTCGCCGGTCGTGGCCCAGGTCACGGACACGCCGCAGCGCAGCCGCGAGCAGACCCCCAACATGCCGCCGCCCCGCGAGACCCTGCCCGAGCGCGTCCGCCCTGGCGACGCGGACTCGACAGGGACGGTGAGGCCGACGACGCCCGCGCCGGACCCGAAGACCACCGATGGCGTTTTGCGGCCGCAGAAGGGGTGACGCTCAATGCTGCAAAAGCATCATGCTGAACTATTAGGGCGCGGGATCCCCTCTCCCTTGTGGGAGAGGGGCCGGGGGTGAGGGTGCTACGGTCCTGAGCAAAGCTCAGTCCGTTGTGCTGCCAGCTCGACGCTCAGTGCTTTACACTGCAGCGTGTCACCCTCACCCCTCTCCCACACCTTGCAGCGATACCGGGCAAGCCCGGCATCGCCTGGAGATGGGGACGCACTTTGCCTCAAAACCTTGGTTCCAATATCTTTTTGCCTTTTAGAACCGCGCCGTCAGGAAAACCCGTACGTTCCGCCCCGGCAGCACGATCTCGTCCTTCTTGAACGAGGCCGAGTTGCGGATGACGTCGTTGAGCAGGTTCGTGCCCTGCACGCCCAGCGTCACCTCGCTCCAGCCGGTCACCGCCGGATCGAAGGCCTTGGTGTAGCTGACCTCCGCCCGCAGGTTGTCGTAGCCGGGCGTGCGCGTCTCGTAGGGCGCGGTCTCGGTATGGGCGAAGGCGTGGAGCAGGTTGACCCGCGCGTACCAGCCCTCCGCCCGCAGGAATACGCCGCCGCCGACCCGGTGCGGGGGGATGCGCGGCACATAGGTGCCGTCGTCGAAGGTCGCGCGCACGAAGTCGTACTGCGCCTCGATGCCGGCGAATCCGTTGCCGACGGGCAGAAGGTCGAGCTGCGAGCCGATCTCGGCTCCGGCGAAGGTGGCGTTCTGCTGCGAGTAGACGACCTGGGCCAGCTCGTCGTCGCTGCCGCAACTCGAAAAATCGTCGCCGCAGCGAAGGCCGGTCAGGCGCTTGTAGATGAAGCCGGTGTAGCGCGTGTAGTAGCCGGTGGCGTCGAGGCGGAACGGGCCGACGGCGCGGCGGATGCTCGCCTCGATGGTGCGGGCGCGCTCCTTCTTCAGGTTCGGGTCGCCGATCTCGAAGGTCTCTGTCGCGTCGTGCGGCCCGCGGGAATAGAGCTCGAAGGCCGACGGCGCGCGCTCGACGTACTGGCCGGTCAGGCTCGCGACGAAGCCGTCGGGCAGGTCCTGGAGCACGCCGAAGCTCGCGCTCTTCGGGGCGAAGCGGCGGCGGCGGCCATACGAGAGCGGGTCCTCGCCGTCGATGGGCACGTAGTCGCCCGGAAACAGCGTCGCGGTGCCGGTGGAGCGCGCACCCTCGATCCGGCCCGCCGCCTGGAGACGCAGGCCGCGCTCCAGCGCCAGTTCCTCGAACAGGTAGACGGCGTTGCTGCGCGAATCGGTCGGCGCCAGCAGGCTGCCGGCCTCGCCCGAGGTGCCGATCAGCCGCCGGTCCGCCTGGAGACCCAGCGCCCCGGTGAGCGTGCCGAGGCTCGTCGTCACTGGCACGTGCTGGATCTCAAGCCGCCCTTCCGCCTCGCGGCTCTTGAAGGTCGCCTGGATGCCGTCGATCCCGTCGCCGCCGATGCCGATCTCGTTGTGCCTGTAGGTCGAGCCGCCGAGCCAGAACCGGATCGCCTCGACCGGCCCGTCGAGGGGGCGGTACTCGCCCTTGGCCTGGAGCTTGTCCTGGGTCGGGTCGAGGCGGGTGCGGCTCTGCGCGGCCTCGCCGCCCGGGATCTGGTAGAGCGCGTCGTAGTGGCTGAACGACAGGCCGACGAAGCCGCGGTCGAACAGGTACGACATCCCGACCGCGCCACCCTGCGATTCGTTGGCCGAGTTGCGCTGGATCCCGAGCGGCGTCGCGTAGCTGTCGGCGGCGGTCTTGAACGCGTCGGCGTGGAAGGCGACCGACTGGCCGGCGGCATCCACCGTCGCGGCGGCGTTGCGGCCGTTATCGACCGAGGAATAGCCCGTGGTCACCTGCCCGGCGATGCCGTTCGGCGGCACGAGGGTCGGGATGCGGTTGTTCTCCGCCGAGACCACGCCGCCGATCGCCTGGCTGCCGTAGCGCAGGGAGGCCGGGCCGCGGATCACCTCGATGCGGTTGGCGACGAGCGGGTTGATCGGCACGGCGTGGTCCTCGCCGAGATCCGAGACGTCGTGGACGCCGATGCCGTTCTCCTGGATCCGCACCCGGCTGGTATCGAGGCCGCGGATGATCGGCCGGCTCGCCGCCCCCGGCGCGTAGGTGGTGGCCGACAGGCCGGGCCGGTCGAACAGGGCGTCGCCCAGCGTCCGCGGCTGCTGGCGCACGATGTCCTCGCGGGTCACCACCGTGACCGGCGAGAAGGTGGTGGTGACGACCGGCAGCACCCCGACCGGAAAGGTGCCGGGAATCCCCGCTCCTGCCCCCGCTCCGCCGCCGGACGGCACCGCCGCGATCGGGCTCGGCGAGGCGACGTCGATCGTGTCGAGGGCGATCTCCTCGGCGCGGGCCGGTCCCGCGAGCGTCGCGACCGCGGCCAGCAGCACCGGACCCGCCCCGAACGACCTCACCTTGCCCATGCCCGCCCCCATGAATGGTATAACATTGCATTCACGCGAGCGCTGGCGGGCTGGCAAGAGGAAACTCGGCGCGCCTGACACGAGGCACGCCGAGCGTAACGTTATTACAACACGAGAAAGTCCCGGCAGGTGGCAGGCTCCCGCCGCATCAGCGGGCGACGAGGTCGCGCCGAAGCGTCGGCAGCCCGATCCCGGCGGCGTCGAAGCCGCCATCGACCGCGAGCGTCTGGCCGGTGACGTAGCTCGCCCGCGGCCCGCACAGGTAGACGATGGCGTCGGCGATCTCGCGCTCCAGGCCGTAACGGTTGAGCGGCACGGCGTCGTGGTAATCGGCGCGGATCGCCGGGCTGTGGACCGCCTTGGCCATGGCGGTGTCGACCGGGCCCGGCGCCACGGCGTTGACCCGGATGTTCAGGTGGGCGAGCTCGACCGCCTGCTGCTTCGTCAGATGCTTGAGCGCGGCCTTGCTGGTGCCGTAGGCGACCCGCAGGGTCGAGGCGCGCTGGCCGGAGATCGACGTGATGTTGACGATCGCGCCCCCGCCGCCCCGCGCCATCACGGGGGCCGCCGCCTGCACGCATAGGAACGGCCCGGTGAGGTTGACGGCGAGCACCCGCGACCATTCGGCGTGGCTGGTGTCGAGGAGCGGCTTGAACACCGCGGTGCCGGCATTGTTGACCAGCGCGTCGAGCCGGCCGAACCGGGCCTCGACGGCCGCGACCGCCTGAGCCACGGCGTCCGGGTCAGCGACGTCGGCAGCGAGCGCCAGGGTGTAGTCGGGCCGGTCGAGCGCCGCCACGGCCTGTCCTTGCGCCGTGCCGTCGATGTCGAGGAGCGCGACGCGCCAGCCCTCGTCCAGGAACAGCCGCGCCGTCGCGAGACCGATGCCCCGCGCCGCGCCGGTGACCAGCGCGACCTTGCTCTCGCCCGCCATGCTTCATCCCTCCCGTTGTTAGGCCCCGTGCATCGCGGCCTGGGACGGGCCGGTCAAGCCGGATTGGCCCTCGTCGCGTTGCGGGCCATGAAGCTCTGCGCCGTCCCGGTGGCGGGATCGATGAAGATCACGTCGGTCGGCGCGCGCCGCGGCGTGTCGACCGAGAGGAACACAACGGGTTCCTCGATGAGCCGCGGCAGCGCGTGGACCACGCCGCGCTCGAAGAACAGCAGCTGGCCCGGGCCGAATTCCGCCTCGTCGGAGTCATCGCCGATCCAGAACGTGCCGCGGCCGGAGAGCACGTAGAGGTATTCATCGCAGCCCTCGTGGTAATGCGCCGGGGTCGGCCGGTAGACGCGAAACACCCGGGCGCTCGCCGCCGGCCGATCGGTCAGGTAGGTGTCGACCAGCATCGTGGTGGCACTGTCGGGCAGCGCGGCAGCGATCGCCGCGATGTCGAAGCGGCCCCGCTCCGGCGCCGGATTCTCTGTGTCGGCCATCGTCCACTCTCCCGATTCGCCCTTGCAAACCTTTCAAGCTAGCGCAGTCCGACCTCCGGCGGGAGGGGGTTTGGCGCTAGGTGCGTGTGCATCGGTCGCGGACGATTTTCCTCCGCACGCTAATCCCGGATCTTGACGGAGTGCCGGCGCCGGCTACCCTCATGCGTAATTCGCCACGAAAAGGCGAAGCTGATCACCGTGGAGGAGAATGGATGCCAGCATCCATGCCGCGCCTTGACGCCGAGGCGGCAGTGCCATGCCGCTGAAGACGCGCGCCTTTTACTGGATGAACAGCGCGGCCTTTGCCTTGTGTCTAGGCTGTGTCCCGGCCACGGCCGGTGACATCGACGTCCTGCATGCTTCCGTCGCCCCCACCGAGAAGGTCGGGTCGGACGTCCCCCTCCACCTCACGGTGATGAACCGCGCAGGCGAAGCCGACTCGCTCGTGCGCTTCCGCTGCCCGTTCGCGAACTTCAGCGAGCGGGTCACGGTCGACAAGGGCGGCGAAGGTCCGCCTTCGAAGCGCCCGGTCCAGACCATCGCCGTCAAGGCGTCGGGCGAGACCGCGCTCACCCCGGAGGGCATGCACGTGATGCTGCTTCAGATCCGCCAGCCGCTCGCCGCGGGCGAGCGCTTCACCTGCTCGGCGAGCTTCCGCAAGGCCGGATCCGTCGAGGTGCCGGTGGAGGTCCGCGCCGGTCCGTGAGGCCGGCGCCGTTCCGATCACGTCAGTTCCACGCCCGACCGCGAGACGGCCCGCGCCGCGGCGACGACAGACCAAAAAAGGCCGCCCGGAGGAGACCACCATGACGACGTCCCGTACGGCGCGGCGCATCCTCGCCGCGACCTCGCTTGCCGCGCTCGGTGCCGGCGCCTCGTTCAGCCTCCCGGCGCTCGCCGCCGAGGGCGGCGTCACGCAGGAGCGCCTGCTGAACGCCGACAAGGAGGAGGGCAACTGGATCCAGCACCACAAGAACTTCGCCGGCCACCGCTACTCGACGCTGACCCAGATCAACAAGGACAACGTCAAGAACCTGAAGGTCGCCTGGACGATGGCGCTCGGCGGCATCGAATCCGGCGGCATCTGGAGCCACGGCGGGCTCGAGGGGACGCCGATCGTCGAGAACGGCATGATGTACGTCACCGACGGGTGGGGCTCGGTCTACAAGATCGACACCCGCGGCGGCGAGGGCAAGCTCGTCTGGAAGATGGACCCGAAGACCGACCGCGAATGGGCCGGCGCGGTCGCCTGCTGCGGCGTCAACAACCGCGGCGTCGCGCTCTGGGGCGACATGGTGGTCAGCCACACCCTCGACGGGCGCCTGATCGCCACCAACAAGGAGACCGGCCAGGTCGCCTGGCAGCGCCAGGTCGCCGATCCCGACAAGGGCGAGACGATCACCGGCGCGCCGCTCATCGTGAAGGGCATGGCGATCTCGGGCGTCGGCGGCGCCGAGTACGGCATCCGCGGCTGGATCGCCGCCACCGACCTGAAGACCGAGAAGGAGGTCTGGCGGACCCACACCATCCCGGGACCCGGCGAGCCGGGCTACGAGACCTGGAAGGGCCCGAACAACGCCGCGGTCAGCGGCGGCGGCTCAACCTGGGTCACCGGCACCTACGACCCGGAGACCGACACCATCGTGTGGGGCACCGGCAATCCGGGACCGGACTGGGACAACGCCTACCGTCCGGGCGACAACCTCTACACCGACTCGACGCTCGCCCTCGACGCGACGACCGGCAAGATCAAGTGGCACTTCCAGCACACGCCGAACGACCCCTACGACTACGACAGCGTGTCGGAGAACCTCTTGGTCGACGCCGGCGGCCGCAAGCTCGCCATCGAAGCCGACCGCAACGGCCACGCCTACGCCGTCGACCGCACCAACGGCCAGTTCGTCTGGGCGACGCCGTTCGTCAAGAAGGTGACCTGGACCAAGGGCATCAACCCCGACACCGGCAAGCCTTTCGAGTACGACCCGAACAAGGACGTGCAGCGCTACAACCCGGCGGCGACGCCCTCGGCCGAGAACAAGAACGCCGATTTCTGCCCGGGCAACATGGGCGGCAAGAACTGGCCGCCGACCGCCTACAACCCGAACCTGCAATACTGGTACATCCCGGTCATCGAGAGCTGCAACCGCGTCAGCCACGAGGCGATGACGCAAGCCAACCTCAAGCCGCGGGAGTTCTTCACCGGCGGCGGGCCGAGCCAGCCGTTCCGGATCACCGGCAGCGTGACGGCGATCGACGTCAAGACCGGCAAGGTCGCCGGCAAGCACGAGACTCAGTTCCCGCTGCTCGGCGGCATGCTGGCGACGCCCGACCTCGTCTTCACCGGCGAGCCCGGCGGCGGGGTGATGGCGCTGGACGCCAAGACCCTCGAGAAGAAGTGGGAGTTCCGCACCGGCAGCGGCGTCAACGCACCCCCGATGACCTTCACGGTCGACGGCAAACAGTATCTGGCGATCCTGGTCGGCCTCGGCGGCGCCTGGGACAAGTGGTTCATCGACTCGACCCCGGAGCTGAAGAACATCCAGACCGGCTCGATGCTCTACGTCTTCGCGCTCTGACCAGGCGTCCTTTCGGGCGGGGCGCGAGAGTGCCCCGCCGCTCACGGGGTTCATGCGGATGCGGAAAATGGTGTTGCCGGCGCTGGTCGCCGGCCTCGCGCTCGCCTCGGGCGGGGCGTTTGCCCAATCGGCCCGGACCGGCGGGAGCGAGGGCGATCTCGCGGTGTTCAAGAAGGCCTGCTCGGGCTGCCACAAGTGGCACGGCGGCGGCGGCGGCGGCTATGGCGGCGACGCCCTGTCGCTGCGCAAGACGCAGCTCGACAAGGATCAGGTCGCCGAGGTGGTGCGCTGCGGCCGGCCCGGCACCGGCATGCCCTACCACCTGCGCGGCGCCTACGAGACGGTGAAGTGCTACGATTCGCTGAAAGCCGACATGGGCACGAGCATGCCGCCGGAGACCGCGGTCTTCCTGCGCCCGGCGGAGATCGACGCGGTCGCCACCTACGTCACCACCCAGCTCAAGGGCAAGGGCGACCCGACGATCGAGGAATGCACCGCGTTCTTCGGCACGACGTCCCGCGCCTGCGACATCTACCGCAAGAAGGAGGGCGCCGATGCCCCGGCCGTCTCGCACTGAACTTGCCATGCTCGCCGCCCTCCTCTGCGCCGGGCCGGCGCTCGCCGCCGGTCCCGACGCCGCGGACCTGCGCGATTTGCGGGTCGGGATGCCGGTCGCGGAGATCGCGCCCCACGCCTACGGCGACCTCGCCTGCCGCGAGGGCCCGCCCCGCACGCTGGCGGCCTGGGGCGACTGGCGCGCCTGCCCGGCGGACGCGGCGGGCCGCCACGCCATCGGCTTTTCCTACGCCGACGGCACCACCCGCAACGGCACCCGGGTCGGCGGGCATCCGGCCCGGCTGACGCTGCTCGTCGGCGGCGACGCCCGGGTCGCCGGGCTGGTGATCGAGACCGACGACGCGGTGCCGCTCTACCTGCGCAAGAAGGGCCATCTCCTCGGGCTCCAGGCCCGCGGCCACTGGGGCGAGGACGGCTGGGCCTGCACCGAGGGCAAGCCCGCCGGCGACGAGACCCCGCTCGGCGAGACCTTCGTCAAGGAGGAGTGCCGCAAGAGCCTGGGCGCGAAGAGCGTGACGGTGACCCGCGACCTCTACGGCCACCAGGGCGCCGACCCGCGCGCCTTCATCAGCCGCTCGAAGGTCGTGGTGGCGGAAACGAAGTAGGGGCGCCGCCCGCGAAGCTGACGGTTCGACAACGCCGGCTTCAGCGGCGGTTCAACGGCCGGGCACGACAGTGGTGGCAGACCGGCGGTCGAGACCGCCGGGATTCGCCAACCACAAGGTCGCCCCCATGACCGCGCGTTCCCTGATCCTC
Source organism: Methylobacterium sp. Gmos1 (assembly GCF_053764715.1). Classification (NCBI taxonomy): domain Bacteria; kingdom Pseudomonadati; phylum Pseudomonadota; class Alphaproteobacteria; order Hyphomicrobiales; family Methylobacteriaceae; genus Methylobacterium; species Methylobacterium sp. Gmos1. The sequence continues at coordinate 64,375 of NZ_JBSNCC010000021.1, read as the reverse complement.
GGCACCCTCGCGCTCCTCGCCCTCGCGGGCCCGGTCGCCGCCGCCGACCTCGACGAGTATCCCCCGCCCCGCTTCGAGGGCCGTAGCGATTGGCGCGCCCCGCCCCCTCCCCCGCCGCGCTTCGTGCAGGCGCCGGAGGCCTGCCGGGTCTTCGTCAAGCGCCGCATCGATCCTTACGGCGACGAGGTGGTGCGCCGGGTGCGGGTCTGCGACGAGGGCCCGGGCTACCGCGGCGGCGACCGTGACGGTCCGCCGCCCTGGCACCGCCACCGGCACTGGGACGACGAGGCGGGGCCGGGACGCTGGTAGCGCCTCAGGCGACGATCGGAATCTCCTCTCCGATCGTCACCTCGCTGCGATCGACCCGGCAGGTGAAGGCGTGCGCCGCCACGCCCGCAGCCCGCGCGCGCCGGAACGCGGCGTGAAAGCCCGGGTCGAGATCGCCGGCGACCGAGAAGCGCTCGGCCCGCATCTGCACCACCCAGATCACCATCGCGCGGCCGCCCTGGCGCACCACCTCGGCGAGTTCGTCCATGTGGCGGGCGCTGCGCGCAGCGACGCAATCGGGGAACTCGGCAAGTCCCGGCTCGCGCATCAGGTGGCAGTTCTTGACCTCGACGTGGATCGGCCCGGCGGCGTCGCCGGCGAGGAAATCGACCCGGCTCGCTTTTCCATACGCCACCTCGGCCCGCCAGGACGTGGCGCCGGAAAGCGGCGGCAGGCGCCGCTTGTGAAAGGCCTCGGCCACCAGGGCGTTCGGCCGGGCGGTGTTGATGCCGACCCATTGCGGCCCGCCGGGCAGGTCCGCCTCGACCAGCTCCCACGACCAGGCGAGCTTGCGGGCCGGGTTTGTCGAGGGCGAGAGCAGCACCGGCCGGCCCGGCGCGACAAGACCCAGCATCGCCCCCGGATTGGCGCAATGCGCGGTGACGAAGCTGCCATCGACCAGCTCGACATCGGCGAGGAAGCGCTTGTAGCGGCGCAGCAACCGCCCCTCGGTCAGCGGGCCGGGGAAGCGCATGAGAGGACCGAATCGATGGGCATTCCCGGCGCTTAACCGGCGCAGGGCCTGGTGTCACGCTTGAGCCGCGGGAGGCGCCGCGATAAGGCGGGCGTAACCCTAACCGCCGCCGCCCGGCGGGCAGCCGAGAGAGCGCCCAAGATGCCAGACGCCAGCCCCGCCCCGGTCACGGCCGCCATCCTGGTCATCGGCGACGAGATCCTGTCCGGACGCACCAAGGACAAGAACATCGGCTACATCGCCGAGTACCTGACGAATTCGGGCATTGACCTGCGCGAGGTGCGGGTGGTGCCGGACGTGGCCGAGGAGATCGTGGCGGCGGTGAACGCCTTGCGCGCCCGCTACACCTACCTGTTCACCACCGGCGGCATCGGCCCGACGCACGACGACATCACGGCCGATTGCGTGGCTGAGGCCGTCGGCGTCGGCATCGACGTCGATCCGCGGGCGAAGGCGATGCTGCTGGAGCGTATCAAGCCGGAGGACCTCAACGAGGCCCGCCTGCGCATGGCCCGGATCCCGTTCGGGGCCGAGCTGGTCGAGAACCCGATCTCGAAGGCGCCGGGCTTCATGATCGAGAACGTGATCGTGATGGCGGGCGTGCCCTCGATCATGCAGGCGATGCTCGATTCGGTCGCCCCGCGGCTGAAGACCGGCGCGCGGGTGATGGCCGAGACGATCGAGGCCGGCAACCTGCCCGAGGGCGGCTACGCCGAAGGCCTCTCGGCCATCGCCAAGGCGCATCCGGGCGTCTCGATCGGCTCCTACCCGTCGATGACGCCGGCGGGATTCCGCAATCAGATCGTGGTGCGCGGGCGCGAGCCGGAAGCGCTCGCTGCCGCACGCACCGACATCGAGGCGCTGCTCGCGCGCCTGCAAGCCGAACGGACCTGAACGACCATGGCTTCCCCGAGCGACAAGGCTTTCCCGGTTTCCTGGGACCAGTTCCACCGCGACGCCCGAGCTCTGGCCTGGCGGCTCGCCGGCGCCGGCCCGTTCGAGGCCATCGTGTGCATCACCCGCGGCGGGCTGGTGCCGGCCGCGATCGTGGCGCGCGAGCTCGGCATCCGCCTGATCGAGACCGTGTGCGTGGCGAGCTACCACGACTATCAGGAGCAGGGCGCTCTCAAGGTGCTCAAGGACGTGGCGCCGAACATCCGGGCGATCGGCGACGGCACGGGCCGCGGCGTGCTCGTCCTCGACGACCTCACCGATACCGGCAAGACCGCCCAGGTGGTGCGCGCCATGCTGCCGGCGGCGCACTTCGCCACGGTCTACGCCAAGCCCGCCGGCCGGCCCCTCATCGACACCTTCGTCACCGAGGTGAGCCAGGACACCTGGATCTACTTCCCGTGGGACATGGGCCTGTCCTACCAGGCGCCGATCCAGCCCGGAACGTCCGGTTAAGGTATTCCACCTCCTAACGCGGTCCGGCGAATGCGCCGGACCAGTTGAGCGAGGTCTTGGTGCTGTCCGCGGGACCGGTCCGCGGCGGGCCAGATCGATAAAATTGCGCGGATCCATTTCAGCGCCGCCGAGCAGGTCGGGGGCCATTCTCCTTCGTAACGAAGGGGATGGCACAGATGACCACGGGTTTCGGGCGGCAGGTGAAGCGGGTTCTGGTCGGCGCCGGCATGCTCGCGGCGACCCTGGTGGCGACCCACGGCAACGAGGCGGCGGCCCAGACCCTCGCCGCCCTGCCGATGCCGAGCGCCGGCGCCCCGGATCTCGGCCACGCCCGGCCGATCGTCGGCTGGGTCGAGTTCTGCGCCCGCTACGCCTCGGAATGCGCGGTGGACACGAGCGAGCCGGCCCAGGTCACCCTGACCCCGCGGCTGTGGCAGACGGTCACCGGCATCAACCGCCAGGTCAACACCTCGCTGCGCGCCGTCACCGACCAGGAGCACTGGGGCGTGCCGGACCGCTGGGACCTCGCCGAGGACGGCTCGGGCGATTGCGAGGATTTCCAGCTCCTCAAGCGCAAGCTGCTCGCCCAGGCCGGGCTGCCGCGGCGCGCGATGCGGATGACGGTGGTGATCGACGAGAAGGGCGAGGGCCACGCGGTGCTGATGCTACGCACCGACCGCGGCGATCTGGTCCTCGACAACAAGACCAGCGCCGTGCTGCCCTGGCACAGGACTGGCTACACCTTCATCAAGCGCGAATCGCAGGACGCGACCGCCTGGGTGTCGCTGGGTGGCGCCACCGCCCCGACCGTCACCGCCAATCGGTGACGGGACGAATCAGCCGAAAAATCTCAGTACCGAATTGGAACCAAAGTGCGGCAGGGGCGTTTACCAGGGTTTAAATTTTTCGGTTGAGTGCCGTCCGCCCCCGTGGCAGCTTGGATGCAAGAACCAAGCGACGAGTCGATGGGGCAATGCGGGCAGTGATGGACGGCCTCGGCCGGGCGAGCCATATCGATCGCCAGGGCCTCCTGAAGCGCGGCGCCCGGGCGGCGCAGGTGGGACTTCTCGGCACGCTGCTGCTGATCGGCGGCGCGACCGCCCAGGGGCAGACCCAGACCCTCGCGGCCCTGCCCGATGCCAGCGCGGCGATCGAGCGCGGCGGAGCAGCCAAGCCCGTGAGCGCCTGGAACGACTTCTGTGCCCGCTACCCGGCGGAATGCGCCGTCGACACACGGGAGCCGACGACCCTGGCGATGACGCCGTCCCTGTGGCGCACGCTGACGGCGGTGAACCGGCGCGTCAACGGCCGCATCCGCCCGGTGATCGACCAGGACCATTGGGGCGTCGTCGACCGCTGGGACTTCCCCGATGACGGCATGGGCGATTGCGAGGATTACCAGCTCCTCAAGCGCCGGATGCTGGTGGAGCGCGGCCTCGCCCGCCGCGCCCTGCGGATGACCGTGGTGATCGACGAGATCGGCGAGGGCCACGCGGTCCTGATGGTCCGCACCGACCGCGGCGACTACATCCTCGACAACAAGACCAACGCGATCCTGCCCTGGCAGCGCACCGGCTACACCTACGTGAAGCGCGAGGGCCAGGACGGCCTCGCCTGGGTGGCGCTCAACGGCGTCGCCTCGCCGGTCACCACGGCGAATCGCTGATCCTCGCCGGGCCGTCCGTGCCTGATTGAACACGCCGCCGATCTCGCGGCGCGGCGAGCCGCATCCCGGTCGCCGCCGCGCGGACGCCGAAGGTGACGTGCTCGGCAACGGTACGGTCCGGGGAGAGTCAAACCATGCCCACCCTCACCACACCGGGTACCATCCATACGGTGCTGGCGGCGGTTGGGATCGTGCTCGGCATGGTGCAATTTCTGACCCGCAAGCGTGGCAGCCTGCATCGCGCCGTCGGCTACGCGTTCGTCTACGCCATGCTGGTCGCCGATTGCGCGGCCCTGCTCGTCTTTCAGTTCACGGGCGTATTCAACATCTTGCATGTCGGGGCACTGACGAGCCTCGCCTGCATCGCAGCAGGCCTTTGGCCGGTCCTCCGCTCCCCCCGGCGCACCGACTGGCGCGAGAAGCACTATCTCTGGATCTCATGGTCGTATGTCGGGCTGCTCGCTGCGGCGGCGACCGAGCTCGTCGTGCGCACCCTGCCGCTCCGAAATGCGGGCGAGGCCTGGCTCGTGACCTTGGCGGTCACCCTGGTCGTGACGCTGGCCGGCCGAGTCCTCATCCTCCGCCATCGACCGGCCGCGAGCGGTCCTGCGTGAATTGGCCGACAAGGGCCGGCCAGGACGCGGCGCCCCGACACGGTAGACGCGGATACCGCTGCGGCAGACGCTCGATGCCTGCCCTGCCGGGCGGCCTTCAGGCGCCCGAGACCAGATGGGCGAGATCCAGCACAACCCGGCCCGAGACCAGGCTCCAGCCGCAGGCCAGCATCGTCGCCAGCATCACGAACGGGATCGGCCGCCTCTCGATCCGCCGGCCGCGCACGGTGTTGCGCAGGATGATGAACGGCGCCCCGAAGGCGAGGATCGGCAGGGAGGCGATGGCCACGAGGCCGCCGCCCGACAGGAGGCCGAAGCTCGCGCGCCGCGCCGTCGCCCACTCGAAGGCGCTGGCCAGCAGGCCCGCGAAGGCGAGGCCGAGCACCAGGGTCTGGATGTTCTCGAGGGCGGAGGGCGAGAGGTTCATGGGAGGTTAAACTCCGGCAGGCGCGTTCGTCCCACCCTGCGCCAGGCGCGATTTCGGGTTATGGTTAATTTTTCGTTATCCACAGCTCTTTGAGGCCGGTCCCGTTGCGGGATTTCCCTCGGCATGGGGCGCCCATGTCACGGAAATTCACCCCTCGACCGGGTCTCGGTAAGCAGCCGTTAACGATCGAGGCCGAACGTTCCGGGAGATGCCCGCTCCGGGCATCGATCGAACGAATCGGAGGCGGGCGCCATGGGGCCTGCACTGAGCGCCACCGTGGCGCGGCTCGAACGGGACGTGAGTCACGCGGCGCAGGCCGGCCGTCCGGCCGTCTCGCCCGTCGCCGGCCATCCGGTCGACCGGCGCCTGTTCCTGGCGGCGGCCCTCGGGCTCGCCGGATCCCTCGCGCTCACGGGCGTCGTCGCCGCTTGGCTCGCCCGGCCGATGGCGCCGGCCGGGCCAGTGGTGGTGAGCACCCTCGCCGCCCGGCCCCTGGTGGTGCCAGCCGCCTGGATCGTGCGGCCCGGTGCCGTCGCCGAGGCGACGCCGGAGCGAATCGACCTCGCGATCCCGTGGACCGAGCTGACCGGCAGCGCCCTGCCCGGCCTGATGCGGGTGACCGCGACCCGGGCGTCGGAGACGGAAAGCCCCTTGAGCCCGGCCCGGCGCTACGCCCGCTTCCTGACCGCGGAGGCGCAGCCGCTCGGCGACGGCCTGATGCGCCGGCGCTTCCGGGCCGGCACGCCGTTCGAGGGCGAGGACCTGTATCTGGCGCAAGGAGAAGGCAGCCGGTTCGCGGCGCGCTGCGTGACCGGTCAGGTACCGGAGCCGGACGCCGCCTGCCTCAGCGAGATCCGGATCGGCGGCGTGAGCCTGCGCCTGCGCTTCTCGGCCGACCGGCTCCCCTCCTGGAGCGCCGGCCTCGCCGGGCTGGAGCGCCTGTTCGGCCCCAGCCCTTGAGACCTGAACCTACTCGTCCAGGTCGGTGTCGAGGATCGCCATCGAGAAGTTGAACGAGCGGTCGCCGTCCTCGTCGTCGACCGACAGGACGCCGACGAATTCCTCGCCGATATAGACCTCGGCCGAGTCCGTCTTCTTGGGACGGGCAACGAGCCGGATGTTGTGGTTGGCGAAAGTGCGGCGAAGGTAGCCCTCCACCTTCGTCATCTCGGTCTTGTTCACGCTGGCCTCTTCACGCGCTTGGCCGCGACCGCGCCCGACGAAAGGCGCGGGCACGGGCTGCCTTCAACGAGGACCCGAGAGCCGCAGGCGGGCTCGGGATGCGACGGCCCTTCACCACCGGGCGTTCCGCGCGGGCGGTCCACGGGGGGCTCGGGCCGTAGGGCCCCCGCCTTGCCACGGCGGGGCCGGGCGGGCAAGGCGGCGGCGACCCGGGCGGTCAGATCCCGTCCATCAGGTGGATGAACTGGTCCATCGCGCGCGCCGGATCGGAGCAGCCGGCCGAGCCGACGACGCGGGCCGGCACGCCGACCACCGTGGTGCAGGGCGGCACCGCCTGGAGTACCACCGACCCGGCGGCGACCCGGGCGCGGGCCCCGACCTCGATGTTGCCGAGGATTTTGGCGCCGGCGCCGATCATCACGCCCTGGCGGATCTTCGGGTGGCGGTCGCCGCCGTGCTTGCCGGTGCCGCCGAGGGTCACGTCGTGCAGCATCGAGACCTCGTCCTCGATCACCGCGGTCGAGCCGACGACGAGGCCGGTGGCGTGGTCGAGGAAGATGCCGCGGCCGATCCGCGCTGCCGGGTGGATGTCGGTCTGGAAGACTTCCGACGAGCGGCTCTGGAGGTAAAGCGCGAGGTCGCGCCGGCCGCGGGTCCAGAGCCAGTGGCCGAGGCGGTGGGCCTGGATGGCGTGGAAGCCCTTGAAATACAGCACCGGCTCGATCGCCCGGCCGGCGGCCGGGTCGCGATCGATCACCGCGCCGATATCGGCCCGGAAGGCCTGGCCGATGCCGGGATCGTCGGCCACCGCCTCGCCGAAGCTCTGGGCGATCAGGTCGGCGGTCAGCGCCGGATGGCCGAGCCGCGAGGCGACGCGGTGCGACACCGCCGATTCGAGGGTGGAATGGTTGAGGACGCTCGCGAACAGGAACGAGGCCAGGCGCGGCTCGTCGCGCATCACGGCCTCGGCCTCCTGGCGCAGCCGCCGCCAGACCGGATCGACGGTGCCGGCGACCGGATCGGCCCCGGACAGGGTGGGAGCGGGGCTGGACGACAACGGCCTTCTCCTCGGCAGCGGCGATGGGCGAACGAATCTCCACGCCATGCTCATAGCGCGACGGCAATCCCGGCGCGACGTCGCTCTCCCGCCATAGCGTGGAGCGGCGCCCCCGGTTCATCAAGCCCCGGGCCGCGAAACCCTGCCGTGCGGCAGGGCCTTCCTCAATCGCCGTCGGGGCGGAAAACGTAGCCCATGCCCCGCACGGTCTTGATGAAACGCGGGTTGGCCGGGTCGGGTTCGACCTTCTTGCGGATGCGGTTGATCCGCACGTCGATCGCCCGATCGAACGCCTCCGGGTCGCGGGCATCCGCCAGGTCGAGCAGGCGCTCGCGGGTCAGCACGCGCTTAGGGTTGTCGAGGAAGGCCTTGAGCAGGGCGTATTCGGAGCGGGTCAGGATCTGCTCGGTGCCGGCCTCGTCGCGCAGGCGCAGCGTCTCGGTATCGACGATCATGCGGCCGAATCGGACCCCGTTCTCCTGCCTCGCCGGAGGCTGGGCTCCCTGCTGTGTCCCGTGCGGGGCCGGCTCGGGCGCGGCGCCGCGGGCCTGCGCCGCCCGGCGCAGCACCGAGCGGATGCGGGCCACGAGCTCGCGCAGCTCGCAGGGCTTGGGCAGGTAATCGTCGGCACCGAGCTCGAGGCCGACCACCCGGTCGATCGGGCTCGCGGTGGCGGTGAGCATGATGATCGGGATCGTCGAGCGGCCCTTGAGGTCGCGCACGATCGACAGCCCGTCCTCCTCCGGCATGTTGAGGTCGAGGACGATGAGGTCCGGGGCGATCTCGGCGAGGCGGCGGCGCAGGGCGCGGCCGCCGTCGCACAGGCTGACCTCGAACCCGTGCATCCGCAGGTAGTCGCCCACCATGGCGCGGGCATCGGGCTCGTCGTCGACCACGACGACGTGCGGGGCGGCACCGGTCATCATGGCTCCCCCGGGCGGACAGCGCGCCCGCGTCCCCGCCTCGTCATCCCGCACCCCCGTGCCGCGGCGGTCCCGCGAGACCGGAACGCCAGTGACGACAATGCCGTGCCGGGCGCCTTCCGTCCACGTGCCGTGCCGGGGGCCGGGATGCGGCGGGGAATTTGTCCTCAGATCATCGTGCCCGGTCGCCATCGCCGGCCTCAGCCGAGGATGCGGGCGAGCCGCTCGGCGATCCGGGCGCGCGAGGCGGCCGAGAGGGCGCCCGGCGCCTCGGCCTCGATCAGCGCGGCGATCTGCGCCCGGCTCGGACGCTGCGGGCGCGAATCCTGGAGCAGCGCGTCGAGGGCGTCGAGATCGCGCTGCCAGGGCGCATCGTCGGACAGCGGAGCGGCGATCGCGCCGACATGTTCCGGGACCACGTGAAGCATGGCGTGCCTCCCTTTTCTGCAAGCGTGGCGCTTGTAGGCGGGCTCTGTTGCATCATCATTACGTGGTCGTCGTCGTCGCGCGGGATGTGCTCTCGCGCACCCGGCGCACCGAGTCCTCGCCCCGGCGAGGGCCCGGTCATTCCCCCCGGCGTCCTTTCGTCGATGGAACGGCGCGCGACGAATGACGGTGGAGCAGGGTCCTTCGTCTGTCGCGACCTTGTCGTTTCGCGTTCCCCCGGCCAGGATGCCGGCGCGAAGCTTCGCACGCCGCCGGCACGGCCGGGGCCGCGCGCACGGACGATCATGAGCGACGACGACATCCTCTTCCTGCTGCCGGACGACGAGCCCGGCGCGGACATGCAAGCCGCCGCCTGGCCGGTGATGGTGGTCGACGACGACCCCGCGGTGCACGAGGGCACCCGCTTCGCCCTCGCCGGCTACGGGCTAGACGGGGCCGGCCTCGAGCTGATCTCGGCCTACTCGGCGGCCGAGGCTCGCTCCCTGCTCTCGGCCCGGCGCGGCATGGCGGTGATCCTGCTCGACGTCGTGATGGAGACCGACGACGCGGGCCTGCGCCTCGTCGACTTCGTCCGGCGCGAATTGAAGGACGACACCGTGCGCATCATCCTGCGCACCGGCCAGCCCGGCCAGGCGCCGGAGCGGCGCGTCATCGTCGACTACGACATCAACGACTACAAGGCGAAAACCGAGCTCACCGCCGACAAGCTGTTCACCAGCCTGACCGCGGCGCTCCGCGCCTACCAGCAACTCAAGCGCCTGGAGGAGACCCGGCGCGGGCTCGAGATCATCATCGACGCCGCCCCGATGCTGCTCGACTACAAGTCGATGCAGCGGCTGGCCGAGGGCGTGCTGACCCAGGTCTCCTCGCTCCTCAACGTCGCCTGCGAGGGCATCCTGGTCCTGCGCGAGCAATCCGGCCCGCAGGACGCGGTGAGCGTGCTCGCGGGCTCCGGCTGCTACCAGCACCTCGCCGGCGACGGGCAGCGGCCCCTCGACGACGATGTGCGGACGATCGTCGCCCAGGCCTTCGCCGAGCGGCGCCACACCTTCGGCGACCGCTGGTCGACCCTCTACGTCCACACTGCGAGCGGCAGCGAGATCGTCGCCCTCCTCAAGGCCGACCGCTCGCTGTCGGAGACCGACCGGGCGCTCATCGGCCTGTTCACCTCGCGCCTGTCGGTCGCCTTCGACAACGTGATCCTCTACGAGCAATTGCAGCGGGCCAATATCGGCCTGGAGCAGCGGGTGGTGGAGCGCACCGCCGAGCTGATGCGGGCCAACCGCCGGCTGGCCATGCAGCGCTCGGACCTTCGCCGCGCCAACCAGCTCAAGACCGAGATCCTGGGCACGGTCGCCCACGACCTCAAGAACCCGCTCGCCGTGATCCTCGGCCGGACCGAGATGCTCGGCGACATGATCGAGACCAGACCGCCGCCGGCGGAAGCGATGCACGCCCAGATCGGCCATATCCGCGACACGGCGCGCCGCCTCACCGGCATGATCGAGACTCTGATCGCCGACGCGATGACCGACGCCCTCGACATCGTGCTGCGGCGCGAGCCGGTCGATTTCGCGGCCCTCGCCCGCGAGGTGTCGCAGGCCAACGCGCCGCTGGCCGAGACCAAGGGCCAGACCCTGCGCTCGCAGATCCCCGACAGCCTCACGCTCCACGGCGACGCCGAGCGCCTGCGCGAGGCGATGGACAACCTGATCTCGAACGCCATCAAGTATTCGCCGACCGGCGCCGAGATCGTCGTCACGGTAGCGCAGGAGGCCGACGAGACGGTCTACGCGGTCCGCGACTACGGGCCGGGCCTGTCGCCGGAGGATATCGGCCGCCTGTTCGGCCGCTTCCAGCGCCTCTCCGCCAAGCCCACGGCGGGCGAGGGCTCGACGGGCTTAGGGCTGTCGATCGTCAAGCGGATCGCCGATCTGCATGGCGGACGGGCGACCGCCGAGACCCACGCGCCGGAGCCGGGATCCACTTTCGCGATCCGGCTGCCGAACGGGGCGGGCGAGGTCGTGTGAGCAGGGCGTGTTGACTGTCGGTCAGCGAACCATACAATTTAGACCCGGAGTGGGACGGGGGCTGCTACCCCCGCCCCTTTTGATGCTCCGACTACCCGAGCTGTACGCGGAGGATCAGTGTCACGCTGGTCCTCCGCACTCGCTTATAGAACATCAAAACGCGAAAGCGTGGCCGAAACCACCCCATCGTCGCCTCCTGGGTTCATGACCGGCGATGCTCTCACCCTAAGACACCCGGCCGTTTGCCGGGTGTGGGGCCGTGACGCCCTGGCGCTTTCCGCTCGATCACACGACCAGATGACCATAGGTCAGGTCCGGCTGCAAGGCGGTCCGGCGACCGGCCTTACCCTGCGTCGCTCGCTCCCAACCCCTGCGCCTGCGGGTCCGCCACCGCGTCCCGGATCGGGCTGCGGGCCTTCGGGGCGATCTTGAGCGCCATCAGCGCCAGCGGATCGAGGCCGTGCTCGTCGTCGGAGCAGTAGGTGACGAGCTGGTCGCGCATCCGCGGGGTCCAGAACGAAGTGACGTGCTTGTGGATGCCCGCCACAGCCTCGTCCTGCGGGTAGGAGCGGAAGAAGGCGGCGATCTGGTTCGCCATGCGGACGAGCTTCTCGTTCGGGTCGACGGCGCTCATTGCGAAATACTCACGGAACGGTCAGGCGCTCGGGGGCGGTGAACAGGGTGACGGTATCGTGGCGGGCGATCGCCGCGAGGGTCAGGCCGTGGAGCGCCGCGCGCTCGACGGCGAGCGAGGTCGGGGCCGAGATCGCCACCAGGATCGCCGCGCCGAAGCTCGCCGCCTTCTCGACCATCTCGAACGAGCACCGGCTGGTGATGACGAGGAAGCCGTCCGCAGGCGCGGCGCCGGCCCTCAGCAGCGCGCCGATCAGCTTGTCGAGGGCGTTGTGACGCCCGACATCCTCGCGCAATGCGAGCACGTCGCCGTCGCGGGTCGCCCAGGCGGCGGCGTGAACCGCCCGGGTCTCGCGGCCGAGCACCTGGAGGTCGTCGAGGGCCTTCAGCGCCCGCTCGACGGCCGAGAGCGAGACCGTGACGCCCTCCGTCGCGCGCCGCTCGGCCCGGGGGATGTCCTTGAGGTCGTCGATGCCGCAGACGCCGCAGCCGGTCCGGCCCGAGAGCGCCCGCTTGCGGGCGAGGTGCTCGCGCAGGCGCCCCGGGGCGAGGTCGACGACGAGGCGCAGGCCCCCCTCGCCGTCCTCGACGATCGCGCCGCGGATCTCGTCGGCGCCCGCGACGATGCCTTCGGTCAGGCTGAAGCCGTAGGCGAAATCCTCGAGGTCGGCCGGCGTCGTCATCATCACGGCGTAGGGAACGTCGCCGTAGATCACGTTCACCGGCATCTCGACGGCGAGCGGGCGCGTTCCGTCCCGCTCCTCGCCGCGCCCGTAGGCGACGACCCGGGTCGGGACGGCAAAGCTCGTCGCGGGAGATCTCGTCGCGACGCCGCTACTCGGCGGCATCGAGGTTGTGTGCGATGCGGGTGAGGGAGATGTCTTCCTCATAGAACCGGGCCTGCCAATCGGAGGGCCGGTTGGTACGCCGAACCTGCACCGCCGTCACCTTGTACTCGGGGCAGTTCGTCGCCCAGTCGGAGTAGTCGGTGGTGATGACGTTGGCGCCGGTCTTGGCGTGGTGGAAGGTGGTGTAGACCACACCCGGCTGCATCCGCTCGGTGACCCGGGCCTTGAGCGCGATGTCGCCCGACCGGCTCTCCAGGCCGACGAGGTCGCCGTCGACGATGCCGCGGCTCTCGGCGTCGAAGGGATGGATCTCCAGCACGTCTTCCGGGTGCCACAGCGAGTTGGCGGTGCGCCGCGTCTGCGCCCCGACATTGTACTGCGACAGGATGCGGCCGGTGGTCAGGATCAGCGGGAACTTGCGGGTCGTGCGCTCGTCGGACGGCACGAACTCGGTGAGCATGAACCGGCCCAGCCCCCGCACGAAGCGGTCGACATGCATCATCGGCGTGCCCTGCGGCGCCGCATCGTTGCACGGCCACTGGATCGAGCCGAGCTCCTCGAGCCTGGCGTAGGAGACGCCGGCAAAGCTCGGGGTGAGACGGGCGATCTCGTCCATGATCTCGGACGGATGCGAATAGGCCATTGGGTAGCCCAGCGCCTTGGAGAGCAGCATCGTGCCCTCCCAGTCGCCGTAGCCGCCCATCGGCGCCATCACCTGGCGCACCCGGCTGATCCGCCGCTCGGCATTGGTGAAGGTGCCGTCCTTCTCCAGGAACGAGGCGCCGGGCAGGAAGACGTGGGCGTACTTGGCGGTCTCGTTCAGGAACAGGTCCTGGACGACGATGCACTCCATCGCCTTGAGGCCGGCGGTGACGTGGTGGGTGTCGGGGTCGGACTGGGCGATGTCCTCGCCCTGGATGTAGAGCCCCTTGAACGTGCCGGCGACGGCCTCGTCGAGCATGTTGGTGATGCGCAGGCCCGGATCGGGCGAGAGCGCGGCGCCCCACAGCGCCTCGAAGGTCTCGCGGGTGGCGTCGTCCGAGACGTGGCGGTAGCCGGTCAGCTCGTGCGGGAACGAGCCCATGTCGCAGGAGCCCTGGACGTTGTTCTGGCCCCGCAGCGGGTTCACGCCGGCGCCCGGCTTGCCGATGTTGCCGGTGGCCATGGCGAGGTTCGCCATGCCCATCACCATGGTCGAGCCCTGGCTGTGCTCGGTGACGCCGAGACCGTAATAGATCGCGGCCGCCCCCCCCTTGGCGTAGAGCCGCGCCGCCGCCCGCACCTCGGCCGGATCGCAGCCGGTGAGCTCCTGCACCGCTTCCGGCGCGTGGCGCTCGTCGGCGATGAAGCGGGCCCAGATCTCGAAATCCTTGAGGTCGCAGCGCGCGCGGACGTAGGCCTCGTTGATCAGCCCCTCGGTCACGACGACGTGGGCGAGCGCGTTGACGACCGCCACGTTGGCGCCGGGCTTGACCGCGAGATGATGCGCCGCCCGGATATGGGGCGACTTGACGAGGTCGATCCGGCGCGGATCGATCACGATCAGCTTGGCGCCCTGGCGCAGGCGCTTCTTCATCCGCGAGCCGAAGACCGGGTGGCCGTCGGTCGGGTTGGCGCCGATCACGAGGATCACGTCGGAGGCTTCCACCGACTTGAAGTCCTGGGTGCCGGCCGAGGTGCCGAGCGTCGACATCAGGCCGTAGCCGGTCGGCGAGTGGCAGACCCGGGCGCAGGTATCGACGTTGTTGTTGCCGAACGCCGCCCGCACCAGCTTCTGAACGAGGTAGGCCTCCTCGTTGGTGCAGCGCGACGAGGTGATGCCGCCGATCGAATCGCGCCCGTACTGCGCCTGGATGCGCTTGAAGGCGGAGGCGGCGTGGGAGATCGCCTCCTCCCACGACACCTCGCGCCAGGGATCGGTGATCTTATCGCGCACCATCGGCGTGGTGATGCGATCCTGGTGGGTGGCGTAGCCGTAGGCGAAGCGGCCCTTGACGCAGGAATGGCCCTCGTTCGCCTTGCCGTCCTTGTAGGGCACCATGCGGACGACCCGGTCGCCCTGCATCTCGGCCTTGAACGAGCAGCCGACGCCGCAATAGGCGCAGGTCGTGACCTTGGCATGCTCCGGCTGGCCCATGGCGATGACCGACTTCTCCTGGAGCGTCGCCGTCGGGCAGGCCTGCACGCAGGCGCCGCAGGAGACGCACTCGGAATTGAAGAAGTCGGTCGGACCGGCCGCCACCCGCGAGTCGAAGCCGCGGCCGGCGATGGTCAGCGCGAAGGTACCCTGCACCTCCTCGCACGCCCGGACGCAGCGGTTGCAGACGATGCACTTCGACGGGTCGTAGGCGAAGTACGGATTCGACTCGTCCTTGGGCAGGTACAGCTCGGAATTCTTCGAGACGTGGTTGGCGCCGTCGTAGCCGTAGCGCACCTCGCGCAGACCCACCCTGCCGGCCTGGGTCTGCAACTCGCAATCGCCGTTGGCCGAGCAGGTCAGGCAATCGAGGGGGTGGTCGGAGATGTAGAGCTCCATCACCCCCTTGCGCAGGCGCGCGAGCTTGTCGGACTGCGTGCGCACCACCATGCCGGCCTCGGCCGGGGTGGTGCAGGAGGCCGGTGTGCCGCGCCGCCCGTCGATCTCGACGAGGCAGAGCCGGCAGGAGCCGAAGGGTTCGAGCGAATCGGTGGCGCAGAGCTTCGGAACTTGCGTGCCGGCGTGCATCGCCGCCGCCATCACCGAGGTGCCGGCGGGCACGGTCACGCTCCGGCCGTCGATCGTCAGCGTCACGCTCTCGTCGGAGACGCGGATCGGGGTGCCGTAGTCGATTTCCTGGATGAGGGCCATGGCCTGCGTCCTCACTCGGCGGCCAGCGGCAGCCGGGCGCCGCGGCCGGAAAAATCTTCCGGGAAGTGGGTGAGCGCGCTCATCACCGGCACGGGGGTCAGCCCGCCCATGGCGCAGAGCGAGCCGTCGGTCATGACCTCGCAGAGGTCGGCGACGAGGGCGAGGTTTTCGCGAGGCGACTCGCCGGCGATCACCTTGTCGATCGTCTCCACGCCGCGCACGGCGCCGATCCGGCACGGCGTGCACTTGCCGCAGGATTCCGCGGCGCAGAACTCGAAGGCGAAACGGGCCTGGCGCGCCAGATCGACGGTGTCGTCGAACACCACGATGCCGCCGTGGCCGAGGAGACCCTTCTTCGCCGCGAAGGCCTCGTAATCGAGGGGGGTATCGAACAGGCTCTCGGGGAAGTAGGCGCCGAGCGGCCCGCCGACCTGCACCGCGCGCACCGGACGACCCGAGGCGGTGCCGCCGCCGAATTCCTCGATCACTTGGCGAAGCGTGAGCCCGAAGGCGGTCTCGATCAGGCCGCCGCGCTTGACGTTGCCGGCGAGCTGGATCGGCAGGGTACCGAGCGAACGGCCCATGCCGTAGGCGGCGTAGGCCTCGCCCCCGTGCTCCAGGATCCAAGGGATCGCCGCGAAGGAGAGCACGTTGTTGACGAGCGTCGGCCGACCGAACAGGCCCTTGAGGGCCGGGATCGGAGGTTTCGCCCGTACGATGCCGCGCTTGCCCTCCAGGCTCTCGAGGAGGGAGGTCTCCTCGCCGCAGATATAGGCGCCGGCGCCCAAGCGCGCTTCGAGGTGGAAGGCTGCTCCCGAGCCCATCACGTTCGGGCCGAGGAGACCCGCCCGCTCGGCCGCGGCGATCGCGGTCTCCAGCGCCGCGAAGGCGTGCGGGTACTCGGACCGGCAGTAGATGTAGCCGCGCGTCGCACCCACCGCGACCGCCGCGATGGTCATGCCCTCGATCAGCGTGAGGGGATCGCCTTCCATCAGCATCCGGTCGGCGAAGGTGCCGGAATCGCCCTCGTCGGCGTTGCAGACCACGTATTTCCGGTCCGCCTCGGCCAGCATCACGGTGTTCCACTTGATGCCGGTCGGGAAGCCGGCGCCACCCCGGCCGCGAAGCCCCGAGGCCTTCACCGCCTCGACGGTGCGGGCGGGCCCTGCCGCCAGCGCGGCCTCCAGCCCGCGATACCCGCCATGCGCCCGGTAATCCTCGACCGAGGCCGGATCGACGATCCCGCAGCGGCCGAAAGTCAGGCGCTGCTGGCGCGCGAGGTACGGGTGCGCCTCCGGGCGACCGATCCGCAAGGGGTGGGCGCCGCCCGCTGCCAGCCCGGCATCGAGCAGGGAGTCGACGTCGCCCGGCCGCACCGGGCCGTAGGCGACGCGCCCCTCGGGCGTGGCGACCTCCAGCAGCGGCTCCAGCCACAGCATCCCGCGCGAGCCGGTGCGCACCAGCGTGAGATCGAGGCCACGGGCGGCGGCCGCGCGGGCGAGCGCCCTGGCGACCCGGTCGGCGCCGAGCGCCAGGCTCGCGGCATCCTTCGGGAGATACAGGGTGAGGCTCACGCGGCCGCCTCCGTCAGCGCGTCCGCCAGGGCGTCGAGGTCGAGCCGGCCGACCGGCTCGCCGTCGACGAGGGCCGCCGGGCCGCAGGCGCAGAGCCCGAGGCAGAAGACCGGCTCCACCGTCACCCGCCCGTCCCGGGTGGTGCCGTGCCAGGCGACGTCGTAGCGGGCGAGCACGTCCGCGTGCAGGGCGTCGGCGCCCACCGCCTGGCAGGCCTCGGCCCGGCACAGCTTCACGACGTGGCGGCCCGCCGGCGCCTCGCGAAAATCGTGGTAGAACGTCAGGCAGCCGTGCACTTCCGCCCGCGACAGGTTCAGCGCCTCGGCGATCAGCGGCACGGCCCCCTGATCGACGTAGCCGAAGGTGTCCTGCAAGGCGTGCAGGATCGGCAGCGTCGCGCCCTCGCGGCCGGCGTGGGACGCGACGATCGCGGCCGCCCGGTCGGCGTCCCAGGGCGCCCGGCCCGCCCCGCGGCCAAGGTCGTGGCTCGGCATCGTTTCCAGCCCAGATCGTTATCGTTCTAGGCTGGAGCGTGGGCGGTCGGGGCCACGGGATCAACCGGGCGGTTCCGGTAGCACGACAAGAAATTTTTGTTGAACCGGCAGCTCCCGAGGGAGAAAGCGCGTACGAGCGCGGCGTTTGCGACGAAAGTCCGAGATCGCGGCCCAATCGTCGATCTGCGGGCCCGGGTTGTAGCGCCCACGTTCATCGGGCAGCGTCGAGCCGCTATTATACACGCCGCCCTAATGGTGCATTGCAACGCAACGTCGGTCCCGGTCACGACATCCGCGGCCGTCGATATCGCTTGGCCCGCTCCACTATCGTGACGGATGCAAGCTCTCCAGGCTATCCCGGGGCCTCGCAGCGGAACCCGGGACAATAAATGTTCCGCTTACTCTGATCGAATTTGAGCAGGCGCGGGATCCCCTCTCCAGGTGATGCCGGGCTTGCCCGGTATCGCTACAAGGTTTGGGAGAGGGGTAGGGGTGAGGGTGACGCGCTTCCCTGTAAAGCTCCGAGTGTCGAGCTGTGCAGCTCGACGGTTCCGGACCCTTGCGGAAACCGAGCCACCCTCACGCGGGATCTTCGATCCCCCAGCCCCTCTCCCAAACGGGAGAGGGGAGACGCGCTCGATTTTGGTCTGACCGGACTCAGCGGAAACCGTGCGCCAACGACCGGTGTCGGCCTACGTGCCTGACTGATCGACGCCCCGATCGAACGGGCCCTCCACTTCAGGTCGCGGGGAAGGACTCCAGGAAGCCCCGCGACCCCATCCCCGCGCCTCCGGCAAGCCCCGCCCCTGCGGCGGCGCGATAACCGCCTCAACGGCCACCCTCACGCCGCCCGGACGGTCGCCAGGAACCGCTGCACCTCGGCGGCCAGCGTCTCGGATTGCCGCGACAGCTCGGTGGAGGAGGTCAGGACCTGGCCCGCCGCGGCGCCGGTCTCCTCGGAGGCCTGGGCGACGCCCGCGATGGTGTGGGTGACCTCGCCGGCGCCGGTCGCCGCCTGGTTGACGTTGCGCACGATCTCCTGGGTCGCCGCGCCCTGCTCTTCCACCGCCGCGGCGATCGAGGCCGCCACGGTGTTGATCTCGCGGATCCGCCCGGTGATGCCGCCGATCGCCGCCGCCGCCTGGTCGGTCACGCCCTGGACCTCGCCGATCTGGCGCGCGATCTCCTCCGTCGCGCGGCCGGTCTGGTTGGCGAGTTCCTTGACTTCCGCCGCGACCACCGCGAAGCCGCGCCCCGCCTCGCCGGCCCGGGCCGCCTCGATCGTGGCATTGAGCGCGAGGAGGTTGGTCTGGGAGGCGATCGAGGAGATCAGCCCGACCATGTCGCCGATCCGGCCCGAGGTCTGGCGAAGGGCCTGGACGAGCTGGCCGGTCTGGTCGGCCTCCGTCACGGCGGCCTGCGCGAGCTCGGCCGAGCCCGAGACCTGGCGGCCGATCTCCTGCACCGAGGCGCCGAGTTCTTCGGCCGCGGCGGCCACGGTGTTGACGTTGGCGCTCGCCTCCTCGGCGGCGGCCGCCACGGTGGTCGACTGGCTCGCGGTCTGCGTCGCCGTCGCGGTCATCTGCTGGGCGGTCGCCTGGAGCTCGGTCGCCGAGGCCGAGACCTGCCGGACGATGCCGCCCACCGCGTCCTGGAAGCCGTCGGCGAGTTCCAGCATCGTCTGGCGGCGCGCGGCAATCGCGGCCTCGTCGGCACGGCGGCGGATCTCCGCCTCCTCGGCAGCCTTGCGGGCGACCATGTCCTTGATGCCCTCGACCGCCCGGGCGACCGCGCCGACCTCGTCGCGGCGGGACGCCTCCCGGATGCCGGCATCGATGTCGCCCCGCGCCATGCGGTCGAGCACGCCGACAAGGCTCGCGAGCGGCCGGGTGATGCCGAAGATCGCCACCAGGGCGGCACCGGCGAGGCCGAGCAGGATCGCGGCGGCGCTCACCGCCGCCAGGATGGTGCGCGTCGCCTCGGTCTCAGCATGGAGCCGCCGCGTGCCGTCTTCCAGGTAGCGCTCCAGGTCGGCGGCGAGGTCGTTGCCCGCCCCGATCAGGGCGTTGAAGGTCGGATCGACCGCCTGGTGCACGAGGTTCAGCGCCTCGGCGTTGCGGTTGAGCCGGCCGAGGCGGCGCACCTCGACCACGTTGCGCACGAAGGCCTCGACCCGGGCGGCCTGGGCGTCGATCCGGTCCAGGAAGGCTGGGGCCTGGACCTTCAGGGCCTGGATCGCCGTCGCCACGGTGGGCACGGCCGCGTCGAACCCGGCATTGGCCGCATCCATCTGCGCGTCCTCGGTCTCGGCGATGACGCGGTAGACCCAGTAGTTCAGCTCGAAGATCGCACGGTTGAGCCGGCGGGCATTGGTGGCCGCCTTGCCCTCGCGCATCACGAAGGTGCCGTAAGTGGCGTCGATCACGTCCATGCGTGAATGCGCGTACCACACGCTCCCCGCCGTGACCGCGCCGATCATCAGCACGACGCCGACGATCTTTGACAGGATTCCTATGTTCGACAGCTTCAGCATGACGTTCACCGGCTGGACGTGGCGGGAGCGGATGCACTCTGAAGCAGATAACTTAAACTTGCATTTAACCGCGTCGTTTTACCGGCAACGCGCCTTGCCGGCCGGAGACGCTGCGGCAAGGATCAGGGTCCGAGGACGAAGGTCACGATGGGGCTCAGAGCGCCGCGACCTCCGCCGCCAGCCCCGGGGCGATGGCCCGCGCCTCGGCCAGGAAGGCGGCGACGAGGGGCGTCATCGGATCGCGCTCGGGCACCACGAGGCCGATCGTGTGGCTGACGTCCGGATCGGTGATCGGCACCGCCCGCACCCGCTCGGTGAGGCGGAAGGTCTCGGCGAGCGCCGCCGGCATGATGCTCGCCCACTTGGCGGTGCGCACATGCGTCACCAGCACGATCATCGAGTTCGATTCGAGGAGCGGCGCCGGCTCGGCCCCGGCGGCGCGCAGGTGGCGGTCGATGATGCGGCGGTTCTGCATCGCCGGTGTCAGGAGGCAGAGCGGGATCCGCCCGACCTCGGCCCATGTCACGCTCGCCCGCGCGCCGTAGATCCCGTCGGCGGCGGTGAGCAGCCGGTAATGCTCGCGGTAGAGCGGCAGCGCGGTCACGCGCCCGAGCGGCTCGTCCTCGATGTAGGTGAGGCCCGCGTCGAGCTCGAGGTTGGCGATCTGCCGGGTAATCTCGTGCGAGGTGGCCGACTGCACCGAGAAGCGCACCGCCGGGTGGCGGGCGCGGAAGGGTGTGGTGAGCGCGGCGACCATCGGGGTCGCGGTCGGCACCGCCGCCATCCTGAGCGTGCCGGACAGGCCGCGGCGCAGGGCCGCCACCTCCTGGCGCATGGCCCGCGCATCGCCGACGATGCGCCGCGCCCAGTCGAGCACCCGCTCG
This sequence comes from Methylobacterium sp. Gmos1, assembly GCF_053764715.1. Lineage (NCBI taxonomy): Bacteria > Pseudomonadati > Pseudomonadota > Alphaproteobacteria > Hyphomicrobiales > Methylobacteriaceae > Methylobacterium > Methylobacterium sp. Gmos1. The sequence continues at coordinate 43,787 of NZ_JBSNCC010000021.1, read as the reverse complement.
CCCTCCGGGGTGAAGCCCTGGAATCGCGAGCCGCGTTGCACCAGAAGCACACCCAGGCGCTCCTCGAGCTGCTTGACCCCGGCCGAGAGGGTCTGCTGCGACACCCCGCAGGCCTGGGCGGCGCGGCCGAAATGCTGCTCCTGGGCGAGCGCCAGGATGAACTCGAGACGGTCGATCATCGAAGGCCGGGGGTCGCGTCCGGCCGGCCGCGAGATCACCTCGGCGCCCTGCGCGGTTTTACGGAATCATTCGAGCCTCGCGACGAATGTCCAGTGCCCACAGGCGAATTCGGCACGCCGATGCGACGCCAACGCCGTTGCGCTTGCGGCGCCATTGTGGTGAGAGACGCCGATCGGGTCTCGGCCGGGTCTAAGGCCGCAGGGCGGCGGGCCGAAGAACCTGCGGCCGAGATTGACGGCGCTCCCGCCGCGCGGGCAGCCGTTGCCGGCAGACAGCCTGTTGGGGAGCATCGAGGGCACCATGGGGATGGCGAGGGCGCAAGGACGGCCGACGGGCCGCGGGTTCTGGGGACGCGCCGCGGCGCTGGCAGCGACCGGGATCCTCGGCACCGCCACGGCCGCGTCGGCGGCGGGCGTGGGCCAGCCGGTGCCGTGGCAGATGGACCTGCAACGGCCGGTGACCGAGGTGGCGACGGAGATCTACAACTTCCACCACCTCCTGAACTGGATCATGCTCGTCATCGTCCTGTTCGTGCTCGGCCTGCTGATCGCGGTGATCTTCAAGTTCAACGAGAAGACGAACCCGACCCCGTCGCGCACCACCCACAACACGATGCTGGAGGTCGCCTGGACGATCGTCCCGGTGCTGATCCTCGTGGCGATCGCGATCCCCTCGTTCCGGGTGCTGCGCACGCAGCTGTCGGATCCGAAGGCCGACCTGATGGTCAAGGTCATCGGCCACGCCTGGTACTGGTCCTACGAGTACCCGCAGGACGTCGGCGGCTTCAAGTTCGACGCCAACCTGCTGGAGGGCGACGACCAGGTGAAGTCGGGCCAGCCGAAGATGCTCGCCACCGACAACGAGATGGTGGTGCCGGTCAACAAGATCGTGAAGATCCAGGTCACGGCCGCCGACGTGATGCATTCCTGGGCGATGCCGTCCTTCGGCTTCAAGATCGACGCGATCCCGGGCCGCCTCAACCAGTTCTGGTTCAAGGCCGAGCGCGAGGGCACCTATCACGGCCAGTGCTCGGAGCTATGCGGCCAGCGCCACGCCTACATGCCGATCACCGTGCGGGTGGTGAGCGAGCAGGCCTTCCAGGCCTGGACCGCCGAGGCCAAGACCAAGTTCGCCCGCACCGACGGCGGCCCGAAGTTCGCCGAGGCGGCGCGCTGATTTCCTGACGCGGGGCGACGCCTGACGGCGCGCCCCGCCCCTTTCGACAGACCAAACCGAGACATTCCTCGAAGAGGCTGACCCCATGGCTCAAGCCGTCACGGCAGGGCACGACCACGCCCACGACCACACCCCACCGTTCTTCCAGCGCTGGTTCAACTCGACCAACCACAAGGACATCGGCACGCTCTACCTGCTGTTCGCCTTCTCGGCGGGCATCGTCGGCGCGTTCCTGTCGTTCGGCATCCGGATGGAGATGGAGGCCCCCGGCCTGCAGTACTTCTCCAACCCGCAGACCTACAACGTGTTCGTCACCGGGCACGGCCTCATCATGGTGTTCTTCATGGTGATGCCGGCCCTCATCGGCGGGTTCGGCAACTGGTTCGTGCCGCTGATGATCGGCGCGCCGGACATGGCGTTCCCGCGCATGAACAACATCTCGTTCTGGCTGACGGTCGCGGGCTTCATGAGCCTCGTCTGCTCGCTGTTCGTCGAGGGCGCGCCCGGCGCGGTCGGCGCCGGCACCGGCTGGACCGTCTACCCGCCGCTCTCCACCGCCGGCCATCCCGGCCCGGCCGTCGACTTCGCGATCTTCGCCCTGCACCTGTCGGGCGCCGGCTCGATCCTCGGCGCGATCAACTTCATCACCACCATCCTGAACATGCGCGCGCCGGGCATGACCCTGCACAAGATGCCGCTGTTCGCCTGGTCGATGCTGGTGACCGCGTTCCTGCTGCTGCTGTCGCTCCCGGTTCTGGCCGGCGCGATCACGATGCTGCTCACCGACCGCAACTTCGGCACCACCTTCTTCGATCCGGCCGGCGGCGGCGACCCGATCCTGTACCAGCACCTGTTCTGGTTCTTCGGCCACCCCGAAGTCTACATCATGATCCTGCCGGCCTTCGGCATCGTCTCGCACATCATCTCGACCTTCTCCCGCAAGCCGGTCTTCGGCTACCTGGCGATGGCCTACGCGATGGTGGCGATCGGCGTCGTCGGCTTCGTGGTGTGGGCCCACCACATGTACACGGTCGGCCTCACCCTCCAGACCCAGTCCTACTTCGTGTTCGCCACCATGGTGATCGCGGTCCCCACCGGCGTGAAGATCTTCTCCTGGATCGCCACGATGTGGGGCGGCTCGATCCGCTTCACCGCCGCGATGCACTGGGCCGTCGGCTTCGTGTTCCTGTTCACCGTCGGCGGCGTCACCGGCGTGATCCTGGCCAACGCCGCCGTCGACCGCTACCTGCACGACACCTACTACGTCGTCGCGCACTTCCACTACGTGCTGTCGCTCGGCGCGGTGTTCATCATCTTCGCCGGTGTCTACTACTGGTTCCCGAAGATGACCGGCCGCATCATCCCCGAATGGGCCGGCAAGCTGCACTTCTGGCTCGCCTTCATCGGCGCCAACGTGCTGTTCTTCCCGATGCACTTCCTCGGCCTCGCCGGCATGCCGCGTCGCTATGCCGACTATCCGGAGGCCTTCGCGGGCTGGCACTGGGTGGCGACCATGGGCGGCCACATCTTCGCGCTCGGCATGGTCGTGTTCGTGATCGGCGTGGTGCTCGCCTTCCGCTCCAAGGAGCGGGCCGCGGACAACCCGTGGGGCGAGGGTGCCACCACCCTGGAGTGGACCCTGACCTCGCCGCCGCCGTTCCATCAGTACGAGACCCTGCCGGTGATCGTGGACGAGCCGTCCCACGCCCACTGAGCGAGGCGAACAATCCGCCGCGGGGATCTCGCGGCGGACCAACATAGCCAGCAGACGCGCCCGGCGATCGGGCGCACATCTTTACGGAGGACCGCCGCCCCGGCGGTCCTCGCTCTTCCCCGGAGCGCCCCGGCGGGCGCTGCGGCGAGGAGCGCGAACCCCAGACACGATGGCCGCGACACCCAGCATGACCTCCCTGACCAACGGCGCGATCTCCGACCGGCCCTTCGCCGAGGCCAGCTCCTCCGGCGGCGAGGTGGCGGATTACTTCGCCCTCCTGAAGCCCCGGGTGATGGCGCTGGTGATCTTCACCGCCCTCGTCGGGATGACGGTGACGCCGTCGCACGTGAACCCGGTGATCGGGGCGATCTCGCTCCTGATGATCGCGGTCGGGGCCGGCGCCTCCGGCTGCCTCAACATGTGGTGGGACGCCGACGTCGACGCGATCATGACCCGCACCCGCACCCGGCCGATCCCCGCCGGGCGGATCCGGCCGAACGAGGCCCTGTCCTTCGGGCTCACCCTCTCGGTCGGCTCGGTGCTGGTGCTGGGTCTTGCCGCGAACTGGCTGTCGGCGGGGCTTCTCGCCTTCACCATCGTGTTCTACGCCGTGATCTACTCGATGTGGCTGAAGCGCTCGACGGCGCAGAACATCGTGATCGGAGGGGCCGCCGGCGCCCTGCCGCCGATGATCGGCCAGGCGGTGGTCACCGGCTCGATCGGGATCGAGGGCACGGTCCTGTTCCTGATCATCTTCATCTGGACGCCGCCGCATTTCTGGGCGCTGGCGCTGGTCAAAGCCGGCGAGTACGCCCGGGCCGGCATCCCGATGATGCCGAACACCGCCGGGCCCGACTCGACCCGCCGCCAGATCCTCGCCTACTCGGTGCTGCTGGCCCCGCTCGGCCTCGCCCCGGTCTTCCTCGGCTTCGGCGGCCTGATCTACGGCGTCGTCGGCCTCGTCGGCGGGCTCGCCATGGTGGCGCTCAGCGTTCAGGTGCTGCGTCGGCGCGAGGGGGATGCGGCCAACAAGGCGGCGATGAGCCTGTTCGGCTTCTCGATCCTCTACCTGTTCCTGCTCTTCTCCGCGCTCCTCGCGGAACAGGGCCTCGGGCTGTTCCGGCCGGTCTTCGGCTGAGCCGCCCTCCCCCCTTCGATCGACGCAGCGATGAGTGCGGTGCCCCAGCAACTGACCCCCGACGAGATCCAGCGCCGGCGCAAGCGCTCCATCGCGATCGCGATGGTGCTCGCCGCCCTGGTCCTGATCTTCTACGTGCTGACGATCGCCAAGCTCGGCCCTCAGGTCCTCAACCGGCCGCTGTGACGCGAAGGGGTGATGCCGTCATGACCGATGCGCGCAACCACCAGCAGAAGCGGGCCCGCACCACGGCGCTCGCCTGTCTCGGCCTCGTCGCCGGGATGACGGCGCTCGCCTTCGCGTTCGTGCCGCTCTACGACCTGTTCTGCAAGGCGACCGGCTACGACGGCACGCCGTTGCGGGGTGCCGCCGCCTCCGGCGCGGTGAGCCAGGACAGCATGCTGGTGCATTTCGACACCAACGTCGCCCCCGGCCTGCCCTGGCGCTTCCAGGCCGAGACGCCGCAGGTGGAGGCGCAGCTCGGCGCGACGAAGACGGTGTTCTTCCGCGTCACCAACACCGGCAGCGTGCCGAGCACCGGCATCGCCACCTTCAACGTCCAGCCCGGGCTGACCGGCGGCTACTTCGTCAAGGTGCAGTGCTTCTGCTTCAACGAGCAGACGCTCCAGCCCGGCGAGACCATGGACTTCCCCGTCGTGTTCTACCTCGAGCCCGGCATCAAGGCCGACGCGAACACCCGCGACCTCACCGAGATGACCCTGTCCTACACCTATTTCGCGTCGAAGAACGGGCAGCCGCAGGCGGCGCTGGCGACGTCGGCGGGGACCAAGGCGAATTGACGAGGTGACAACCCCGCCGGGGCGGCATTAAAGCGTGACCGCAAGCGCCGACGGCGAAGAACGCTGGGGCGCCGGGAGCGAGCCGTTCCGCGTCAAACGAGATCCACGGCCGGCGCGGGGCGCGACCGGTCGCATGAGACCAGGCAGGAGACCCGACACGATGGCCGAGGCGCACGGGAAGCACCACGACTACCACCTCGTCAATCCGAGCCCGTGGCCGCTCGTCGGCTCGATGAGCGGCTTCGTGATGACGACGGGCGCCGTCCTGTGGATGAAGAGCCTGACCATCGCGAACCTCGCGGTCGGTCCCTACGTGTTCTTCGCCGGCCTGCTCGGCGTGCTCTACACCATGCTGAGCTGGTGGCGGGACGTCGTCCACGAGGCCAATACCGGCGATCACACCCGCGTGGTGCAGCTGTCGCACCGCTACGGCATGATGATGTTCATCGCCTCCGAGGTGATGTTCTTCGTCGCCTGGTTCTGGGCCTATTTCGAGGCGGCGCTCTACTCGGCCGACCCAATCCAGGCCTCGCGGGTCGAGTTCACCGGCGGCCTGTGGCCGCCGAAGGGCGTCGAGGCGTTCGACCCCTGGCACCTGCCGCTGCTCAACACGCTGATCCTGCTCACCTCGGGCACCACGATCACCTGGGCTCACCACGCGCTGCTGAACAACGACCGCAAGGGCGTGAAGTACGGCCTGTGGCTGACCATCGCGCTCGGCGCGCTGTTCTCCTGCGTCCAGGCCTACGAGTACGGCCACGCCCATTTCGGCTTCTCGGGCAGCATCTACGCCGCCACCTTCTTCATGGCGACCGGCTTCCACGGCGCCCACGTGCTGATCGGCACGATCTTCCTGGCGGTCTGCCTGTACCGGATCTATCTCGGTCAGTTCACCACCAAGCAGCACCTCGGCTTCGAGTTCGCCGCCTGGTACTGGCACTTCGTCGACGTGGTGTGGCTGTTCCTGTTCGCCGCGATCTACGTCTGGGGCTCGGGCGCCGGCCACGCCGCCCACTGACCGACCGGGCAGCGCCGGAAGCATGAGAGGGCGGCGAAAGCCGCCCTTTTCTTATGACGAGAAACCCCCAGATCGCGCTGGCACCCCCGCGTTCAGGAGTTGAGCCCATGGACACCAACCGCACCGTCGATTCGCCGGCGACCGTGGGCCTGCGCGGGCGCTGCCCGCGCTGCGGCGAGGGGCACCTGTTCAAGGGTTTCCTGAGCTTCCGGCCCTCGTGCGAGGTCTGCGGGCTCGATTACCGCTTCATCGATTCCGCCGACGGGCCGGCCTTCTTCGTGATGTCGATCGTCGGCATCGTGGTGGTGGCGCTCGCGATGTGGGTCGAGTTCGCCTACGAGCCGCCGATGTGGGTGCACGCCGCGCTCTGGGTGCCGCTGTCGGTCGCCTTGAGCCTGATCCTGGTCCGCCCGCTCAAGGGCATGATGGCGGCGCTGCAATATTCCAACAAGGCGGCGGAGGGACGCTTCCGGTGACGACGCTCGGCCCGGCGGAGCGGCGCGCGGCCCTGCGCGACCTGATCGCCCCAGCCCTCGCGACCCTCGTCTGCCTGGGGATCCTGATCGGGCTCGGGGTGTGGCAGCTCGAGCGCAAGGCCTGGAAGGAGGCGCTGATCGACCGGATCGTCGCCCGCTCGCGCATCGAGCCGCCCGCACCCCTGCCGGCCTTCGACGGCTTCGATCCCGCCCGCGACGAGTTCGAGCGGGTGCGCGCCACCGGCCGCTTCCTCCAGGACAAGGAGACGCTCGTCCACGGGCTGGCGCCCGGCGACACGCCGGGCCGGGCGCTCCAGGGCTACTACGTCGTGACGCCGCTGCGCCTCGACGACGGCCGCACCGTGCTCGTCAACCGCGGCTTCGTGCCGACCGAGCTCAAGGACCCGGCCCGCCGCGCCGCCGGACAGGTGGCGGCTGAGACCACCGTCACCGGCATGCTGCGCCAGAGCGAGGCGCGGGCGATGTTCGTGCCGGCGCCGAACCCGCAGACCGGCGAGTGGTTCAACCGCGACGTGCCCGGCATCGCCGCCGCCAAGGGCCTGGCGAACGTCGCCCCCTACCTGATCGAGGCCGACGCGACGCCGAATCCCGGCGGCTGGCCGAAGGGCGGGCAGCTCCGGGTCGATTTGCCGAACAACCACCTGCAATACGCCTTCACGTGGTTCGGCCTCGCGCTCTGCCTCGTCGGGGTGTTCGCGGCCTTCGCCCTGCGGCGCCTGCGGCCCGAGGCTGTGGAGGGCGCCGCACAGGCGCCGGCCTCCCCGCCGCGTCCTTAAAACAGCCGCGTTGTCGATGTCGGGTCCGTCCATGTCCGGTTCAGGCCGCCGGGCGCTTCCTGCCGCAGGCCTCGTCCCGGCCCCTGGTCATCGATGAACGCGATCCTCATCAAGCTGTTTGCCACGGCCCTGACGCTGAGCCAGGTCACCACGCGTCCGGACGCGATCCGGACGCAGTTCGACCCGGGCAAGGACGGGCCGGCGGTGGTGCAGCTCCTGCGCGACGGCTGCGCCCACATGCGCAAGGCCTTCGACATCGAGGACATCAACCTCGACGACCTGATCTCGACCGCGATGGAGGACCCCAAGGCGGTCGCGGGCGAATCGAAGCTCCTGCACGGCCTCGACATCGCCGAGCTCAACACGAGCTACAAGCAGTTCTGCAAGGGCGAGAACCCGGCGAACTCGCCCTTCGTGGCCCGCGACGTGATCGAGTTCTACAACAAGGCGGTCACCGACCTGCCGGACGCCAACTCCCTCAAGACCCTTCGGCTGCCCGGCGCGACCACGATCCTCGACGGGCGCGGCCAGCGCTTCTCCGAGACCTTCGAGCCGAACGGGCGCCGCGTCGCGGTGCCGATCGGCGAGATCCCGGCCCTCGTCCAGAAGGCGTTCATCGCCGCGGAGGACAAGCGCTTCCTCACCCACCACGGCATCGACGAGCGCGGGGTGATCCGCGCCTTCATCGGCAACCTCGCCTCGCCGGGCCGGCCGCAGGGCGGCTCGACCATCACCCAGCAGGTGGTGAAGAACCTCTCCGTCGGCGACGACGTCACCTACGAGCGCAAGATCCGCGAGATGATCGTCGCGGCCCGGGCCGAGCGGGTGATGACGAAGCCCGAGATCCTCGGCCTCTACCTCAACGGGATCTATCTCGGCCGCGGCGCCTACGGCGTCGAGATGGCGGCACGCAGCTATTTCGGCAAATCCGTCAGGGATCTGAACGTCGCCGAGGCGGCGCTCCTCGGCGGCATGCCGAAGGGCCCGAACTTCTACAACCCCGACCGCTACCCCGACCGGGCGCGGGAGCGCCGCGCCTACGTGCTGACCCGCATGAAGGAGGAAGGCGCGATCACCGAAGCCGAGATGACGACGGCGCTCGCCGCACCGCTCGGCCTCGCGCCGCTGGAGCGCCTGCGCCAGGATGCCGGCTTCCACTTCGTCGACCATCTCACCCGGGAGGCGCGCACGCTGGCGGGCCTCGAATCGCTCACCGCGGGCGCCTACACGGTGCGCTCCACCCTCAATGCCGGCCTCCAGGAGGCGACCGAGGGCATCCTCCAGGAGAGCCTGTCGCGCTACGAAGCCGCCACGGGCCGCGCCCGCTACGAGGGCCCGGAGGCCAACCTCGCCGACGCCGTGCGCCGGATCGAGGCCGCCGGGACCCCGCCGGCCCCCGAGCCCACTCCGACGCCGGAGCCCGCCCCGAAGGGCAAGAAGGCTCCGAAGCAGGCCAAGGCGGCAAGGCCCGCGGGTCCCAAGCCGGCCTGGCAGCGGGCGCTCGAGACCGCGCGCCTGCCGCTCTACGACGTGCACTGGCCGGCCGCGATCGTGCTCTCCACCGGCGGCCAGGGCGGCGCGCGGGTGGGCCTCGCCGACGGGCGGATCGCGAGCCTCAATCCCGGCGCCGCGCGCGGGCGGCTCTCGCCCTACGACGTCGTGCGGGTGAAGCTGTGGGAGGGCAAGGGCGCTCCGCGGGCGGACCTGCGCATCCGGCCGCAGGTCCAGGGCGCGGTCCTGGTGATGGAGAACCGCACCGGGCGCATCCTCGCCATGGCGGGCGGCTTCTCCTATCCGTTGAGCCAGCTCAACCGGGTGACGCAGAGCGTGCGCCAGCCCGGCTCGACCCTGAAACCCCTGACGTACCTCGCCGCGCTCAATGCCGGCCTCCAGCCCAACACCCTGGTGATGGATGCCCGCGTGACCCTGCCGCCGATCGGCGGGGTGGGCGATTCGTGGTCGCCGAAGAACTACGAGGGCGGCGGCTCCGGCCCCACCACCCTGCGCCGCGGCCTGGAGCACTCGAAGAACCTCGTCACGGCCCAGCTCCTGCGCGGCGGCATCGCCGAGAAGGCGCCGGCGAGCCTCCAGAAGGTCTGCGACATCGCGCTGGAAGCGCAGCTCTACGCCGAGTGCGAGCGCTACTACCCGTTCGTGCTCGGCGCCCAGCCGGTGCGGATGATCGATCTCGCCGCCTTCTACGCGGCGGTGGCCAACGAGGGCGAGCGCCCCTCCCCCTACGGCCTCGAGAGCGTGGCGCAGGGCGACAAGGTGCTCTACCAGCACGCCGAAAGGCCGCTCGCCCGCATCGGCTCGGCCGACCGGGTGGCGTTCTACCAGCTGAAAAGCCTGCTCCAGGGCGTGACCCAGCGCGGCACCGCCGCCGCTTTGGCCCGGTTCTCGCCGTACGTGGCGGGCAAGACCGGCACCTCGGAGGACGAGAACGACGCCTGGTTCTCCGGCTTCACCAACGAGATCACCATCGTGGCCTGGGTCGGCTACGACAATGCCGACGGCAAGCGCCGCACGCTCGGCCGCGGCCAGACCGGCGGCCACCTCTCGGTGCCGATCTTCTCCCAGGTGCTCCAGGCCGCCTGGGCCAACGGGGTGGCGAAGTCGCCCCTCTCGGGCCCGAGCCCGGAGGCCAAGCGCCTGATCGCCGACGAGCCGATCGACCTGCGCTCCGGCAGCCGGGTCGCCGGCGGCGGCTTCATGGAGCATTTCCGCCTCTCGGTCGACGGGCGCCTCGCCGAGACCCGCTTCAAGCTGGTGCCGCAGGAGCAGATCTACGCGATGCGGCCGGACAGCGAGCAGGACGGCGACGCGCTCGACGGCGGCCTGCCCGGCGAGAATCCGGGCCGGATGCCCGACGAGGCGCCCGACGCCGACCGCTACGACCCGTTCGGCTCCCTCTTCGGCCGGCCCGAGCCGCGCCCCTACATCCGACGCGCCCAGCCGGTCCAGCCGCCCGATCCGGTCTGGCCGGGCGCCCGCAGCCGCTCGCCCTTCGGCGACGAGGACGAGGGCATCCGCCGGCCGCGCCGGCGCGACCCCGACTACCTGTTCGGCGACGACCCGAACTACTGACCTCCAGACAGGACCCATCTCCCGTGCGTGACAGCCTGACGGCGCGCCCGCGCCTCTCTCCGCTCGTGCTCGCCGCCGTCCTGGCGGCCTCGGCGCTGACGACCTCTCCCGCGCTGGCCGAGTACCGCACCAAGGACGTGCCGGCGGTGACGGGCCTCGAACCGGGGGCCATCGCCCCCGACACCATCGCGTTCACCGACCACCGCGACAACCCGGCGAGCCCGGAGAGCGGCCTCGTGCCGTTCACCGAGTGGGGCAAGCGCAGCCCGGCCCAGAAGGCGCTGCTCGCGCCGCACCCGGCCTACGTCGAGCCGGACTACGTCCAGACGGTGAACGGCGTCGCCAAGCCCCGGCACGAGGCGCTGAAGGTCTACGTCGCCGAGGCGCGCTTCATCGTGCCCCGCAGCGCCGACCGCATCGACCTGAAGCGCTTCGCCACGATCCCGTTCCTCTCGCGGATGGATCCGGCGATCAAGCACAAGCCCTTGAGCCCCGCGGACGCGACCCCGACCAAGGACCCTTCCGCCGCCTTCGCCCGCCGCCCCGACCGGCCGTGGTGCGAGGCGCCCGACACCACCTGCATCGAGTCGCGTTACGACCTCGAGGGCAAGCTGCCGCTGGGCGTCAAGCTGGCGAACAAGCTGGAGGACGGGGGAAAGAAGATCGCCGAATTCGTCTCGTTCCAGAGCGAGCTGCGCGTGCTGCCGCCCGACGAGGCGGCCAAGCTCGTGCAGCTGACGAAGATCGAGGCGCCGGTCGCCGGCGCGATGGAGCAGAACATCTTCTGGGTCAACCAGATCCTGCGCTTCGGCAAGTTCCTGGCGGTGATGCAGCCGGTGGCCGCCGACCCGAACAAGACCGTCGTCACCGCCTACATGACGCTCGGGATCAAGGCCGACGTGCTCGACCGCAAGAAGGAGTACGAGCGGGTGCCGGTGCTGCGCAACCTGCTGCCGGCCCAGGTGCTGATGGGCAATTCCTCGTTCAACACCGGCACCTCGATCAGCGCCGGCCTGCCGACCTACGCCCGCAACCGCATCGCGGCCTTCGCCGACGCACTGGCGAAGGAGTGATCGGCGTCCCGGCGATCCGGTGCCGGCGGCTCACACCGCCGCCGTCATCGCCTCGCCGAAGGAATCCACCAGGCGCGCCTCCAGCTTGCCGTCCATGGCGGCGAGGATCGCCATCGCGTCGGCCATCGGCATCGGCGACTTGTAGGGGCGGCGCTCGGTCAGGGCGGCGTAGATGTCGCAGATGGTGAGCAGGCGGACCATGTCGCCGATCTGGTCGCCGACGAGGCCGTCGGGGTAGCCCGAGCCGTCGAGCATCTCGTGGTGGTGGCGCACCGCCGAGAGGGTGACCGGGTCGCGCTCGCCGCCCGCCAGCAGGACCTGATGGCCAATCGCCGCGTGGGTGCGCATCACCGCGAGCTCGTCCGGGTCGAGGCGGCCGGGCTTGTTGAGGATCTCGAGCGGGATGCGGGCCTTGCCGACGTCGTGGATCAGCGCGGCGCGCACGAAACGGAACTGGTCCTCGTGCCGGAAGCCGAGATGCAGGGCGAATTGCGCGGCGAGGCCGGCCACCAGCAGACAGTGCTGGTAGGTGGCGTCGTCGTGGGTCCAGACCGTGTCGAGCCAGCGGGCGAGGCCGCCCTCCTGCACCGCGGTCAGGATCGGGCCGAGCCCGGCCTCGACGGCGCCCATGCGGACCGGATGGCCGGCCCGGGTCTCGGCCATCAGGCCGGTCAGCGCCTCCCCGGCCCGGACCACGCCCTGGCTCACCGCCTGTTCCGCCTGGCCGGCCATGATCCCGACCTGGTTGGCGAGCGCGGCCACGATGGTCTCGGGCGGCACGTAGGCCGGCATGCACACCGTCGCCCCGAGGGTCTTGGCGTGGCGCAGCGCGTCCTGCGTCGCCTTGCGCAGGAGGCAGACCACCGGCAGATTGCGGTTGGCGAAGCGGCGCTGGAGGGCGCGCAGGCAATGGTCGGTCTCCGGCCGCGACAGCGTCAGGTCGGAGATGACCCCGGCCAGCGCGCGCCGGTCCTGCCAGGTCTCCTCGGGTCCGACGACGTCGCAGATCCCGACTGCCCGCAAGGCCGCGCTGATCGCCGCGCTGCGGTCCGGCCTGTCGGTCACGAGGACGAAGGTCCTCTCGTCGGGCATCACGTCCCTCCCGGCGGCCGCACGGCCTCCATTGCGACTACCCAATACGCGTCCAGTCCCGAATAAATGCTTACGCCGAAGCGCGACAGACCGGTGAAGTGATCGCAGGCAGGAAACAAAGCCCGCCTTTATCCGCGATCGCGACCGTGCGGATCGCCCTTCACCCGTGGTCGTGTCCGGGGCGCGACCTGCTCCAGGTCATCCGGAGCATGCTACCGGACGTTGTTCACTCTCACCTGAAGACACTTGTGCCAAGAAGGGGAATGACCCTGGGGGACGAGCAGGCTGGACGGCCGGTGGCGAGCGGCGCGGCGCCCGGGCAGGCTGCCCCGGGGGCCGCGTCGCGCTTCCGCAGCGTGTCCATTCACGTGACGATATCGGCCCTTCAACGGTCAGGCGAGGTGCCAGCCCCGAGCGGACGATGCGCGGGCGCCTGGGCTATGGGCCGATGTTCGGGGGCGTGATCCCGGCGGCGCGGATCATGCGGCCCGGGGAAGCGGAAGCGGCGTCGGGGTGCCGGTGCCCTCGTCCACGGCGCTCCAGTGGCAGACCGGCCAGCCGGTCACCGGGTCGAGGGTCCAGGTGGCGCGCAGGACGGGCTTTGGCGCGGGCACGCGGACGGGAGCGGCGCCCTTCCGGGCGAAGGCGATGACGGACGTGAAGGTCATGATGCACCTCTCGGGGGCGGCCGTCCGCGCGGCCGGCGCCCACGAGAGGGCGCCCGGTCAGGCGTCCCTGCGAGAAGCGGCCGACGCGAACGGCGCGGTCGATCGACTGTGACTGTCGCTCGGCATGGGGTTGATGGTTCCTGGCTGGATGCGGCGGGGCGCGCGAACGCCGCCCGGGCCACGGGAGGCTCCATACGCCGCCTGGTCGTCGTGTCAACACCCGCGTAACCGCCCGTCCGGCGGACCGGTTTTTGGTCCCGGGCGCGGCGCCGGCCGCCCTCCCCGCGCAGGGCCGGAATGACCCACCGGCAGATGTGGCGGGCGCGACTTTGGGCTACGTCACCGGAGCGGACGAGACGGAGTGCGGGACGGATGACGGGCGTGGCGGAGCCGATGGCGGCGGAGGTGGCCGACGGCCTGCCGACCCGGGCGAGGCTGTGGGCGATGCTGGCGATCGGCATCGCCATGTCGATGGCGGTGCTCGACGGCGCGATCGTCAACGTCGCCCTGCCGGTGGTGGCCCGCGACCTCCAGGTCAGCCCCGGCGCCGCGATCTTCGTCACCAACGGCTACCAGCTCGCCGTCACCGCGGCCCTGCTGCCGCTGGCCTCGCTCGGCGACATCCTCGGCTACAAGCGGGTCTACTGCACCGGGCTGGCGCTGTTCTCCGCCGCGTCGCTCGCCTGCGCGCTCGCCGGCTCGCTGCCGGTGCTGGTGGCGGCCCGCATCGTCCAGGGCCTCGGCGCCGCCGGGATCATGAGCGTCAACATCGCGCTCGTGCGCTTCATCTACCCGCACCGGATGATCGGGCGCGGCGTCGGCACCATGGCGCTGATCGTGGCGATCGCCTCGGCGGCGGGCCCGAGCGTCGCGGCCGCAATCCTGTCGGTGGCGAGCTGGCCGTGGCTCTTTCTCGTCAACGTGCCGCTCGGCCTCGCGGCGCTGACGCTGGCCGCCCGGATGCTGCCGGCGACGCCGCGCAGCGGCGCCCGCTTCGATGCCTTGAGCGCGCTCCTCAACGCGCTGTTCTTCTGCCTGCTCATCACCGGCGTCGACGGGCTCGGCGATCCGGGCAAGGGCGGCACGGCGCTCGCCCTGCTCGCCGGTGCAGGCGTCGTCGGCCTCGCCTTCGTGTGGATGCAGGCCCGCCTCCCGGCCCCGCTCCTGCCGATCGATCTCCTGCGCATCCCGGTCTTCGCGCTGTCGATGGTGAGCTCGGTCTGCTCGTTCTCGGCCCAGATGATGGCCTACGTGGCGCTGCCGTTCTACTTCCAGGACGTGCTCCACCTCACCAGCACCCAGACCGGGGTGCTGATGACGCCCTGGCCGATCGCCATCGCGGTGATCGCCCCCTTCGCCGGGCGGATGGCCGACCGCTACCCGCCGGGGCTGCTCGGCGGCATCGGCCTCGTCGCCCTGTCGGCGGGCCTCGCCCTGATGGCGAGCGTGCCCCCGGACGCCTCGCCGCTGGCGATCGCCCTGCGGCTGACGCTGTGCGGGCTCGGCTTCGGCCTGTTCCAGTCGCCCAACAACAAGGTCATCATCACCAGCGCGCCGCGGGAACGCAGCGGCGGCGCGAGCGGCATGCAATCGACCGCGCGCCTCCTCGGCCAGTCCCTCGGCGCCGCGATGGTGGCGGTGATCTTCGGCTATCTCCACACCGGCGGCACCGTGCTGGTGCTGTGGATCGCGAGCGCGCTGGCGCTCGCCGGCGCGCTCGCGAGCGGGCTGCGGGTCCGGCGCTGACCGGCCCGCTCCCCTCGCCGCCGCGGCCGCGGCGGACTGCCATCGTCCAAATTGATGACGCGCCCCGGGGGATTCCACCGGGGCTGCGACACCCGCGGATCGAGCCCAGGGCCTAGACCGCAACCGGGAAACCGGCCGGCAGGCACCGGGAAAGCGGGACCGGAACCAGGAGAACAGGCGTGGACGCACGCGTCGCCGATCGACCCATCCGCGGAACTACGGCTCCCGGCATCCTCGCCCGCGAGCGCATCGTCGCGCGGGCGGGCTTCAACCGCTGGCTCGTGCCGCCGGCGGCGCTCGCCGTCCATCTCTGCATCGGCATGTCCTACGGGCTGTCGGTGTTCTGGCTACCGCTGTCGCGGGCGCTCAGCGTCGGCCGGCCGGCCCCGGCCGCCTGCCCCGAGATGAGCCTCGCGACAGCCCTCGTCACCACGACCTGCGACTGGCGCGTCAGCGACCTCGTGCTGGTGTTCTCGATCGGCATCGTCATGCTCGGCCTCTCCGCCGCCCTGTTCGGCGGCTGGCTCGAGCGGGCGGGCCCGCGCAAGGCCGGCCTCGCCGCGGCGCTCGCCTGGGGCGGCGGGTTCCTGGTCGGGGCGCTCGGGGTCTACCTGCACCAGCTCTGGCTGATCTGGCTCGGCATCGGGCTGATCGGCGGCGTAGGCTTGGGCCTCGGCTACATCTCGCCGGTCTCGACCCTGGTGAAGTGGTTTCCCGACCGGCGCGGCATGGCCACCGGCATGGCGATCATGGGCTTCGGCGGCGGGGCGATGATCGGCTCGCCGCTCGCCGACCTGCTCATCACCCACTTCAAGGGCCCGGATTCCGCCGGCGTGTGGCAGACCCTCGCGGTGATGGGCGCCGGCTACCTCGTCGTCATGCTGTGCGGCGCCTTCGGCTACCGCGTGCCGCCGGAGGGCTGGCAGCCGGACGGCTGGACCTCGCCGGCCGCCCGCGACCGGATGATCGCGAGCGGCCACGTCCACCTCTCCGACGCGCACAGGACGCCCCAGTTCTGGCTCCTCTGGCTCATGCTGTGCCTGAACGTCTCGGCCGGGATCGGGGTGCTGGCGCTGGCCTCGCCGATGCTCCAAGAGATCTTCGGCGGCGCGCTGATCGGCCGGCCGGAGGCCGGGTTCGGCCAGCTCGACCCCGGCCAGAAGGCGCAGGTCGCGGCGATCGCCGCCGGCTTCGTCGGGCTGCTGTCGCTGTTCAACATCCTCGGCCGGTTCTTCTGGGCGACGCTGTCCGACCGCATCGGCCGCAAGGCCACCTACGCCACCTTCTTCGCGCTCGGCGGCGTGCTCTACGCCGCCGCGCCCTGGGCCGCCGGCCTCGGCTCGAAGGCGCCGTTCGTACTCATGATGTGCGTGATCCTCTCGATGTACGGCGGCGGCTTCGCGACGATCCCGGCCTATCTCGCCGACATGTTCGGCACCCGGTTCGTCGGGGCGATCCACGGCCGCCTGCTCACCGCCTGGTCGACGGCGGGCGTGGTCGGCCCGCTGGTGGTGACGGCGATCCGGCAGACCCAGGTCGATGCGGGCCTCCAGGGCGCGGCGCTCTACGGCCGCACGCTCCTGATCCTGGCCGGATTCCTAGCAGTCGGGTTCGTGGCGAACCTCTTGGTCCGGCCGGTCGCGCGGCGCTGGTTCATGGACGCGGCCGAGGCCGTCCCCGGCGCGCCGGTTCCGGCGGGCTCGTTCGGGATCGGCCGGGGCGGCCCGACCCCGGCGGCGGCGCTCGCCTGGGCCGCCGTCGGGCTGCCGATCCTGTGGGGCGTGTGGATCACGCTCGCCAAGGCGCTGATCCTGTTCCGGTAGCGGTCCGGTGCCCGGCCTGCCGCGAGTGGCGGTGCAGCGAGCCCGGGGAGAGGGAAACGGCTCGGTGAGACTCTAATACCAACGGCCTAAGATGCTGACGCATCAGGCCGTTGACCCATCTCGAATTCTCGATGCCAAGCCAGAGGCTTGGCGAAAATTCGAGAACGGAACCAAAGGTCGTTTGCAACGACCGTTGGTATAAGGAACTGTCACGCTCCACGTCATGCCCGGCTCCGTCGCGCGGGCTGGTGACACGATTTCCGCGTCGCGAAAGCGATCCCGCAGGGATCGCCCGAAGCGATCAATCGGAAATCGTGCGACGCGGAGGGTGTCGATACATCGAGCCGATCGGGGAGTTCCGAACCCTGCTCAAGGATCCGAGCGGATCACCGTGCAGTCCCGCCGGCCGCTCGCCAGGCAATCCTCGCGGGCCGATTCGCGACGCAGCGTACCGGCGAGCCAGACGCAGCCGGCCACCAGGACTATCAGGAACAGGATCGCGGCGAGCGCCCGACGCCGGCCGGCATCGCCTGGATCGCGGTCGGGATGGGGGGAGCGGGACATCGGGAAATCATCCGGCAGACCGCCAGGGCCGCGGGATCGCGCGAGGCAGCGGCCAAGCCGCCCGGCTCGCGCCGAAACGCCGTCACAGCCTTCCCCGCCTGCTTACGACGAGGAAGCGGATGGCCGCGTCGCGCGACCATCCGGACGGGGGAGGCCGATCGCCGGAACCGGGACGATCGTCTTACTTCAGGTGCTGGGCGAGGTACTTGTTCATCTCGAACATCGTCGCCTTGTCCTTGCCGAAGACCTTCTTCAGCTTGTCGTCGGCGAGGATCTCGCGCTTGTTCTCGGGGTTCTGGAGCGAGTGCTTGCGAATGTACTCCCACACCTTGCTCACCACCTCTCCGCGCGGGATCGGGCTGTCGCCGACGATGGCGGCAAGCTCGGGCGTCGGCTGGAGCGGCTTCTGCAGGGCGTTCGGCTTGTCGCCGGACTTCGGAGCGGCGACCTTCTTGCCCTTGGCCTCGTCCTTGGCGGCGGCCTTGCCGTCGTCCTTGGCCTCCTTGGCCGCCGCCTTCGGGGCGGCCTTGGCCTTCGGGGCGGGGGCTTCGGGCTCGGCCTTCGTCTCGGCCTTCTTGGTGGTCTTGATCGCCATCGTTCTCCTCCGGTCTGCAACCCGTCTCCCAGGGTCGAACACTGGACATGCCTGGGCACATAGCGTCAACAACTAAGCCGTGCGCGGCGCGTTCCAAGAGGAAATCGCCATCGGACCGGAGTCATCCACATCGGATGCGCCATTAGCCTGACGGCGACGAGCGTGGCTCAGTCCCGGGCTGCCGTCCAGGTGTTTCGGCCCTCGAGCGGATAGGCCGGATCGGTGTAGCCCGGCGTCGAGGGATGGCCCGCCGGCACCAGGCGGTCGACCAGCGCCTCGTCCTCCGGGCTGAAGCGATAGGCGAGCGCCCCGGCATAGGCCCGCCACTGGTCGAAGGTGCGGGGGCCGGCGATCACCGCGGTGACGGCGCGGTTGTTCAGCACCCAGGCCACCGCGAAGTCGATCACCGAGGCGCCCTTCGCCTCCGCGTGGGCTTTCAGTTCCTCGGCGATGCGCAGGCTCTCGGGCCGCCACTCGGTCTGCATCATCCGGGTGTCGCCGCGCCCGGCGCGGGTGCCCTCGGGCGGCGCCTCGCCGGGGCGGTACTTCGCCGTCAGCACGCCGCGGGCGAGCGGCGAGTACGGCACGACGCCGAGGCCGTAATGGGCGCAGGCCGGCAGGTGCTCGACCTCCGGCATCCGGTTGAGGGCGTTGTAGTACGGCTGGCTCGCCGCCGGCCGGTCGATGCCGTGCTCGTCGCACAGGCGGCAGATCTCCGCCACCCGCCAGGCGCGGTGGTTGGAGACCCCGAAGTAGCGCACCTTGCCGGCCCGGATCAGGTCGGCCATCGCCCGCACCGTCTCGGAGAGCGGCGTCTCGTGGTCCTCCTTGTGGAGGTAGTAGAGGTCGATCCGGTCGGTGCCGAGCCGCTTCAGGCTCGCCTCGCAGGCCTGCACGATGTGGGCGCGCGACAGGCCGCGGTCGTTCGGCCCCGCCCCCATCGCGTTCGCCACCTTGGTGGCGAGCACCCAGGCGTCGCGGTCGTGGGCGATGGCCCGGCCCACCACCTCCTCCGAGCGCCCCTCGGTATAGGCGTTCGCCGTGTCGATGAAGTTGATCCCCTGCTCGCGCGCATCCGCGACGATGCGCTCGGCCTCCGCGTCGGGGGTCGGCCCGCCGAACATCATCGTGCCGAGGCAGAGCGGCGAGACCTTCAGGCCGGACCGGCCGAGCGTGCGGTACTCCATGGGGGCGTCCTCCGGTGATGACGGTCTCAAGGCCGCTGCGGCGATGATGGCGTTTGCATGGCCGTGGCGGCCGCGCCGCACCGGCTCGCCCGCGCGGTGTGGATGCCGGGGTTTTCCCTCTCTTCACCCTGTTCGGCAAGCTCGCGTTAAGCACGGAATCGCGAAGCTCGCCCTCATGATCATCGCCGCCCTCTCCCTCGCCTTCTGCGCCGCCGGCGCCCTCATCCTCGGCCTCGGGGCCATCGTTACGGTCGAGCCGCCGCGCGACCATCCCCACGGCGCCGGCCTGCTCTGACCGGCCGCGCGGCGGGGCGTCCCTCCGTGCAGGCTTGCGCCATGCAAGGCGGAGCCGTGCTGCCGCGCTTCCTCCTCGTCTACGCCGCGCTCTATGCCGGCTACGGCCTCACCACGCCGTTCCTGCCCGCGCTCCTGTCCGAGCGCGGGCTCTCGCCGACCGAGGTCGGGCTGGTGCTCGCCGCCGGCACCGGCATCCGGCTCGCCGCCGGTCCCCTCGCGGGCCGCCTCGCCGACCGGCTCGCCGCCGGCCGGGCGGTGCTCGCCGCCTGCGCCGTCCTCTCCGCGGGCAGCGCCCTCCTCTATCTCGCCGGCCACGGCTTTGCCGGGCTCATGCTCGCCGGCCTCCTCCACGCCGCCGCGACCGCGCCGCTCGCGCCGCTCGCCGACGCCCTGGCGCTTCCCGCCGCCGAGGCCGCCCGCTTCGCCTATGGCACCGTGCGGGGCGCGGGCTCGGCCGCCTTCATCGCCGGCACCCTGGCGGCCGGCCAGATCACCGGATGGCTCGGCCTCGCCGCCCTGCCGGTCGCCGGCGCCCTCGCCTTCGCGGCGCTGGCCGGCGCGAGCCTGCGCCTGCCGCAGGCGGCGCCAGGACCCGGGACACCCGCCACCACGGGAGCCGGCCTGCTCCTGCGCGCGCCCGGCTTTCGCCGCCTCGTCGCGGTGGCGGCCCTGGTGGTCGGCAGCCACGCGGTGCACGACGCCTTCGCGGTGATCCGCTGGCGCGACGCGGGCCTGAGCCCGGCGACCGCGAGCCTGCTCTGGGCCGAGGCGGTGGCGGCGGAGGTCCTGGTCTTCTTCGTCCTCGGCCCGCCGCTCCTCGCCCGCCTCGGCCCCGCCGGTGCCCTCGCGCTCGCCGCGGGCGCCGGGATCCTGCGCTGGTCGGTGGCGGCGCTCACCGTCGCGGTGCCGGCGCTCGCCGGCATCCAGGCCCTGCACGGGCTGACCTTCGCGCTCCTGCATCTGGCGGCGATGCGGATCCTCGGGCGCACGGTGCCGCCCGCCCTCGCGGCGACGGCCCAGACCCTCTACGGCACCCTCGGCCTCGGCCTCGCCACGGCGCTGGCGACGCTGGCGGCCGGCCCGCTCTACGGCGCCCTCGGGGCGGGGGCGTTCTGGGTCATGGCGGCCCTGTGCGCGGCGGCCCTGCCCCTGGTGCGGGGTCTCGCCGAGGGGCCTGAGGGCCAGCCGGACCGGGACCTCGCCGAGGAGCGATAGCCGCGCGTCGCCTTGCGTCAGGCCCGGGAATCGGTGCCAATCGCAGCGATTCCCTCCCGAGGATGACGGCATGACGCTCCCGCCCGGCTTGATCCCTATCGACGCGATCCCACCCGGCCTCGTCCCGTTCGCCTTCGACCTGTTCGTGCCGGACTACCCGGCTCTGCGCTCCGGCCGGTGGCAGGTGCATCACGGCGCGAACCTGCTGTGCCAGGGCTACTGGAGCCCGGCGCGGCTGGTGCCGCGGGTGACGGCGCTGCTGCGCGACCACGACACCTGGATGTCGACGACGCCGATCGAGCTGGAGAGCCAGGAGACCGGGGTGCGCCTGGCGCGCGGGCACGTCGTCGTGTTCGGGCTGGGCCTCGGCTGGTCGACGGTGGCGAGCGCGCTCCGGCCGGAGGTCACCGCGGTGACGGTGGTCGAGATCGACCCCGAGGTGCTGGCGCTGCACCGGGAGCTCGACCTCGCCGCCCAGCTGCCGCCGGCGGCGCGGGAGAAGATCCGCATCGTCGAGGGCGACGCCCATGCCTGGCGGCCGGACCGGCCGGTCGACCTGCTGATGCCGGATATCTGGCTGCCCCTCGTCTCCGACGACCGGGTCGCGGAGGTGCGCCGGATGCAAGGGAACGTGCAGGCGAAGGCGATCTACTTCTGGGGCCAGGAACTCGAGATCGCCCGCCACGCCGTCGCCGCCGGCCGCGCCCTCGACGAGGACGGCATCCGGGCCACCGTCTCGGAGTTCTCCCTCCCGCTGATCGGGCCCGCTTCCCCCGGCTACGCCGGCAAGCTGCGCCAGGCGGCGGCCCGGCACATGCGCGGGCGCTGGCTGCCGGGCACGATCCCGCCCGACCTCTCGGGCGTCCTGACCGCGGCGGCGTGAGTGCCCGGCCTTTGGTTATGCTGCATTGTCTACGACGAACCGGCATCCTCTGCGCCGGACGATGCTCCGGCCATGCCGGACGGACTAGTACGGCTGGATCATTGTAATGGTATGGCAAGGCATGCCTTAAGCGCCGGTCATCGGAGACCGCACGATGGCGCCGTCGCTCAAGACCCTCGAGACCCACCCGGTCCGGCCCGCGCCGGAAGCCGCCGAGGCGCCGTCCCTGCCGGCCGGCATCCAGGCGCATCTCGGGGCGGCCCTGCGCGCCACCTACGACGACGCCGCGCTCCCGCCCTCCGCGCAGCTGCACGCGCTGGTCGCCCGCCTCGCCGAGGCCTTGGCCGGGCTCGACACCGCGGCGGCGGAGGCCTTCCGCCGCGACCTCGTCGAGGAGGTGCCGCGGCTGCGGCGCCGGGCCGTGACCCTGTGCAACGACCGCACCCGCGCCGACGACCTGGTGCAGGAGACGCTGCTCAAGGCCTGGGCGGCGCAGGACCGGTTCGTCCCCGGCACCCACCTCTCGGCCTGGCTCTACACCATCCTGCGCAACAGCTTCTATTCCGACCACCAGAAGCGGGCGCGCGAAGTCGGCGATCCCGACGGGGTTTTCGCCGCGAGCCTGGTCTCCCTGCCGGCGCAGCAGAGCACCCTCGACCTGCACGACCTGCAGGCCGCCCTCGACCGCCTGGTGCCGGACCAGCGCGAGGCGCTGCTGCTCTCGGCCGTGCACGACCTCTCCTACGAGGATATCGCGACGGCGATGGAGTGCCGGGTCGGCACCGTGAAGAGCCGGATCAACCGCGCCCGGGCGCGGCTCGCCGAGCTGCTGGGCTGAAACGCCTCTTATCGGTTGCAGCCGACGCAGATGCCGGTGTCGATCCGGTCGTCGACGCGCTCCTGGCGGGTGCGGTCGTCGACCCGGCGCTCCAGGCGATGGTCGATCGCGCCGGGACGCGGCACCGTCTGGCCGACCGAGCTGGTGTTCGGCGCCGTGATGGTGGAGCGCGGCCCGCCCCCGGTGCCGGTCTGGTCGGGGAGCCCTTGCGCCTGCGCGAGGGACCCGGCGGAGACGAGCGCCCCGGCGAGGAGCGCGCGGATGAGCGAATGCGATGCGGGCATGATGGGCTCCTGTCGCAGGAGGACCTGACTCCACGGGGCCGCCGCGCGGCCGCCCGCAGACCCTAACGCACCAGGGGCGCCGCCGTTGCGCCGGGGACCCGTCGGTTCACGACCGCCGCCGGGGAACCGTGTCCTCCCTCGTGTCGGGATGATGACCGAACACGCCGATGGCGACCAGGACGGCAACGAGCCCCAGGGCGATCAGGAACACCTGCATCTCAACTCCTTCGCGCGGGACGGGTCGCGACCGGACCCCGCGCACTCCCTTTCAAGATCCGCGCCACCTTCTGCCGGGTGGCGATAGCCGCCGCCCCATGACGACAGGACGACAGGACGACAGACCGCCTACTTTGCATGCAGAGCTGCCTGCCTGCCAAGACGTCAGGCCGTGTCGGGCGGCGGGGACATGGGCCTGGGACACGCGGCCAAGGCGCGCAGCCGGGCCGCTCGATCGGGAACGGCGGGCCGCCCCTGCCGTTGCCCCGGTCCGATCGTACCCCGAACCGCGGACAGACCCGACATGCCGACCCGCCTCCTTTCCGCCCTCTCCCTGGCGCTCGCTGCCGGCGCGCTCCTCGCCGGCCCCGCCGCCGCCCAGGGCATCAACAACGGCACCGGCGTCGCCCCGCCGTCGAGCGGCAACACCGGCTCCGGCATGTCGAGCCAGCCGCCGGGCACCGGCATCGGCGGCAACAACCCGGGCAGCATGGGCTCGACCGGCTCGCAAGGGTCGAGCGGCGGCAACATGGGCCCGGGCCCGACCGTGCAGCGCGAGGGCCCGACCGGCAGCGGCGCCCCCGGCACCGGCCCCGGCTCGCAGAAGAACGGCAAGCCGCAATGAGGTCCTGCGTCTCCGGCTGACATCTGCGCCCCGCGCATTTGTCAGCGCGGGCGCGCGCCCCTACGAGACGGATCGTCAGCCTCCCGAGGGGTTTCGCCATGCGCATCACCGCCATCCGCGACATCGTCGCGCCGATCAAGTCGGACATCGCCAACGCCTGGATCGACTTCTCGACCATGACGGCGAGCGTGGTCGCGGTGGTGACCGACGTGGTGGTCGACGGACGTCCGGTCGTCGGCTTCGGCTTCAACTCCAACGGCCGCTACGCCCCGCAAGGGCTCCTGCGCGAGCGCTTCATCCCGCGCCTGCTCGCCGCGCGGCCGGAGGACATCCAGGACGAGGACGGGCTCCTCGACCCCCACCGGGCCTGGGGGGTGATGATGAAGAACGAGAAGCCCGGCGGCCACGGCGAGCGCTCGGTGGCGGTCGGCGTCCTCGACATGGCGCTGTGGGACGCGCTCGCCAAGGCGAAGGGCGTGCCGCTCTGGCGGCTGCTGGCCGACCGCTACCGCGGGGGAGAGGCCGACGCCAGGGCCTGGGTCTACGCCGCTGGCGGCTACTACTATCCGGGCAAGGGCCTCGACGCGCTCAAGGACGAGATGCGCTCCTACCTCGACCGGGGCTACAGCACCGTCAAGATGAAGGTCGGGCTCGTGCCGCTCGACGAGGATCTCGCCCGGATCGAGGCGGCGCTCGGCGTCCTCGGCGGCGACGGCTCGCGCCTCTGCGTCGACGTCAACGGCCGCTTCACGCTCGAGGAGGCGATCCGCTTCGGCCGGGCCATCGCTCCCCTCGGGCTGCGCTGGTACGAGGAGCCGGTCGATCCCCTCGACTACCTCGCGCATGCGGCGCTCGCCACGACCTATGACGCCCCGCTCGCCACCGGCGAGAATCTCTTCTCGCATCAGGACGCCCGCAACCTGATCCGCCACGGCGGCTTGAGGCCCGACCGCGACATCCTGCAATTCGACCCCGCCTTGTCCTACGGGCTGGTCGAGTACCTGCGCACCCTCGACGTGTTGCAGGCCCACGGCTGGTCGCCGCGCCGCTGCGTGCCCCATGGCGGGCACCAGTTCGCGCTCAACATCGCGGTGGGCTTAGGCCTCGGCGGCAACGAGAGCTACCCGGACGTCTTCGCCCCCTTCGGCGGCTTCGCCGATTCCGTGCCGGTGGAGGACAGCCGGGTCGCGATGCCGGACGTGCCCGGCATCGGCTTCGAGGCGAAGAACGCGCTCTACGCGGTGATGCGGCCGCTGGAGCGGGCGTGAGCGTCCGGACGGCCCGCGCCTCCGACCTGCCCGCGCTCCTGGCGCTGTTCGCCGCCTCGGAGGTCAGCGCCGCCGCCGCGCCGCCTGATGCCGAGCGCCTGTGGCGGGAGACCCTGGCGCATCCAGGCGTCACCGTGTTCGTGGCCGAGGCGGGCGGGTGCCTGGCGGCCACCTGCATGCTCGTCACCGCGCCGAACCTCCTGCGCGGCGGGCGCGCCCACGGCTTCCTGGAGAACGTCGTCACCCATCCCGACCACCGGGGATGCGGGCACGGCCGCGCCGTCGTCCGGGCGGCGCTTGCGCGGGCCTGGGCGAGCGGCTGCCACCACGTCCTGATGCAGAGCGGGCGGGCCGACCCGCGGGTGCACGCCTTCTACGAGAGCCTGGGTTTCGTGCCGGGCCGGCGCACGGCCTACGTCGCCCGCCCGCCCACGGTCTGACCTACGACACCGCCCCGGCGAACTTCTCCAGGTGGGCCCAGGCCTCGGCCCCGTACTTGCCCTTCCACTCGGTGTAGAAGCCCGCCTTGCGCAGGCGCTCCTGGAAGGGGGCGGCGGGCGCGTCGTTGATCGCGAAGCCGGCCTTGCCCAGCGCCTCGCGCATCGCCACGCCCTGGCTCGCGATGTCCTGGCGCTGGTCGAGGGCGGCCTGGTTGAAGTGGCGGGCGAGCACCGCCCTCGCGTCCTCGGGGAGGCGCGACCAGGTCCGGTTGCCGGACATCAGCCAGAACCCGTCCCAGATGTGGTTGGTGAAGGAGAGGTACTTCTGCACCTCGGCGAGCTTGAAGCTCGTGATGATGGCGAGCGGGTTCTCCTGGCCGTCCACCACCTTGGTCTGCAACGCCGAGTAGGCTTCCGAGAAGTTGAGGGCGACCGGCGCGGCGCCGAGCGCCCGGAAGGCGGAGGTGAACAGCGCGCTGTTCGGCACCCGCAGCTTCAGCCCGTCGAAGCCTGACGGGCCGGTGATCGGCCGGAGGCTGGTCGTGGTCTGGCGAAAGCCGTTGTCCCACATCCGCTCGAACGGCACGAGGCCGGCCTTCACGATCTCGCCCCGAATGAAGGCGCCGAGCTCGCCGTCGACCGCCGGCCAGACCTTGTCGTAGCCGCTCCACGCGAAGGCGATGTTGATGAGCGAGGCCCGCGGCACCAGCGTCGCGAGGTTCGAGGAGGATTGCGCGAACATCTCGAGCGCGCCCGAGCGCAGCTGGCTCAGCATGTCGGAATCCGAGCCGAGCTGGCCGTTGGGGAACACCGCCACCTCGACCGCGCCGTTCGTCTCCCGGGCGACCTTCTCGGCCGCCTCGCGCAGGCGGATCGTCGCCGGATGGGTGTCGGGGGTGACGACACCGCATTTGAGCCGCAAGCCCCCGGCCTGCGCGCGGACCCACGGGGCGGGAAGGAGCGCGGCGGCGGAGCCGGTCGCGAGCAGGCTGCGGCGCGTGACGGAGTACATGGTGTCGGCCTCCCGGGATGTCCCATCGCCGTCGGTCCGACGCGGGATCTCGTATCGGACGCACGCCTTAAGCCGAGTCGCGGCGTCGCGCCACGGCGGGGTGGCCGCGAGCGACGCCCCTAAGCAGACTTGCGTTGGCAGGCCAACGCTTCGTCCGCTTAGCTTCGTGATTTGTCGCAAATTTTTGTCGCAAAACCGGCGGCCACTTTTGCGAAATCTGCTTAGCGCCCCCCGAGCGCCCGCGCCGGCGCGGTGGCGAGGTCCACCGCTCCCTCCGCGGTGTCGCCGATGCCCTGGCCGAGGTTGCGCAGGTGCTCGCCGTAGGTCTCGCGGCTCTGGGCGTCGATCACCGCGACCGGGGCCGAGACCGCGAGGCCGGCGGCGGTGCCGACGGTGGCGGCGGCGCCCGCGGTCATCTGGACGATGCGGTCGGAGAGGCCGACGCGGGAATCGGTGATGGTCTGCCCCTGCGCCAGCCGGTTGCCGAGCAGGGCCACGAGCTGCGGGCTGCCGGCGAACTTGCCGTGGTTGAGGGCGTCGCTGCCCTTCATGGCGGTGAGGTTGAGGACCGCGATGTTCTCGCGGGCAAGCTCGCTGCGATAGGGCTCGGTCGACGGATCGATGGCACCTAACCGCGCGCCGGAGCTGCCCCAGACGAGCCGCGAGACCGCGAGCGCGTTGTCGTCCTGGGACACGAACAGGCTGAGCCGCGGCCGCGACGGGCCCATGTCGCGAAACGCCTCGCGGGCGAGGTCGACGTCGACGTCGGGGGCGGCCAGCACCACGTCGCGGATCTTGCCCGCCACGCGCCCGTCGCGGATCGCCATCTGGCGCAAGGATTCGAGCACCAGCCAGTTGCCCATCGAGTGGGCGAGCACCGTGATCTCGGCGACGTCCGGGTTCTGGGCGAGGCGGCGCAGCACGCCCTCGAGCGCGTTGCGCGAGTAGTTGGTGCTCTCCCGGTCGTAGCCGTAGGCGAGCACGCTGCCGCGCGAGGGCCAGGTGAACAGCACCGGCACCACCTCGGCGCGGGTGTCGTGCACGATCTGGGCGAAACGGTAGACCGCGTCCTCGAAGCGGTTGTTGAAGCCGTGGACGAAGACCAGCACGTGGCGCCTGCCGGCGCGCGCCGAGTGGCGCAGGCGGGAAGCGGCCTCCGGCCGGTCCAGGGTCTCGGTCTTGAGGGTGACGAAGTCGGTGGCGGGGTTGCCGGGCAGTTCCTTCGGCCACTGCACCGTGCCCGGCTGGCGCACGGAATCCGGCGGGATCGAGACCGTGATGTCGGCGTAGGACAGGGCCGGCCCGCGGTCGCCCGAATACATCTCGCCCGGATTGGCGGCGGTCTTGCGCGTCGTCGCCACCAGCATGTCGACCCGCGAGGCCCCCGGAACCGTCGCGGATACCGGCGCCAGCACGCCCTTCGGCGTGCCGGCACAGGCGCCGAGCCCGGCCGCGACGAGGAGGATCCCCAAGGTCCGACTCCGCACGAAAACCCCCATCACCGACCGACCCGCTCCCCGCCCGCCGCCCGAACCCTGCGGCACCCGCCGATTCCTCGCGCCCGATTCTCCAGAGCACGTCTTAAGGATGAGCCAAACCGGTGCGGCGCCAATGGGGCGGCGGAGCCGGAGCGCGTTTCTGCCGGCGGCCGTGGCCGCCGGGGCACGCTTCCCGCCCGCCGGCGGGCGGGACCGGCCGGAGCCGGTTTCCACGGGTGGGCAAGATGCTCTAGAGGCTGCCCGATCCTCCCTCCCGCGCGAGCGGGACGGGCTCCTCGCCCCTCGTCGTCCATGGCCGCCCCGCTTCCCCTCTCGATCTTCCTCATCGCGCGCAACGAGGCCGACCGGATCGGCGCCACGCTGACCGCCGTGCGCGACCTGACCGACGACCTGATCGTGGTCGATTCCGGCTCCACCGACGGCACGCGGGAGCTCGCCGCCTCCCTCGGCGCCCGCGTGATCGAGCGCGACTGGCCCGGCTACGGGCCGCAGAAGCGCTTCGCCGAGGAGCAGTGCCGGCACGTCTGGATGCTGAACCTCGACGCCGACGAGGTAGTGCCGCCGGAACTCGCGGCCGAGATCCGCCGGCTGTTTGCCGCCGGCGAGCCGCCGCACCCGGCCTACGAGCTCGGCATCGCCGAGGTGTTTCCCGGCGAGGTCCGCCCGCACCGCCTCGCCTACACGCTGTGGCCGGTGCGGCTCTACCGGCGCGACCGCGGCCGCTACTCGCCCTCGCCGGTGCACGACCGGGTCGACCTCGAACCCGGCGTCACGACCGGGCGCCTGCGCGGGGTGATCCACCACTTCTCGGTCCGCTCGCTCGGCGACCAGCTCGACAAGCTCAACCGCTACTCCGACCAGCAGGCCGACGACCTCGAGGCGCGGGGCGTCCGGATCCCGACCTGGCGCCTGTTCGTCGAGCTGCCGGGCAACTTCCTCAAGGCCTATATCGGCCGGCGCCACTGCGTACGCGGCGCCTACGGCTTTCTCACGGCGATGAACTACGCGATCTCGCGCCACCTGCGGGTCGCCAAGCACTACGAGCGCCGGATCGGCGGCCGGCCCGGGGCGCCCGGCCGCTGACGGCGCCGGTTCCATCCGGCCGCCCGACCGGTGTCGAAGCCGGGCTTGCGGGGCGGGTGCGAGGCTCGACGGGCCGGACACCCGCGCCGAAAACCCGGGATCGCCGGCCGGTCGGCCTGACAGCGGATTGTCGGGCGCGTATGCTCGAAGGCGGTCCTCAAGACCTCACTGGCCCGACGCACACCGGAGGCGACGACCCTTGGCGAGGAAGATCCGTGCGGAGCCGGGCACCGACGACGCGGCCGACCCGTCGCCGGAGGGGCCGGTGATCGTCGGCGTCGGTGCGGCAGGCGTCGCGATCGACTCCCTGGAGCGCTTCCTCGCCCACGCGCCGGAGATGCCGGACGTCGCCGTCGTGGTGGCGCTCCAGCAGCGCGAGGCGATCGACGAGACGCGCTGGCGCACCGTTCTGGCGCGGGCGGTCGCCCTGCCGCAGGCTCCGGTCGGCGAGGGCGTCGCGGTCGAGGCCGGGCATCTCTACCTCCTGCCCGAGGGCGGCATCGTGACCCTGTCGCAGGGGAGGTTCCGCCTCGCGCCGGAAACAGACGGGCCGAACGGACGGGGCGGGCTCGACACCTTCCTGGTCGCCTTGGGCGAGGACCAGGGCGCGAACGCCGTGGCGGTGGTGCTCGCCGGCACCGGCAGCGACGGCACGCTCGGCGTCACCGCCGTCAAGGCGGCGGGCGGCCTGACCCTGGCCGAGCCGCAAGGGGACGAGGGCCCGTCCGGCAGCACCGCCGCCGCGCTTGCCGACCACGTCGTGCCGCCCGAGCTGATGGCCGACCGGATCCTGTCCTACGCCCGCCACCTGCGCCGCAACGCCGAGGTCCGGCCGGCGGAGGCCGATGCCGCGGGCGATTCCCTGATCCGCATCGCCACCATCCTGCGCAACAAGACCGGCCACGACTTCCACGGCTACAAGCAGAACACCTTCCTGCGCCGCGTCCACCGCCGGATGCAGGTGGTGCAGGTCGAGACGATCGAGGCCTATGTCGAGCACCTGCGCGCCGATCCGGACGAAGTGCAGAACCTGTTCAACGACCTGCTGATCGGGGTGACGCAGTTCTTCCGCGACCATCGCGAGTTCGAGCTGCTCGAAGCCGAGGTGATCCCGCGGCTGTTCTCCGGCAAGGGCTCGGGCGACCAGGTCCGGGTCTGGGTGCTCGGCTGCGCCACCGGCGAGGAGGCCTACTCGATCGGCATCCTGCTGCGCGAGCACATGGCCAAGCTCGACGCGGTGCCGCAGGTGCAGATCTTCGCCACCGACATCGACGGGCGGGCGCTGGCCTCGGCCCGGGTCGGGCGCTACACTGAGGGGGTGGCCCGCCAGGTCCGGCCCGACCGCCTCGCCCGCTGGTTCGTCAAGGAGGGCGCGACCTACAGCGTCGTCAAGGAGCTGCGGGAGATGTGCATCTTCTCCCAGCACAACGTGATCAAGGACGCCCCGTTCTCGCGCCTCGACCTCATCTCCTGCCGTAACCTGCTGATCTACCTCAACGGCGAACTGCAGAACCGGGTGATCCCGCTGTTCCACTTCGCCCTGCGGCCGGGCGGGTTCCTGTTCCTGGGCAATTCCGAGAACGTCACCCGGCACGCCAAGCTGTTCGCACCCGTAGACCGGCGCTACCGCATCTTCCGGCGGCTCGAGAGCGCCACCCGGGTGCTGCCGGAATTCCCCCTCACGGTGATCACCGACCGGCGCCAGGCGGAGAGCGGGGGCTTGCGGCCGCGCACGATCGAGGGCGGCCTCGCCCGCCGGGCCGAGCGGGTCGCCGAGCGCTACGCCCCGGCCTACGTGGTGGTCGACGAGGCCTACGACGTGCTGCACTTCTCCGGCCGCACCGGCCGCTACATCGACCCGGCGACGGGGGCGGCGAGCCTCAACCTGCTCAACCTCGTCCACCGCGACCTGCGCCTCGACCTGCGCGCCGCCCTGCTCAAGGCGGGCGCCGAGCACCGCACCGTCAAGGCCGAGCGCACCGCCATGGGCACCAACGGCGAGCGGCGCCTCGTCACCCTGGTGGTCGAGCCGGTGCCCGGGGGCGACGGCCCGCCGAGCTTCGTCATCCTGTTCCAGGAGGGCGAGACCCTGGAGGGCGACGGCACCGAGGAGCCGACCCCGACCTTCCTGCGCGACGAGCACGTCCAGCGCCTGGAGAGCGAGCTGCGCCTGACCCGCGAGCGGCTGCAAGCGACGATCGAGGAGCTGGAGAGCACCAACGAGGAGCTGAAATCCTCCAACGAGGAGTACCAGTCGATCAACGAGGAGTTGCAATCCGCCAACGAGGAGCTCGAGACCTCGAAGGAGGAGCTGCAATCGGTCAACGAGGAATTGCAGACCGTCAACGGCGAGCTCGGCCACCGGGTCAACGACTTAGGGAGGGCTAACAGCGACCTGAAGAACCTGCTCGAGAGCACCCAGATCGCCACGGTGTTCCTCGACAACGAGTTCCGGGTGAAGAACTTCACCCCGGCGGTGACCGACATCTTCCACCTGATCGATTCCGACCTCGGCCGGCCGATCACCCACATCGCGGCGCGCATCCACTACCCGGAGCTGCCCGAGGACGTGCGCAAGGTGCTGCGCACGCTCGGCACCATCGAGCGCGAGGTCGGCAGCCCGGAGAGCGGGGCGCGCTACCTCGCCCGGGTGCTGCCCTACCGGTCGATCGACAACTTCATCGCCGGCGTCGTCATCACCTTCCTCGACATCACCGCCACCGCCCGGGCCGAGCGGGCGCTGCGCGCGAGCCAGGAGCGCTTCCGCCGGATGGAGCGCATCGTCCCGGCCTTCCTGTTCACCGCCGATGCCGATCTGAACTGGCTCTACGTCAATCCGCGCTTCTACGAGCATACAGGTCTCGAGGACGGCAAGGCGCTCGGCCTCGGCTGGCTGACCGTGATGCACCCCGAGGACGTCGAGGAGAACCAGCGCCGCTGGCAGCGGGCGGCGTCCACCCGCGAGACCTTCGAGCACGAGTTCCGCATCCGGGCGGCCGCCGGCACCTACCGCTGGTTCACCGTCCGGGCCGAGCCGACGGCCGATCCGGACGGGGGCGCCGTCACTTGGTTCGGCTCCTGCACCGACAGCCACGAGCGGCGGATGGCCGAGGACCGCCAGCGCCTGCTCCTCACCGAGTTGCAGCACCGGGTGAAGAACATCCTGGCGGTGGTGCGCTCGGTGGCCAACCGCACCGCCGAGGGGCAGGCCTCGCTCGACGACTTCGTGATGCATTTCGACGGCCGGCTCGGGGCGCTCGCCCGCGTCCAGAACATCCTCACCCGCAGCCCCGACGCCGCCACCGACCTCGCCGAACTGATCGGCGAGGAGGTCCTGTCCCACGCGGTGCGGGACGGCGGCCAGGTGACCCTCGACGGCCCCGAGGTACGCCTGCCGCAGAGGACCGCCGAGACCCTCGGCCTGGCGCTGCACGAGCTCGCCACCAACGCGATCAAGTACGGGGCGCTCGCCCGGCCCGAGGGGCGGATCGCCATCACCTGGCGCGTCTACGGCGCCGGGCCGGAGCGCCGCCTGCGGCTCGAATGGCAGGAGAGCGGCGTCACCGTGCTGCCGGCCGCGCCGACCCGCCGCGGCTTCGGGCGCGAGCTGATCGAGCAGGGGCTGGTCTACGAGTTCGGCGCCACGACCGCCCTGGATTACCGCCCGGGTGGCGTGCGCTGCGTCATCGAGATGCCGATCCGGTCTCCGGGCCGCGGGTCGCAGGGCCCGGACTCGGTCGCGGCCGAGGATCCGTCCGCGGAGGCCGCCGATGCCGGGTGAACCCCTCGCCCGCGCCCCGGCCGTGCCGGACGCGGCGCTGCGCCGCCTCTCCGGCTACGCCGCGCTCGCCGCCGAGGAGGCGGCCCTGCTGCGCCAGGTCACCGCCCGCCCGGTCCTGGTGCCCGCCCGTACCGAGCTCGTACGCGACGGCGAGGCGGCGCCGCGGCCGCAGGTGCTGCTGGAGGGCTGGGCCTGCCGCCAGCGCCTCCTCGCCGACGGTCGGCGCCAGATCGTCGTCGTGCTGCTGCCCGGCGACCTGATCGGTCTCGACCGGCGCCGGCGCCCGCTGTCCTTCGGCTCCGTCACCACCCTGACCCCGGCCCAGATCTGCGAGGCGGGCCCCTTGCGCGACGTCGCTGCGGGCTCGGGCCTCGGGGGCGGAAGAGAGGCCGGGCTCGCGGCGGCCCTCCGGCAGGCGCGGGAGATGGAGGAGATCTGGCTCGTCAACCAGGTGGTGCGCCTCGGGCGCCAGACCGCCTACGAGCGCGTCGCGCATTTCCTGCTGGAGCTGCGCGAGCGGCTGGCGGCGGTGGACCGGGTCCAGGAGAACCGGTTCTCGTTCCCGATCACCCAGGAGGTCCTGGCCGACGCGCTCGGCCTCAGCGTGGTGCACATGAACCGCACGATGCAGCAGCTGCGCCGGGACGGACTGGTGGAGCAGCGCGCCACCGCCATCACCCTGCGCGACGTCCCGGCCCTGGTCTCGATCGCGGACTATACCGGCACCCACGGCGCCTGACGGTGGGCGACGTCGCTTGGTGCCGGTCGATTTTCACATAGGTGATGGAACGGCCCGAAAAAGACCAGCAACATCGCGAGTGTTGCGGCAATTCTTGCCCGACCGTCCCTGCTGGCCCGGTCTCGACCGGGTGGACGACCATCAGGGATGTTGCTGAGGCCCCCAAGTCGACTTCACCGCCCTGCTCGCTCCCGCCGGCAGGGCCTCTTTTTGCCCGGGACCCTACGCCTTTCGCGGGCGGGCGACGATGCCGCGTTGCCACCTCCGCCCGATCTTCCCATCCTGCTTCCTGCCGCTACGACGGACGGCGCCTCCTTCCGGGGCAGGCTCCGCCTTCCAGGCCACGGACGAGGGGAGAGCGGGCGTGGAGGATTACCGGGCCGAATTGCTGCGCCAGGTCCGCCTCGGCGACATCGCCACGGGCGAGGCCGCGGGCGCCTGCCTGCCGGGCCTGCTGCGCCGCCTGAAGCACCACGAGGCCCGCGCCGGCACGGCGCCGCACCCCTTGCGCCTGTACCATCTCTGGCGTCGCAACAGCCTGCGCCGGCAGGTGGCCGACGCGCGCTGGCACGTCGAGCAGGGCCGCGCCGCTCGGATGGGCGAACTCGCCTCGCGGCGCTGAGGCCTGCTCCCCCGACAGATCCTACATCCCACTGCGTCAGCCCGGGTCCGCGAAAGCGGACCCCGGGATCCATACCCGCTGGCAGATCGGAAAGAGGCGGAACGCGACGCACCTCATTCCA
Organism: Methylobacterium sp. Gmos1; assembly: GCF_053764715.1. Taxonomy (NCBI): domain Bacteria; kingdom Pseudomonadati; phylum Pseudomonadota; class Alphaproteobacteria; order Hyphomicrobiales; family Methylobacteriaceae; genus Methylobacterium; species Methylobacterium sp. Gmos1. Next base: position 9,730 of record NZ_JBSNCC010000021.1, on the reverse strand, counting down.
AGACGACAGCAGTCGTGGATCCCGGGTTGTCGCCGTCAGCGAGTCCCGGGACGACACCGCGCAATGCCGGATCAGTCTCCTCGATCGGACAGTCAGGCTCTCAGTGCAGGTAGCCGAGGAAGAACAGAATCAGGATGATCGGAAGCGGTATGCCGATCAGCCAGAGCAGCCCACCCTTCATCATCGTCGCCTCCATATCTCTGTGAATACTGTCATACATACTCGTATGGAGTAGTAACGGAGCTTGGCGCGATCCGGTTCCGCGGGATCCTGGATACTCATCGGGGGTTGCAGGGGCGGCAGCCTCGGAGGCGAGGCGAATTCCTCGACACGGCGCCTTCCCCACCGCTAAGCTCGCTGCCACGCCGAGGATGGCGGCACGGGGCACGAGACCCGGCGCCGCGGGCGGACAGGGGGGCCGTTCATGGCCGAGATCAAGATCGTCGCGGGCAGCTGCGGCAAGGGACGCGGGCAGTACGAGGCGGGAGTGTTCACGACGCCGGACGGCGTCGAGCGCGGGGTCGACACGGTCGTCGCCATCGAGTCGCATGGCGGCGTCACCGGCGAGCGTGGCTGGGGCGAGCAGGTGCTGACCGGCATCAAGGGCGGCCTCGGCCTCGCCTCGCAGCTCGACCTGACCGGCGCGGCCGGCCTGGCCGCCTCGGCCCTGGCCTCCGTCGAGGCCGACGAGAGCCAGCCGAAGGCGCTCGTCGAGATCGCCTTCGCGGATGGCGGGGTCGTCGTCGCCCTGGCGGATGCGAGGCTTGCCGCCCTGGTGACGCATGACCGCGAGGTGCTGCGGGTCGGATTCGCGCGGGCGGCGAGCCGCCTCGCGGCCCTGCCCGCCCCGGACTCGACGGCGGCCGGACCGTTGCAGGTCGCGAGCGACGCGGTTCAGTCCGCCGCCGAGGCGGCCGGCAGCAGCCTGACTTCCGCCCTCGGCTTCGTTCGGCGCTCCGTGCGCCTCGAACGGGGGTGAGCGCACTTACGCCGCCCGCCCGACCTCCGCGATCTCCGCCGCCGTACTGACGCGGTCGCGTCCCCGCGCCTTGGCCTCGTAGAGGGCCGCGTCGGCGCGGGCGATCGCCGCCTGGATATCGGCATCCCGGGCCGACACCGTCGCGACCCCGACGCTGAGCGTGACGGGAATCGGGCATCCGCCATGCGCGATCTCGGCCCCCCGCGCGGCGGCGCAGAGGCGCTCGGCAATGAGCGACGCCTCGGCCTCACCGAGGCCGACGAGCAGCACCACGAACTCCTCGCCGCCGAAGCGCGCCACCGTGTCGGTGCCGCGCACCGCCTCCGCCAGCAAGGCGCCAACATGGCGGATCACCGCATCGCCGGCATCGTGGCCGTGCTGGTCGTTGACGCGCTTGAAGTGGTCGATGTCGGCGACCAGCACCGCGACCCCGCAACGGCCGTTCCTGGCCTGGGCGAAGGCCTCCTCGGCCGGCCCGGCGAAGCCCCGCCGGTTGAGGAGCCCGGTGAGCACGTCGGTGCCGGCGACCTGGCGCAGGTCCTCGATCTGGCGCCGGTAGAAGGCGGCGACGCGGGTCGACCGGATCGTGGCGTCGCTGAGCTCGCGCTCCGCCGTGCCGATGCGCCGCAGGAGCGAGCGCAGGGAGGCCGAGAGGGCGACGAATTCCCGGGCGCCGTCGAGGCGGGGCAGGGTCGTGGCGTCGGCCTCGCGGCCGATCCGGTCCGCCGCGGCGGTCATCCGGCGCAGCGGCGCCGCCGCCCGGTGACCGAGGCACCAGGCCAGCGCGATGCCGATCGCGGCCGCCGTCGCCCCGAGGGCGAGCAGCGCCTGGACCGAGCGCTGAACCGGCGCGAGCGCCTGCGCCTCCGGGCGCGTCGCCACCACGATCCAGCCGAGGCCGGGATCGCCGCCGGCGATCTCGCGCCGCTCGCCCTTCGCCGCCGAGGCGAAGCCGGCGAGCACCGTGTCGGACCCGAGCACGGCGGTGAACTGGCCGTGGGTCTCCTCGACCATGGCGCCGACCCGGGCCGGTCCGAACGGCGTCGTGCCGAGCTGGGGCCCGAGAATCACGCGGCCGCTGCGGTCGAGCACCCACAGCTCGGTGCCGGGCAGGCCCTCGTCGAGGAGTCGCCGACGGGCGCGGATCGCCCAGTCCCAGCTCAGATGGCCGCCGAGCACGCCCACGACCGTCCCGGCGGAGTCACGAACCGGCGTCGCGAGGTCGACGAGGCGCAGCGGCTCGGACTCGGATCGCACGAGCAGGCGGCTCAGCAGCGGCGCCCCGTGCACGTCGCCGACATTCGGCCGCGCGAGCCCGGTCTCGAACCAGGCCTTGCCGTTCATCGCCACGCCCTCGAGCATGCCCTCGGTGCCGATCCGGATCCGGCCGTCGGCGGCGACGAAGCCGAGCCAGGCGTAGTCCGGTGCCGTGGTCCGCATGGCGGTGAGGACGCCGCGGACCATCGTGGCGTCGCTCGTCCAGCGCTCGCGCAGCGGCTCCAAGCCGGCGACGACCTGGATCTCGCGGAAGCGCTCGCGCAGGGTGACGTCGAGGGTCTCGGCCATGCCGGCGGCGAGGCGGGCGAGGCGTGCCTCGGCCAGCCGGACGGCACTGCGGCGCTCGAGCCAGACGGCGCCGCCCACCGTCGCCCCGACCAGGGCGAGGCACAGCAGCCCGACCAGCGCAGCGAGCTGGTGCTCGAACCGCAGTCGATTCCTGAACGACACGACGCACCTCCGGGCCAGGAGGCCGTTGTCGCCCGCATCCCTCACCAACCGGTTCAGCGGATCGGCGGCATTTGAGCGACCGGGCGTTCCCCCGGGGACAGTCGCGAGGGAAAACCCGGTCCTCCCGGCTCGGCCCTACGTTTCCAGGGGGTGGCGTCGCCCCTGGCTGTGCAGGCGCCGCTCCTGCGCCCCGCGCTCGGCGGCGTCGGTGAGCTGGGTGATCAGCGCGCCCGCCGCGCCGAGGGGGATCAGCAGGAAGACCGTGCCGCCATCCGGCCCGCTCACCTCAGCCGCCAGCGTGTCGCCACCGTCGATGGTGCTGACGGCGGTGATGCTGGTGATCGAGAGAACCCGGGGTCGTGCGTCGTCGCTCATACTGCCACTCCTGCGGCACAGATGCCACGAAAGCGGCCCTGAACAATGGCTAACACGTTACACTAAAGGAAAATTCCCCCCGCCACGGCGGGACGGCGGAAGTTTTTCCACGCCTTTAGCCGACCGGTCGAGACCGATCAGGGCGAACGGCCTAAGCCGGTCAGCTCCGATGTCAGGGCCGATCGAGGCCGCCCTCACGGCGCCGCGCAGGCGAGGCCGGCGCCCTCGGGCCGGGGATCCTGCGGATAGGCGCAGACCGGGCGCGACCATTGCACCGCCCCGCCGGAATCGCGCTTCGTCATGACGAGCTCGCGCGGCGCCTCCCCGGCCTCGACCCAGCGCTCCAGCGCCGTCAGCGGATCGATGCCGGTGTCACCGATGCCCGGCCCCTCGGTGCCGATGCCGCAATGGTCCATGCCCGGGACCATGAACAGCCGCGCGGTCTTCGCCAGGGCGTCGAGGCCGCCCGCCCCCTTCGCCAGCGCCTCGTAGAAGGCGACGCTCATGAACGGCGTGACCAAGGGATCGCCCCAGCCGTGATAGATCAGGAGCTTGCCGCCGGCGTCGCGAAACGCCGAGAGGTCGGCCGCCGGCCGCACCGTTCCGGCGGCAGGATCGTAGGTGGCGGCGTTGTAGACTTGCGCCTGCGGCGCCATCCGGGCCGGATCGGTACCGAAATCGAAGTCCGCGACGCGGTAGGACGGGCCGGGCGAGGGCCAGAACGCCATGTAGCGCAGGAAGTCGGCGGAGAAGAGCGGCAGGATCGCCGGGGCGTTGCCCAGGCCCGTGAGCCAGCGCGGCCAATGCGCCTCGGAGCCGCGCGGGATGCCGCCGGGATAGAGCGGCCGGCCGCCGGCATCGGTCGGCCCGGCATACCACTTCTCCACCACCCCGATCTCGGCCTCGCTCAGGCAGGTGTCCGAGGCCGCGCCGGTGCAGCGCAGGGACGCAGGCTCGAAGCTGCATCGCCGCGGGTCGGCGACGAGGCCGGACTGCTCCTTCGTCCCGCAGGCCGCCGCCACCGCCTCCGTCACGAGCCTCGCCCGCGGCGTCGTCAGGATCGGCTTGCCGTCCGGGCCGGTATTCGCCTTCGTCACCCAGGCGAAGGACGTGGCGACGAGGCCGGTATAGTCGAGGGCGGGTGCCCCGCTGATGATCCCGTCGAAGTCCTTGGGGTATTTCAGCGCCTCCATCGCCGCCATGCGGCCGCCGGTGGAGCAGCCGGCGAAGTAGGATTTCTGTTGCGGCCGGTCGTAGAAGGCCCGCACCAGCACCTTGCTGACCCGGGCGGTCTCGGTCACCGCGCGCTGGCCCCAATCCATCCGGGCGACGAGGTCGCCCGCCGCCCAGCGCCCGTCGGCCGAGCCGGTGCCCCAGTGGCCCCCGTCCATCGTCGAGGCGGCGTAGCCCCGGCGCAGGCCGTAATTCATCGCGTTGGTGAAGCCGGGTGCGTCCGACAAGAGCGTGCCGCAGAACCCGCCGCAGCCGGTGCCGTAATACTTGCCGTTCCAGTCCCGCAACGGCAGCCGGACCTCGAAGCTGGTCGCCGGCCGTACCGTGCCGAGCACCCGGCAATAGGCCGGCAGGTCACTGGTCGCCGGCACCTCGGCGGCGGAATGGAGGTTCACCGCCTCGATCCGGAGGTTGGCGAGCGCCCCGCACTCCCCGGCGAGCACCGGTCCCGCCAAGAGTCCGGCGGCCAAGCCCAGACCGGCGGCGAGGCCCGCCGCGATTCCAACCTTGCGCCCCATGCCTCTCCCCCCTGTTTCGGGAGAGCTTAGCCGCAACCTCTTGCGTCGTCGCCAGCGGAATGCGCTAAACCCGCCGGAACGACAGATCAGGGCGGGAAACGCGATGGCAGGCAGCAGGCCGGGCGAGGGATTCGAGGATTTCGGCACCTACGACGACATCGTGGTCGGGGCGGGCTCGGCGGGGTGCGTGCTCGCCAACCGCCTCTCGGCCGATTCCCGCCGGCGAGTGCTGGTGCTGGAGGCGGGCGGGCGCGACAACTGGATCTGGTTCCACATCCCGGCCGGCTACCTCTTCGCCATCGGCAACAAGCGCGCCGACTGGCTGTTCACCACCCAGGCGGAAGCCGGCCTCAACGGGCGCCAGCTCGCCTATCCCCGCGGCAAGGTCATCGGCGGCTCGTCGGCCATCAACGCGATGATCTACATGCGCGGCCAGGCCGCCGATTACGACGGCTGGCGCCAGCTCGGCCTGGCGGGCTGGGGCTGGGACGACGTGCTGCCCTACTTCCTCAAGCACGAGGACCACATCGCGCCGCCGAACGAGTTCCATCGCTCCGGCGGCGAGTGGCGGGTCGAGCCGCCGCGGATCCGCTGGGCGATCCTCGACGCGATCCGCGACGCGGCGGAGGCCGCCGGGATCCCCAAGATCCCGGACTTCAACACCGGCGACAACGAGGGCTCGTCGTATTTCCAGGTCAACCAGCGCCGGGGCCGGCGCTGGAGTGCGGCCCGCGGCTTCCTCAAGCCGGCGCTGAACCGCCCGAACCTGCGGCTCGAGACCGGAATCCACGTCGAGCGGGTGCTGATCGAGGACGGCCGCGCCGCAGGCGTGGTATTTTCCCGCAACGGGCAGCGTTACCTCGCCCGCGCGAACGGCGAGGTGGTGCTCTCGGCCGGTGCGGTGGCGACCCCGAAACTCCTTGAACTCTCCGGCATCGGCGACGGGGCGCGGCTCCGTGACCTCGGGGTCGAGGTCGCCCATCACGCACCGGGCGTCGGCGAGAACCTGCAGGACCACCTCCAGATCCGGCCGGTCTACAAGGTCACGGGCGTCCCGACCCTCAACCTCTCCTACGCCAACCTGGTCAAGCGCGGCTGGATGGGGGTGGAGTACGCGCTGTTTCGCACCGGGCCGCTCACCATGGCGCCGAGCCAGGTCGGGGTGTTCACCCGCTCCTCGCCCGATTACGCCACCGCCAACCTCGAATACCACTTCCAGCCGCTGTCGCTCGACAAGTGGGGCGACGGCCTGCACCGGTTCGGCGCCTTCACGGCGAGCGTCTGCAACCTGCGCCCGTCGAGCCGCGGCAGCGTGCATGCGGGCAGCCCCGACCCGCTGGCGCCCCCGGAGATCCGGCCGAACTATCTCTCGACCGAGGAGGACCGCCGGGTCGCGGTAGACTCGCTCAAGCTCACCCGCCGCATCGTCGCCCAGGCGCCGCTCGCCCGCTACCGGCCGGAGGAGCACCTGCCGGGGCCCGGCATCACGAGCGATGCCGACCTGCTCAAGGCCGCGGGCGATCTCGGCACCACGATCTTCCATCCCGTCGGCACCGCCCGGATGGGCGCCGACCACGATGCCGGCGCGGTGCTCGACGCGCGCCTGCGGGTGCGCGGGGTGCGGGGCTTGCGGGTCGCCGACGCCTCGGCGATGCCACGCATCACCTCGGGCAACACCAACTCGCCGACGATCATGCTGGCCGAGAAGGGCGCGGCGATGATCCTCGAGGATTCGCGCTAGAGAGCTTCACGATCACGGTGCAATCGCGAAGCTCTCTAGATCTTTAATTATGCCGCATTTTCTACCACGAACCGGTATCCACTTCGTCGGAAAATGCCCTAAGCAGTTTTCGCCGAAGTGGTTGCCGGTTCGGCGCCAAAAATCTGCGGCAAAACAAGACCCTGAGCGGACGAAGCGTCGGCCTGCCGACGCAAGTTACTCGGCCGCCATCAGCACCGGGGCGCGGCTGCCCTGGGAGAGGTAGATCAGGCAGGAGCAGCGCAGGAGCGAGGCGAAGTTGCGCACCTCGCCGTGCCGCTCCAACACCTCGTCGTGGAGCTTGGTGGCGAACTTCGCGACGCTCAGGCCCTCCTGGCGGGCGATCTCCTCCAGGATGGTCCAGAACGCAGTCTCGAGGCGCAGCGAGGTGCAGTGCCCGCCGATCCGCAGCGAGCGCGTCTCGTAGGCGTAGCGCTCCGGCGTCTGCTCGGCGAAGATCCGGCACATGGGGGCTCCTCCTGTCATTGTTGCCGAAGCATATTGAAGCGAGGGACGCCTCGGCAAGCCGCCGATGCGTCGCGGGCGAGAGGATTGCGGTGCAGCAATCTCGTCTTCGCGCGAAACCCGGTGGTCATCACGGTGCAGCTTTGACGGTGACGCTGCGTTGACTTCTCCAGGGAGCCTCGGAGGACGCGCGATGGCACAGGAGAGTGTAGCGGACGGGCTGATGCGGACGAAGCCGATCGACCGCCTGCGGCAGGACGCGGAGGGCGGCGGCCAAGGCCTGGAGCGCACGATCGGCCCGGTGAGCCTGATCGGGCTCGGCATCGGGGCGATCATCGGCGCCGGGCTGTTCTCGCTCACCGGCATCGCGGCGGCGGAGAATGCCGGCCCGGCGGTGGTGATCTCGTTTGCCATCGCGGCGATCGGCTGCGCCCTCGCCGGCATGTGCTACAGCGAGCTCGCCAGCATGATCCCGGTCTCGGGCAGCGCCTACACCTACGCCTACGCCACGATGGGCGAGTTCGTCGCCTGGATCATCGGCTGGGACCTGGTGCTCGAATACGCGGTCGGCGCCGCCACCGTCTCGGTGAGCTGGTCGAAATACGTCGCCACCCTCTTGCAGGACTGGGGCATCATCCTGCCGCCGCGGCTCCTCCACTCGCCGTTCGAGACGGTGCAGCTCGCCGACGGCTCGACCGTCCACGGAATCGTCAACCTGCCGGCGGTCCTGATCCTGTGCCTGATCTCGCTCCTGCTGATGCGCGGCGTGCGTGAGTCGACCCGGGTCAACAGCGTGATCGTGGTGGTGAAGGTCGCGGTGGTGCTGGCCGTGGTCGGGGTCGGCCTGTTCTACGTCAAGGCGCAGAACTACGTCCCGTTCATCCCCGACAACACCGGCACCTTCGGCGAGTACGGCTGGAGCGGCATCATGCGGGCGGCCGGCGTGGTGTTCTTCGCCTATATCGGCTTCGACGCGGTCTCGACGGCGGCGCAGGAGGTGAAGAACCCGCAGCGCACGATGATGATCGGCATCCTCGGCTCGCTCGCGGTCTGCACCGTGCTCTACATCGCCTTCGCGGCGGTGCTGACCGGCCTCGTCCCCTACGCCTCGATGAAGGGCGACGCGGCGCCCGTCGCCACCGCCATCAAGCAGACGCCGTTCCCCTGGCTCCAGACCCTGGTGACGCTCGGCGTCATCGCGGGCTTCACCACCGTGATGCTGGTGCTGCTCTACGGCCAGTCGCGGGTGTTCTTCGCCATGGCGAACGACCGGCTGCTGCCGAAATTCTTCGCCGCGATCCACCCGACCTGGCGCACGCCGTACCGCTCGAACCTGTTCTTCATGGTCTTCGCGGCGCTGCTGGGTGGCCTCACCCCGATCAGTACGCTCGGCCACATGACCAGCATCGGCACGCTGCTCGCCTTCATCATCGTCTGCGCCGGCGTCGTCATCATGCGACGCACCCACCCGGACGAGCCGCGGGGCTATCGCGTGCCGCTGGTGCCGCTGGTGCCGGCGGCCGGCATCCTGGTCTGCCTCGGCATGATGCTCTCCCTCGACGGCGAGACCTGGCTGCGACTGGTGGTCTGGCTCGGGATCGGGCTGGCGATCTACTTCGGCTACGGCCGGCGCCACAGCCGGGTCGGCCGCGACGCGGTCCGCTGACGGACCTGAGGCCCCTCCCCTGGCGGGGCCGACGGCGACTGGGCTATGGCAAGACCGATCGCGCGGGATGCGCGCCAGGAGGCCATCGCCATGGAGATCCACCGGAGCGGGTCCCGTCCGTCACAGACGGGCTCCGCGGAGTACTTCACCGGCCGGGTGCGGATCGACCCGCTCCTCAGCCCGCCGGACCCGGCCCGGGTCGCCGGCGCCCACGTCACCTTCGAGCCCGGCGCGCGGACGGCCTGGCACACCCATCCCCTCGGCCAGACCCTGATCGTCACCGCCGGCCTCGGCTGGGCGCAGGAAGAGGGCGGACCGGTCGAGGAGATCCGGCCCGGCGACGTGGTGTGGTTCCCGCCGAACGTGCGTCATTGGCACGGGGCGACCGCGACCACCGGCATGAGCCACATCGCCATCCAGGAGAAGCAGGACGGCAGCGCCGTGACCTGGCTCGAACAGGTCACGGACGCCGAGTACGGCGCCCGCTGAGGGAGGATACGGGACCCATGCCGCACGTCATCGTGAAGCTCTATGCCGGCCGCACCGACGAGCAGAAGCAGCGCATCGCCGACGAGATCACCAAGGCCCTGATGAATGCCGCCGGATCGTCGGAAGGCTCGATCTCGGTCGGGATCGAGGATGTCGAGCCGAGCGCCTGGACGGCGACCGTCTACGAGCCCGACATCACCGCAAAGGCCGGCACGATCTTCAAGAAGCCGGGCTACGCACCGGCCTGAACGCGAAAAGCCCCGCCGGCGTTCGCCGGCGGGCTTCGTCGTCGGTTTGGTTGCGGGGACAGGATTTGAACCTGTGACCTTCAGGTTATGAGCCTGACGAGCTACCGGGCTGCTCCACCCCGCGCCAGGGTGTTGTCGTGAGGAGGCAATGTGACGTGCTTGGCAGGTCTGGCGGTGACCGACTCTCCCGTGTCTTGAGACACAGTACCATAGGCGCTGGGGCGGTTAACGGCCGAGTTCGAGATGGGATCGGGTTCTGATCACCCCGCT
>NZ_JBSNCC010000020.1:96487-102946 GCF_053764715.1 Methylobacterium sp. Gmos1 | reverse complement strand
CCGGCTGGTCAAGGATTACGAGCGCTACGCCAGCACATTGGCGGGCCTCCACATGGTTGCCTTCGTCTGCGATATGCTCAGCAAAATCGAACGTACAATAATCAGTTCATAACACGCTCTAGGTAGCCTCCAGCCAAGAAAATGAGCTAATCTGTAATGAAATCCAGCTTGGCGTTGCGCTGCTCCGCCGTCATTGACATAGTAGTCGTTATGAACAAAATCGCGAGATCCTGTGGTAAGCGCAGGACCTTCAATAACGGTCACGAGACGACGATCGTATTTGGAAATAACATTTCTACGTATAGTTATTGTTGACTCCTGTGCGTTCTTAATTTCAACTTCAACATAAGATTGTGTAATACTAAATCTACGTGATGTTATTGGGTCTTCCACATAATCACGCATTGCATATGATAGCGGAATTTCCCTTTTGGGACTAAGCATTTGCTCCAAGCCAAGGGCATATATAAATGCATGTAGTATAGTAGATTTTCCAGATGTGTTTGGAGCATGTATTATGGTTAGTTTGCCGTCTAATCTAATATCCGTACCATACATGCCGCCATCTGTCATGGCGCGAAGGCGAATATGATTTATCCTTAGCATTAAAATTTATCCATCTTTATGATATTTTCAACGACCTTTTCGGTTGTGCGTTTCCCAACTTCTAAAAGGAATGTGTCCTCTTCCTCAAGGGCTTTCGCCTCACGGAGAGCTTTCACTGCGTTGCTGCCGGTTTCAGTTATATTTAATGCTTTGCCGTCACGAAAGGTAATCAAGCCGCTTGCAGCGGCGTATGCGGCAGCACGATTAACCCACGGCTCAATTCGTACTGGAAGACTGGCAGAGCCTCGACGCCTTGCCAACACATCACGCAACTGCTGACGTAGTTTGGCAGTACGACTTACATGGGCAAGGAAATGTATTTTCTGTATACTGCAACGTTGACCACGAGACGAGGCAATTATAAGTAGCAATAGCGCTTGCCCCCATCCAATCCGTAGATCGCCGGGGATAGGTTCTGGTCGCTGTGTGACAGAAAAATCTCCGCTGTAAGCTGTGCGAAGTTGTGCGATCTCTTCCATGTCAGTTCAACTTCAATGGGCAGCGCATCAGCCATTCGCTGACAGCGCCGAATGCGATCACTTCTGCTATTCCTGGATCAAGATTGGGAACCGCAGACAGTATGCTGGCTCTCAATCCATCTATTTCCGTATCGAGTCTATCTACGCCATTGCCGCCACGCGAGCCTACGCTGATGCGACGTAGCCTTTGAGATATCAGACGCGTAACTTCTTCGTAAGCATCAGGTGAAATTGTGCGCAAAATATCTTTTGTATTTTCGGCTTCAACAAATACATACAACGCATTATCTACGGCATAATCAAGCGATGAAGTGTCGGAAAATCTATGATCGAGTTTTTCGCGCAAATTTTCGGTCAGCTTTTGTTCTGAGTGTATTTTTCTTGTTATATCATCTTGAGTTGGTGCTGGTACGATCGGTCGGATCCGCTTTCGAAGCTGGGCTCGCCGACTCCAAGTCTCATCATCAAAATCGCCTCGATCGTGAATTAATATTTGGAAATCATTTGAAACATAGCTTAAAGATTTCGCCTTTACTTCCGCCGCTTTCTTCAGGGCATGCTCTACCACTTCTCTGCTATCATTTAATGGCACTGCTAATATCCAACGCTCAATTCGATGTCCATTAAACATCGAAGCGGCACCTTTTAATGGATCGCAGAATTTGCCGATATCCGTTGTTATTTTCGATTTCTGCTTCGTTGCTCTTGTCGGAACATCTATCGGCTCTTCAACTGCATAGCACTGATATACAACCGATTTGGAAAGGCAAAAATAATCTAGACCACAATCTCCTTTGTGTTTGGCTGGAACTTTTTGTACATTGTGAGCCTCATACATGTCCTGAAGTAATCGCAGGACATGATCTTCCCAATCGTTGCCATCCCAATACTCTTGACCGGCCGACATCGAAATTGGTACCCTGCTATGCTCTCATGGCAGCCGTGCGGTAGAAGTACGATTTCGCACCGCTGCCGCTCGAAGGCGTGCCCCTCGTTCAGCAAGCCTAATAGCAAAAACCAACTGCCGCAAACTAAATATTTTTCTGTTATCAATTTGGCTATCCTAAGGCAGCTTTCGAATATGCACATGATAATTACAATTTTGTGATCACGATCGATTGGAAAATTATATTTTAAGCAAATACAATGAAATGTAAGTCGATATGTGCTATTTATGAATTTCTGTAATGTTTGCCGCGGTTTGGCAATCGCGGCAAACAATATGTCCTTACGCTACAGCAGCCACACCCCCCGGCATCAACCGCCCCTCCTCCACCGCATGACACGCCACCCCATCCCGGAACGCCGGCACCTCCGCCTTGCACCGCTCATTCGCGAACGGGCAGCGCGGGTGAAACGTGCACCCTGACGGCGGGTTGATCGGGTTCGGGATCTCGCCCTGCACCGGCACGCGCTGCCGTCCGACATGGGCGAGGTCGGGGACCGCGTCGAGGAGCATGCGGGTGTAGGGGTGTTTTGGGGCGGTGAAGAGCTCGCGGCCGCCGCCGATCTCGACGATGCGGCCGAGATACATCACGCCGATGCGGTTCGCCATGTGGCGCACCACGGCGAGGTTGTGGCTGATGAACAGGTAGGTCAGGCCGAGCCGGTCCTGGAGGTCGCGCATCAGGTTCAGGATCTGGGCCTGGACCGAGACGTCGAGGGCCGAGGTCGGCTCGTCGGCGACCAGGAACTCGGCCTCGGAGGCGAGCGCCCGCGCGATGGCGATGCGCTGGCGCTGGCCGCCCGAGAAGGCGTGGGGGTAGCGCTTGCCGTCGTCCGGGTGCAGGCCGACCAGGGTCAGCAGCTCGCCGACCCGCGCCTGGATCTCGCGCTCGCCGGTGAGGAGCCCGAAGGCGCGGATCGGCTCGGAGATGATCCGGTCGACCCGCCAGCGCGGGTTCATCGAGGCGTAGGGGTCCTGGAAGATCATCTGGATGCGGCGGCGCAACTGGCGCCGCTCGGCGGCCTGGCGCGGGTCGGTCATCGAGATGCCGGCGATCGACACCTCGCCGTCGGAGGGCGGCATCAGGCCGACCACCATGCGGGCGACCGTCGACTTGCCGGAGCCGGATTCGCCGACGATCGCCAGGGTCTCGCCCTTGGCGACCGAGAACGAGACGTGGTCGACCGCGCGCAGGAACTGGCGCGGCTGGCGCTCGATCACCCGGTTGAGCCAGGGGCGCGAGACGTCGAACAGGCGGCGCAGGTCGCGGACCTGCACGTAGTCGGGCTGGGGCGTAATCACGGGCTTCAACGCAATGTGGGGCTTCATGCGGCGGCCTGTCCGGACGCGTCGTAGAGGTGGCAGGCGACCCGGTGCGAGCCGACGACCAGGGGCTCGGGCCGGTCGACCGTGCAGCGGGCAAACACCTTCGGGCAGCGCGGGTTGAAGGCGCAGCCGGGCGGGATCGCCGAGAGCCGCGGCATCGCGCCGGGAATCTGGGCGAGGCGGTCGGCCTCGTGCGACAGGGACGGGATCGCCCCCATCAGGCCCTGGGCGTAGGGGTGGAGCGGATCGCCCACCACCGCCGCCACCGGACCGATCTCGGCGACGCGGCCGGCATACATCACCGCGACCCGGTCGGCGGCCTCGGCGATCACCCCCATGTCGTGGGTGATCAGCATCACGGCGGTGCCGTGGTCGCGCCCGAGGCGCTTCAGGAGCGTGATGATCTGGGCCTGGACCGAAACGTCGAGGGCCGTCGTCGGCTCGTCGGCGATGATCAGCTCCGGCTCGGCGGCCAATGCCAGCGCGATGACGACGCGCTGGCGCATGCCGCCCGAGAACTCGTGCGGGAAGCCGTCGATCCGCCGCTCCGGCGCCGGGATGCCGACCTCGGCGAGCAGGTCGATCGCGCGCTGGCGGGCGGCCCTGGCCGAGAGGTCGGTGTGGGTGCGGATCGTCTCCTCGATCTGCCGGCCGACCCGGTAGAGCGGGTTGAGGCTGGTCAGCGGGTCCTGGAAGATCATGCCGATGCGCTTGCCGCGGACCTTGCGCATCGCGTCGGGCGACAGGTTGTCGATGCGCTCGCCGGCGAGGCGGATCTCGCCGCCGGCGATGCGGCCGGGCGGGTCGATCAGGCCGATCACCGCCGAGCCGGTCACCGACTTGCCGGCGCCGGACTCGCCGACGACGCCGAGCACCTCGCCGCGGTTGATCTCGAAGGAGACGCCGTCGAGCGCGGTCAGCACGCCGCGGCGGGTGGCGAACTCGACCCGCAGGTCGCGCACCGAGAGGACGGGTTGGGTCATGGGCGTTACTGCAGCTTGGGGTTCAGGGCGTCGCGCAGCCAGTCGCCGAGGAGGTTGATCGCCAGCACCAGGCCGGCGAGCGCCAGGCCCGGGAAGGCGACGATCCACCACTCGCCCGAGAACAGGAAGCGGTTGCCGGTGCGGATGAGCGTGCCGAGGGACGGCATCGTCTCCGGCAGGCCGGTGCCGAGGAAGGACAGCGTCGCCTCGGTGATGATGGCGAGCGCCAGGTTGATGGTGGCGATGACGAAGACCGGGCCGGTGACGTTCGGCAGGATGTGGCGGGTGAGGATCACCGGCGCCGACAGGCCGATGAGCCGGCCGGCCTGGACGTAGTCCTTGTTCTTCTCGACCATCACCGAGCCGCGCACGGTGCGGGCGTACTGGACCCAGAACGACAGGCCGATCGCCACGACTATGAGGGCGATCTGCGCGTTCGCCTCCATGTGGCCGCCGGCCACCGCCTTGGCGACGCCGTCGACGATGAGCGCGATCAGGATCGCCGGGAAGGTCAGCTGCACGTCGGCGACGCGCATGATGATCGTGTCGACCCAGCCGCCGGCATAGCCCGCGATCAGCCCAAGGCCGATGCCGATGAAGCCCGACAAGAGCACGCCGAGGACGCCGACGAGGAGCGACAGGCGCATCCCGTAGAACACCGCCGAGAGCACGTCGCGGCCCTGGTCGTCGGTGCCGATCAGGAACGGCGCCTGGCCGTCGGCGTACCAGAGCGGCGGCAGGCTGGCGTTCATCAGCTCGAGCTGCGCCGGGTCGTAGGGGTTCTGCGGCGAGATGACGGGGGCCAGCAGCGCCAGGGCGACGAACAGCACCGTCGCCACGAAGGCCGCGATGGCGAGCTTCGAGCGCTTGAAGTTGGCGAAGAGATCCGAATCGAGGAAGCGCGCGAGGCGCGACGGCGGGGCGGCCGAGAGGGCGGGGGCGGGGGAGGCCATACGCTAAAAGATCCTCACGCCGCCCGCCGCACCGAGAGGCGCAGGCGCGGATCGACGATGGTGTAGAGGAGATCGACCACGAGGTTGATCGTCACGAAGATGAGGGCGACCAGCAGCAGGTAGGCGGCCATGATCGGCACGTCGACGTTCTGCACCGCCTGCACGAACAGGAGGCCCATGCCGGGCCACTGGAACACCGTCTCGGTGATGATCGAGAAGGCGATGATCGAGCCGAGCTGGAGGCCCGCCACCGTGATGACCGGGACGAGCGTGTTCTTCAGCGCGTGGCCGAAATGGATCGACCGGGTGGTGAGGCCTCGCGCCCGCGCGAAGCGGATGTAGTCGGTGCGCAGAACCTCCAGCATCTCGGCGCGGACGAGGCGCATGATCAGCGTCATCTGGAACAGCCCGAGCGTGATCGAGGGCAGGATCAGCGCCTTCCAGCCCGATACGGTGAGGAAGCCGGTGGTCCACCAGCCGATCCGCACCGTGTCGCCGCGGCCGTAGGACGGCAGCCAGCCGAGGGTGACCGAGAACAGGAAGATGAGCAGGATGCCGATCAGGAAGGTCGGCAGCGAGACGCCGACGAGCGAGATGGCTTGCAGGAGCTTGGCGCCGGCGCTGTCGCGGTGGAGCGCCGAGTACACCCCCATCAGGATGCCGGCGGTGAGCGCGAACAGGGTGGCGCAGAGCGCGAGTTCGAGCGTCGCGGGCATGCGCTCGGCGAGCAGCGTCGAGACCGGCTGGCGGAACTGGTACGAGTTGCCGAACTGGCCGCGCACGGCGTTGCCGGCGTAGCGGGCGAACTGCACCAGCACCGGATCGTCGAGGCCGAGGCTCTGGCGGATCTGCAGCCGCTCGGCATAGGGCGTGTCCGGCGCGACGAGCTGGTTCACCGGATCGCCGGCGAAGCGGAACATCGCGAAGGCGATCAGCCCGACCGCCAGCAGCACCCCGACGGATTGCAGCAGGCGGCGGAGAATGAAGGCGAGCATGGGGGTTTTTCTTGTGTTCTCGTGTGGTCCGGGGCGAGAGCCTCGGGCTTTCCCCTCCCCCTTGTGGGGAGGGGCTAGGGGTGGGGGTGGTGCCGCGTAAAGCTCAGCGGTCTATCCGGCCCGGCACGGTGGTGATCTCCACCAGCCAGCGCCGGCTCTACTACATCCTGC
>NZ_JBSNCC010000020.1:0-96477 GCF_053764715.1 Methylobacterium sp. Gmos1 | reverse complement strand
CCGCGTAAAGCTCAGCGGTCTATCCGGCACCACCCCCACCCCTGACCCCTCCCCACAAGGGGGAGGGGAAGTGCCCGTCCTTACAAGGGGTTAGCTCTGAAAGTGCTTATTGCTCCTTCGACACCCAGTACAGCATCATCTGGTTGTCGGCGCGGGGCACCAGCTTCACCTTCTTCGACACGCCCCAGGCCAGCGCCTGCTGGTGGAGCGGGATGTAGCCCCAGTCGTTCATGATGATCTCGTAGGCCTGCTTGATCATCAGGTTGCGGGCCTCCTGATCGGTCTCGCGCTCGATCTTGTCGGCCAGCGCATCGACCTTCGGGTTGCAGTAGTTCCCGAGGTTGGTGGTGCCGCGCGGCGAGGACTTGTCGTTCCGGCAGCCGGTGATCTCGTACAGGATGTTGTGCGAGTCCATCGACGACGGCGTCCACCCCAGCATGTAGAACGAGGTGTCGAAGGCGGGCTTCAGGATCTTGGCGAAGTACTTCGCCTTGGGCTGGGCGATCAGGTTCACCTTGACGCCGACGCGGGCGAGCATCGAGGTCACGGCCTGGCAGATCGCCTCGTCGTTGACGTAGCGGTCGTTCGGGCAGTCGAGGGGCACCTCGAAGCCGTTGGGATAGCCGGCTTCCGCCAGCAGCGCCTTGGCCTTGTTCGGGTCGTAGGCCGGGCGCTTGAAGTCGCCGGCGAGCGGGAAGAGCGGCGGGGCGATCAGCAGGGCGGCCGCGGTCGCCTGGCCGCGCATGACGCGCTTGACGATCGCGTCCTCGTCGATGGCGCGGAAGAACGCCTCGCGCACCCGCACGTCCTTGAACGGGTTCTTGCCCTTGACGTTGGAGCCGCGCAGCTCGTCGCTGGTCTGGTCCATGCCGAGATAGATCGTGCGCAATTCGGGCGCGTTCACCACCACGGCGTTGGGGCTCGAGCTGACGCGGCTCTGGTCCTGGAGCGGCACCGGATCGACCCAGTCGACCTCGCCCGAGATGAGCGCGGCGACGCGGGTGGCGTCGTTGCTGATCGTGGTGAAGATCGCCTCGTCGAGGTTCGATTCGACCTTGCCCCAGTAGCCGTCGAACTTCTTGAACACCGTGCGCACGCCGGGCTGGTGCTCGGTGATGGTGAACGGGCCGGTGCCGTTCTCGTGGAGCGCCGCGTAGCTCGGGGTCGAGGCCGCGACCGGGGTGGGCTTGAGGGCGTCGTGCTTCTCGGCCCAGGTCTTCGACATGATGTACCAGCCGCCGAACTGGTACAGGGCGATGGGGTTGGGGTTCTTCAGCACCATGTCGACGGTGTGGTCGTCCACCTTCACGAAGGTGGCGTCCGCCGGCACGTTGGTCTGGAAGTTCGAGCCCGGCGCCCGCACCCGCTCGGCGGAGAAGATCACGTCGTCGGCGGTGAAGGGCGAGCCGTCGTGGAACTTGACGTTCTTTCGCAGCTTGAAGCGGTAGCGGGTCGGCTCCGGGGTCTCCCAGGACTCGGCGAGGCCCGGGACCAGCTTCAGGTCCTTGTCGCGGGTGACGAGCGACTCGTAGACCGCGCCGTGCGCCGCGATCGTGAAGGTTTCCTTCAGGGTGTACGGGTCGAGGGACTTGAGGTCGCCCTGGAAGGCGAACCGGAAGGTGTTGGCGGCCGCGGCCGGCACGGCGCTCAAGCCCATGAGGGCGGTGGCGGCGGCGAGGCCGGCCAGCAGCGGACGAAACTTCACAGGCGACATCGACGGGTGCACTCCGCGGGGGACCAAAGGCGCGTCCAAGCGCGTTAGAGCATCTTCCGGCGCCGCAGGCGACGCCGAAATGATGAAAAATGATGCATCATCCCACCCCGTCCCGCCAGACGGCGGGACGGCGTGGAACGATCACGCAGGCCTAACAAGTCCCGGGCCAACCGCCCCCCGGGCCATGCGCCCGGCGCCGGCCCTGCGACATTCGCCAACCGCGCAAGGGAGTTGACCGGGCGCTGGTCTGCCTGTTGCATCCTGCCTGTCAGTTCCTGCCTCGACATGAGCGTATTGTCACATGCCCGTCATCAACCGCGTCGCCGCCCTCTCCGACGAGATCACGGCTTGGCGCCGCGACTTCCACCAGCATCCCGAGCTGCTGTTCGCCCTCGACCGCACCTCCGGCCTGGTGGCCGAGCGGCTGCGGGCCTTCGGCTGCGACGAGGTGGTGACGGGGTTGGGAAAAACCGGCGTCGTCGGGGTGATCCGCGGCCGCGACACCGGCTCGGGCAAGGTCATCGGCCTGCGCGCCGACATGGACGCCCTGCCGATCGAGGAGACGAGCGGCGTGCCCCACCGCTCGACCGTGCCGGGCAAGATGCACGCCTGCGGCCATGACGGGCACACCGCGATGCTGTTAGGTGCCGCCAAGTACCTCGCCGAGACCCGCAACTTCGACGGCACGGCGATCGTGATCTTCCAGCCGGCGGAGGAGGGCGGCGGCGGCGCCGACGTGATGCTGAAGGACGGCCTGATGGAGCGCTTCGGCATCCAGGAGGTCTACGGCCTGCACAACAAGCCGGGTCTGCCGCTCGGCAGCTTCGCGATCCGCCCCGGCGCGATCATGGCGGCGGCCGACCGGATCACCATCCGGATCGACGGCAAGGGCGGCCACGCGGCGGCCCCGCACGACTGCATCGACCCGGTGCTGGTCGCCTCCCACGTCGTCACCGCCCTGCAATCGATCGTGTCGCGCACCCTCGACCCGGTCTCCTCGGCGGTGATCTCGATCACCCAGGTGAAGGCCGGCGATGCCTTCAACGTGATCCCGGAATTCGCGATCCTCAACGGCACGGTGCGCACCCTGTCGGAGACCGTGCGCGACACCTGCGAGGCGCGCATCGCGCAAGTGGCGTCCAACGTCGCCGCCGCCTTCGGCGCCACCGCGACCGTGGATTACGGCCGCGGCTACCCGGTGACCGCCAACGATCCCGAGAAGGCGATGTTCATGGCCGACATCGCCGCGGAGGTCTCGGGCGAGGGGGCGGTCGAGCGCGCGGTCCAGCCGATGATGGGCGCGGAGGACTTCTCCTACATGCTGAACGCGCGCCCCGGCGCCTACATCTTCCTCGGCACCGGCCCCGGCGCCGGCCTGCACCACCCGGCCTACGACTTCAACGACGAGGCCGCTCCTTACGGCGTGTCCTTGTTCGCCCGGGTGATCGAGCGGGCGATGCCGGCGGCGTGAGGATCCGCCGGCGATTCTGACGTTCCGTCCGTCATCCCGGGGCCGCGAAGGCGGAACCCGGGATGACGACGGACGGTGCAGGGACCGTCGGACGAGCGTGGGGACGCGCCCTACACCTCGAACGTCACGCCCTGCGCCAGCGGCAGGGTCTTGCCGTAATTGATCGTGTTGGTGGCGCGCCGCATGTAGGCCTTCCAGGAATCCGAGCCGGCCTCGCGGCCGCCGCCGGTCTCCTTCTCGCCGCCGAAGGCCCCGCCGATCTCGGCGCCCGACGGGCCGATATTGACGTTGGCGATGCCGCAATCGGAGCCCGACGCCGACAGGAAGATCTCGGCCTCGGACAGGTCCTTCGTGAAGATCGAGGAGGACAGGCCGGCCGCGACCGCGTTCTGGGCCTGGATCGCCTCGTCGAGCTCGGCGTAGCGCGTCACGTAGAGGATCGGCGCGAAGGTCTCGCGGCGCATCGGGCCGGCCTGCTCGGGCATCTCGACGAGGGCCGGGCGGACATAGGCCGCGCCGTCGCCGCGGATGTCGCGCAGGCGCTCGCCGCCATGCACCGTGCCGCCGATGGCGCGGGCCTCGTCGAGGGCGCGGGCCATGCCGTCGGCGGCGGCCACGTCGATCAGCGGGCCGATCAGCGTGGCGGGGTCGCGCGGATCGCCGATCCGCACCGAGCCGTAGGCCGCCTTCAGCCGCGGCACGAGGGCGTCGTAGACCGAGTCGTGCACGAACAGGCGCCGCAGGGTGGTGCAGCGCTGGCCGGCGGTGCCCATCGCCGCGAAGGCGATGGCGCGCAAGGCGAGATCGAGGTCGGCGGACGGGGCGACGATGGCGGCATTGTTGCCGCCGAGCTCCAGGATCGCCCGGGCAAAGCGCGCGGCGAGCTTCGGGGCCACCTGCCGGCCCATCGCGGTCGATCCGGTGGCGGAGATGAGCGCCACCCGCTCGTCCTCGACCAGGCGCTCGCCCAGCTCCCGCCCGCCGATCATGAGCCCGAGCAGGCCGTCCGGTGCGTCCGGGCCGAAGCGCTTCACCGCCTTCGCGGCCAGCGCCTGGACGGCGAGCGCGGTGAGCGAGGTCTTCTCCGACGGCTTCCAGATGACGGGATCGCCGCAGACCAGCGCCAGCGCCGCGTTCCACGACCACACCGCCACGGGGAAGTTGAACGCCGTGATGACCCCGCAAGGCCCAAGCGGATGCCAGACCTCCATCATGCGGTGGTCCGGCCGCTCGGTGGCGATGGTGAGCCCGTGCAACTGCCGCGACAGGCCGACGGCGAAGTCGCAGATGTCGATCATCTCCTGGACCTCGCCGAGGCCCTCCGAGAGGATTTTTCCCGCCTCGAGCGTCACCAGCCGGCCGAGATCGTCCTTGTGGGCGCGCAGCTCCTCAGCCAGCAGCCGCACCAGCTCGCCCCGGCGCGGGCCCGGCACCCGGCGCCAGGCGAGGAAGGCCTGGTGGGCCGCCGCGACCGTGGCTTCGGCCTCCTCGGGCGTGGTCTGGCGCAAGGCCGTCACCACGCCGCCGTCGATCGGCGAGCGCGCCGGGAGCCCGTCCTCCGCGAAGGCCGAGGCCGGGACGCCGAGGCGCTCCAGCACCGCCAGGGTGTCGTCGCGGACGGACAGGACGGTCGGGGCCATGGCAAAGATCTCCGCGTCTGACGAAAGACGGCCCGCCTCGGGGGAGGCGGGCCGGACAGGATTTCACGATCTTAACGGATTCGATCCCGTTGCACAGCGGCGGCTCTTACGCCGCCTTCTGCTTCGGCTGGATCAGCTTGCGGTTGACCAGCACCTCGGCGATCTGGACCGTGTTCAGCGCCGCGCCCTTGCGCAGGTTGTCCGACACGCACCAGAACGACAGGCCGTTCTCGACCGTGATGTCCTCGCGGATGCGCGAGATGTAGGTCGCGTCCTCGCCCGCCGCCTCGTGCGGGGTGATGTAGCCGCCGGGCTCGCGCTTGTCGTCGACCAGGATGCCGGGCGCCGAGCGCAGGATCTGGGTCGCTTCCTCGGCCGAGAGCGGGCGCTCGAACTCGACGTTCACCGCCTCCGAGTGGCCGATGAACACCGGCACGCGCACGCAGGTCGCCGTCAGCTTGATCTTGGGGTCGAGCATCTTCTTCGTCTCGGCCACCATCTTCCACTCTTCCTTGGTGGAGCCGTCCTCCATGAAGACGTCGATGTGCGGAATGACGTTGAAGGCGATGCGCTTGGTGAACTTCTGCGTCTTGACCTCGCCGGCGGTGAACACCGCGCGGGTCTGGTTGAACAGCTCGTCCATCCCCTCCTTGCCGGCGCCGGAGACCGACTGGTAGGTCGCGACGACGACGCGCTTGATGGTGGCGGCCTCGTGCAGGGGCTTCAAGGCCACGACGAGCTGCGCGGTGGAGCAGTTCGGGTTGGCGATGATGTTCTTCTTGGTGAAGCCGACGACCGCGTCGGCGTTCACCTCGGGCACGATCAGGGGCACGTCGGAATCGTAGCGGAAGGCCGACGAGTTATCGATGACGACGCAACCCTGCTGGCCGATGCGGGGCGACCATTCCTTCGAGGTCTCGCCGCCGGCCGACATCAGGCAGATGTCGGTGTCGGAGAAGTCGTACTGGTCGAGGGCCTGGACCTTCAGCGTCTTGTCGCCGAAGGAGACCTCCTGACCCAGGCTGCGGCGGGAGGCGAGCGCCACCACGGTGTCGGCCGGGAAGGCGCGCTCGGCCAGGATGTCGAGCATCTCGCGGCCCACATTGCCGGTGGCTCCGACGACGGCAACCTTGTAACCCATCTCAATCGCTCCAGTTCGGACTTGACCCTCCCCGGACGATCTCAGGCGGGCTCGAAGGAGCCCGGCCTCCGCCCGCCACGGACGGGGAGGGATCCGAGGACGACGCGAGGCTTCAGCCGGCGGCGGTAATCGCCGTCGTGGCTTTGCGTTTCGTCGTGGTCGACACAGGCCGCATGGCGCGGTCAGTCCCCGGAAGAAGGCGACACCCGAGATGGGGTGCGCGAGCGCGGGAAGCAACAGCCCGAACGTGCCCGCCTGTCAAGGGCCGGCATCGGCGTCCGGCAACAGATTTCGCATCCCGTCACTCGTTAGCGCCTCGTTCACCCTGACTCGGCCGGGCCGGGGACAAGCCGGCGCGGATCAACCAAATCGCGAAAATGCGATGCGAGTCCTGGGGCCGGCGTCCACGCGCGACCGGAGGAGCGACCCCGTGCGGCACAGGCCGGACTTCGACGACGCCGCCCTGGCGCGGGCGGTTCACGCGCTCGCCCGGGAGATCGGCCCGGTCGAGCCGCTGGTTCCGCGGCCCTCAGCCCGCCCCTTGGCCCGCGCGACCCCGCGGCGCTCCTGGCGCCGGCGCGTCGCCGGGCGGACGGTCGGCGCTGCGGCCGTGATCGCGCTCCTGAGCGTGCTCGCGAGCGAGCGGCGCCTCGCCGACCCGCCGCTCAAGGAGCAGGCCGCCTTCGTGCCGCGCTACGCCGCGCCCGCGGTCGCCGCTCCCGCCTGGAGCGACGCCGCGGCCGACCGCTACCGCCTCGGCGAGGCGACCGGCCGCGCCCGGACGATGGCGGGCCTGCGCGAGGACATGCTGACCGCCGGGACCTTCGCGGTGCAGGAGGCGCCGTTTCTGCGCCTCGTCGCTGTCGAGGCCGCCGAGCCGGACGGGGAGGGGAGCCTGTTCGTGACCCTGGCTCGCCGCGCGGCGGAGGCCGGCGGCCTCTCGGTGGTGCGCACCGGCGAGCGCGGGCAGCTTTCGACGCGGTTCGGGGCGCTGGACACCGTCGACGCGACCCTCGCCGATGCGGAAGGGCGGCGCGCCTGCACGGCGTTCCGCCTCAACGCGCCGTTGCGGCTCGAAGGCTGGCTCTGCGCGCCGCTCGGACAGCTGCCTGAGCCGCAGGCCCTGGCCTGCACGGTCGACCGCCTCGACACCCTGCCGGGGGCCCAGGTTGCCACGAAGGTCACCGCGATGCTGGCGCAACCCCGATCCGCGGCCTGCCCGCCGGAGGACCCGGCCACCACCGCGGCGGTGCCGGCACCCCGTAGGCCGGTTCGAACGAATGCGGCGAGAGTGCGGCATTCGCGACCAGCTTCGCCGTGAGCGGGAACCTCGGCCGCGCTCGCACGTCTCTTTCCACAACGGCGCCGTTTCTTAACGAGTACGGCGCTACCCTGGCGACGTTCATCAAAGGTGCGTCATGCGCTTCCAGACTCTCGCCCTGACCGGGCTTCTCTCCCTCGCGGCCCTGGGCGCCGGCACCGCCTCCTCGCAGGCGCAGGACAGCTACGTCATCCGCAGCACCCGGGACGGCCAGGGCCTCGCGATCCGCGTGCGTCCGCGCAGCTGGCTCGACGCCGGCAACGTGGTGGAGGCCAATTCGGGCGCGACCGGCAACCCGGCCACCAACCCGCACTTCATCACCGCGTCCTACCTGAACTCGCCGCCCTACATCGCCAACCGCGAGCGCTTCGGCGGCGCCGGCATCCTGCCCGACCCGATCACCAACGGCCCGTTCATCGGCGCCCGCCGCAGCGCCGTCACGGTCGATCTCTCGGCGATCGACTACCTCGACCCGACCTCGCCGCTGTCACGGGCGCGCTACGGGTACTGAGCCGGCACGCAGCAGCCGGACGTCGACGGGCCCCGCGAGGGGCCCGTTTTCGTTTGTGGAACTCGATGCACCACGATGCAGCCTTGAGCGCCCCCCTTTCCCGGACGACTGGAATGAAGTGGAAGGAGATCCGGGATCCAGGGGAGATGTGCCGCGAAGCGGCTCAGCCCGTTGCAAGGTTGCCGACAGGCTGACGCTTCGCGACTCCTTGCGCTGGTTCCCGGATCTCCTTCCGCTGACGCTCCAGTCGTCCGGGACAGGGGAGGGTGGCGAGGAGGCTACCGCTCCCCCGCTTTCACCCACTTGATCACCCGCGGCGGCTCGTAGGCCCGGATCCGCGCCACGAGGTCCGCCGGCTCGGTGCCGACGATCAGCATCGCCCGGTGCGGCTCGCGCACGAAGCCCTCGGCGACGACAGTGTCGAGGAAGCCCAGCAGCCCGTCGAAGAAGCCGCCCGCATTGAGCACGGCCAGCGGCTTGGCGTGGTAGCCGAGCTGGGCCCAGGTCCAGACCTCGAACATCTCCTCGAAGGTGCCGAGGCCCCCGGGCAACGCCACGAAGCCCTCGGCGAGGTCGGCCATCATGGCCTTGCGCTCGTGCATCGAGGCGACGACGTGCTGCTCGGTCAGCCCGAGATGCGCCGTCTCCTTCTCGACGAGGGATTTCGGGATGATCCCGGTCACCCGGCCGCCGGCACTGAGCGCGCCGTCGGCGACCGCGCCCATCAGCCCGACCTTGCCGCCGCCATAGACCAGCTCGATCCCGGCCTCGGCGAAGTGGCGCCCGAGCGCGGTCGCCGCCTCGCGGTAGAGCGGGCGGGCCCCGTCGCTGGAGCCGCAGAACACGCACAGGCGCATGGTGGTTCTCCTCGTCGGCCGCCGCGAAGGCCGCCCGCATCGATCGTCATCCTACCCGCGACCTCATCCTGGGGTGCGAACTCAGTGAGCCTCGAAGGAGGCCTCCAGGAGTCTCCGAGCGAGCTGGAGCCCTCCTTCGAGGCCTCCGCTACGCTCCGGCATCTCAGGATGAGGTCGCAGGTGGGGGTCAACTATACCAAGCCGTCGAACCGGCCCTTCAGCCTCCTTGCGCCTGGAGCTCGCGCACGATCGCGTCGCCCATCTCGGTCGTGCCGACCGCGTTGGTGCCCGGCCCGGCGATATCGCGGGTGCGGGTGCCGCTGGCGAGCGTGCGGGTGATGGCGCTCTCGAGCTGGTCGGCGGCCTCGATCAGGCCGAAGGAGTAGCGCAGCGCCATCGCCAGCGAGCCGATCATCGCGATCGGGTTGGCGAGGTTCTGGCCGGCGATGTCGGGGGCCGAGCCGTGGACCGGCTCGTAGAGGGCGCGCCGGGTGCCGTTCTCGACCGCGCCGAGCGAGGCCGAGGGCAGCATCCCGAGCGAGCCGGTCAGCATCGCCGCCACGTCCGACAGGATGTCGCCGAACAGGTTGTCGGTGACGAGCACGTCGTACTGCTTGGGGTTGCGCACGAGCTGCATGGCGCAGTTGTCGGCCAGCACGTGCTCCAGGCCGACATCCGCGTACTGCTCGGCGTGCAGCTTCGTGACGGTCTCCTTCCACAGCACGCCGGTCTTCATCACGTTGTGCTTCTCGGCCGAGGCGACCTTGTTGCGGCGCTTGCGCGCGAGGTCGAAGGCGACCGCGGCGATGCGCTCGATCTCGCCGGTGGTGTAGATCTGGGTATCGACCGCGCGCTTCTGGCCGTCCTCCAGGGTCACGATCTCCTTCGGCTCGCCGAAATAGACGCCGCCGGTGAGCTCGCGCACGATGACGATGTCGAGGCCCTCGACCAGCTCGCGCTTGAGCGCCGAGGCCTCGGCGAGCGCCGGGTAGCAGATCGCCGGGCGCAGGTTGGCGAACAGGCCGAGATCCTTGCGCAGGCGCAGGAGACCCGCCTCGGGGCGCTTGGCGTAGGGCACGCCGGCCCATTTCGGCCCACCGACGGCGCCGAACAGGACCGCGTCGGCGGCCTTGGCGCGGTCCATCGCGGCTTCCGAGAGCGGCACGCCGTGGGCGTCGATCGCCGCACCGCCGACGAGGTCGGTCTCGGTCTCGAACTGCGCGATGCCGGCGCGGGTGAACCAGGCCAGGACCTTGGAGACTTCCCGCGCCACCTCGGGGCCGATGCCGTCGCCGGGCAGGAGCAGGATCTTGTGCGTGGCCATGGCGTGACCTTCTGACAGGAGGGGAGGGGGCGGAGGACGTGGTCCCCCGCCGGGACCTGAGTTCTTACGACTTGCGCGCGACGGTGAAGCGGGCGGCCTCGCACAAGGTCGCGGCGGCCTCGCCCCAGGGCTTGAGCGCGCTCTCGCACTCGGAGACCAGGCGCTCGCACTCGGCGCGCGCCCCGTCGAGGCCGAGGCGGTCGACGAGGGTGGCCTTGCCGGCGTCCTTGTCCTTGCCGGTGCGCTTGCCCATCGCCTCGGACGAAGCCTCGCGGTCGAGGATGTCGTCGGCGACCTGGAAGGCCTGGCCGAGCGCGCGGCCGTAGGCCAGCAGCGCGCGGCGCTCCTCGGGCGAGGCGCCGCCGACGAGCGCCCCGGCATCGACCGAGAAGGCCAGGATCGCGCCGGTCTTCATCGCCTGGAGCTGGAGGGTTGCATCGACGTCGAGGTTGGCCGGACCGAAGCGCCCCTCCGCCCCGAGGTCGAGGAGCTGGCCGCCGACCATGCCGCCGAGGCCCGAGGCCCGGGCGAGGCCGAGCACCAGCTCGGAACGGACCAGCGGGTCGGCCTGCCAGGCCGGATCGGCGACGATCTCGAAGGCCAGCGTCTGGAGGGCGTCGCCGACCAGGATCGCGGTCGCCTCGTCGTACTTCTTGTGCACGGTCGGCTGGCCGCGGCGCAGGTCGTCGTCGTCCATCGCCGGCAGGTCGTCGTGGACGAGCGAGTAGCAATGCACCAGCTCGACGCCGGCGCCGGCGGCCATGGCGCCCTCGAACGGGCCGCCGAGCATCCGGGCGGTCTCGATGGCGAGGAACGGGCGCAGGCGCTTGCCGCCGTTGAGCACGGCGTGGCGCATCGCCTCCATCAGCCGGGGCGGCCGGGCGATCTCGCCCGCCTGCACCGCGTCGCCGAGGCGCTCGGCGAGGAAGCCTTCGACGGTCTTGGCCACGGCCGAGAGCCGCGCCGTGAAATCGCCTGCCTGCGGGTATCCTGTGGTGCCGGCCATCGTATTTTCCTGGGGACGGCCCGGCGTCGTATCCTGCGGGGCCCGCGTTGACGTCATGGTGGCCTCGCCGACGGGCACGCCGAGAGGAGGATCGAATTCAGGAGCCGCGCGTCACGGCGGACAGCCACGGGGGCGTGCCGCAGCCGCTGCGGGGCCTGGTCCCGGCGAGCGCGCCGCCGGTCCGGGCACGCGGGCGGCGCATCTGGCGCGCCGTGCTCCTGGTGCCCGTCATGGCGGTCGTCCTCGTCCTGGTCCTGGCGCTCGTCTATCGCGCGCTGACCCCGCCCTCAACCCTGATGCTCGGCCGCTGGGCCACGCTCCAGCCGGTGACCCGCGAGGTGGTGCCGCTGGAGGCCATAGCCCCGGCCCTGGTCCAGGGGGTCGTGGCCTCCGAGGACCAGCGCCTGTGCCTGCACAACGGCGTCGACTGGGACGCCCTGTGGAGCGTCGTCGACGACGAGGACGGCCCGAGTCGCGGCGCCTCGACGGTGACGATGCAGACGGTGAAGAACGTCTTCCTGTGGCCGGGCCGCTCGTACCTGCGCAAGGCGCTCGAGATCCCGCTTGCGCTCCTCGTCGACGTCGTCTGGGGCAAGCGCCGGACGATGGAGATCTACCTCAACGTCGCCGAGTGGGGCGAGGGCATCTTCGGCGCCGAGGCCGCCGCCCGGCACTGGTTCGGCAAGTCCGCCCGCGACCTCACGAAGGGAGAGGCGGCTTTGCTGGTCGCCGCCCTGCCGAACCCGATCCTGCGCAACCCGCGGCGCCCCACCCGGGCCTTGCGGGCGCTCGCCGGGCGGATTCAGGGGCGGACGGCGGGGATCGGGGGGTTGAGCCAGTGCGTGCGGCCGTGAAGTCTGATGATCTTGCCGTCCCCGCTGGAACGTTTCAGCTTCTCTAGAGACATGGAAAGTAGAGCGCATCTCCCCTATCCCGTGTGGGAGAGGGGCCGGGGGTGAGGGTGGCGCGCTTCCGTGTAAAGCTATGACCGTCGTGCTGGCAGCGGAACAGTTCAGTCTTCTCGCGGCACCGTCTCCACCCTCACCCCTACCCCTCTCCCACACGGGAGAGGGGATCCCGCGACTTCCTTTTGAGGCGTAAGGCCAGAAAAACCTCGGGTATCGATTGCGGACATCGCCAAATCTGCCGTAAGCGGGGCCTTGCAGAGCACGGGAGACGGCGATGACGGGCGGCGGGGTTCGATCGGTTCTGGCCGCATGCGTCCTGACATGTGCCCTGGCGGTTGTGCCGGCCCGCGCCAACGACAGCGCCGCCGCCCTCGACGCCGGCGGCCTGGTGCTGATGCGCGACCCCGACATCACGCTCGCCAGCGAGGACCTGCGCATCGGCCTCGACCGCATCGCGGTCGACTACGTCTTCCGCAACGGCGCGGCGGCGGCGAAGACCCTGCGGATCGCCTTCCCGCTGCCGGCGATCGACGGGGCGCAGCTCTCGACGAGCGCCCTCAGCCTTCCCTTCGAGGATCGGGCGAATTTCGTCGGCTTCACGGTGACGGTGGACGGCGTGCCGGTGACGCCGCAACTGGAGGAGCGGGCCTATCTCGGCCAGCGCGAGGTGACCGATCTGCTCACCCGCCACGGCCTGCCGCTCAACCCGCTGCGGCGCAACGACCTCGACGCGGCGGTGAAGCGCCTCAAGCCGGAGGTGCAGCGCGACCTGGCGAAGGCCGGCCTGATGTCCGATCCCGGGGACATGCCGGAATTCCTGTGGCGAAGCGAGGCCAAGTTCCACTGGGAGCAGACCTTTCCCCCCGGCCGCGAGCTTCGCGTCTCGCACACCTACACGCCCGTGAAGGGCAACCACCTGCTCGCGGCCGACGAGGCGAAGACGCCCGCCTACCGGGCCCGCTACTGCCTCGACGATGCCGGCCTCGCCGGGGTGCGGCGCTTGATCGCCGCCTCGCCGATGAAGGGGCAGGGCCTGACCCGGGCGGTCGAGGTGCCCTACATCGTGACCACCGCGCGCAACTGGGCCGGGCGCATCGGCCGCTTCACCCTGACGGTGGACAAGGGCAGCCCGACGGCGCTGGTGAGCTTCTGCCGCAAGGGCGTGCGCAAGACGGGGGCTACCACCTTCGTGTGGGAGGCCAGGGACTACGTGCCCGACGACGACCTGCGCATCCTGATCGTCGCCAACGACGACGCGCTGCTCGGGATCCGGTAGGTTCGCGGAAGGCCGCCGAGCCGGCGAACCTTCCCGCCCACGCGCGACTTTCCCGTCAGGCCGCCCGGAACGGGGCTGGCGCGGCGGCCTTTCCCCCCGTAACACCGGCCCCGCCGCCTTTCGCGGCGCGTTCCTTACAAGGGAAGCACGATGTTCACTCTCGAGATCGACGGCACGCCCGTCGCCATCATCCGGTCGGACGAGGAACGGGCCCGGGAGCTTCTCGAGGTCGAGGGCTTCAAGGACGACCTGCGCACCATGAAGAGCGACGGCCGGCCGCTGTGGTCGGGCAAGCCCGAGTCGCTGAAGCTGCGCCCCGCCACCGAGGACGAGGTCGAGACCTTCGAGGACTCGATGGACGAGGAGGATTTCGAGGACGAGGACGAGCCCCAGGCCGCCAACGATAGCCAGGGCGAGACCGACGACGAGGACGAGGAGGACGACGTCGACATCCTGTTCCTCGTCGACATCGACGACGAGGACGAGGAGTAGGACGCGTTTCGCGGCCGGCCTCGTGCCGGCCGCACCGTCCGCTCGCGAGGCCCGCTCCGGCGACGGAGCGGGCCATTTTCGTATTACGCGCCGAGCTTGCGCTTGCGCTGGCCGAGCGTGCGCAGCCGCAGCGCGTTGAGCTTGATGAAGCCCGCCGCGTCGCGGTGGTCGTAGGCGACCGCGCCCTCCTCGAAGGTGACGAGGTCCTGGTCGTAGAGCGAGTTCGGGCTCTCGCGGCCGATGACGTGAACGCCGCCCTTGTAGAGCTTCAGCCGCACCGTGCCGGTGACCATCTCCTGGCTCTTGTCGATCAGGGCCTGGAGCATCTCGCGCTCCGGCGAGAACCAGAAGCCGTTGTAGATCAGCTCGGCGTAGCGCGGCATCAGCTCGTCCTTGAGGTGCGCCGCGCCGCGGTCGAGGGTGATCGACTCGATCGCCCGGTGGGCCGGCAGCAGGATGGTGCCGCCGGGG
Organism: Methylobacterium sp. Gmos1; assembly: GCF_053764715.1. NCBI lineage: Bacteria > Pseudomonadati > Pseudomonadota > Alphaproteobacteria > Hyphomicrobiales > Methylobacteriaceae > Methylobacterium > Methylobacterium sp. Gmos1. The sequence goes on along the minus strand of NZ_JBSNCC010000020.1, from coordinate 82,345 downwards.
GTCTCGTACATGCCGCGGCTCTTCATGCCGACGAAGCGGTTCTCGACGAGGTCGAGGCGGCCGATGCCGTTGGCCCGGCCCAGCTCGTTGAGCTTGGCGAGAAGGGTGGCGGGCGACAGCGCCTCGCCGTCGATCGAGACCGCGTCGCCGCGCTCGAAGCCGATGGTGATGACGGTCGGGGTGTCCGGCGCCTCTTCAGGCGACAGGGTGCGCGAGTAGACGTAGTCCGGCACGTCCTGGGCCGGATCCTCCAGCACCTTGCCCTCGGAGGAGGCGTGCAGGAGGTTGGCGTCGACCGAGAACGGCGCCTCGCCGCGCTTGTCCTTGGCGATCGGGATCTGGTGGGCTTCAGCGAAGGCCAGCAGCGACTCGCGGGAGCGGAAGTCCCACTCGCGCCAGGGGGCGATCACCGTCACGTCGGGCTTCAGCGCGTAGTAGCCGAGCTCGAACCGGACCTGGTCGTTGCCCTTGCCGGTGGCGCCGTGGGACACGGCATCGGCGCCGACCTTCTCGGCGATCTCGATCTGCTTCTTGGCGATCAGCGGACGCGCGATCGAGGTGCCGAGGAGATAGACGCCCTCGTACTGGGCGTTCGCCCGGAACATCGGGAAGACGTAATCGCGGACGAATTCCTCGCGCAGGTCCTCGATGTAGATGTTTTCCGGCTTGATGCCGAGCAGCTCGGCCTTGCGGCGCGCCGGCTCCAGCTCCTCGCCCTGGCCGAGATCGGCGGTGAACGTCACCACTTCGCAGCCGTAGGTGGTCTGGAGCCACTTGAGGATGATCGAGGTGTCGAGGCCGCCCGAGTAGGCGAGCACGACCTTCTTCACGCGCTTCTGGGGCTGGTCGGACATGCGGGGCGGGCCTCAAGCGATGGGGGACGGGCGAATGCGCCGGGGCTTAACAGCCCGCCCCGGCCCCGTGCAACAGCGCTGCCAAAGTTCCCCTGCCCGCCCGTGGCGATGCGACGCCCGGGGCGGCGCTTGTGGCCTGCGCCCGCGGACGCGAAGGTGCCGGGACCTGCCAACGCGAGAGGGGTGCGATGCCGCGCCGGCCCACGCTCGAATTCTGGTTCGAGTTCGCATCCACCTATTCCTACCTCGCCGCGATGCGGATCGAGGCCCTGGCCGAGACGGCCGGGGTCGCGGTGCGCTGGCGCCCGTTCCTGCTCGGGCCGGTCTTCGCCGCGCAAGGGTGGACCTCCTCGCCGTTCAACCTCTACCCGGCCAAGGGCCGCCACATGTGGCGGGACCTTTCCCGCGAGGCCGCCCGCCTGGGCCTGCCGCCGGTGGTGCGGCCGGGAAGCTTCCCGCAGAACAGCCTCTCGGCGACGCGGGTCGCGGTCCACGGCGCCGAGGAGCCGTGGATCGGCGCCTTTGTCCGGACGGTCTACGCGGCGGAGTTCGCCCGCGGCGAATCGATCGCCGAGCCGGCGGCGATCTCCGCCCTCCTCAACGGCCTCGACCTCGACGGGCCGGCGCTGATCCGCGCCTCGACCCAGGAGCCGGTGAAGAGTCGCCTGCGCTCGATCGGCGAGGAGGCGAAGTCCCGCGGCCTGTTCGGCGCCCCGAGCTTCCTCACCGAGGACGGCGAGTTGTTCTGGGGCAACGACCGGCTCGAACAGGCGCTGGACTGGGCGGTGGGGGGGCGGCCGGCGGGGTTGCGCTGAAAGCTTACTTCTTCTCCAGGATCGACACCGTGCCGTCGCGCTCGATGATGGCGACGGCGACCCTGTCGAGGTCGTCGATCTTCTCCTGGCGGGCGGCGGTGCGGATGTCGGCCTGCTGCATGCGCAGGCGGCGCATCGCGGTCTCGTTCCAGCGGCCGTCGCGGAAGACGACGATCGGCGTGCCGTCGACGATGCGCTCGAACCAGACGAAGCGCAGCTTCAGCCACGACACCGCGACGTGCATCAGGCCGACGGTGAACAGGGCGCTCATCGCGCCGACGAAGGAGCGGTCGTCGCCGAGCACGGCGCTGACCGAGAGGCCGCCGAACAGGAACAGCACCACCATGTCGATCGGCGCCTGCTGGCTCGCGGTGCGGCGCCCGATCAGCCGGATCACGAACAGCACGATGACGTAGGCCGCGGCGGCCTTGAGGACGGTGTTCATCTCTAGGGCACCGCGAATTGCGACCAGGACAGGGTCTCGCCTTGATCCAGGCGAGCGGTGAGGTTCACGCCGCCGCGGAAGCTCGGCGAGCCGGTGAAGCGGATCACCGCGTGGCTCTCGCCCTTGATGACCGGGAAGACGAGGCGGATGCCGCCGCCGGCGACCTGCCAGGTCTGCGGCCGCGGCGTGATGCTCTCGAGGCCGAAGAGATCGACGAGCTCCTTGGCGATCGTCACCGCGACCGTGTCGCCGCCGGGCGGCACCCGCGTGTCGAGGCGCACGATCGTCGGCGCGCCGAAGCGGGCCACCGGCTCGTAGTGGATCACGATCGAGCCGTCCGCATTGGCGCGGGTGTGCTCGCTGAAGGGCCCGCGTCCGAGGAACCCGAGGGCGCAGACGAGGACGAAGGCCAGCATCAGCCAGCGCCCGGCGAGCTCCGCCCGGCGCCAGCGATCCTCGAAGGCGGGATAGAAGCCGGCCGCGATCTCCTCGCGCATCGGCGGGTCGTCATGGGTGACCTTCACGGGGGGCCCTCGTCGCGGACGTCCCGGTCCGGCCGGGTTGCCCGCGACGACATAGTGCCCCCGCGTCAGACGGCCATCGCCCTTGCGTCACGCCCGGGCGGGTGCCCCCGCGGGAACCGCCGCGGGCGCCGGCTCCCGCGCCGCGACCCAGCGCAGGGCGAGCGCGGCGGCGAGCATCGGCACGGCGAGCGCCACGCAGTAATCCGGCCGCTCCCAGCCCGCCGCCATCAGCATTCCGGCGAGGCCCGGGCCGGTGACGGCGCCGAGGCGGCCGACGCTCATGGCGAGCCCTGTCCCGGTGGTGCGCACCGGGGCGGGGAAGATCGGCGGCACCACCGCGTACATCGCGTTGATCGAGCCGTAGAGGCAGAAGCCGATGGCGAGGGTGGCGGCGAGCAAAGCCGTCGGCGTCGCCGGCACGTGGCCGAAGGCGGTGGCGGCGAGGAACAGGCCGGCCATGAAGGCGGCGGCCAGCCGCCGCGTCCCGGCCCGGCGGGCGAGGAAGCCGAACAGCAGGCAGCCGGCAGCACCCCCGAGATTCATCAGCATCGCCCCCGAGATGCCGCCGCTGACGCTCAAGCCCAGCTCGGTCAGCACCTTCGGGGTCCAGCTCAGGAAGAAGTAGCAGGTCGTCATCACGCAGAAATACGCCGCGCAGGCCGCGAGCGTCCGGCCGCGGTAGGGCGGGCGGGCGATGGCCGCGAGGCTGGCGCCGGTCTCGGCCTCCGCCCGCGACGGCGCCGGCAGGGCGTCGAGCGCCGGGCGCCCGAGGCGCGCCAGCACCCGGTTGACCTTGGGCAGCGCGCCCGCCGGGCGGCGGGCGATGAGGTAGTCGAGGGATTCGGGCAGGAAGGCCAGGACCGCCGGCACCAGCGCCAGCGCTACGATCCCGCCGAAGACGTAGACCGAGCGCCAGCCGTAGGACGCGATGAGGTAGACCGAGAACGCGCCGCCGAGCGTCGCGCCGAGGGGATAGCCGAGCGACATCAGCGAGATCGACAGGTTGCGCCAGCGGTCGGTGGCGTACTCGGCGACCACGATGTTGACGGTGGCGAGCCCGCCGCCGATGCCGAGCCCGGTGAACAGCCGCACCAGGGCGAGCTCGGTGAGGGTCCGGGTCGCGGCCGCCGCCAGCATGCCGAGGCACAGGATGGCGAGGCAGACGAGCACGGTGGTGCGCCGGCCGAGGCGGTCGCTCAAGGGCGCGATCAGCAGGGCACCGAGCCCCATCCCGGCGAGGCCGGCGCTGAACAGGAGGCCGAGATCGGTGGGCTTCAGGGCGAAGTCCTTGGCGATCGAGGCGGCCGTGAAGGCGACCACCAGCACGTCGAACCCGTCGAGGGCGCAGATCAGCACGCAGACAGCCACGGCCGCGACCTGGAACGTGGTCATGGCGCCCTGTCGGATCGCGGCGCGGGGGTCGGTGGGGTCAGACATGGTGTTTCCTCCCGGATGTCGTGGTCGTCTTTTTTCGAGAATCTGTATTGTGGCGGCGCACGTCGCCTCATTCCGCGATTGCCCGTCAGACCCATCAGGTCAGAACATCCACGGTGCACCCCAGCGACAGGACATAGGCGGCGATCTGTTCAAGCTCCACCCTTTCCCGGACGACTGGAGCGACAGCGGAAGGAGATCCGGGATCCAGCGCAAAAAGTCGCGAAGCGTCTTTATGTCTGCAACGGTGCAGCATACAGAGCCGCTTCGCGGCACTTCCTCTGCTGGATCCCGGATCTCCTTCCACTTCGTTGCAGTCGTCCGGGAAAGGGCGGGCAAAACGGGTTCGTCCGTCCGTCGGTGCCCGGAACGTTCCATCATGGACGATACAGACGACACGTCGACCGAACTGTCGGGCTCACCCCGCCCGGTCCGCCGTATCGATGGTGATCCCCCCGCCGACCACCCGCGACACGCAGGTGCAGAGCTGGGCGTTCGTCGCCTTCTGCGCCTCGCTGAAGAACACGTCGCGGTGGTCGACCGTGCCGTCGGCCTCCAGGATCTTCACCGTGCACAGCCCGCACTCGCCGCGCCGGCAATCGTGGATCATGCCGACGCCCGCCGCCTCCAGGGCCTCCAGCATGGTCTGGTTGCGCGGGACCACGATTTCCTTCGACAGCCGCGGGATGCGGACGGTGAACGGCTCGGTGGCGTGGCGGCCGCCGGTGCCGAAGGTCTCGAAGCGCAGGCCTTGCGCCGGGCGGCCGGCCTCGGCCCAGGCCCGGCGCGCCGCCTCCATCATGCCGAGCGGCCCGCAGATATAGGCCTCGGCCCCGGGGGCCAGATCGGCGATCGCCCGCGCCAGGTCGATGCGCCGGTTCTCCTCGTCGAGGAAGACCTCCAGCCGGTCGCCGATCCGCGCCCGCAGGCTCTCGGCCAGTGCCAGGTCCTGCCGGGTGCGGGCGGCGTAGAGCAGGCGGAACGGGGCGCCGGCCTGATGCAGCGCCAGCGCCATGGCGTGGAGCGGGGTGATGCCGATGCCGCCGGCAACCAGGAGATAGCCGGGCCTGCCCAGGGTGAGGCCGAAATGGTTGCGCGGGCCGGAGATGCTCAGCCGCGCGCCCGGCTCCAGGCCGTGCATGTAGGCCGAGCCGCCGCGGCTGTCGGGAAGGCGCTTCACGGCGATGCGGTAGACCCCGTCCGCCCCGGAATCGAGGAGCGAGTAGGAGCGGGTGTCCGGCCGCCCGCCGATCATCACCGCGACCCCGAGATGGCTTCCGGGCGCCGCCGGCGCGCCGCGCGTCGCGGGCTCGATCTCGAGGAGGCGGATGTCGGGCGTCAGCGCCCGGGTGGCGCGAAGCCGCGCGGGGTGCCAGTCGGTCGCGGCCATGGCGCTACTCCGCCGCCACGCCGACGGGCTTTGCCTCCGACGGCGCCTCCCTGGCGATCATCCCGTCGATCAGGCGGTGGGCCCACAGGGAGCCGGCATCGATGTTGAGGTTGTAGAACGGCTGGCGCGGCTGGCGGTCGATCGCCCGCTGCTGGGCCTCCAGCACGGCGTGGTCCTGGTCGTAGACGCCCTTGCCGTCGTTGACGTGGGCTAGGGTGAGGGCCTTCGTCAGCTCCTCGTCGTCGGTGCGCCAGGTGCGCACGAAGTTCCAGAAATAGTGGCAGCTCGTCGCGGTCTCCGGGGTGATCGCCGCGAGGAAGAAGCCGTTGACGCCCTGCGAGCGGTCGCCCTGGCGGGCACCGGTGCCGGTGATCGCCACCCCGACGTCGCCTGCCACCACCGTCGGCGCCTCGAACCGGATGATCTGCCAGCGGTCGACGTGGTGGCCGGGCTTGCCGAGGTTGCGGGCCCAGAACGGCGGCGGCTCGATGTTCTCCATCCAGCGCTCCACCGTCACGCAGCGATCGGTGTGGGTCACCTCGAACGGGCTGCGGGTGATCGCCTCGTCGCCGATGCTGCCGGCGTGCACGTAGGTCTCGTGGGTCAGGTCCATCAGGTTGTCGATGACCAGCCGGTAGTTGCACTTGAGGCCGTAGAAGGTGCCGCCCTCGCCGACCCACGGCGCGTCGCTGTTCCAGTGGAAGTCCGGCACGAGGTCGGGATCGGCGAGCGCCGGGTCGCCCATCCAGAGCCAGATCAGGCGGTAGCGCTCCACCGCCGGGAAGGCGCGCACGCAGGCCGAGGGGTTGATGGTCTCCTGCGCCGGCATGAAGGTGCAGCGGCCGGTCACGTCGAAGACGAGGCCGTGATAGCCGCACATCACCTGGTCACCCTTGAGGTGGCCGAGCGACAGCGGCATCAGCCGGTGCCAGCAGGCATCCTCCAGCGCCGCGACGGTGCCGTCGGTGCGGCGGTAGAGCACCACGTCCTTGTCGCAGATCCGGCGCGGCGTCAGCGCGCGGCCGATCTCGTGATCCCAGGCCGCGGCGTACCAGGCGTTCAGGGGAAAGCCCTTGTCGCTCATCGTTTCCTCCCGTGGTGGCCTCGCGGGTCTTGGTCGCCGCGCGGAAGCCCTTCGTGTGCGATGCTGAGACTTGGCCGTATCGAGGACTTGGCCGTGTCGAGAACTTGGCCGTATCGGGTCGCGGGCCCCGGTCCTCGCCGGAGATCCGCGCGTGCCTCGGACGTGTTGCGCCGCACAAGAGTTTCGCCAGCCGGATCAGTGGTTTGGAACTGGTCCGGTTCGATGCTTCGACGCTAGCCGGGGCGGCGCGTCCCGGCCATGGACGCTCCCCGGAATTTCTTGGACGGATCCGGCGCCGCGCCCTACCCTCGGCCCGGGAGGAGCTAAGCGATGCAGACGCGGCGGGAGCGGCCGATTCCGGTGTTTCGCCTCTACGGCGAGACCGCCGAGACCACGGTGCCGAGCTTCGTCCATGCCGAGCGGATCGGCACCAGCGCGGCCCTGCACGATTGGGAGATCGCGCCCCACCGCCACGGCGCGCTGACGCAGGGGCTCGTGGTCACGCGCGGCGACGGCGCCCTGTCGCTCGATGCGCGGCGCGAGGAGTTTTCTGCCCCCTGGCTCGTCTGGGTGCCGTCCGGCGTGGTGCATGCCTTCTCGTTCCGGCCCGGCACCGACGGCGTGGTGCTGTCGCTCGCCGACGACTTCCTCGCCGCGGTGCTCGATCCCGATCCGGAGGCCGCGCCCTTGCGCGCCACCGCCGAGGCGGCGTTCAGCGGGCGTCTCGGCTCGCCGGAGGAGATCGACCTCGACCTCGCGGGCCTCGTCGAGACGCTCGGACGGGAGGCTGCCGGCGCCCTGCCGGGGGCGGCGAGCGCGGTGGCGGCTCTGGTCAAGCTCCTGGTCGTCGGCGTGCTTCGCACCCGCGCCGCCCGCGCGATCACCGAGCCGGCGGCGCTGGCCCGGGCCGACCTGCACCGGCGCTTCCGCCGCCTCGTCGAGGCGCATCTGCGCGAGGGCTGGCCGGTGGCGCGCTTTGCCGCCGCGCTCGGGGTCAGCCCCGACCGGCTGCACGCCGCCTGCACGGAGGCGGTGCGGCGCTCGCCGCAGGCGATCCTGCACGACCGGCTGATGCTCGAGGCCAAGCGCAGCCTGATCTACACCACGCTGCCGGTCTCGAAGATCGCCTTCGATCTCGGCTTCAACGATCCGGCGTATTTCTCGCGCTTCTTCTCGGCCCGCGCGGCACTCAGTCCGGCGGCCTTCAGGCGGGCGAGTCGAGGGGAGGGGGCCTGACGGCCGGACGGCATCGCCGGCCTATCGGAGCAGGCCACGGCATCCGGATCGATTGTCAGGAGAAGGAGAGTGGCTCCCCGAGTAGGACTCGAACCTACGACAAGGCGATTAACAGTCGCCTGCTCTACCAACTGAGCTATCGGGGAACGCTGCCGGCCCTGTTCGGTGCCGACGGGGGCTTATTAGCCAGTTCACTCGGGGAGCGCAACCCCGATATGGCGGCTCAGCGCGGCGGGCAGGCCGGGCCGAACGGGCCGACCACGAGGTCGCCGTCGCGGGGGTTGTTGAGCACGAACGGCTCGGTGGCGCCGAGGCCGAGGCGCATCACGCCGAGGTCGTAGTAGCAGCGGTCGAGAACCGCCGTGAACGTGTAGCTGTCCTGCGCCACCGGCGGCCCCACCGGGACGAGGCGCCCGCGCGGGCCCCGCGCGGCGCAATGGGCCGCGATGTCGACCCGGCCCGGCGCCAGCATGCGGATCGAGCGCGAGGAATGCGGCGGGATGCCGACGCTCGGGCCGCCGTTGCGGCTCGCCACCGCGAAGTAGGGCGAGCGGTTGATGACGCGCCGGACGCAGCCGGCCTCCGCCGCGCTGACGCCGCCGGCCAGGAGCGCCGCCGCCGCCGTCCACCGATAGAGCCGCTTCATGCCCGGCCGCATGGCTGTTCGCCTCTCTTCACCGCGAAGGACCTCGTGACGCTTACAACCTAACGCATCCGCGCGGAACAGCCAGGCTTCGAGCGGGCGCGGGTGTTCCGACCGGGAACGGAACGGCAGAGCTTGGCGTTGAGTTCCATTCCCGCGCGTGGCGACGGCACTTGCGTGCCGGACCGCGCCGGTCCCGCCCGGATTTCGACCCCGTCTCGATCCCGCCCGGAGCCCCGATGCGCATTCGTTCCCTGCTGCTGGCCCTCTTCCTCCTCACCGGCCTCGGCGGCCTCGCCGGCGCCTCGCCGCTGATGCCGACCGCCGCGGTCACCACCGCCCTCGACCAGCCCTCCACGGTCGAGACCGTGCGCTGGCGGCGCCACCGCCACTGGCACCGGCGGCACTGGCATCGCCGCCACTGGCACCATCGCCGCCACTACCGCCGCCACTGGCACCACCGGCGGCACTGGCACCATCGCCGCCATTACGGGCGCCACCATTATCGCGGCCACCGCCACGGCGTCCGCCGGCTGCATTTCAGCCGCCCGGCCGCCCGGCCGGTGCGCTGGGTCGAGCCGCGCCAGGCCGGGCGCTGAGCCTTGAGCGAGCGGCCGACCGAACCCGGGCCCGACGGGCGCCCCCGCGACTGGCTCGACCTCGGCGGGGCGGCGCGAGCCTCCGCCCCAGGGGAACAAGCCTCCGCCCCGCGGGGAGACGCGCCGAAGGGAGCGCCGCCGCAAGGGCGGTTCGCGGGGTTCTCCCGCGCCGCCGCCGGGTTCGGGGCGCGCCTCGGCCCGGCCGCGCGGTCGGGCTTCTCGCGGGCGCGGGCGGGTGCTGCCCGCCTCGCCGACCACCCGGCGACCAAGGCCGCCGCCACCGCGACGGCGGCGGCCTGGCGCCCGGTCGCTGCCCGCGCCCGGCGGGTGCCGTGGCTGCGGGTGACGGGGTTGGCGGCCGCCGTCGCGGTCGGCCTCGTCCTCGCCTACACGGTCTACGCGCTCGCGACCCTGCCGGTGAATGGCGGGCTCACGGTCGAGCCGACCGCCTCGGCCCTCGTGGTGCGCGCCGCCGACGGGCAGGCCTTCGCCACCCGCGGCGTCATCAAGGGGGCGAAGCTCTCGCCCAAGGAGGTGCCGCCGGTCCTCGCCAAGGCGATCGTGGCGATCGAGGACCGCCGCTTCTACGAGCATCACGGCGTCGACCTGCGCGGCCTGATCCGCGCGGCCTTCCGCAACGCCGCCGCCGGCGGCACCCGCGAGGGCGGCTCGACCCTGACCCAGCAGCTCGTGCGGATGAGCTACCTGTCGCAGGACCGCACCCTGAAGCGGAAGGTCCAGGAGGCGGTGCTCGCGCTCTGGCTCGAAGCGCAGCTGCCGAAGGACGAGATCCTCACCCGCTACCTCAACGCCGCCTATTTCGGCGCCGGCGTCTACGGCGCCGACGCGGCGGCCCAGCGCTACTTCGGTAAGCCCGCCAAGGACCTGAGCTTGAGCGAGGCCGCCATGCTGGCCGGTCTCGTCCGCGCGCCCTCGCAGCTCGCCCCCCACCGCAACCTCGACGGGGCGCGCGGCCGCGCCGCCCAGGTGCTCGACGCGATGGTGGAGACCGGCGCGGTCACGAAGGCCGAGGCCGACGCGGCCAAGCGCGCGCCCGCCACCGTGCGGGTGCCGACGGAGACGCCGGTCGGCACCAACTACTTCGTCGACAACGTCGCCGATTCGGTACGCACCCTGATCGGCACCGGGCCGGCGGACGCCACCGTGCGCACCACCCTCGACCTGACGCTCCAGAACATCGCCGAGAGCGTGATCGCCCGCCGCCTCGACCAAGACGGCGAGCGGCGCAAGGTCTCGCAGGGCGCGCTCGTCGCGATGGCTCCGGACGGGGCGATCCTCGCCATGGTCGGCGGGCGCGACTACGCCGACAGCCAGTTCAACCGCGTGACCCAGGCCAAGCGCCAGCCCGGCTCGCTGTTCAAGCTGTTCGTCTACCTGACGGCCCTGCGCGACGGGTATCGGCCCGATTCGACGATGGTGGATCGCCCGACGCAGGTCGGCGAGTGGGAGCCGGAGAATTACGGCGGTCGCTACCGCGGCGCGGTCACCTTGCGCACCGCCTTCGCGCACTCGATCAACACCGTGGCGGTGCAGCTCGCCGAGGCGGTCGGGATGCCGGCGGTGATCGAGACGGCGCGCGGCCTCGGCGTCACCTCGGACCTGCCGAACCTGCCGAGCCTCGCGCTGGGCGCGGCCGAGACCACGCTTCTCGAGATGACCCGCGCCTACGCGGCGGTGGCGGCGGGCGCCGAGACCATCGAGCCCTACACGGTGCGCCAGATCCTCGCCCGCGACCAGGCGCTCTACACCCGGCCGCAGGCCCCCCCGACCCCCGCCCGCGACCAGCAGGCGCGCACCGCGATGCTCGACCTGCTGAGCGCCGTGGTGCGCGAGGGCTCGGGCAAGAACGCCCGGGTCTCGGTGCCGGCCGGCGGCAAGACCGGCACCACCCAGGACAGCCGCGACGCCTGGTTCATCGGCTTCGCCGGCGACCTCGTGGTCGGGGTCTGGCTCGGCAACGACGACAACGCGCCGATGGCCGGCGTCACCGGCGGCGACATGCCGGCCCTGATCTGGCACGACTTCGTCACCCAGGCTCTCGCCGCCCGGGCCAAGGCGGCCAAATCCGAGGCGGGCAAGTCAGAGGCCGGTAAGGGTGAGGCGGCGCGGCCCGAGGCGACCCGGCAGGTGCCGGGCGTCCCGCCGGCGCCGCGGCCCGAGACCGCGAGCATCGCCGAACCGGACGCCGATCCGCGCGCGCGCGATCCGAACGGCCGCGCGGTGCTGCGCGGCAACCCGGCGGTGGTCGATACCGGCACCCTCGATTTCGACGGGCGCACGGTGCGGCTGGTGGGGGTCGACGGGCTGTCGGGCCGCAACGCCCGCGAGCTCGGCCGCTACCTGCGCCGCCGCGACGTCGCCTGCGCACCGGCGGGCGAGGGAGGCGCCTATCGCTGCTCCCTCGACGGGCAGGACCTGTCCGAGCTGATCCTGTTCAACGGCGGCGGCCGCGCCAGCGCCGACGCCACCCCGGACCTGCTCGCCGCCGAGGAGCAGGCCCGCTCGAACCGGATCGGGATCTGGCGGCGCTGACGGTCCGGCTCGCGGTTGGCTGGCCGTCAGGCGGGGGGCGAGCGACGCCTTGAGCCGGTCCGCGACGGCGGCCTGCGGGTGCCCGTCGGGCCCTCGATGGCGCCGAAGCCGAACCGCGTCTCAAGCGCCTCGACATTCGGGAGTTCGACGCCGGTCGACAGGGCGCCGGTCTCCGTCCGCGACCGGGTCGTGGTGCAGCCGAACGCCATCGTGATGTCCAGGCTCTCGGGGCCGACCACCGCCTTGCCGGGCAGCGTCACTTCGGCGACCAGGCGGTGCCGCTCCAGGCAAGAGCGGTCAGTGGGGGGCGGCCAAGCCTTGTCATACCAGCGGCCTAAGATGCTGACGCATCAGGCCGTTGACCCATCTCGAATTTTCGATGCCAAGCCAGAGGCTTGGCGAAAATTCGAGAACGGAACCAAAGGTCGTTTGCAACGACCGTTGGTATCAGGTGCGGGATGCCCGCGAATGTCTGATGAAGATCGGGGTGACACCATGAACAATACCCTGACCTACAAGGGCTTCGTCGCCCGGGTCGAGTTCAGCGCCGAGGACGGCGCGTTCGTCGGCCGCATCGCCGGAATCAACGACATCATCGGCTTCCACGCCGAGAGCGTGCCGGACTTGACGAACGCCTTCCACGAAGCGGTGGACGATTACGTCGAGACCTGCGCGCGGATCGGCAAGGCACCCGAGAAAGCCTTCTCCGGCAAGCTCATGGTGCGCATCGATCCGGAGGTCCACGCCCAGGCCGCCCGGGAGGCCGAACTCGCCGGCAAGAGTCTGGCGCAGTGGACCGAGGACGTGTTGCGGAACGCCGCGGCTGCACGGTCCGGCTCGAAGCCGGCGGTTCGTCGGAGCGCCTGAACGCCCCGCGAGACCGGCTCCACGGCATGCGACAGGAGGGACGTGAGAGGTCCGAGGCGGAGAACGCGCCGACGCGACCGTCGGCCCTTGGCCGCACTCACCGGTGGGCAGGAGCGGCGGGGCGCCGCCGGGCTCACCCCGCCGCCCACCGCTCAGATCAGCATCGCGTTGATCGCCACCGTCAGGGCCGCGCCGACCACGGCGAAGCCGAGCAGCGTGACGCTGCTGACCTGGTCGACCGAGTCGACGTCGTGGCCGGTGCGGTGCTCGGGGGAATTGGCGCTCATCGGAATCTCCTCGTCGGATGGTCCGGGCCAACGCCCCTCGGGGCCCGTGGGATCGCCCGCGCCCCGGTCGCGTTTTGCCGCAGGAGCGGGCATCCATCGACCGGCGACGGGTTGTCCTAATGCCCGTGGCTCTCGTGCCCGTGGCTGGTGCCGATCACGCACAGCGCCAGGCCGGCGATGCCCCCGAGGGTGCCGATCGGGGTCTGGAAGCGCCAGGAGGCGTAGTAGCCGGCGCTGCCGATCACGACGCCGAGCAGGGTCAGCCCGATGCTGCGGGCCGAGGCCAGGGGCTTCTCCGGATGGCCGGGCTTGCCGGGGGTCGCCCGGGTGGAATCGTGCTGCATTCGTCGGCCTGCCTTCGCCGCGCCGTGGGACCTCGGCCGCCCCGGGGCGGCAGGAGCAGGGGGGCGGCCGCCCTCTCCCTTCGGAGGAACGCGGCAGGCGCGGAATCGCTCACGCTTTCGGTGGCAACTCGCCTTTTCCCTGACATGCCAGCCCGGAACCGGGCTGGTAACGTCCGGGGATCACCCTCGCGCCCGCCCCGTCTCCCGACCGTGGTCAGCCTCATGACGCAGCGCTACTTCTTCAACCTGGTCGGTCCGGCGCGTGCGATCGAGGACCCGACGGGCGTCGAGGCCGACACGCCGGACCAGGCCGAGGCCGAAGCGCGGGCGGTGATCGCCGAGATGCGGGCGAACGGCGAGCTGCCGCTCCTCGGTGGGGGATGGCAGCTCGAGATCCGCGACGGGGCCGGCCGGCTGGTGCGCTCAATTCCCCTCGGCTGAGGCGCGGGATCCCGCCTGTTGCAGGACCTGCCGCACATGCGCGCGGATCCGCGCGCCCGTCCCGGCCTCGTCCCGGCCGACTGCCGGCGGCACCGATGCGTCCGGCGTCGGGGGAGCCGCCTGCTCCTTGGGTCGAGCCTTACCGCCGAGCGACATCGTGGCTGCCTCCTGCCTTCACGTCCGCGGTTCGGCGGCCGGGCGGGAGGGAACGACCGTCCGCGGCACCTCGCGGCGCGGGCCGTCTTCCTCCGCCGACGCTTCGCGCCGCACTGTTTCCGTCGATGAGAATCGAACCGGCACAGTTTGTACCGGTTCTCGGCGCCGGCAAACAATGAAAAATTCGTTAAACCGTTCCCCGGCGCAATGCTGAGGCCCCAGTGCAACGCATCCTATGTTAATAAACCTCAGCGGCCCTCGCCGCCGATGCGGGAGAAGTCGGCCACCTCCCGGGTCGCCGCCCGCAGGGCATTGAGCAGGGCGAGGCGGTTGGCGCGCAAGGCCGGATCCTCGGCATTCACCGTCACCTTGTCGAAGAAGGCGTCGACCGGCGTGCGCAGGGCCGAGAGCGCCCGCATCGCCCCCTCGAAATCCTCCGCCGCCACCGCCTGGGCCGCCTCGGCGCCGGCCGCCCGCAGGGCGTCGGCGAGCGCGGCTTCCTCGGGCAGGCTCAGGAGGGCCCGGTCGGGGGCGGCGTCGTAGGCGCGGCCGTCCTTCTTCTCCTCGATGCGCAGGATGTTGGCGGCGCGGCGGTAGCCGGCGAGCAGGTTCCGGCCGTCCTCAGTGTCGAGGAAGCGGCCGAGCGCCTCGACCCGGCGCACCACCATCAGGAGGTCGTCCTGGCCAGGAAGTGCGAACACGGCGTCGATGAGGTCGTGGCGGGCACCCTGGTCGCGCAGGTAGACCTTCAGCCGGTCGGCGAAGAAGGCGAGGAGGTCGCCGGCAAAGCCATCCGAAGCCTGGCCGTGGCCGGCCGCCGCGGCGGCGATCTGCGCCCGCAGGGACAGGCGCGCCTCGCTGGCGAGGATCAGCCGGATCACCCCGAGCGCCGCGCGCCGCAGGGCATACGGATCCTTGCTCCCCGTCGGCTTCTCGTCGATCGCCCAGAACCCGACCAGCGTGTCGAGCTTGTCGGCGAGCGCCACCGCCACCGAGACCGGCTCGGACGGCACCCGGTCGCTGGGTCCGAGCGGCTTGTAGTGCTCCTCGATCGCCGCGGCGACCGCCGGGTCCTCGTCCTGCTCGGCGGCGTAGTAGCGGCCCATCAGGCCCTGCAATTCGGGGAACTCGCCGACCATCTCGGTGACGAGGTCGGCCTTGGCAAGCCGCGCGGCGCGCTCGGCCAGGGCCGCGTCGGCCCCGACCACCGGCGCCAGCGCCCGGGCCAGCGCCGCGATGCGCTCCACCCGCTTGGCCTGGGTCCCGAGCTTCTCGTGGAAGACGATGCTTTCCAGCTTCTGGAGCCGATCCTCCAGCCGCACCTTGCGGTCGGTCTCCCAGAAGAACGCCGCGTCGGAGAGGCGCGCGCGCACCACCCGCTCGTTGCCGGCGACGATCGCCGCGCCGCCGTCCGACGCCACCAGGTTCGACACCAGGATGAAGGCGTTGGCCAGGCGCTCGCGCCCTTCCGGGCCCGGGGAACCCCGCAGCACGAAGCACTTCTGGTTCGCCCGGATCGTGGCGCGGATCACCTCCGGGGGAATTGCGAGGAAGCGCTCGTCGAAGGCGCCCATCAGGGTCACCGGCCACTCGACGAGCCCCGCCACCTCCTCCAGCAGGCCCTCGTCCTCGACGAGGTCGAGGCCGCGAGCGAAGGCGAGGTCGCGGGCGTCGTGCAGGATGATGTCCTTGCGCCGCTCGGTGTCGAGCACCACGAAGGCCCGCTCCAGCGCCGGCAGGTAATCGGCGAAGCGGCGCACCTCGATCGGTTGCGGCGCCATGAAGCGGTGGCCCCGCGTGGTGAAGCCCACCTCGACCCCGTCGAGGGCGAAGGGCACCACGTCGGGCGTCTCGGTCTCGGGGCCGAAGCTCGCGACGATGGAGTGCAGCGGGCGCACCCAGCGCAACGAGCCCGGCTCGCGCGAGGCCGCGCCCCAGCGCATCGATTTCGGCCAGGGGAAGCTCTTGACGATCGCCGGGATGATCTCGGCCAGCACCTCGATCGTCTCCCGGCCGGGCCGCTCGATCACCGCGACGTAGAACTCGCCCTTCTTCGGATCGGAGACGATCTTCGCCTCGTCGAGGCTCGCGAGGCCCGAGCTCTTCAGGAAGCCCTGCACCGCGCCCTCGGGGGCGCCGACGCGGGGCCCTTTGCGCTCCTCGCGCACGTCCTGGCCGCGGGGCGGCAGGCCGGCGACATGGAGGGCGAGGCGGCGAGGCGTCGCGAAGGCCTTGGCGCCCTCGTAGAGGAAGCCGCGCTCGACCAGCGCGTCGGTGACGAGCTTGCGCAGGTCCTCGGCCGCGCGCCGCTGCATGCGGGCGGGGATTTCCTCGGAGAAGAGTTCGAGCAGCAGGTCGGGCATCGGGCGGCCTCAAGGTCCTCCCGCGGGAGGGCCAGGAATGAAGAGAGGATGAATGAAGAGGGGATGATCGAGGGCGGGTGACGGCGCAGGCGTCAGGCGGCCGGCGCCTCGGCGAGCCCACCCGCGTCGGTGCGCCGCCAGGCCTCGCCGCAGGCCTTGGCCAGCTCGCGCACCCGCAGGATGTAGCTCTGGCGCTCGGTGACCGAGATCACCCCGCGCGCGTCGAGCAGGTTGAAGACGTGGCTAGCCTTGATGCACTGGTCGTAGGCCGGCTGCGCCATGCGGTGGCGCGGATCGTTGCTGTCGGGCCCCGGCTCGCCGGCCGCGAGGTAGGCGCGGCAGGCGGCCTCGGCGTCGCGGAACTGCCGAAAGAGCATCTCGGTGTCGGCGGCCTCGAAGTTGTGGCGCGAATATTCCTGCTCGGCCTGCAGGAAGACGTCGCCGTAGGTGACCTTCTCGTCGCCCTCGCGGCCGTTGAAGTTGAGGTCGTACATGCTCTCGACGCCCTGGACGTACATCGCCAGGCGCTCGAGGCCGTAGGTCAGCTCGCCCGCCACCGGGGCGCATTCGAAGCCGGCGACCTGCTGGAAGTAGGTGAACTGGCTCACCTCCATCCCGTCGCACCAGCATTCCCAGCCGAGGCCCCAGGCGCCGAGCGTCGGGCTCTCCCAGTCGTCCTCGACGAAGCGGATGTCGTGCAGCCCGAGATCGACGCCGATGGCCTTCAGCGAATCGAGGTAGAGCTCCTGGAGGTTCGGCGGGTTCGGCTTCAGGATCACCTGGAACTGGTAGTAGTGCTGGAGCCGGTTCGGGTTCTCGCCGTAGCGCCCGTCCTTCGGCCGGCGCGAGGGCTGGACGTAGGCCGCCTTCCAGGGCTTGGGGCCCAGCGCCCGCAGGGTTGTGGCCGGATGGAACGTGCCCGCGCCCACCTCCATGTCGTAGGGCTGGAGGATCACGCAGCCTTGCGCGGCCCAGAACCGCTGGAGCGTGAGGATCAGCCCCTGGAACGAGCGGGTCGGCTGGAGGTCGGCGTCGGTCATGGTGGTACGGCTTGCGGCTCGGGCGGATCTGGCCGCGACCCTTGGGAACCGGCGGCGCCCGAGTCAAGCGCGGGTGCGTCCGCGCACGAACCCCAAGCGGGGCCGGAACCGAAAAACGGTCAAGCTCGTTGACAGTACAGATCGGAGCATCGCGACGCCCGCCGGGGCGCAAGACTTGAGGGAGACTGTCCGTGACCCACCGCCTGACCTTGGTCGCCGCCGCCGCGCTCCTGTCCCTGGTCGCGACCCCGCTGGTGGTGCGGGCGGGTTCGGGCGCGCCGCAGGCCGAGTCGGTGCCCGCCGTCGCGGCGGTCGCGACGCCGGCCGCCGCCGAGGCGCCGGCCCCGGCCTGCCGGTCGGTGCGGGTGGTCTATGCGGGCTACGCGGCCCCCGCTTGCGGGCGGTGAGGCCGTCCCGGGGCGTCCCAGGTCGCAACGGCTATTGGACGCCGCTCAGGTTCTTGCTTCGTCGCAGATTCTTGGCGCCGAACCGGTAACCACTTCGGCGACATCTGCTTAGGCGGCCCCGCAGCATCGCCCGTCCTCCCGGAGCGGGCACAGATCCCCGCAGGAGGCCACCCCCGGCAGGCGCTGGCGCAGGCAGCAGGTGCGCCGGCGCCGGTCGCGCAGCGCCTGCGCCAGCGGGCTGAGGGGGCAGGCGACCTCGGCGCACCAGCCGAGGCAGGTCGCGACCTCGGGGCGGGCCAGGGTCTCGGGCTCGCCGAGTTCGCGCGCGACGTAGTCGAGGATCACCGCCGCGTTGCCCCAGATCACCCGGGGGGCGATGCCGCATTGCGCGCAGCACAGCTCGACGAAGGGCCGCAGGTGGTCCTCGACGAGGCCGGACAGCCCGGCGCAGGCTCCCTCCTGCGCCCCGGGACACACCAGGAAGCGAGCCGGGCGGCCGGCCGCGTCGAGTTCGAGGCTCGTCGTCGCGAAGGCGAGCGGCAGGGGCCGCCCGAGGCGCACCAGCGCCGTCATCGCCGGGGTGGCGAGCGGCGCAAGGTAGAACTGGCTCCAGTACGAGACCAGCGCCCGCCGGTCGGCGGTGCCGGGGCTCACGCCGAGCCCGGCCGCGAAGGCCGAAAGCGTGGCGTCGAACACCGCGGGATCGCGCAGGGCGACGAGGGGCGTCGCCGCCCCGCCGCTCCCCGCCGCCACGCCGTCGCGATAGGTGCCGAGCGAATCCGGTACGTGGGAGGCGAGATCGGGGATCATCGCGGCCTCGCGCGATCGGCCCGCAAGGTGCGGGCGACCTGGAGCGCCAGCCAGGCGAGCGCCGCGGCGTAGAGCGGCATCGCCGCCGTGAAGTAGCCCGGCCAGCCGGCCCAGCCGGCGAGCGCGGGTGATGCGACCCGCAGCGGCATCGCCGCGAAGAAGGCGGCGCCGAACAGGAGCGCGTAGTCGGTGGCGGGCCGCGGTCCTTCAGCCCAGCGATAGATCATGTTGAACACCGGCACCCCGAGGAAGCCGCCGAAGACGTAGTTCAGGACCGTGGCGGCCACGGCCAGCCCCTCGGCGCGAACGAGGCAGGCCGCCGCCATCAGGCCGCCGGCGAGGAGCACCCCGGTCCCGCCGATCCCGATCAGCCGCACGGTGCCGAACCGCGCCGCCAGGCCGCCGGCCATCAGCGCCATCACCAGGTTGACCGCCGGCAGGACGGTGCCGGTGAGGAAGCCGACCCGGCCGAGCGGCACCCCGAGATCGAGCAGCGCCAGGGTGTTGGGACCGGCGATGAGGTAGGCGGCGGCGAAGTAGGCGCCGAGCGCCCCGATCCGGCCCGCCAGCGCCCGCAGCCGCGCGAGCGACCCCGACCAGCGCTCCGGCACGCCGCCGGCCCCCTGGAGCCGCGCCTCCGGATAGGCGAGGATCGGCAGCAGGCAGAGCGCGTCGAGCCCGGCGCAGGCGAGCAGCGCCGCCGGCCAGCCGAGGGCGTCGTAGGAGCCGACCAGCACGCCGACCCCCAGGATGCCGCCGAGCGAGGCGCCGCAGAGCTTGGCCGAGGCGACGAAGGCCCGCCGCTCCGCCGGCACCGTCTCGACCACCAGGGCCTCCAGCGCGATGTCCATCGTGGCGGTGCAGGCGCAGGTGGCGATGGCGAGCGCCAGCAGCGCCGGGAGCGGCCAGTGCTCGCCGAGGCTCAAGGTCGCCAGCAGCGCGACCGTCGCGCCCTGCGCCGCGACGATCCAGCCGAGACGGCGGCCGAGGAACGGCAGGCGCACCCGGTCGAGCAGGGCCGCCCACAGGAAGGTCAGCCCGACCGGCAGGTTGATGAGCTGCAACAGCCCGACCTCGGCGAGGTCGAGGCCCCGCGCCCGCAGGATCAGCGGCGCCCCGCCCGACAGGAAGCCGAGCGTGGCCCCGAAGGTCACGTACAGGCAGAAGAACGGGAGGAGCGGGCGCGACGCCGCGAGGAGCCCGCGGGCGCTCCCGAGCGCGACGGCCTGCGTCACGGCGGGGGCGTGCCCGGGCCGGCCGCGGCGGCTGGACGGTACTTTGGAATCAAACTAATTCATCTTTATGTTCAGGGGCTTGAGCTTACGGGGAGGAGGCCTGGCGCGCAAGGCCGGCGCCCGCCACAGCCGGGGCGGGCGGTGCCTAAACGGCGATTGCTTAACCGTTCCCATGCAGGCTGCCGCGGGCGGTCCGTTGAGCGCCGGGAGGGTCGAGCGTCATGGCGGGGGAACTGGCCGGCGAACCCGCGAGCGCGGCGGGCCGCGCCGTGCTCTCGGGCGTACGGGCCCTCGCCCGACGGCCGGCGCCGGACCAGCGCCGGCACCACCGCGTGGCCGTGGCCCTGCTCGGGCGCTACATGCTCGCCGACCGGCAGGAATACCCGTGCCGGACCGTCGACATCTCCCCCGGCGGGGTGCGCCTCGCCTGCGCAGGAGGTGGTGCGGTCGGCGAGCGCATCGTGATCTATCTCGAGCATGTCGGGCGCATCGAGGGCACGATCGCCCGGGTGCTGCCGGACGGCGTCGCGGTCGAGATCGCCGCCACGGCGCGCAAGCGCGACAAGATCGCCTCGCAGCTGACCTGGCTCGCCAACCGGGCGGCGCTCGGCCTGCCGGAGGACCGCCGGCACGAGCGGGTGGTGCCGCGCCAGGCCGCCGCCACCCTGCGGCTCGAGGACGGGCGCGAGGTCATGGCCCGCCTCATCGACGTCTCGCTCTCCGGCGCGGCGCTCGCCTGCGAGATCGAGCTGCCGCTCGAATCCGCCCTCACCGTCGGCCGCACCCCCGCCCGGGTGGTGCGCCGGTTCAGGGGCGGCGTCGCGGTCGAGTTCCGGCTGCCGCTGTCGCCGGACCGGTTCGACGAGACCCTGGTTCTGTAGCGCCCCCGGGGCATTGTCCGACGAAGGGGATACCGGTTCGTCGAAGGTATGCGGCACGATCAGAGATCTACAGCGCGCCCTCGCGGATCGAGCCCGGATCGGCGAGCGCGTGGAGCAGGCCCGCCGCCGCGTGGGCGAAGCGCAGGGTCACGGCCTTGCGGCGGGCGCCGGCGAGGGGATGCTCCGGCGGCTCGCGCAGGATCTCGGCCCCGAAGGCGTCGGCGACGATCAGCCCGGTCTCCTCGGGCAGGATCTCCACCGGCAGGGTCTCCGGCACCGCGAAGTAGAACCGGTCGCAGAAGTCGCGGTAGTCGGGCCATTTCCGGTCGGCGCGGAAATCCGCGACGCTCGACTTGATCTCGATGATCGTCAGCTTGCCGCAACCGCCGAGCGCGATCAGGTCGGCGCGCCGCCCGTTGGCCAGGGTGAATTCCGGGATCGTGACGAATCCGAGCTCGGCGAAGAGGCGCCGCACGCCCCGCTGCACGGAGAGCGCGGTCGGCGATTGGCGGCGGTCGACGGGAAGCGAGAGGGCGAGGGCGGCGGACAAGGCTGTGGACGGGCGCTTCTGACAGGTTGCACGGGACCGAATCGGGAACGCCATCGGACCAGCTCACGCCCGCGTTGTCACCTGCGGCCCGTGTCGCAGGCGGCGCAGCCGCGTCGACGGGCGTCGCGGGCAGCGCGAAACCGGCCGGCGCGACGGACGTAGCGGTTGATCTCGCGCGCGCGCTCGCCGATGGTCGGCCGCGCCCGAGTCCTTCCGCGAGACGGCCGGGCGACGGGAGGGAGAGGCATGGTGGGGCAGAGCGCCGCCGAGGGAAAGAAGGCCGGTCGGGCCGGCATGCGCCTCGTCGGCGGCACGGCGCTCGCCCACGGCGACGCGGTGCGGCTCGCCGACGTCAGCATCGCCTTCACCCTGAAGGGCGGCAAACGCTACGTCGCCGTCGAGGGCATCGACCTCGGGGTGAGCCCCGGCGAGTTCGTGGCGGTGGTCGGGCCGACCGGCTCGGGCAAGTCGACGCTGCTCAACGCCGCCGCCGGCCTGCTGAAGCCGGCCTCCGGCAGCGTCACGGTGTTCTCCTCGGCGCTGTCGGGGCTGAATGCCCGCGCCGGCTACCTGTTCCAGGCCGACGCCCTGATGCCGTGGAAGACCGCCCTCGACAACGTCGCGGTGGCGCTGGAGCCGCAGCGGGTCCCGCGCGCCGAGGCGCTGGCGCGGGCCCGCGACTGGCTGGCCAAGGTCGGGCTCTCGGCCTTCGTCGACCGCTATCCGCACATGCTCTCGGGCGGCCAGCGCAAGCGCGTCGCGCTCGCCCAGATGCTGATCCGCGATCCCGAGATCCTGCTGATGGACGAGCCGTTCGGGCCGCTCGACGCGCAGACCCGGCAGATCATGGGCAACCTCCTGCTGGAGCTGTGGGCGGCCAACCGCAAGGCGGTGATGTTCGTCACCCACGACCTCGAGGAGGCGATCGCGCTCGCCGACCGGGTGGTGGTCCTCTCGGCCGGGCCCGCCGCCCGCATCGTCGGCCAGTTCACGGTCGATCTGGCGCGTCCGCGCGACATCAGCGAGATCCGCCTCGAGCCGCACTTCCACGCCCTCTACAAGGAGATCTGGTCGTGCCTGCGGGTCGAGGTCTCCCGCGCCTATGCGGGCGGTCCCGCGTGATTCCTTCGGAGACAGCGACCCCGTGAACCGCCTCGGCCTCCTCGCCCTGCAGATCCTCGTCGGCCTCGTCGGCTTCGCGATCTGGCACGTTCTGACCGTGTACCCGATCCTCGGCGCGCCCAAGCAGATCCAGTTCTTCTTCTCGACCCCGGTCGATGTGCTCAAGCGCACCTGGATGGAGATGACGAACCCGGAGATCTGGGGCCACCTGTGGATCACGCTGCAGGAGACGGTGCTGGCCTTCGTCTTCGGCGCGGCCGGCG
This sequence comes from Methylobacterium sp. Gmos1, assembly GCF_053764715.1. NCBI lineage: Bacteria > Pseudomonadati > Pseudomonadota > Alphaproteobacteria > Hyphomicrobiales > Methylobacteriaceae > Methylobacterium > Methylobacterium sp. Gmos1. The sequence continues at coordinate 60,002 of NZ_JBSNCC010000020.1, read as the reverse complement.
GCATCGCCTTCGGCTTCCTGTTCGCCCGCAACGCGCTGCTCGCCGCGGTGTTCGACCCCTACATCAAGGCGGCGAACGCCCTGCCGCGGGTGGTGCTGGCGCCGATCTTCGCCCTGTGGTTCGGGCTCGGCATCTGGTCGAAGGTGGCGCTCGGCTTCACGCTGGTGTTCTTCATCGTGTTCTTCAACGTCTACCAGGGCGTGCGCGAGGTGAGCCCGGTGGTGCTCAACAACGCCCGGATGCTCGGGATGAGCGAGCGCGGCCTCCTCCGCCACGTCTACTGGCCCTCGGCGCTGACCTGGATGTTCTCCTCGCTCCACACGGCGGTCGGCTTCGCGCTCGTGGGCGCGGTGGTGGGCGAGTACCTCGGCTCCTCGGCCGGGCTCGGCTACAAGATCCACGAGGCCGAGAGCGTGTTCGACGTCACCGGCGTGTTCGCCGGCATGCTGATCCTGACCGTGTTCGTCATCGTGATCGACACGGTCGTCACCCTGATCGAGAACCGCCTCCTCGTCTGGCGCCCGCAAGCCGGCGGCCAGGGGTGAGAGAACAGAGTTACGGGAGGACAACACCCATGCAACGCCGCAGCTTCCTCGCCGGCGCCGCCGCCCTGGCGCTCAGCCCCGCGGTCCCGGCCCGGGCCGACACCGTGAAGGTGCGCATCGGCGTCGGCGGCAAGCCGCTCCTCTACTACCTGCCGCTGACGATCGCCGAGCGGAAGGGCTTCTTCAAGGAGGAGGGGGTCGAGGCCGAGATCAACGATTTCGGCGGCGGCGCGCGCTCGCTCCAGGCGCTGATCGGCGGCTCGGTCGACGTGGTGACGGGGGCCTACGAGCATACGATCCGGATGCAGGCCAAGGGCCAGGACGTGCGCGCGGTGTGCGAGCTCGGCCGCTTCCCCGCCATCGTGATCGGGGTGCGCAAGGACCTCGCCGACACGGTGAAGTCGGCCGCCGAGCTCAAGGGCCGCAAGATCGGCGTCACGGCGCCGGGCTCCTCGACGTCGCTGACCGCGCAATACGCGATGATCAAGGCCGGGCTGAAGGCCAGCGACGCGGCGCTGATCGGGGTCGGCGGCGGGGCCGGCGCCATCGCGGCGATGAAGAAGGGCGAGATCGACGCCATCTCGCACCTCGATCCGGTGATCGCCAAGCTCGAGGCCGACGGCGACATCAAGGTCATCATCGACACCCGCACCGAGGCCGGCACCCGGGCGCTGTTCGGCGGTCCCAACCCGGCGGCGGTGGTCTACACCAAGCAGGACTGGATCGAGCGCCACGCCGCCGGAACCCAGAAGGTCGTCAACGCCTTCGCCAAGGCGCTGAAGTGGATCGTCGCCGCCTCGCCCGAGGAGATCGCCGACACGGTGCCGCCGGCCTACCACTTCGGCGACAAGCCGCTCTACGTGCAGGCGGTGAAGAACTCGCTCGAGAGCTATTCCCGCACCGGCATCCCGACCCAGGAGGGGATGGCGAGCGTGCTCGAGCTGGTGCGCACCCTCGATCCCGAGTTGCAGGGCGCCAAGATCGACCTCGCGACCACCGTCGAGGACCGGTTCGTCAGGAAGGCGATGGGCTAAGTAGAGCTGCAAGGTGCAGCTCTACTTAGCTTCTTGCTATTGCATCATTTTCGCCGCCGAACCGGTAGCCACTTCGGCACCGGCCGGCACGGCCGGCGGAATGATGCTCGATCCTACGCCCACCCGACCCGGGCCGCCTCGCGCGGCCCGGGCGCACCCGCGGTCATCAGCCGGCCCTTGCCGGCGGCCTTGGCGCGGTAGAGCGCCGCGTCCGCCTCGGCAAGGAGCGCCTCGGCGGTCATCCCCGGGGTGGCCCAGCCGATCCCGACGCTGAGGCCGACGCCGACCCCGATGGCGTAGGGAGCCTTCACGGCCTCGATCAGGCGGGCCGCGACGACAGCCGCCTCGCGGGCCCGCCCGCCCCCGGCCAGGATCACGAACTCGTCGCCGCCGAGCCGGGCCGCCTGCCACTCCCCGGGGATCCCGGCGGTGATCCGGGCGGCCACCTCCACCAGCAGGGCGTCGCCGGCGGCGTGGCCGAGGCAGTCGTTCACCGCCTTGAAGCCGTCGAGGTCGAGGTAGAGCAGGGCGAGGCCGTCGGTGCCGCTCCGCAGCCGGGCGACGAGGTCCTCCATCAGGCCGGTGCGGTTGCGCAGGCCCGTGAGGGCGTCGTGGGTGGCCCGGCGCTGGTCCTCGCGCCTGGCGAGCAGCACCTCGACGTAGGTGCGGTTGAGCCGCACCGTGGTGACGTACATCGCGACCACGAAGAGCAGGCCCTGCACCGCCCCGACCAGGAACCAGGGGTTGCCGTAATGGAGCGGCAGCATCAGCTTCAGCGGCAGGTCGCACAGCACGATCATCGCCAGGGCGTGGCGCGGCGCGGCGTAGTTGCGGGTGACGATGCCGGCCAGGATGCCCATCATGGTCAGCGGCGCCAGGACCTGGAGCACCGGATCGCCGCTCACGACGCACAGGACCGTGGCGAGGCCGACGAGGCCGGCCCAGGCGAGGCTGCTGGCGATGAGGAGGTCGGTCGGCGCCGGACGCCCGGCCGCCGCGGCGCGCTGGCCGCGCCGGAGCAGGACCAGCCGCAGGCCGAGCAGGCCGAGATCCGCCGCCAGCATGGCGGCAAAGGCCGGCCCGGGGTGGCGGAGCACCGCCATCACCTCGATCATCACCATCGCCACCGCGCCGAGCACCAGCGAGCCCGGCGACGCCATCAGCGTCGCGAGCAGGCGGACCCGCAGCTCCGCCGGCAGGTCGAGGCTCGGATCCACGAGCCAGCGCAGGGGCGCGGCGCGCGGCAGTGAGTAGGTCGGCGTCGCGTCGGACATGGAACCGCTTCCGAAGAGCGGTCCCGTTCGGGACCGCACCGCCTCATTTTGCGACCGCGACTTAACATTTCATGATGTTTCGGCAGGGTTCCCGAGATGTCGGTTAAGTGTTCGGCAGCCGGACTCTCGTCCTAGATTTAGGCAGCTGGGTTGTCAGGCGCGCCGCAGCCAGTCGATCAGGCCGGCGCCGGGCGCCAGCCAGACGAAGGCCCAGACGAAGGCCGAGGTCAGGTTGGCGAGCTGGAACCAGAACCGCGGCAGCAGCGCCACCCCGGCGACGAGCGGCACCACCGCCCGGGCCGGCCCGATGAACCGGCCGATGAAGATCGCCCAGGCGCCCCAGCGCTGGCAGAAGGTCTCGCCCTTCCGCACCATCTCGGGATAGCGGCTGAGCGGCCAGATCCGCTTGGCGCCGTCCTTGTAGTAGCGGCCGATCTCGTAGGAGACCCAGTCGCCGAGGATCGCCCCGATCGCCGCCCCGATCATCACCGGCAGGAACGGGATCGCGCCCGAGCCGATCAGCGCCCCGATCCCGATCAGGATCACGGTCGCCGGCACCAGGAGCGAGAGCACCGCGAGCGATTCGCAGAAGGCGATGATCCCGGTGATCACCGGCGCCCAGGCCTGGTGGTCGCGCAGGAAGTCGAGCACCGTGGTGCGCAAGCTCTCGAAATCCATGGCAGCCTTGGGCGTGAGGGGGCGGGACGGCGGGACAAGTCGGGGTGCCGGGCGGGCGTTCCCCTTCCGTTACATGGGACGTGTGAGCGTCGCGTGAATTCGCGGGCGCACGCTTTCGGGAGCCCAAGGCGGTTGCCAGACGCGTCCGGTTCCGGGAATCGTGGGTCCCAGGTGCCCTCCGCGCGAGGTTCGTGTCGCGATGAACGTCCTGTCGATCCAGTCCCACGTCGCCTACGGCCATGTCGGCAACGCCTCGGCGGTCTTCCCGATGCAGCGGCTCGGGGTCGAGGTCTGGGCGGTGCACACGGTGCAGTTCTCCAACCACACCGGCTACGGCGCCTGGCGCGGCCGGGTGTTCGACGGGCCGGCGATCGAGGAACTGGTCGAGGGCATCGCCGAGCGCGGGGCGCTGCCGACCTGCGACGGGGTGCTGTCGGGCTACATGGGCTCGGCCGATATCGGCACCGCGATCCTGCGGGCGGTGGCGCGGGTGCGGGAGGCCAACCCTGCGGCGCTCTACTGCTGCGACCCGGTGATCGGCGATACCGGCCGCGGGGTGTTCGTGCGCCCCGGCATCCCGGAATTCATGCGGGACCACGCGGTGCCGGCGGCCGACCTCATCACCCCGAACCAGTTCGAGCTCGATTACCTGAGCGGGATCGAGACCCGCACGCTCGCCGACGCCAAGGCGGCGGTGGCGGCGGTGCAGGCGAGCGGCCCGAAGGTGGTGCTGGTCACCTCGCTCCACACCGAGGAGACGCCCGAGGACAGCATCGACATGCTGGCCGGCGCGGACGGCCTGTTCTGGCGCCTGCGCACCCCGCGGCTGTCGCTCAGCGTCAACGGCGCGGGCGACGCCACCGCCGCCCTGTTCCTGGTGCACTACGCCCGCAGCCGCTCGGCCGGCGAGGCCCTGGGGGCCGCCGCCGCCTCGATCTACGGCCTCCTGCGCCGCACCGAGGAGGCCGGCGCTCGCGAGATCCTGACCGTGGCGGCCCAGGACGAGTTCGTGGCGCCGAGCCGCACCTTCCCGGTCGAGGCGGTGTGAGGCGCTACGCCTCCAGCGCCAGCAGCGCGAAGCTCGCCAGCCAGTGCTCGCCCATGTAGTCGTCGGCGAGATGCGGCAAAGCCGCCTCGAGATGCGCCTGCGCCGTCTCCGTGAGCACCGGCACGCGGGAATCGTCCGCCGGCAGCGCGCCGGCGAGCGCCCGCAGGCACCAGGCCCGGCTCAGGTTGAGCCCGTCGAGATGGGCGATCTTGCCGTCGCTGCGGTCGGTGACGGTCGCCGGCCGGAACAGGGTCTCGGGCTGTCGCGCGGCGAGGCGCGGCAGGAAGCGGTCGAACCAGGGCCGGAAGTCGTCCGCCGGCATCAGGCGGCGCAGGCACTCGGCCTCGATCAGTGCCGAGGACAGGAAGTCGTCGCCGCTCGGCTCGCCCCAGGCCGGGCAATCGGCGTCCGCGCCGTACCAGCGCGCGGCGGTGGCGCGCAGCAGCGCCGTCAGGGCGGCGTCCCCCGTGCCGTCGGCGTAATCCGCCGCCATGCGCAAGCCGAAGGCGGTGTTGAAGTGGGTGCCGACCCGCACCGGATAGGGCGAGAGCGGCAGGAACTCACGGAATCGCTGCGCGAAGATCTCCGCCATCGGCGCCAGCGCCCGCGACCAGCGCGGCTCGGGCAGGCGCCCCAGCTCGTCGGCGAGCTTGAGCGCCCAGGCCCAGCCATAGGGCCGCTTGAAGCCGCGGGCCGTCGGCGCGTCGAGATAGGCGCACTCGCCCGCGACCTTCTCAGGCACCAGCTGCCGGTCGAACAGAGCCCGGATCGCGTCGGCCTGCGGGCCGTCGGGGAAACGGCGCAGCACCCGGGCGAGCAGCCAGTAGCTGTGGACGCAGGAATGCCAGTCGAAGCTGCCGTAGAACACCGGATGCAGCGCGGCCGGCGTGCGGGCATCCTCGGGGCCGGCGAGCGTGTGGTCGGGCTTGTTCGGGTATTCCCGGGTGACGTGGCCGAGGGTGAGGGCGGCGAAGCGGGCGGCGGTCTCGGGGGTCAGGCTGTGGGGCATGGGAGGGCGCTCCGTCGGAACATGCCGAACGCCTACACCATCCGTCGCCACCGTCGCAGCTTGCCATCCTTATTTTCTGGAGTTACGGAAAATGTATGCGGATGGTCTGGGACGAGCCCAAGCGAGACAGGAATCGCCAGCCGCCCCCGGCCGGTCACGGGCTTGATTTCGCGGATGCCCGTGATCGCTTCGAGTGGGAGACCGCGGCGATCAGCGAGAGCTACGGCAGCCCATCCGGTGGCGCCCGGTACATCGCAACCGGATATCTCGATGGCAAGCTCGTCACGCTCACCTTCTCGCTCCTCGGTACGGAGGCCATCTCCGCCATCAGCCTGCGAACCGCCAGCAACCGCGAGAGGAGAGCCTATGCCGCGCGATTCGAGTGAGCGAACGGTCCCGATGTTGAGCGACGCCGAGGAGGCCGAGCTTCAGGCCCGGATGAAAGCGGATCCCGATGCCCGGGAGATGACGGACAAGGAACTCGGCCGGATGCGGCCGGCCCGCGAAGTCCTGCCACCGGCCGTGTTCGAGGCTCTCACGAACCGGGGGCGGCCGAAGTCGCCGAACCGGCTCGTGCAGGTCACACTGCGGCTCGATCCGGAGGCGCTGGCCGCCTTCAGGGCCACGGGCCCGGGCTGGCAGACCCGGATCAACGAGACGGTCAAGCGTGCCGCGAAGCGGCTCGGGCAAGGCGGCTGAGCGCCGTTACGGCGGTTTCGCCAAGCTGCCACAACATCTCCGCGTGACCGTCCCTCGACCCCCGGGGCTTGCACCATTCACCCGATCCGTGCTGCCTCGCGCGCTGAGCTTCTCGGAAGGACGGAAACCCGATGCCCGCACGCCGATACGCCACCCTGGACGTCTTCACCGAGACCGCCCTCGCCGGCAACCCGCTGGCGGTGGTGCTCGACGCCGAGGGGCTGGACGACGCCGCGATGCAGGCCATCGCCCGCGAGTTCAACCTGTCGGAGACGGTGTTCGTGCTGCCGCCCGCGGAAGGCCGGCACCGGGCCCGGCTGCGGATCTTCACCCCGGCCCAGGAGCTCGCCTTCGCCGGCCACCCGACCGTCGGCACCGCAGTGCTGCTCGCCCTCGGCGACCGGCGGGCGGAGATCGCCGACGCGGTGGCGTTCGGCCTCGAGGAGCAGGTCGGGGTGGTGCCCTGCGTGGTCGAGACCGGCGAGGGGCGCGGCCGCGCCCGCTTCCGCCTGCCGCGCCTGCCGGAGAGCTGGGGCGAGGAGCCGGACGCGACGGCGCTGGCAGGCGCGCTCGGCCTGTCGCCGTCCGAGATCGGGTTCGCCCGCCACCGGCCGAGCCGCTACAGCGCCGGCACGCCGTTTCACCTCGTGCCGGTCCAGGGGCTCGACGCCCTGGCGCGGGCCCGCACCAGCGCCGAGGCGATGGTGCAGGCCCTCGGCCCCGGCGCCAAGGCCTTCCTCTATACCGGCGAGACCGGGGAGCCGGGCCACAGCTTCCGCGCCCGGATGTTCGCCCCCGCCGCCGGCATCGCCGAGGACCCGGCGACCGGCGGCGCGGTCGCGGCCTTCGCAGGCGCCCTGATGCAGTTCGAGCCCTTAGGGGGCGGCACGCACGACCTCGTCATCGCGCAGGGGGTCGAGATGGGCCGGCCGAGCGAGATCGCACTCCAGCTCACGATCGAGGACGGCGCCTTGCGCGCGGCCGAGATCGGCGGCAGCGCCGTCCTGGTCTCCGAGGGCGTGCTGCACATCCGATGAGCGTCACCCTCACGCCGGCCCGCCGGGTCGAGGCCCGGATGGTCGCCCACGACTGGCCCTGGGCCCGCGACAACCGGGCCGCCATCATGGCCCATTGGGACGAGCGCCGGGCTGCACGCCCGGCGATGTTCAACGGCACGGTGCTGATGCTGCGCCGCTGGAGCCTCGCCGACGGCGTGCTCGACGCCGACTTGTTCGAGGCCGACTACGCCGCCCTCACCGCCCTGAAGGACTGGGGGTTCCCAGACGGAAGCGTCCTCAACGTCTTCGCGGCGGCGGTGCCGCGCACCCGGGACGGCACCTTCCTGCTCGGCGAGATGGCCCCGCACACGGCCGCCGCCGGCCGGGTCTACTTCCCTTGCGGCACGCCGGACCCGACCGATATCGGCCCCGACGGCACGGTCGACCTTGCGGCGAGCGCGCTCCGCGAGCTGCGGGAGGAGACCGGGCTCGTCGCTCCCGAAGGGCCGGATCCCGGCTGGGTGATCGTGCGCGACGGCGGCCTGATGGCCCTGCTGCGTCCGGTGCCGCTCGCCGAGGACGAGGCGACGGTGCGGGCGGGCATCATGGCCCATCTCGCGGCGGAGGCCGAGCCGGAGCTGTCGGCGATCGTCGGGGTGCGCGACGCCGCCGACCTCGATCCCGCCCGGATGCCCGCCTTCGTGCGGCACTACCTCGGAAGCGTGCTCGCCCCCTGACGCCACCGGCCCCGGTTCACAGCCGGGGCCGGCGCGATTACGGTCTCCCGGAAAGGCGCCCGATCGTGGCGCCGCCGGGAGGACCAGCGATGACTAAGCAGATTTCGCCGAAGCGGTTGCCGGTTCGGCGCCAAAAATCTGCGGCAAAACAAGAGCCTAAGCTGACGAAGTGTTGGCCTGCCAACGCAAGTCTGCTTAGGATGCCGAGGGCCATGGCCCTGGCGATGCTCGGATGCGGCCTCGCCGCCGGGCCGGCCGGGGCGGAGGTGACGCGGTTCGAGACCGTGGCCGCGGACAAGCCCGCCCTGCAGGGCCGCAGCTTCGGCGAGCGCGGCCAGGCCGAGAAGATCACCGGCCGGGCGACCATCGCCCTCGACCCGGCCGACCCCCACAACGCGGTCATCGCCGATCTGGCGCTCGCGCCCCGCAACGCCGAGGGCCGGGTCGAGGCGGTGGCCGACGTGGTGCTGCTGCGCCCCGAGCGCCCGAACGGGCTGCTGCTCGTCGAGATCCCCAATCGCGGCCGCAAGCTGATCGGCCCCCTCGTCGAGGGCTCCTCGACCGAGGCCTCGGGCCGGCTCGACCAGGCGGGCGACGCCGGACGGGGCTTCCTCCTGTCGCGCGGCTACACGCTGGCCTGGATCGGCTGGCAGGGCGACATCGCGCCGGGAGCCGGCATGGGCATCCGGCTGCCGGTGGTGGCCGGGGTCACCGGACGATCGCGCGAGGAATGGAGCTTCGACAACACCACCTCGCCGATCACCGCTCCCCTGACCTGGCCCGCCGCCGATCTCGACCCGGCCAAGGCCCGCCTCACCGTGCGGGCGCGCCCCGAGGACCCGCGCACCACGCCGCCGGGCCTGTCGTTCCGCTACCTCGACCCCAAGCGCATCGAGATCACGCGGCCTTCGGGGTTCGACGGCAGCGCGCTCTACGAGCTGAGCTACACCGCCCGCGACCCGGCGGTGATGGGGATGGGACTCGCGGCGATCCGCGACGTCGCGACCTTCCTGCGCCACGAGACGGGTGACCGGAACCCGCTCGCCCGGGACGGCCGCAGCACCATCGACCGGGCGGTGGGCTTCGGCATCTCGCAATCGGGCCGGGTCCTGCGCGACGTGCTCTATCTCGGCCTCAACGAGGACGAGCAGGGTCGGATGGTGTTCGACGGGATGATGCCGCACATCGCCGGCAGCCGGCGCAGCTTCACCAATGCCCGCTTCGCCCAGCCCGGCCGCAATCCCGGCCCCCATCTCGACCGCTACTACCCCGCCGACCAGTTCCCCTTCGCCTACACGACCACCACCGACGCGCTCACGGGCAAGCGCGACGGCCTCTTCCTGCGCTGCCGCTTGACCAGTACCTGCCCGCGCCTGATGCACGTCGACAGCGAGTACGAGCTGTGGGGCTCGCGCGGCGCGCTCGTGACCACCGACACGCGCGGCGCCGACCTGCCCCAGCCGCCGGAGGTCCGGGTCTACATGGTGACTGGCGCGCCGCACTTCGCCGATCCCGACGCCAGGACCGCGAGCGACCCGGCCTGCGCCCTGCCGCTGAGCCCGGTCCATGCCGGGGCGGCCTCGCGCGCCCTCCTCGCCGCGCTCGAATCCTGGATCACCGACGGGATCGCGCCCCCGGCGAGCCGCTACGCGTCGCGGGCCGACGGCACGCTCGGATCGCCCGCCCATCTCTATCCGGCGATCCCCGGCCTGCCCTATGCGGGCCGCTACAACCCGGCGCAATGGGTGGAGCAGGGCGACCCGCCGGTGGTGCGCGGCACCTATCCCGTGCTGCTGCCGAAGGTCGATCCCGACGGCAACACGCTGGCGGGCATCCGCCTGCCGCTGATCGAGGCGCCGCGGGCGACCTACACCGCCTGGAACCCGACCCGCGGCGTCGCCGCCGACACCCTGTGCAACCAGAAGGGCGGCGTCCTCGCCTTTCCCGAGACGCGGGCGGCGGCCAAGGCCGCGAACGATCCGCGGGTCTCGCTGGAGGAGCGCTACCCGGATGAAGGCGCCTACGCGGCGGCGGTGAAGGCCGCGGCCGAGCGGATGGTGGCCGAGCGCACGCTGCTGCCGGCGGATGCCGCCGAGATGGAGCAGGCGGCAGGGGAGGGGCGCCTGGCGCGCTGACGCTCCGGGACCCGCGGGCGATCTCGCGGGTTCCCGCTCCGCAGGTGCCGGTAGGAAGAGGCCATGGCCGCCAAGCTCGTCGAACTCGTCCGGGAGGCAGCGGCCCAAGCCCGGCTCGTCGCCCGGGGCTACCCGTCGGGGTGCAGCGCCGAGGCGCTGCCCTGGGCCGTCATCAAGCGCTTCGACGACGACGTGCGCGGCCATGTCGAGCGCGATCCCCGCATCGAGGATTGCCGCGACCAGGTCCTGATCGCCGCCGTGAACCTCGCCGAGGCGTCGTTCGGCGACGAGGCCGAGGCGCCGGAACGCGAGCGGCTGGTCAAGGCGATCAACGACCTCGAATGGGTGACGCTGAGCCGCGGCATCGCCAACCGGGCGGCGGCGGCCTCGGGCTACGGCGCGGCCGGGGACCGGCTGCGGGACGGGGCGATATAAGCCTGATCCGCTCGTGGAGCCGAGCGAGAAACACGGCGCACATCGCCGAGCAGGCCAAAGCAGCGACGAAGCGGTGAGGCGAGACGTCGGATTGCATCACGAGCGGCCTGCGCCCTACATTCCGATCGGCAGGAGACTCCGATGGGCTTGCCCGCCTTCGATATATCGGCCTTCGAGTATGCGCAGAGCGCAGTCACGAGTAAGCCGCGCGCAGCTACGACCATGTTTCTTGCGCAGGAATTCAAGTCCAGCGCCTCGATCGAGGAATTGAGGGAGCAGGTTCGCGCCTCAACGGATGCGCCGATCGAGGATTACATATCTTGGCGCGCCGATGTGCTGCGGGGTATATCCGAGATGCATGCGTTGCTCCAGGATGCATGTCGTTCGCAGCCTCTTGAATTGCTTCGATCACTATCGGGCCATCTTGCGGACCAGCTGAAGGAAGTAGAGGCCGGCCGCACGGCCTTTGCCGAGTTGGACGATGAAAGCATCCGCCGCGCCCTGCCGATGGCAGAGCAAGCGAGTCAGATCTCAATCGACACCGGGCGCTTCGTGCGCAGAGAGATCAGGCGCGTCGAGCGGATGGCGAAGGCTCGGGCGGATACATACGAAAAACTCCTGGCTCGGATCAGAGAGGCCAAGGCGCGCTTGGACGGTTTCGTGGAATCCCAGGCCCTCGCGCCCGTCTCTTTGCCGGAGGAGCATGGGAAGGCCGACTACCTGCAGAATGCCCTCCACCGGCCGGCCGACGTCGAGGGCGTCAGAGAACGGACGGCGCGCCGGTTGAAGCAGTTCCCGAAGACGGCTGCCTACCTTGCCCGCTGATCCTCCCATCTGGATCACGGCGGATGAAATCGAGGCGATCAACCAGGAGATCTTGAGCGGGACCTCGGAGCCCTTCCACGTCCTGAGCCGTGGCGGCCTCGAGAGCGCAGCCGCCCGGCCGCTCAATGCCTGAGCTTACGAAGGTGAGGACGATCGCGTCGTGCTGGCCGTGCGCTTCCTGGCAGGCATCGGCCAGAACCACTGTTTTCAGCAGGGCAACAAACGCACGGCGTTCTTCGCCGCCTTGGAATTCATCGAACGCAACGGCGGCGAGTACGCCGTGAATGACGGCGAGGATCTCGGTCGTCTCTGCGAAGCCGTGATTCTGCGGCAGTCCGACCCGATGGAATTGGTCGCCATGCTGCGATCGCGCGTGCGGTTCTGACCGGTACGACAAGTCCACCCGTGTCCCGCCGCACCCGCTCGCCGCGATGACCTTCCGTGGCGATCCGTGGCAGGTTCGGCGGGCGGTGACGTCGCAAGGTCGTGCTAGAGCCGCCCGCCACGATGCACCACGAACCGCTTGCGCCGCTCGGAGCCCGGCTCGTCGTTGGCCGCGGGCGGGGGGGCGGCGAGCGGGGCGGCGGCGGCGTTCGCCTCGGGGGTGAGGATCCGCAGCGACACGGTGCGCAGGGCCACGATCGGGCGCAGGCCGAGCCAAGTCGGGATCACCGCCGGCGACAGCGCGCCGATCACCCGGGCCTGGGTCTTGCCGCGGTGGCGCAGGGGCAGGAGCAGCAATTCGAGGTCGATCGTCTCGCCGGCCTCCGTCACCCCGACGAGGCCGACCACGACGCCGGTGGTGTCCTGGATCACCGCCTCGACGAGCCGCCACGGATCGGCGGCCGGCGCCTCGCCCCACAGGCCGGCGAAGGAGAGGCCCCGCAATTCGGCCCCGAACAGCGCGCACAGCCGGGTGCCGGCGAGCCGCACCGTCGCGGCGTGCCGGGGGGCGTCGATCTCGAGGATCAGGCTGTCGGCGAGCACGTGGCGGATCTCGCCGGGCTCGATCTCGCCCCGCTCCGGCGCGGCGCGGGCGCCGCGCAGGCCGTTCCAGTAGGCGTGGAGCATGCGGCTCGTCGGGTGCTTCATGGCGTCTCGGTCTGGCACGGGCGTCGGGTCGGGCGGTCCAGGGGCTGCCGGCCGGCGTCCCGTTTCGGGACGCCGAGCAACTCAGCTGATTCGGTTCAGCAGACCGTATGCCGAACGGCCGAGGCGCGAGAGCGTAAGGTTTTATTAGGGTTACCAAGTCATGAATGTTGTGTTTCTCCCACACTTGCGCGATTGTCGTGGGCGATGGTGATTTCGGGCTGGCAGGGGTGGAGCACCCACCCTATGCCCGCCCGCGTACCAAGGGGTGAGGGCCGGATCCGGCCCGCGTCGTCACGGTCCTGACGGCGTTTCGCGTGCGGCCGCGCAGCGGTCGGGCGCGGAGGCATCCTCTTCCGGGGAGAGCGGCGACGCTCTCCCTTTTTTTGTCGCGCGACCGTGTTTTTTCGGGTGCGGCGCCCTCTTTTCGGGCGTGTGCCGGGCCCGCGGCGGCGGTCGCCCTTGCGGTCCCGCCCCCGGGCCCGCAATGGTGCCGGGATGGATGCCACCCCCGACCTCCCGCGACCGCCGCGCGTGCCGGTGTTCAACATGCCCGCCGTGGTCACCGCCTCGGTCGGGATCCTGGTGCTGATCCACGCCGTGCGGCAGGTGCTGCCGGACGTCTGGGACATCACCCTCCTCCTCGACCTCGCCCTGGTGCCGGCGCGCTGGACCCTCGCCCTCGATCCCGACCGGGCCGCCGACGTGATCCGGGCCGCCGCCGCCTCGGGGGGAGGGGCCCTCGAGGTCGAGGCGCGCAAGGCCTTCGCGGCCTATCTCGTTGCCGATCCGGGCGCGATGCCCTGGACCTTCGTCACCTACGCGCTCCTGCACGGCTCCTGGGCCCACGTGCTCCTCAACAGCGTCTGGCTCGCCGCCTTCGGCACGCCGGTGGCGCGGCGCTGCGGCGCCTGGCGCTACGGGCTGATCGCGCTCGTCTCGACCGCGGCCGGCGGCTTCCTGCACGTGCTGATCGACCCCTTGAGCACCGTGCCGCTGATCGGCGCCTCGGCCGGCGTGTCGGGGCTGATGGCGGCGGCGGTGCGCTTCGCCTTCCAGCCGCCGGAGGTGGCGGGCGCCGGCGCCGTGCCGTGGCAGCGCCCGGTGCCGACGCGGCTCCAGACCATCCCCGAGCTCCTGCGCAACCGCTCGGCGGTGGTGTTCCTGGCGATCTGGTTCGTCACCAACCTGCTGTTCGGCCTCGCCGCCCTGCCGCTCGGCCTGAGCGATTCCGCGGTCGCCTGGGACGCGCATCTCGGCGGGTTCGTCGTCGGGTTCCTGCTGCTGCCCCTGGTCGACCGGCTCGGGCGACGCTGAGGCAGGCGAGGGCCTGCGCCGGGGAATCGTCGGGTCACGCGGGAGATTGTTTCCCTTCGACCTCCGGGGTGCTTGCCTCGATCGGCGCACGGACACACACTGACCCTCCGAAACGAGCGCCCCGCCCGGAACGCCACGAGGCCGGCGGGGCCCCGAGCAGGGAGGTGTTGATGACCGTTGCGCGCATCCTGTCGCAGAAGGGCCGCACCGTGGTGACCGTGCAGCCCCACCGCACGCTGGCGGAGGCCGCGGCGCTCCTGACCGAGAAGGGCATCGGCGCCCTGGTGGTGAGCGATGCCGGTCAGAGCGTCCTCGGCATGCTCTCGGAGCGCGACATCATCCGGGCGGTGGTCCGCGGCGGCGGCGCGGCGCTCGAAGCGCCCGTGTCCCGGCACATGACCGCCAAGGTGGTGTGCTGCACCCGCGCCACCGCCATCGACGAGGTGATGGAGCTGATGACCGACGGGCGCTTCCGCCACGTTCCGGTGGTCGAGGACGGCCGCCTGGCCGGCCTCGTGTCGATCGGCGACGTCGTCAAGCACCGCATCGAGTCGGTCGAGGCCGAGCACCGGGCCCTGCGCGAGTACATCGCGACGGCCTGATGGTTTCCGGCGGCTGATGCGAGATCCGGAAGATCGCGTCCGGATCTCGTGTCGCGGAGCCCGCGCGAGGAGGCCATCGGCTTCACGCCCGCCGCCTCAACCCCGTCCGACGGACGCCCGGTAGTCGCGCGGGCTCACGCCGTAGGCTTGCCGGAACGCGCGGCTGAGGAGGGCGCTGGTGCCGAAGCCGTAGGCCTCGCCGATCTCGCCGATGGATCGGCGCTCCAGGGGGTCGTCGAGCGCCATCCGGATCGCCGCGAGGCGCTGGCGCGCCAGGTAGCGCGCGATTCCGCCGTCCGGCTCGAACAGGCGGTAGAGCTGCGAGCGCGACATGCCGAGCGCCTTGGCCATCGCCTCGATCCGCAAGGGCGTGCAGAGATGGCCGCGCAGGAATTGCTTCGCGGTCCGCAGGCGGGCGGCGTCGAGTGGCGGGCCGGCGCGTTCGGCGGCCTCCAGGCTCGGGCGGGCGCAGGCCGCGACCATGTGGAGCGTGGCCTGGGCGATGTGGGCCGCGTCCAGCGTCGTGATCGCGTGGCTGTGCGCGGCGAGGCTCCGCAGGTGATCGGCCAGGAGGCGGCCGGCGCCGCCGTTCAGGATCAACCCGTGCAACGCCTCCTCGTCGGGCAGCAGGGCGGCGAGGGACGAGCGCGGCAAGGCGAGGATCAGCGAGCCCGTCTCCGGCACCCGGCTGCGGCGATAAGGCTGCGACAGGTCGTTGAGGCTGACGGCGCCGGCCGGAACGTCCGTGACGCCGTGCTCGGTCTCGACGCTGTAGGCGTGCCGGCTCAGATGCAGGACGAAGCCGTCCTGGCCGTCGCGCTGGATCTGGGATCGGGAGCGGGCTGGACCCTGGGGGGCGGCGTTCATCACGCGCAAGGCCATCGGCCCGACCAGGGTCGTCTCGATGCGGCCCGAGAACCCGATCGGGTCGGCGTCGAGGGCGTGCGCCGCAAACAGGCTGCGCCAGGCGTCGAAACGGTCGCGCTCGGGCAGGCTGTCCGTCGTGAAGAGGGACCGGGGTACGACGCTCACGGGCAAGTCCACTCGTCGGCAGGCCGGAGAATGTTAGCTCCTGCCGCGCGGCTGGCCAGCCCTGTTCGGGACACGGGCGACGAACGCCCGCGCCCGGTCAATGCATCGCCACCCCGGCCGGTGCCGGCGCGCCCGGCTCCGCCGGCACGGGCACCACCGCCGGCCGCCGCCGCGAGAACAGCAGGATCAGCACCGGCAGGATGATCAGGATCAGGATCGGCGCCAGGCTCATCCCGCCGACCACCACCAGCGCCAGGGGTTTTTGCACCTGCGAGCCGACGCCCTGCGAGAAGGCGGCGGGCAGGAGGCCGACGCCGGCGACGACGCAGGTCATCACCACCGGGCGCATCTGGGTGTAGCAGGTCTTCAGCATCGCCTCCGCCCGCGCCTCGCCGCGGGCGATCAGCCCGTTGTAGTGGGTGAGCACGATGATGCCGTCCATCACCGCGATGCCGAGCAGCGCGATGAAGCCGATCGCCGCCGAGACCGAGAACGGCGTCTCGGTGACGGCAAGCGCCACGATGCCGCCGGCCACCGCCATCGGGATCACGCTGAGCGCGAGCAGCGTGTCGACGAGCGAGCCGAAATTCACGAACAGCAGCACCGCGATCAGCAGGATCGCCAGCGGCACCGTGACGGAGAGGCGGGCGAGCGCGCCCTGCATGTTGTTGAACTCGCCGACGAGCTCCAGCCGGTAGTCCGGCGGCAGCGTCACCTCCTGCGCCACCCGCTCGCGGGCCTCGATGATGGTGCTGCCGAGGTCGCGGTCGCGCACGCTGAACTTGACCGGGAGGTAGCGCTCCTGGCCCTCGCGGTAGATGTAGGCGGGCCCCGACACCAGCTCGACGTCGGCGACGGCGCTCAACGGGATCTGGACCATCGCGCCGCCCTGGGTCTGGCCGGCGATGCGCAGTTCGCGGATCGCGCGGACGCTCTGGCGGTACTGCGAGGCGAGGCGCACGATGATCGGGTAGTGGCGCTCGCTGCCGGTGTCGTAGAGCTCGCCCGCCGCGTCGCCGCCGACCGCGGTGCGCACCGTGGTGTTGATGTCGCCCGGCGTCAGGCCGTAGCGGGCGGCGCGCACCCGGTCGACGTTGATCTGCACCGTCGGCTGGCCGAGCGAGGTGAAGACGCCGAGATCGGTGACGCCGGGCACCCGCTTCAGGGTCGCCTCGACCTGGCGCGCCACGTCGGTGAGCTTCTGCAGGTCGGGCCCGAACACCTTGAACGAGTTCTCGCCCTTGATGCCCGAGACCGCCTCGGCGACGTTGTCCTGGAGGTACTGCGACAGGTTGAACTCGACGCCCGGGAACTCGGTGCGCAGCCGCTCCAGCAGGGCGCCGGTCATCGCGTCCTTGGTGATGCCCTCGCGCCACTGCTCGGCGGGCTTCAAGGGCGCGAAGAACTCGCCGTTGAAGAAGCCGGCGGCGTCGGTGCCGTCGTCGGGCCTGCCGTGCTGCGAGACCACCCGCTCGACCTCCGGCACCTCGGCGATCACCCGGCGGATGCGGTTGACGTAGGTGTTGCCCTCCTCCAGCGAGATCGTCGCCGGCATGGTGGCGCGGATCCAGAGGTTGCCCTCCTCGAGCTTCGGCAGGAATTCGAGGCCGAGGTTGCGCCCCTCCACCGCGACGCCGGCGAAGATCAGGGCGGAGAGGCCGAGCGTCAGGGTGCGATGGCTAAGCGCGGCCCGGATCACCGGCCGGTAGAGCCGGTCGAGGGTCCGCACCAGGATCGTCTCGACCTCGTCGATGTGCTCGGGCAGCAGGTAGGCCGAGAGGACCGGCGTCACCGTGAAGGTGGCGATGAGGCCCCCTAGCAGCGCGTAGGCGTAGGTCTGGGCCATCGGCCCGAAGATGTTGCCCTCGACGCCCGACAGGGTGAAGAGCGGCAGGAAGCCGGTGACGATGATGACCGCGGCGAACACGATCGAGCGGCTGACGTCGGAGGAGGCGAGCGCGATCAGCCCGAGCTTGCGCGGCATGCCCCGGGCGCCGACGAGGCCGGGAGGCAGGGGCGGCCCGTGGCCGGACAGCCGCCGGAAGATCGCCTCGACCATGATGACGGTGCCGTCGACGATCAGGCCGAAATCGAGCGCCCCGACGGACAGCAGGTTCGCCGATTCGCCCCGTACCACCAGGATGATGACCGCGAAGAACAGCGCGAACGGAATCGTCGCGACGACGATCAGTGCGCTGCGCAGGTTGCCGAGGAACAGCCACTGCACCACCAGGATCAGCAGGATGCCGACCATCATGTTGTGGAGCACCGTGTGGGTGGTGACGGCGATGAGGTCGGCGCGGTCGTAGATGCGCTCGATCTTGACGCCGGGCGGCAGGATGCCGGCGGCCTCGATCCGCGCGACCTCCGCCTTCACCGCCTCGATCGACGGGGTCGAGCGCTCGCCGCGGCGCATCAGGACGATGCCCTGGACGATGTCGTCGTCCTCGTTCATGCCGGCGATGCCGAGCCGCGGCTGGTGGCCGATGGTGATGGTGGCGACGTCCTTCACCAGCACCGGCGCGCCGCCGGACTGGGTCAGCACCGTCTCGCCGATGTCGTCGACCGAGCGGATCAGGCCGACGCCGCGCACCACCGCCGACTGGCTGCCCAGGGTGATGCGGTTGCCGCCGACGTTGAGGTTGCTGTCGTTGAGGGTCTTGACCAAGCCCGACAGGGTCAGGCCGTAGGCCATCAGCCGGTCGAGGTCGACGCCGATCTCGAAGGTCTTGGTCTTGCCGCCCCAGCCGATCACGTCGATGACGCCCGGCACGGCGCGGAAGCGCTTGCGCAGCACCCAGTCCTGGAGCGTCTTGAGGTCGAGGACGCTGTAGCCCTCCGGCGCGACGAGCTTGTAGCGGAAGATCTCGCCGATCGGGCTCACCGGCGAGATCGTCGGCTTGGCGCCGTTCGGCAGCGCGTCGAGCTGCCCCAGCCGGTTGAGCACCTGCTGCTCGGCCTCGCGGTAGCTGTTGGCGAAGCCGAATTGCAGCTTCACGTCGGACAGGCCGTAGAGCGAGACGGTGCGGACCTGCTTGAGGTCGGGCAGGCCCGAGGTGATCACCTCGATCGGCACCGTGATGTAGCGCTCGATCTCCTCGCCCGAGAGGCCCGGCGCCTGGGTGATGACGTTCACCATCGGCGGCGTCGGGTCGGGATAGGCCTCGATGTTGAGGCTCTGGAACGCCGCGAGCCCGCCGAGCATCAGGGCCACGAAGGCCAGGACGACGAGGGCGCGCTGGCGCAGGGCGAGGCCGACGATGCCGGTCATGGCCGTTTATCCGAAAGAGAGCGGGATCTGTGGGCGGCGCGCGCGTCAGCTCTGGGTCGACATCCGGTCGATGAAGAGCGAGCCGCGGGAGATCACCCGCTCGCCCTCCTTCAACCCGTCGAGGATCTCGACGGTGGAGCCGTCGACGATGCCGGCCCGGATCGGCCGGCTCTCGACCGAGTTGTCGGCCCGCAGTACCCAGACGCTGGCCTTGTTGCCCTCCAGGATCACGGCGGCGCGGGGCACGGCGTGGGACAGGGTCTCGCGCTCGTTGATGATGCGCACGCTCGCGTACATCTCGGGCTTGAGCAGGCCCTGGCGGTTGTCGATCTCGGCCCGCACGGTGATGCGCCGGGTCGTCGGGTCGACCGAGGTGCCGATGAAGTTGATCCGGCCGACGAACTCGCGCTCGGGATGGGCCGGCACGCGGAAGGTCACCTTCTCGTCCATCTCGACCTTGGCGGCGTCGGCCTCGCGCAGCTGCGCCACCAGCCACACCTTCGACAGATCGCCGATGATGTAGGACGGCTCGCCGCTCGACCCGACATACTGGCCCGGGCCGATCTTGCGCTGGATGATGGTGCCGCTGAGCGGCGCGTTGATCGGCGTGTCGGGGTTGATCGCCGAGCCCTTCTGGAGCGCCGCCATCTCCTCGTCGCGAAGCCCTAAGATCCGCAGGCGGTTGCGCACCGCCTCGAGCCCGACCTCGGCGGTGCGGTTGTCGTTGGTGGCGGTGGTGAGGTCGTTCTGGGCCACCTGCAATTCGCGCAAGGTAGTGGCGCGGGTCTCGAACAGGTCGCGCTGGCGCTTCTCGGCGGCCTGGGCGAAGCTGAGCTGCGAGCGGCTCTTGTTCAGCACGTTGAGGGCGGCGAGGTAGTCGTTCTGGGCCTGCACCATCTCGTTGGCCTGGACCGAGAACAGCGGCTGGCCGCGCTTCACCTGCTCGCCGGTGCGGGCGAAGATCGCGATGACGCGGCCGGGATAGGGCGAGAAGACCGGCGTCGCCTGGTACTCGTCGACCCCGATCTTGCCCTCGGTGGCGATCTCCTCGAAGAAGCGGCGCTTGACCACCGGCTCGCTCGACACGGTCGCGAGCTGCGACGGGGTGAGGGTGAAGCCCTTCGAGCCCTGCTGCCGGGCCGGCACGTCCGCGAACGCGGTGATCGGCTCTTGGCGGTGGCCCTGCCGCAGCGTGGCATAGGCGAAGACCGCGCCTGCGGCCACGACGGCCAGGACGACGACTTGGCTGATCGGTCTCAGCGTCCGGGGCATGTTCGTCACACTCTTCGTCGGCAGGCGCGCCGCTGCGGCGCGACGGGGATGACCGATCGGCAACGCGCAGGCAACACTTAGCAAACCTTGCTGACACAAGCATGAATGACGCGCGGGCGCGACGGAATGCCCGCCGGCTGTGTTGCCGGCGATACACTTGGGCGCGGGTGTCAGAGGATGCCGGAAGCAAGGTCGCCCCGGCGTCGTATAAAAAATCTTGGAAGATATGGCGCGGGATCCCCTCTCCCGTGTGGGAGAGGGGTAGGGGTGAGGGTGCTACGCTTCCGAGTAAAGTGCCGAGTGCTGAGCTGCCAGCACGACGCTCAGTGCCGCATACTGAAGCGTGTCACCCTCACGCGGGATCTTCGATCCCCCGGCCCCTCTCCCGCACGGGAGAGGGGGGACCCGCGCCTTATACTTCCCAGGTCAGGTCACGCCTTCGGATCGAGCAGGCGCGCCACCCGCGCCGCGAGGTCGGCGGAGTGGAACGGCTTCTCCAGCACCGAGAAATCCGCCGGGATCCGCGCCGCCTCGGCGTGGCCGGTGACGAGCAGGAAGGGCAGGGCGGGGAAGCGCCCGCGCACCGCCTCGGCGAGGTCGAGGCCGCTCATGCCCGGCATCGCCAGGTCGGCGACGACGATGTCGAACCGCTCCGCGGTGAGCCGCTCCAGCGCCGCCTCGCCGCTCGGCACCTCGACCTCGTCGTAGCCGAAGCCGTTGAGGAACGAGGCGGTGACGTGGCGCACCTGCGGATCGTCGTCGACGACCAGCACGCGGGCCCGGCGCGGCGCGGGCGCCGGTGAGGCCTGGGTTGCGGGCGCCGCCTCGACCGCCTCGTGCGAGCGCGGCAGGTAGAGGAGCACGGTGGTGCCGTGCCCGACCGCGCTGTCGATGCGGATCGTGCCGCCCGATTGCTGGACGAGGCCGAACACCATGGCGAGGCCTAAGCCCGTGCCCTGGCCGACGCCCTTGGTGGTGAAGAACGGCTCGAACACTCTGCCCAAGATCTCCGGCGGGATGCCGGTGCCGGTGTCGCGGATCGCGATCACCGCGTAGTCGCCGTCCTTGAGGTTCGGGTCGGTGCTGCCCTGCACCGTCTCGTTGCGAGTCGAGAGGGCGACGATGCCGCCCTCCGGCATCGCGTCGCGGCCGTTGATGCAGAGGTTGAGGATCGCGAGTTCGAGCTGGTCGGGATCGACCTTGGCCGGCCACAGATCCTCGCTCAAGGCGCGCTCGACCTGGACGAAGCCCCCCAGGCTGCGCCCGAGCAGGTCGTCCATGCCGCGGATCACCGCGTTGAGGTCGACCGTGCGGGCCTGGAGGTCGCGGCGGTGGCTGAAGGTGAGGAGGCGCTTCGTCAGCGCCGCGCCGCGCTGCGCCGCCTGGGCGGCGTTGGTCATCAGCCGCGACAGGCGCGCGTCGCCCGCCACCTTCGGCAGGGCGAGCTCCAGGCTGCCGAGGATCGCGGTGAGCAGGTTGTTGAAGTCGTGCGCGACGCCGCCGGCGAGGGTTCCGAGCGCCTGCATCTTATCGGCCTGGCGCAGCCGCGTCTCGAGCAGGCGCTGCTCGGTGATGTCGCGGGCGATCACCGCGAGGTGGACGACCGCGCCGGCCGTGTCGCGGATCGGCACCCGGGTGACCTGGTTCCAGGTCGGGGCCGCCTCCGGCCCGCTCGCCGCCACCGTCTCGGTCGGCGCGCCGGATTCGATCGCCGCCCGGTCGGCGGCCTCCACCTCGCCCGCCGCGGAGCCGAGGATCTCCGCCTCCGTGCGGCCGAGGCAGGATTCGGCGGATGGGGCGCCGAGGCGCTGCGCCATGCGGGCGTTGAGGCGCAGGAAGCGCCCGTCGGTATCCTTGAAGGCGATCGCGTCGCCCGAATGGTCGAGGAGGCCGCACAGGAGCGCGCGCTCGGTGGCGAGCTCCCGGGCGAGGCGGTGGCGCTCGTAGGCGCCGCGCACCGCGTTGCGCAGGAGCGCCGGGTCCCAGGGCTTGGTGACGTAGCCGGTGATGCCGCCGCGGTTGAGCGCCGAGACCACCGCCGAGATGTCGGCGTAGCCGGTGAGCAGGATCGCCTGCGCGTCCGAGATCTCGCGCGCCCGGGCGAGCAGCGCGTCGCCGGTGAGGCCCGGCATGCGCTGGTCGGAGAGGATCACGTCGATGTCGGGCTCGGCGGCGATCAGCTCCAGGGCCTCGGCCGGCTGGCTGGTGGTGAGCACCCGGTACTCGTCCTCGAACAGGTCCTCAAGGGCGACGAGGATGTCCGGCTCGTCGTCGACCGCCAGGATCGTCCCGCGCACGGCAGGGGTCATCGGTCTGTCCGTCGCACCCATGGTCATGCGGCCCGCCTCGGAATGCTGATCACGAAGCAGGCCCCTCCCTCCGGCGACGATTCCACGGATAATTGTCCGCTATGCGCCTGCACGACGCTGTAGGCAATGGCGAGACCGAGCCCGGTGCCGGATCCGACCGGCTTCGTGGTGAAGAACGGCTCGAAGATCCGCTCGCGCAAGTGCTCCGGCACGCCCGGGCCGCTGTCGCAGATCCGGATCACGTCGTTCTCGTCGCGGATCGCGGTCTCGATCGTGATCGTGCCGTCGCCGGGGATCGCGTCGGCGGCGTTGCCGAGGATGTTCATCACCACCTGGTTGAGCAGGGCCGGCGAGCAGCGGATCTCGGGCGCGCCGGCGAATTCCTTGCGCACCGTGATGCGGGTGCCGAGCTTGTGCTGGAGCAGCGCCAGCACGTTCTCGATCGCGTCCGGCACGTCGACGGTCTGCATCTCGCCCTCGTCGAGGCGCGAGAACTTGCGCAGGTTAACGACGAGGTCCTGGATCCGCGACAGGCCGAGGCGCATCGACCCGACCCGGTCGCGGGCCTTGTCGAGGGCGCGTCGGGCCGGCGTTCCCTCCGGCACCGCGCCCGCCACCTCGCCGACCAGCCGCTCGACCGTGCCCTGGTGGGCGAGGAGGAAGGCGAGCGGGTTGTTGATCTCGTGGGCGATGCCGGCGACCAGCTCGCCGAGCGAGGCCATCTTGGCGGCCTGGACGAGCTTGGCTTGCGTGTCCTTGAGGCGGTGGTTGGCCTGTTCGAGGTCGTGGTTGGCCTGCGCCAGGGCGCCGGCGAGCGCGGCCTTCGCCTCCGCCGCGGTGGCCTCGGCCTTGGCACGCTCGGCGGCGAGCGCGTGCCGGCGCACCTCGTCGGCGACGCGGCGGTCGTCCTCGTCCAGGAGCTTGCGGCGCACCAGCGTGCGCACCCGGATCGCCAGCAGGTCGGCATCCGCCCCCTTCGCCACCACGTCGTCGGCCCCGGCCGAGAACGCCTCGACGAGCAGGTCCTTGCTGGAGGAGGCCGCCGAGCCGATCCCGACGAGGTAGAAGCCCGGCGCCCCCGCACCCGTGGCGGCCCCCCGGAACGCGTCGATCCGGCGGCAGAGCGCGATGGCGTCGAAACCGGTGCCCAGAAGATCGACCGTGACGCAGTCGAAGCCCTCGCCGGGGGCTTCGAGCGCCGCCATCGCCCGGTCGGGCCCGTCGGCGGCGACGACCTCGTGGCCCTCCTGGGCGAGCAGGGCCGAGAGGTAGGCGCGGAAGGTCGCCGAGCCGTCGACGACGAGGATGCGGGCGCGGCGAAAGCTCGCCGGGCGGCCCGGCTCGTCCTCCGGCACGGCGGCGCGCTCGCGCAGGAGCGCGCGGATGCGCAGGAGCAGGAGGTCGCGGTCGGCGGATTTCGGCACGTAGGCGTCGGCGCCGCTCTCCAGCCCCTGGCGCTCGATGTCGCGCCCGCTCGCCTCGGTCAGCATCAGCACCGGCGTCGCCCGGGTGCGCATCGCGAGGCGCATCTGCCGGGTCAGCTCGTCGCCGTTCATTCCCGGCAGGTGGTAGTCGGCCACCACGAGGTCGGGCAGGCCGTGGTTCATCGCCTCCAGCGCGGCCTCGGCCGTGGCGTGGCGCGCGACCGAGAAGCCGTTGCGCTCCAGGAACAGGCGCAGTTGCAGCGCCTGGGTCTCGGAATCCTCGACCAGGAGGATGCGGGGCGGGGCGGCTGCGGTCACGCCGGAAGGCCCGGCTGCACCGCCCGCAGGATCCGCGGCGCGATCAGGTCGAGGGGGAGCACGCTGCCGGCGGCCTTGAGGCGCACCGCCGCCGCCGGCATGCCGTAGACGACCGCGGAGCTCTCGTGCTCGGCGATGGTGGCCGCACCCGCGCGGTGCATGTCGAGGAGGCCGGCGGCGCCGTCCTCGCCCATGCCGGTGAGGAGCACGCCGAAGCCCCGCGGCCCGGCGATCCGCGCGACCGAGCGGAACAGGACCGTGGCCGAGGGGCGCTGGCCGCCGAGCGGCGGCTCGTCGAGGAGGGTCAGGAGCCCGCCGGGCCCGAGCGCCAGGTGGCGGTCGCCGGGCGCGACGTAGACGTGGCCGGGTTGGGGCCGCACGCCCTCGCCGGCGATGACGACGCTGAGCGGCACGACGCCGTTCAGCCAGTCGGCGAAGCCCTCCATGAAGGCCGCACCCATGTGCTGGACGAGGAGCACGGGCAGCGGGAAGTCCGCCGGCAGGGCGCCCAGCAGCTTGGCGAAGGCCGGCGGACCGCCGGTCGAGGCGGCGACCGCCAGCACGCTCGGGGCCTGCGTCGCAGGGATCTGCGGGGTCGGCCCGCGCGCCTCGTCCCGCGGCGCCAGGCGCTCGGACCCGATCGGCCGGCGCCGGATCACCGGCACCTGGCTCATGATGCGCAGCTGGGTGCAGATCTGGTCCGAGATCGCCTCGTAGGCGCGGTTGCCGGTGCCGACCGGCTTCTCGACCACGCTCAGGGCCCCGGCCCGCAGGGCGTTCATCGAGATCTTGAGCGAGGAATCCTCGACCGCGTCGGCGACGACCACGATCGGGGTCGGGCGCTCGGCCATGATCCGCCGGGTGGTCTCCAGCCCGTCGATGCCCGGCAGGCGGATGTCCATCGAGATCACGTCGGGCTGGACCCGGTGGATCTCGCGCAGGGCCTCCTCGCCGGAGGCCACCGCCGCGACGAGGGCGAGCCGCGGGTCGCGGCTGACGATGTGGGCGAGGAGCTGGCGCACCACCAGCGAATCCTCCACCAGCATGACGCGGACGGGGGCGCTCACAGCAGCTGACCGATCGTGTCGAGAAGCTCGCGCTGGTCGAACTTCTGCTTGGTGATATAGGCGTCGGCCCCGAGATCGAGGCCCCGGCGGATGTCGGCGGGATCGCCGCGGGAGGTCATCAGGATCACCGGCAGCCGCGTCAAGCCCGGATCGGCCTTGACCGCCTGGAGCAGGCCGAACCCGTCGAGGCGCGGCATCTCGACGTCGGCGACCACGAGGTCGACGTCGGCCCCGTCGCGGCGCAGCCGGTCGAGGGCATCCTGGCCGTCGATGCAGACGAAGACCCGGTAGCCGTGGGCCTCCAGGATGCTCTTCTCCAGCGTCCGGGTGGTGATCGAATCGTCGACGACGAGCACGGTCGGAACCCGCCTCGCCCGGCGCTCGGGTGTCGCCGCCGGGGCCGCCACCAGCCCGCCGCTGCGGGACCGGGCGCACAGGCCCTCGGGGTCGAGCACCAGGGCCGGGGTCTCGTCGGCGAGCATGACGGTGCCGGACATCAGCGCGGGATCGCCGCCGAAGGGCGGGGCCGGACCGACGAGGAGGACGCGCACGTCGAGCAGCCGGTCGACGGCGACGGCGCAGGTGGTCGGGCCGCAGCGCAGCAGGACGGCGCGGACGAGGCCGTCGCGGAGGGGAAGGGGGGCAACACCGGATCCGAGGAGCGACGCGAGGGGAACGAGCGGCACGACAACGTCCCGTCCCCCCTGCTTGATCCGTGCCGCCGGCTCGCCCGCCACGGACGCGAGGTCGCGCTCGGCGAGGCGCAGGAGCTGGGCCACGCTGCCGCTCGGCAGGCCGAAGGTCTGGGCCGCCTCGCCGGGCCGCAGCGCCGCCTCGACCAGCAGCACCGGCTGGCGCGCGGCCGACAGCGGAACGGTGATGGTCACCTCGGTGCCGTGGGCGTCCGCCGGCCGCAAGGTCGCCCGGCCGCGCAACGCCCGCGCGGCCTCCGCCACCACCGACAGGCCCATGCCGCGCCCGGCGATCCGGTCGATCGCGGCCGCGGTCGAGAAGCCCGGAGAGAAGACGAGGTCCAGGATCTCGTCCCGGCCGGGCTCGGGCCCGGGCGCCACCAGGCCCTGGCGCCGGCCGGTCTCGAGGATGCGGGCGAGGTCCGGCCCGCGGCCGTCGTCGCGGATCGTCACGACGAGCTGGGCGCCCTTGGAGGCCACCGAGAGGGTGACCGACAGGGCTTCCGGCTTGCCGGCGGCGCGGCGCGCCTCGGGACTCTCGGCACCGTGGCTGATCGTGTTGCGCAGGGCGTGCAGCACCGGGTCCTTGAGGGCCTGGAGCAGGCCGCGGTCGACCTGGAGGTCGAGGCCGTGGAGCCGCACCTCCACGGCCAACCCGGCCTCGCGGGCGATCTCCCGCACCATCCGGCCGTAGCCGCCGAACACCGTCTCGGCCGGGACCAGCAGCAGGCGGTCGGCGTCGTCGCGCAGGCGCCGCAGGGCGCCGTCCACCGCGCCGGTGCTGCGGCTCTGCCCCCGGGCGAGGCCCGAGATGCCGCGGATCACGCTCCTCAGCTCGCCGTCGAGGCGCCGCACCCGGTCGACGAACCCGTCGAGGGCGATGCCGGCCGGATCGCCGGCCTCGCGCAGGCGCCGGGCGAGCGCCACCATCTCGCCGGTGCGCCCCTGCACCGAATCGACGCTGCGGCGCAGGGTGCGCGCCCCGGATTCGAGGCCCGTCACCGCAGCCCCGATCGCGTCCTGGCCCTGGAGCACGGCGGTGAGGTCGTGCACCGCCTTCGACAGGCTCTCGACCTGGTCGCTGGCGATGCGCAGGTAGGAGACGGCGTGGTCCTGGGAGCCCGGCTCGGGGGCTCGCTCGGGCGCCGGCTCGGGGCGGGCCTCCGGCGCGACGGCCGCTTGGGCGCCCGAATTGGCGTCCGGTCCGGCCTCCGGGATCGGCGCGCCGGACAGGCAGGCATCGAGCGCCGCGATGGCATCGGAAGGTGCTGCCGGCTCGGGGTCGTCGGCGAGGCCTGCGACCAGCCCCTCGATCCGGTCGAGGGCGAGGTCGACGACGTCCGCGGTCCTCCGGTCGAGGCCGCCGCGGCCCTGCACCACCCGGTCGAACAGGGCCTCCAGCCGGTGGGCGACCTCCTCCACCGCCGGCAGGTCGACGGCGCGGGCCGCCCCCTTCAGGCTGTGGGCGCGGCGAAACACGTCGTTCCAGTCCGCCGGCCGGCCCGCCTCGGCCTCGGCGAGCGCCGCCCGGATCGCCGCGAGATGCTCGCGGTGCTCGGCGTCGAAGGCCGCGAGGAGAAGCTGGCGGATATCGTCCATCGGAGCCGTGCGATGTCCCGAAGGTCAGAGCCGGTAGCGCTCGGCCAGCGCCAGGAGGGCGCTCGCCAGCTCGCTCAGGTTGGCGGCGGCGGCCTCGACCTGGCGGGTGCCGGCGGCGGTCTGCTGGCTGGCCTGGCGGATGTTCTGGAGCGCGCCCATCACCTGCTCGATGCCGAGCTGCTGCTGGTTGGTCGAGGCGACGATCTGCTGGAAGGTCTGCACGCTCTCCTGCACCCGGGCGGTGATCTCCTCGATCGTCGCGTGGGTGGTGTCGGTGCGCTCCTTGCCGACCGCCACGCGCTTGACCGCCTCCTCCGTCAGCATCACCGAGGCGTTGATGCCGCGCTGGATGTCGCCGAGGATCGCCCGCACCTGGGCGGTCGCCTCCTTGGCCTGGTCGGCGAGCGCCTTCATCTCGGAGGCCACCACCGCGAAGCTGCGCCCGCTCTCGCCCGCCGCCGCCGCCTCGATGGCGGCGTTGAGCGCCAGGAGATGCGTGCGCTCGGACACGTCGTTGACCGTGGCGATGATCTCGCCGATGGCCTGCGTCTTCTCGCTCAACGCGACGATGTTCTCGGCCACCGCCTCGCTCTGCTCGCGGATCGCGTCCATGGCGCGCGCGGTCTCGTCGACGGCGCGAAGCCCCGCGCTCGAGGTCTGGGCGGTGGCCTGCGCGGTCGCGATGACCTCCTGCGCCCGCTTGCCGATCTGGGCGCCCGCATGGGTGATCTCGTCGACGGTGGCGGCGGTCTCCTGCACGGCGGCGAACTGCTCCTCGACGCTCGCCGCCTGCTCCTGGGCCGAGGCGCGGATCTCGGCGGCGGCCGCGTTGAGGTTCGAGGTCGAGGCGCGGTTCTGGCTCGCGAGCTGGCGCAGGCCCTCGACCATCTGGTTGAGCACGGAGCCCAGACGCCCGAGCTCGTCGCGGCGGGTGTCGGCGATGCGCCCGGTCAGGTCGCCGCCGCCGACCTTGCCGACGAAGGCCATCACCGCGTCGAGGGGTTGGACCACCGAGCGGCGGATCAGCACCGTGATGACGATGGCCATGACGACGCAGATCACCAGCGCCGCGATGGTCGAGAGCCGGCTCTCCTCATAGATCGCCCCGACCCGGCGCTGGCCGGCCGCGATGGCGCCGTCGAGGGCGTCGCGCGCCGCCCCCATGGTGCGCACGAAGTTCTCGCCCGACTGATCGAGGGCGGTCTCGGCCGCCTGGATGCCCGGCACGTCGTTGGCGTTGATCGCCTCGAACTGGCGCTCGGTGGCGGTGCGGGTGGTGCGCAGCTCGGCCCCGGCGGCGACCAGCAACTCGGCGATGCGCTGCCAGGCGGCGGCGCGGTCAGGCGAGAGCGACTGGGCCCGGTAGTCGTTCGCGGTCGTGATGGCGCCGGCGAGCGCCGTCTCGGCGGTCGCGGCGTTGCGCCGCCAGGTCACCGTCGGCTCCTCCTTCGCCGCCGGCTCGCGGCCGAGCGTGCGAAGGTAGTAGCGGGTGGTCGCCTCGTCGCGCAGGTCGCTCATCCGGCGCTGCGCCTCGCGGATGTTCTCGAGCTGGTGCATCACCGTCAGGTCGCGGGTGACGATGATGTCGGTGGCGTTGCGCACCTCGCCGATCTGCCCGACCGCGTAGACGCCGAGCGCCACGATCACCAGGACGACGGCGGCGAAGCCGAGGAGGATGCGGTTCCCGATCGAGAGCGACACGCGTGGGGTTCTCTTTGGCTGGAGGGCCAGAGCATTTTCCGACGAAGTGGATACCGGTTCGTCGGAAAATGCGGCGAAATCAAAAACCTGGAGCGGTGCCCGATCGCAGCGCGGTCGGGCACCGCTCCAATTCAGACCGGCCCGGGATGGCCGGCCGCGAGGAGCGGCGCCAGGAGAGAGGCGGGATCGATCACCGCGAAACCGGACGCATCCTGTTCCGGACGCGAGGCCTGCGACGCGGCGCGGGCATAGCCCGCCACCGCCCGCCTGCCCAGGCCTTCGGTCTCGACCACGGCCTCGGCCACGGACAGGACGCGCTCGACCCTGAGACCGATCCGCGGCCCGTCGCGGCGCAAGACCACGACGTGGGCGGCGTTCTCCTCCGGGGGCGCCGGCGCGGCGCCGAGCGCCAGCGCGAGATCGACCACGCTGACGAGGATCCCGCCCCGCCCGGTGAGGCCGACGAGGGCGGCGGGCGCCCCCGGCACCGGCGTGCACGGCCGGGACGGAAACACCTCGGCGACGCCCTCCAGCGGCAGGCCGACCGTCTCGGCGCCGGCGCGGCAGACGAGCAGGAAGCGGGTCGGTCGCGCCTCCGGCGCCGTGCCGCGGGCGGCGAGGTTGCGGGTGCGAGCATCCAGGATCTCGGCGATCCGGGCGGCGCTGAGCGCCGCCTCGCCGGGCAGGGCGGGTCCGGCCGGGTTGATGGATTGCGGCATCAGGCGGCCTCGCCGCCGAGGAGCAGCCGAGCGGCGCCGGACAGGTCGGCGGCTCTGAGCCCGTCGCCCTCCGGCAGTTCCGTCTCGGCCGGGAGGGCTGCTGCGAGCCGCAGGGCGTTGGCCACGGCGCGGCGGCCGGACTCGGCGCGGCCGGCGGCGATCAGGGTCAACCCGAGGTGGTAATGCGCCATGACGAAACCTTTATCGAGGTACAGCGCGCCGCGAAAGGCGCGCTCCGCCTCGTCCGGCCGGGCCCGGGCGCGGGCGAGCAGGCCCTCGTAGTAGCGCAGGCGCGGATCGGTCGGGTCCCGGCTCAGCGCCACCCGGCAGGCCTGCCAGCTCGCCTCGAGGTCGCCGGCATCGGCGAGCGCCCTGACGGTGGCGAGGGGGCCGTCGGCCGCGACCGGAGCGGGCGTCGCCGGGGCGGGGCGGGGAGGGGGCGTCCCGGCGGGAGGAGACGTCTCGACGACCGGCGGCAGCGGGGGCAGGAGCGGCACCCAGTCCGGCACTGGCTCCGGCAGCGCCGGCGGGACGAAGTCCGGCACCTCGCCCTCGTCGGGGCGGCGATAGGCGGCGGTGCCGGGCAGCGAGACGGGCGTCAGGAATTCCGCGAAGGCCGGGTTCGGCTCGGCATGTCCCAGAAGGAGCCAGCCTCCGGGCCGCAGGCGCTGCGCCAGCGCCCGCACCAGGGCCTGGACCACGTCCGGGTGAAAGTAGATCAGGACGTTGCGGCACAGGATAAGGTCGTAGTCGGTCAGCGCCAGGGAGGCGGTGCCGTCGAGAAGGCTCATCAGGTTCTGCGGCTCGAACCGGGCGAGCCCGCGGAACTCGGGGCGCAGCGCGAAGGTGCCTTCCCGCGGGCCGGGCCGGAAGTAGCGCTGGCGCTCCTCCGCCCCGAGGGTGCGCAACGCCCAGGTGCCGTAGACCGCGCGGCGGGCGACCGCCAGCACGTCGCGGTTGATGTCGGTGCCGGTGAGCCCGATCCGCCACTCGGGCAGGCGCTCGCCCAGCAACTCGTGCAGCACGATCCCGACCGAGTAGGTCTCGGGTCCGGTGGAGCAGCCGGCGCTCCAGATCCGCAGGCGCCGCTCGTCGCCCCGCGCGGCGATGCGCTCGGGCAGGATGGTGCCGCGCAGGGCCGCGAACTGCTCGGCGTAGCGGAAGAAGAACGTCTCCCCGATGGTGATCTCGGCCTCGAGCGCCGCCCACTCGGCCTCCGACTCCTCCAGCAGCATCAGGTAGCCGGCTGGATCGGCCGAGCCGCGGGCGCGCATGCGCCGGCCGACGCGCTCCCACAGGAGGTCGTCCTTGTCGGCGTAGTAATGGTGGCCGGTGCGGGCGACGAGCCGCGCCTTCAGGGCCGCGAAGGCCGGGTCGCCGAGGGGAGGCGCGCCCCGCACGCTGCGCATCTCCGGCTCTAAGCCGCCCACTCGGCGAGCCGCGCCTGCGCGTCCCGCGTCTGCGCCATGAGCCGCTCGCGCTCCTCGGCCAGCAGGATCCGGTCGACGGCCAGGCCGTGCACCAGCCTGTCCCCGAGGCGGATCTCGGCGCCGACGCAGCCGTTCAGGGTGGCCGCGTCGGCGACCGGCCGCACCTGGTCCGCCTCGACCCGCACGACGTCCGCGACGCGGTCGACGAGCAGGGCGAGCGGCGCCTCGCCGTGGAGCAGGACGAGGTGGCGGTAGAGCGCCGCCTGCGCCGTGACCGGCCGGCCGAGGCCGAACAGGACCGCGAGGTCGAGGACCGGCACGGCGCTGCCGGCGAGGTTGAGGAAGCCCGCGAGCGCGCCGGGCGCCCCCGGCGGGCGCCACAGGCGGGGCAGGGGCAGGATCTCCCGCACCGCCCGGCGCGGCAGGGCGCAGTCGGTTCCGGCGATCGCGACCAAGAGGTAGGCCGTCCCGGTCGTCATCCCGTTCCATCCCCGCGGGCCCCGCTGCCCGCGCGTGAGATAGGGGAGGCGGGGGAAGTTTCCAAACCGCCCTGTCGGCGTGGGCCGGAGGTGCTATGAGGCGCCGCCCGGCGCGAGAGGAGCGGACCCGTCGATGATCGAGATCCGGCATGTCGGCCATGCCTTCGGGGAGCGCACGGTCCTGCGCGACCTCACCCTCGACCTCGCGGAGCGGCGGATCGCGGTGGTGGGCGGCAACGGCAGCGGCAAGAGCACCTTCGCGCGCCTGCTCAACGGCCTGCTCGTGCCGAGCCGCGGCACGGTGCGCGTCGACGGGCTCGACACCCGCCGCGACGGCAAGGCGGTGCGCCGCAAGGTCGGCTTCGTGTTCCAGAACCCCGACAACCAGATCGTGCTGCCGGTGGTCTCGGAAGACCTCGCCTTCGGGCTCAGGAACCTTGGGCTGCCCAAGGACGAGATCGCCCGGCGCACCGACGAGGCCCTGCGCCGCTACGACCTGCACGACCTCAGCGACCACCCGGCCCACCTGCTCAGCGGCGGGCAGAAGCAGCTGCTCGCCATCGCCGGCGTGCTCGCGATGGCGCCCGACGTGATCGTGTTCGACGAGCCGACCACCTTGCTCGACCTGCGCAACAAGCGCCGGATCGCGCAGGCCATCGACGGGCTCTCCCAGCGCGCGGTCGTGGTCTCGCACGACCTCGCCTTCCTGGAGCATTTCGACCGGGTGCTGGTGTTCGAGGACGGCCGCGTCGTCGTCGACGACGTGCCCTCCGTGGCGCTCCCGGCCTACGTCGCGATGATGTCGTGACCCCCTACGTCCCGGGCGCGAGCCCGATCCACCGCTGCCCGGCGGGGGCGAAGATTTTCGC
The DNA here is from genome assembly GCF_053764715.1 of Methylobacterium sp. Gmos1. Lineage (NCBI taxonomy): Bacteria > Pseudomonadati > Pseudomonadota > Alphaproteobacteria > Hyphomicrobiales > Methylobacteriaceae > Methylobacterium > Methylobacterium sp. Gmos1. The sequence continues at coordinate 27,395 of NZ_JBSNCC010000020.1, read as the reverse complement.
GATGATCGGGGCCGGCACCATCCTGTTCGCGCTGCCGCGGCTCGACCTCGCGCTCGCGGCGCTCGCTCTCACGGGCCTGCTCTACCGGCTCGCCGGCATCCCGGGTGCCCTGGTGCTCGCGCAGCTGCGGCCGCTCGCCTGGATCCTCGCGCTGCTGGTCGTGGTCCAGCTCGCCCTCGACGGCTGGCAGGCCGGCCTGCTGGTCGCCGCCCGCCTCGCGAGCCTCGTGCTGCTCGCCGGCCTCGTGACGCTCACCACCCGCAGCGCCGACACGATCGAGGCGCTGCAACGGGGGCTTGCCTGGCTCAAGCCCGTGGGCGTCAATCCCGCCAAGGCCGGCCTCGCCATCGCGCTGACCTTGCGCTTCATCCCGGTGCTCGCCGCCATCACCGCCGAGGTGCGCGAGGCGCAGCGGGCGCGAGGGCTCGAGCGCAGCCTGGTGGCGCTGACGGTGCCGGTCGTCGTGCGGATGCTCAAGATGAGCGACGACATCGCGGCGGCGATCGATGCCCGGTCCTACGATCCGGACCGGGCCGGCAACTGACACTCCTCTCGATGCAAGGACCCCCATGTCGACCCGGGACATCGTCTTCGTCGCGCTGTTTGCCGCCCTCACCGCCGCCCTCGGCCTGTTCCCGCCCGTGACCCTGCCGGTCATCGGCGTGCCGATCACCGCGCAATCGATGGGGGTGATGCTCGCCGGCGCCATCGCCGGGCCTAAGCGCGGCGGCGCAGCCCTGGCCCTCTTCGTCCTCCTCGTCTGCGCCGGGTTGCCGCTGATGGCCGGCGGGCGCGGCGGGCTCGGCATCGTCATGGGGCCGGGCGGCGGCTTCGTGCTGATGTGGCCGGTCGCGGCCTTCGTCATCGGGTTCCTGGTCGAGCGCAGCCTCAAGACCCTCACCGTCTGGAAGGAGGCGCTGATCCTGGTGCTGGGCGGCGTGGTGCTCACCTACGCGGTCGGCATCCCGTGGATCGCCGCGGTCGCCCGGATCGATCTCGCCAAGGCGGCGGTCGGCTCGGCCTGGTTCCTGCCGGGCGACGCCGCGAAGGTCGTGCTGGCCGTATTGATCGCCCGCGCCGTGCGGCGCGCCTATCCGACGCTTCCATCACGCTGACAGTCCGATCGCTGACGCGCGGCCCGAAATCGGTTGACCCTGCCGGGCCAGCGGCGTAGGGTCCGCGCCATTCTCTCAAGGGCAGGCTTACCCACAGCATGCGTACGGTCCTTATTGTAGCGGAGGCGCCACCGACGGGGCGAGCTTGACAGCTCGGCATCCCAAGGGTGGCGCATGCAAGGGTCCTTCGGGGCCCTTTTTTGTTGCGTAAAACGGACCCGAGAGCGCGGACGAGACCCAAGGAACGGAGCGCGGCGATGAGTGCGGGCGAGGTCATGACGGGCGCCGAGATGGTGATCCGGGCGTTTCAGGATCAGGGCGTCGACACCCTGTTCGGCTATCCGGGCGGCGCGGTGCTGCCGATCTACGACGCGCTCTTCCACCAGGAGACGGTGAAGCACATCCTGGTCCGGCACGAGCAGGGCGCGGTGCACGCCGCCGAGGGCTATGCCCGCTCGTCGGGCAAGGTCGGCTGCGTGCTCGTCACCTCGGGGCCGGGCGCCACCAACATCGTCACGGGTCTCACCGACGCGCTGCTCGATTCGATCCCGCTCGTCTGCATCACCGGCCAGGTGCCGACGCACCTGATCGGCTCCGACGCGTTCCAGGAATGCGACACCGTCGGCATCACCCGCAGCTGTACCAAGCACAATTACCTCGTCAAATCGATCGAGGACCTGCCCCGGATCCTGCACGAGGCGTTCTACGTCGCCTCGCACGGCCGGCCCGGCCCGGTGGTCGTCGACCTGCCGAAGGACATACAGTTCGCCAGCGGCGTCTACCGCCGCCCGGTCGACAACAGCCACAAGACCTACAACCCGCAGACGCAGGGCGATCCCGAAAAGATCCGCGCCGCGGTGGCGCTGATGGCGGGCGCGCGCCGTCCGGTCTTCTATACCGGCGGCGGCGTCATCAACTCGGGGCCGGAGGCCTCGCAGCTGCTGCGCGAGCTCGCCCGCGCCACCGGCTTCCCGGTCACCTCGACGCTGATGGGTCTGGGCGCCTTTCCGGGCTCCGACCCGCAGTTCCTCGGCATGCTCGGCATGCACGGGACCTACGAGGCGAACCTCGCGATGCACGAATGCGACGTCATGGTCTGCATCGGCGCGCGCTTCGACGACCGCATCACCGGCCGCCTCGACGCCTTCTCGCCGTTCTCCAAGAAGATCCACGTCGACATCGACGCCTCCTCGATCAACAAGACCGTCAAGGCCGATATCGGCATCGTCGGCGATTGCGGCTCGGTGCTCGCCGACATGCTGCGCGAGTGGCGCCAGCTGACACCGGAGCCCGACAAGGGCCGCCTGACCGAATGGCTGTCGAAGATCCGCGGCTGGAAGGCGCGCGAATGCCTCGGCTACTGGCCGTCGGGCACCACCATCAAGCCGCAATACGCGGTCCAGCGCCTCTACGAGGCGACCAAGGGGCGCGAGACCTACGTCACCACGGAGGTCGGCCAGCACCAGATGTGGGCCGCCCAGTACTACAAGTTCGACGAGCCGAACCGCTGGATGACCTCCGGGGGATTGGGCACGATGGGCTACGGCCTGCCGGCGGCGATCGGCGCCCAGCTCGCGCATCGCGGCGCGCTGGTGATCGACATCGCCGGCGAGGCCTCGATCCAGATGAACATCCAGGAGATGTCGACCGCCGTGCAGTACCGCCTGCCGGTCAAGATCTTCATCCTGAACAACGAGTACATGGGCATGGTGCGCCAGTGGCAGCAGCTGCTGCACGGCTCGCGCTACTCCGAGAGCTATTCGGAGAGCCTGCCCGACTTCGTGAAGCTCGCCGAGGCCTACGGCGCCAAGGGCATCCGCTGCTCCGATCCCGGCAGCCTCGATGCGGCGATCGCCGAGATGCTGGACTATGACGGCCCGGTGATCTTCGACTGCATCGTCGACAAGACCGAGAACTGCTTCCCGATGATCCCGTCGGGCAAGGCGCACAACGAGATGCTGCTCTCGGACTACCTCGGCGAGACCGGGGCGGACCTGGGCGACGTGATCTCCGACGAAGGCAAGATGCTGGTCTGACCGGGCGAGGGTTTGAGGACGATGAACGCCATGAACACCCACTACCCCGATCCGGTCCGCGTCGAGCCGGTGAACCGCCACACGTTGGCGGTCATCGTCGACAACGAGCCCGGCGTGCTCGCCCGCATCGCCGGGCTGTTCTCCGGCCGCGGCTACAACATCGAGAGCCTGACCGTCTCGGAGACCGAGCACGCCCGGCACATCTCGCGCATCACCATCGTGACCACGGGCACCAACGCGGTGATCGACCAGATCAAGGCGCAGCTCGACCGCCTGGTGCCGGTGCACCGGGTGGTCGACCTGACGCTCCAGGGCGATTCACTGGAGCGCGAGCTGGCGCTGATCAAGGTGGCCGGCAAGGGCGAGCACCGGGTCGAGGCGATGCGGCTTGCCGCCGCCTTCGGCGCCCGCACGGTCGACGCGACCCTGACCTCGTTCGTGTTCGAGCTCACCGGCACGACCGACGAGATCGACCGCTTCGTCAAGCTGATGGCGTCGGTGGGTCTGGTCGAGGTGTCCCGCACCGGCGTCGCCGCGATGGGGCGCGGACCGGAGGCGATGTAGGGCTCTTAGCTACTCGGCGGGCGGGGTGTCGGTGCGCCCCGTCTGGCCGTACTTCTTCTCGAAGCGGTAGACGGCGTACCAAGCACATGTAATGCCCGTCACCGAGACGAACAGGGAAAAGCCGAGCATCGCGAGAGTGGCGTCCCAGGGCATCGTCACTCCTCCCGGCGCAGAAGTCGGATCACCGCTTGACCGGCACGATGTAAGGCGAGAGAGGCTGCGAACCAAGAGACATGCGACAGCCTCACGGCCGCATCCGGGTTGCTGACCAGCGGTACGATGATAGCCGCGCCGGCGATGGCGATCGCCATGGCGTTGATGTAGGCCGCAAGCAGCTTGAGGTGCTCGTTCAGGCGCTTCGCCGTGTGCTTGCGGCGTGCAGCGACCTCCGCTGTATCGGGCGTTGCCTCGGTCACACGGTTTGCCTCATCGCTTCGTGACCCTGCGTAAACGACCGTTCCTCTGCCGTCGATACCTGTCCCTGCGCACAAAAATGCCTCCCCCGAGACGGGGGAGGCGAGCCATGCTTCGATTGTTCAGCGTGGGCGAATCGGCGTTGATTTCAGAACCGGGGCCGGCTCAATCGCGAGCCCCGGCGACTGGATCCTGCCGGCCTCAGCGCGCGCCCTTGCCGTCGCCGTCGCGCATCGCGCCGGTCGGCTCCTGCACGTGGGCCTCGAGGAACCACAGCTGCTTGTCGACGGCGCGGGAGACCTCGGTGAACAGGTCGGCGGTGTCCGGATCGCCGGCCTCGTCGGTCTGGTCGATGTTCTCGCGCACCGCGTTGGCGTAGGCGGCGTAGCGGTCGATCAGGGCCGAGAGGTGGTCGGCGATGGCGTAGATGTCGGTGGGATAGGGCGACAGCTTCGAGGAGGCCGAGACCACCGTGGCGGTGCCGAGCGCCGTGCCGCCGAGCTGCACGGCCCGCTCCGCGACCTTGTCGTTGAGGTCGTCGATCTCGGTGCGGAAGCCGTCGAGCATCTCGTGGATGCCGATGAATTGCGGGCCCTTCAGGTTCCAGTGCGCCTGCTTGATGTTGAGCGCGAGGTCGATGCCGTCGGCGAGCCGCGCATTCAGGGTCTCGATCGAGACGCGCTTGGCGTTCGAGTCTGTGTTGTTGCGGGTGCGGTGCTGGCGCGGCTGGCCGGCCTTGCCCTGGGAATCCGTCATGTCGGTCAACTCCGTGGATTTGCCGCAACAACGAGGCCGGGCGGCGGCCGTTCCGATGGGGCGGCGGGGTTTTGATCGTCATCCCCGGCCGTCTGGCCGGAGACGGGGACCGTCTCGTCCGCTGACGAAGAGGCTAGGGCGGAGTACCCGGACGGACACCCCGCCGGCCGAGAACCTGCCCTTCCGTCAGAGCATCGGCTGGCCGCCGGTGACCGGCACCAGGGCGCCGGTCATGTAGCTGCCCTCGCGCGAGGCGAGCAGCACGTAGGCGGGCGCCAGCTCCGCCGGCTGGCCGGCGCGGCCGAGCGGCGTGTCGGAGCCCAGCTTCTCGATCTGCTCAGGGCTCTTGACGATCGGCTGGATCGGCGTCCAGACCGGCCCGGGGGCGACGCAGTTCACCCGGATGCCCTTCGGGGCGAGCAGGTTCGACAGCCCGACCGTGAGCGTGCTGATCGCCCCCTTGGTGGCGGCGTAGACCAGCATGCTGGCATCCGCGACCTTGGCCTGCTGGCTCGTCGAGTTCACGATCGCCGAGCCCGGGCGCATGTGCGGCACCGCGGCCTGCGCCAGGTAGATCATCGCGAAGACGTTGGCGCGGAACGACCCCTCGACGTCGTGGGCGGTGACGTCGTCGAGCCCTTCGTTCACCACCTGCGCGGCGGCGTTGTTGACGAGCACGTCGATGCGGCCGAACTCGGCCACGGTCTTGTCCACGATCGCGCGGCAATGCGCCTCGTCGCGCAGGTCGCCCGGCAGCAGCAGGCAGCGCCGGCCGGCCTTCTCGACCCAGGCCTTCGTGCCTTGCGCGTCGTCCTCCTCGGACTCGAGGTAGGAGATCGCCAGGTCCGCCCCCTCGCGGGCATAGGCGATGGCGACCGCCCGGCCGATGCCGGAATCGCCGCCGGTCACGATCGCGACCTTGTCGGTGAGCAGGCCCTTGCCGACGTAACTTTTCTCACCGTGGTCGGGCGGGGGATCCATCGGGCCGGTGAGGCCGGGGCGCGGCTGCTGCTGCGCGCCGGGGAAGGGCGGCCGGGGATAGGCTTCGCGGGGATCGTCGCTCATCGAGTGCCCTTCAGGAACGCGCCGGCGGTGCGCAGGGACAACGCCATGATGGTCAAGGCCGGGTTCGCCGCGAGCGAGCTCGGGAAGACCGACCCGTCGCAGATCCACAGGTTCTCGACCTCGTGGCTCCGCCCGAAGGCATCGACGACGGACGCGTCCGGGTTCCGTCCCATCCGGCAGGTGCCGAGCGTGTGGGCGACGCGCTCCAGCACCCAGACGTCGCTGGCACCCGCCGCCTCCCAGATCTCGCGCATGAGCTTGGTAGCGTGGACGTTGAGCCTGTCCTCGTTCGAGCCGTAGCCGAAGCTGACATGCGCCTTGCGCATCCCGAGCGCGTCGGTCTCGTCCGACAGGGTCAGGACGTTCGCGTCGCAGGGCAGCGTCTCGCCGTTGATGCCGATGCCGGCGACGCGGTTGTACTGCTTGAGGTAGTCGGTCAGCGCCTTGCCCCACAGGCCGCGGCCGCGGGCGACGGAATTGGCCCAGGTCAGCGGCTCGACGCCGAGGCTCTGCACCAGGTAGCCGCCGGCGAAGTCGGCGCCCTTCGGCCGCGTGTAATCCTCGGTGATGAGCGAGGACGGGTAGCCGCGGTTCATCCCGACCTCGTCGGCGAAGGTGCCCCAGACCTGCGTGGCGACGTGGCCGATGTAGTTGCGCCCGACCTGGCCGCTGCCGGTGGCAAGGTCGAGGTGGAGCAGAAGCCGCGGCGTCTCTACGGCGCCGGCGCACAGGATCAGGTGGGCGCAACGCTGGCGGTGATCGCGCCCGCCCTGGCGGTAGAGCACCGCCGTGATCCGTCCGGCCTTGTCGCGCTCGACCCCATGCATGCGGGCCTCGGCCCGGATCTCCGCCCCCTTGGCCACCGCCAGCGGCAGGTAGGTCACGTCCATGCTGGCCTTGGCGCGGGTGCGGCAGCCCTGGTGGCAGTAGCCGCAATTGATGCAGGCCTTGCGCTCCGGCACGGCGGGATCAATCGTGAAGTCGCGCGAGACCACCGCCGCCGGCGCGTCGGTCGCCGCGATGCCGAGACTGTCGCAGGCCTTGGCCATCAGCTGCGCCGGGCCGTTGCGCAGGACCGGCGGCAGGGGAAAGCGGCGGGCCTCGTCCCACGGATAGGGCGTCGGGCCCGAGGTGCCGATGAACCGCTCGACGCGGTCGTAGAACGGCACCAGCTCGGCGTGCTCGATCGGCCAGTCGCAGCCCTCGCCGGTCTCGGTGTTCAGGCGGAAGTCGCGCGGGTCGGCCCGGGGCACGAAGGCGCCCCAATGCAGGGTCGAGCCGCCGATGCCGGTGCCGCTGTTGTTGGCGCCGAACGCCTCCGGGGTCGAGCCGCCGCTCAGGCGCTCCTCGGTCCAGTAGATCTCGTCGGCGAGCGTCTCGTCGAAGCCGTAAGCAGCCGGATCGAAGTTCGGCCCGGCTTCCAGCGCCACGACCTTGAGGCCGGCGCCGGCGAGCTCGGCGAGGAGCGGCGCGCCCCCCGCGCCGGTCCCGACCACCACGACGTCGACGACCTCGTCGGTGCCGTAGCGCTTCTGCCCCGAGAGGTTCATCGGGCGTCTCCAGTGGTCTCGAGGATCGGGGCTTCCCAGGGCTCTCGCGCGTTCAGGCCGGTCAGGCGGTAGCCCGGCAGGGCGTCGGCGTCGTCGCCGCCCGCCCCGATCCCGGTGAAGCCGATCGCCGCGAGGCCGGCGGGATGGGCGAGGAAGGTGCGCACCGCCTCGCCCCGCAGCTCCTCGAACCAGCAGGTCATCAGTTCGGGGTCGATGCCGCCGGGGGTCGACGGCAGGCGGCCCGAGGCGGCGCGGTCGAGGAGCGCATCCTGGTCCGCGCCGTCGAGATCCGCGAAGGAACGCCCGTGCGCTGCACGGGCGGCGGCGTCGAGGGTGCGCAGCGCCCTCGCATAGGCTTGCGGGTCCGGCGGCAGGGCGGCGTAGCGCCAGCCGTCCCCGGCGCCGCTGGCGAGCCGCGCGTCGATGCGGCGGGCGAGATCGATCCGGCCGGCGCCGTCCTGCGGCAGCACCCGGTCGAGGCAGGCGGTCAGCGTCGCGCGTGCCTCGGGGCTGAGGCAGAAGGGGCCATCCGGCTCGCGCATCCGCTCGCGCAAGGTCGCGCGCAGGCGGGAATTGACCCGGTCGGAGGCCATCAGCGCCGCGAAGGCCGGCGGCAGCTCCGGGGTCTCGGCGGCGTGCGGCGGCGCCGCGAGGAAGTCGCGGATCAGCGCCGCCAGGACCTGCGGGCGCTCCAGCGGCAGAAGGTGGCCGGCGCCGAGGGCGACCTCGTGGCGGTGGCGGGCGAGGTGGGGCAGGGTCAGCGCGGCCTGCGCCTCCGGCCCCAGATCCCCGTCCTCCGCCCCGCTCACCACGAGCGCCGGTGTGGAGAGGGTTCCGATGCGCCCGCGCCAATCCTCGTTGGCGCCGCCGGTGAGCCAGGCCTTCCAGGCCTGCGGATTGGCCCGCAGCACGTCCTCGACGGTCCGGGCGTGATCGTCGGGCTCCAGCGGCGCGCCGACATTGGCCGCGACGAAGGCCTCGGCCTCCCGCCGCCTCGTCTGCGGGTCGGCATCGATCCAGGCGACCATCGCCCGGCGGCGCTCCTCGGCCATCGGCTCCGGCGCGGGCGGGGAGCCTGCGAGCAGCACGAGGCCGGCGAGGCCGTGCAGGCCCTCGTCGCCGTCCTCACGGCGCCGCGCCAGCGCCAGGGCAACCTTCGCCCCCATGCTGTTGCCGGCGAGCAGCCAGGGCCCGGGCGGGGCCTCGGCCCGGATCCGGGCCGCGCCGTGGTCGGCCCTGGCGGCGACGGCGCCGCCCGGCCGATGGGCTTCGTCGCCGAAGCCCGGCAGGTCGATGGCGACGCATCGCGCCGCGGGCCCGAGATGCTCGGCGATGGGCTGCCACTCGCGGGCGCTGCCCCCGAGGAAGTGCAGGCAGAAGAGGACGGGGTGGTCAATCATGCCGGCGAGATCGCGCGGCGCTGCGCTGCGTCAACGGCGGCGCGCCCGCGGCGCCTTGCAGCACCCCGGAAAGATGTGTCGAGTGGTTGACGCATCGGAGCGGCCGGCGAACGGCCCGTCAGACAGTCTCGTGGCAGCCATGGCCGCCGCCAGGGCTCGCCTCGACGGACAATCATCAGGCCGAGACATTCATGATATCTTGCCCCGGCGTGCCGCCTCTCGCCGAGATTTGGCAGCATTCGCGACGGTGCCGGCGAATTTGACCTATGTTAAATTTTTTCAAAGATGAAGTACTGGCTGCGGCCATATAGTGGGTGGCAGCGGAGAGAGCTTCGCCGTTGACCGGAAGAACTCGCCGCGTCTGCGAGAGCCGGCCCCGGGTCTTGGCCCAGTAGCCCGATCGACTCGACGCTTCGACGACCCCGAAGAACGGGAGACGCCGCGCGGCAGGGTGTGCCGCGCGGCGCTCGCAGGCGATCGGCCGCGGCCCGCTAGAGGCGGCCGCGGCGCGTCGCGCTTAGAGCACGTCACGATCGCGTGGCAATCGAGAATCTCTCTAAGTCCTTGTTTTAACTCACTTTATTCGACAAAGCGGCATCCGCTTCGTCGGAAAATGCTCTAGTTCTTGGCCTTGTCGACCAGGGCCTTCTCCTTGATCCACGGCATCATGCCGCGGAGGCGCTCGCCGACCTCCTCGATCGGGTGGGCGGCGTTGCGGGCGCGGGTCGCCTTGAACGAGGTCTGGTTGACCTTGTTCTCGAGCATCCAGTTGCGGGTGAAGGTGCCGTTCTGGATGTCGGTGAGCACCCGCTTCATCTCGGCCTTGGTCTCGGGCGTGATGATGCGCGGGCCGGTCACGTACTCGCCGTACTCGGCGGTGTTCGAGATCGAGTAGTTCATGTTGGCGATGCCGCCCTCGTAGATGAGGTCGACGATCAGCTTCACCTCGTGGAGGCACTCGAAATAGGCCATCTCGGGGGCGTAGCCGCCCTCGACCAGGGTCTCGAAGCCGGCCTTGATCAGCTCGACGAGGCCGCCGCAGAGCACGACCTGCTCACCGAACAGGTCGGTCTCGCACTCTTCCTTGAAGGTGGTCTCGATGATGCCGGCGCGGCCGCCGCCATTGGCCGAGGCGTAGGACAGGCCGAGGTCGTGGGCGTTGCCCGAGGCGTCCTGGGCGATGGCGATCAGGGTCGGCACGCCGCCGCCGCGCAGGTACTCCGAGCGCACGGTGTGGCCCGGGCCCTTCGGGGCGACCATCAGCACGTCGAGGTCGGCGCGCGGCTCGATCAGGTTGAAGTGGACGTTGAGGCCGTGGGCGAACAGCAGCGCGGCGCCCTGCTTCATGTTGGCCTGGAGCGAGTCGCGGTAGATCTCGCCCTGCAGCTCGTCGGGGGTCAGCATCATGACGACGTCCGCCTGCTTGGCGGCGTCGGCGACCTCCATCACCTTGAAGCCCTCGGCCTCGGCCTTCTTGGCGCTGGCCGAGCCCTTGCGGAGCGCGATCACCACGTCCTTGACGCCCGAGTCGCGCAGGTTGAGCGCGTGGGCGTGGCCCTGGCTGCCGTAGCCGACGATGACGACCTTCTTGCCCTTGATCAGATTGATGTCGGCATCACGATCGTAATAGACCCGCATGGCGGCTCCCCCTTGTGCAGATGGCGAGAAACTCGAACGCTCCGGCGCTGGAGCGGCCGTGCGACGGGCGGCTTGTAGCGGCGTGATTCGCGTCAGGGAATAGGCGATGCGCGCGGAACCGCACATGGCTGCTCGGCTTGTTGCGCGGATGGCGGTGATCGAGGCGCGCCGAGAGGATCCACATGACGCAAGGGGCGAGCCCGGCCGGACTTGTCGAATTCTGGCGCGAGGCCGGGATCGACCGCTGGTTCACCGCCGATCCGGGGTTCGACGCCGCCTGCCGGGATTACCTGCCGCTGCACGAGGCGGCGGCGCGCGGCGACCTCGCGGTGTGGGAGGAGACGCCGGAGGGCGCGCTCGCCCTGGTGCTGCTCCTCGACCAGATCCCCCGCAACCTGTTTCGCGGCACGCCCCGGGCCTTCGCGACCGACGCGCTCGCGCTGGCGGCGGCCGAACGCGCGCTCGCCCGCGGCCACGACCGGGCGATCGCGCCGCAACTGCGCATCTTCCTCTACATGCCGCTGACCCACGCCGAGGATCCGGCCCTCCAGGAGCGCAGCGTCGCGCTCTTCACCGCGCTCGGCCTGCCGGTGCACCTCGAGGCCGCGGTCGAGCACCGCGACCTGATCCGCCGCTTCGGCCGCTTTCCCCACCGCAACGCGGTACTCGGCCGCCCCGAGACGGCGGCCGAGCGGGAGTACCTCGCGGGCGAGGACGCGTTCCGGGGCTGATCTATGCCGGCAGCGGCAGCCCCTCGCGGGCGAAGGCCCGCTGCACCGCCGGGCGCTCGGCCATGCGGCGGGCATGGTCGGTCCAGTAGGGGAACTGGCGGGCCATGTCGTAGCCGAGCACCTGGCCGCGGCCCCAGTGCCAGAACACCAGGAGGTAGGGGTCGGCGACGCTGTAATGCTCGCCGGCCGCCCAGCCGCCGCGCGACAGCCCGACCTCGATCATCGTCCAGAGATCGGCGCAGGTCTCGTGGCCCTTCGCCTTCACGTCCTCGATCGCCGCCTCGTCGGTGGCGTAGCGCTCGGCCCGGCGGATATGGGCGTAGGCCGGGTGGATGGTGGAGGAGAACCAGGCCAGCCACTCGGCGCACCGCCCCTCCTCGCGCGGGTCCTCGGGCCAGAGCCCGGCGTCGGGATGCCGCCGCGCGATGTAGCGCAGGATCGCCGGGTTCTCGGTCAGCACCCACTCGCCCTCGGCGAGCGCCGGCACCCGGCCCTTCTGGTTGATCGCGAGGTAGCGGCCGCCGCGCTGCTCGGCGGTGGCGAAATCGACCTTCACCGCCTCGAACGGCGCACCGGTCTCCTCCAGGGCGATGTGGGGCGCGAGCGAGCAGGCGCCCGGCGAGTAGTAGAGCGTGAGGGTTTCGGACAAGGAGGCCTCCCGGCGCGGGCCGCGCCCGGCGTTGCGGGGCGGCGCTCCTCGTCCCATACGCCAAGCCGGGTCCGGGCGGTACCGCGCGGGCGCGGATCCCCGGCCGGAAACCGGTCAGGCGGAGACCTGCGGGCGGGCCGCCATGCCGGCCGACGGGCGGGTGCGGCGCACCACCAGCCACACCAGGGCGCAGAGCACGATCGCGCCCTGCACGCTCAAGGCTTCCCAGCTGCCGTTGAAGCCCAGCGCCGTGACGAGGTCCGGCACGCCGTCGTTGTGCACCGGCACGAGCACCTGCTCCTGGAATTCCTGGATCGCCGCGCCGACCATGCGCAGGCCCATCACGAACAGGAAGGCCGAGGTGAGCAGGAAGACCGGCCGCAGCGGCAGCCGCAGCGCCAGCCACTGCATCGCCACGAACACGGCCGCGAGCGCGACCGCCGCGACGGCGAGCCCGCCGAGCAGCGAGGCGTCGAAGCCGCCGGCGGTGCGGGCGAGCGCGTGGAGGAACAGCACCGTCTCGGCGCCCTCGCGGAACACCGCCAGAAAGGCGATGCCGGCGAGCGAGATGAGCGTGCCGGCACCCATCGCCCGCTCGGCCATGCGGTTGATCTCGGCCTTCCAGGCCGCCGGGTCCTGGCGCAGAAAGAGCCAGCCGCTCATCGTGAACATCAGGCCGGCGGCGACCACGATGACGCCGGCCTCGATCAGGTCGTTGTGGTTGCCGTCGAAGAAGGCCTCGAACACCCAGGCCATGCCGAAGCTCGCCAGCACCGCGAGGCCGGCGCCGGCATAGACCGGGCGGATGCGCTCGCCGGCCCCGGCCCGGCGCAGGAACGCCGCGAGCGCCGCCACCACCAGCAGCGCCTCCAGTCCCTCGCGGAACAGGATGGTGAAGGCCTGCACGAAGGTGGATCCGTCGGCCATGGGGTGCTCCTCGCTCAAGCGTCGTCCGGCCGGGCGCCGTCGCGCCCCGTCGGCGCACTCTTAGGCGAGGACGACCCGTCTTTCAAATCCCGTATGTTTGTTTTGTATAATTCTAAACTGACTTATAACAAGTAAAAATTGTTGCATGGCGGCCTCATGCGCTGACAAACAAGGGTGTAAGTTTGACATGATCTAAACGACATGGAATGAATGCTTATCCTGATCGCCGACGCGACGTAGGTTGCGGCCATCCGGCAGCAGCCCTCCTCTTGCGAGTTGCGTCAGGCATGAGCCAGCCTTCCCCCTCCCGTCCGTCGCCCCGGCCGCCCTTCCGGTCGCTGCTCCTCTCCGGCCTGGCGACCGGGCTCGCCGCCGCGCCGGCGCTCGCCCAACAGGAGGTAATCAAGCTCGACGAGATCTCGGTCTCCGCGCCGCAGGCGCCGCGCGGCGTCGGCGCGCCGGCGGATTCCTCGGCCACCAGCGGCGGCGGCGGGGGGCCGAGCGGGGTGCAGGGCTACACCGCCCGGGTGTCGCCCACCGCCACCAAGACCAACACGCCCTTGATCGAGACGCCGCAATCGGTCTCGGTCGTCACCCGCGAGCAGCTCAACGACCGCAACGTCCAGACGCTCAACGAGGCGATCAACTACACGCCGGGCGTCGCTTCGAACGTGTTCGGCTACGACCCGCGCTTCGACGCGTTCTACATCCGCGGCTTCAGCGTCACCAATATCGGCATCTACCGCGACGGTCTGCGCCAGCCCTCCTCGCCGTTCGCCATCCCGCGTGTCGAGCCCTACGGCCTCGACGCGATCACCATCCTGCGCGGGCCGGCGGGCGGGCTCTACGGCCTCGGCTCGCCCGGCGGCATCGTCGACCTGACCTCGAAGCGCCCGACCGCCGTGCCGTTCGGCGAGGTCTGGCTCCAGGGCGGCAGCTATGACCGCGCGCAGGGCAATTTCGATCTCGGCGGTCCGGTCGAGGGCAGCGACGGCCAGCTCCTCTACCGGCTGACGGGCCTCGTGCGGCAGGGCGGCACCTTCCTGCCCGGCAGCATCGACGACCGGGCGATGATCGCCCCGGCGCTGACCTGGCGGCCGTCAGCGGATACCAGCGTCACGCTGCTCGCCGAGTACCTGAACAACACGGTGCCGGGAAACACCTCGTTCTACTCGAACTACGCCGATCCGCGCTTCCAGAAGAGCCGGATCTTCTCCGGCGATCCGGCGTTCCAGAACTTCAATGCCGGGCAGGGCCGGATCGGCTACGCCTTCGAGCACAAGATCACGCCCGACATCGTCGTCCGGCAGAATTTCCGCTATTCCCACGTCGATGCCGACCTGCGCTACACGCAGATCGATTCCCTGAGCGACGACCTCACCCGGGCCACGCGCAGCACCGGGCGGATCACCAACGTCCTCGACACCATCTCCCTCGACAACCAGATCGAGATCCGCGGCGCCACCGGCGCGATCCGGCACGATCTCGTCGCCGGCCTCGACTACACCACCTCCAGCTACAGCCAGCGCATGGGCTTCGGCGCGGCGCCGGACCTGCAGATCGGCGGCCTGGTGCGGCCGAATTACGGGGCGCAAGTCATCGCCGCGCCGGTGCTCGGCACCGCCACGCGGCTGACGCAGTCGCAGCTCGGCACCTACGTGCAGGACCAGGCGAAAGTCGGCCGCTTCATCCTGACGCTCACCGGCCGGCACGACAGCGTCGCGACCTCAAACGAGACCGCCGGCGATCCGACGCGCCGCACCGCGACCTCCGACCGAGCGTTCAGCGGCCGCGTCGGCCTCAACTACCTGCTCACCGACGAGCTGGTGCCGTATGTCAGCTACGCCACCACCTTCGCGCCCCAGCTCGGCCTCGACCGGCTCGGGCAGGCGTTCCAGCCGACGACGGGCAACCAGCTCGAGGGCGGCGTGAAGTTCAACGTGCCGGGCACCAGCGTCTTCCTCAACATGGCGGTGTTCGACATCACCCAGACCAACGTCCTGGTGCCGGACCCGGTCAACCCGATCCTCTACACCGCGGCGGTCGGCGAGGTGAATTCCCGCGGCGCCGAGCTCGAGGCGACGGCCAATCTCGGCCCCGGCATCAACGTGACCGCCGCCTACAGCCACGTCGACATCCGCACCACCAAGAATCCCGGCAGCCCGGAGACGGTCGGCCTCCCGCTCTCGGGCATCCCCGGCAACACGTTCCGGCTGTTTGCCACCTACGCCTTCCCGACCGCCTCGCCGCTCAGCGGCTTCAGCCTCGGCGGCGGCGTACGCTACGCCGGCACCAGCCCGGCCAACGACGTGATCGGCAGCTTCCGCAACTCCACCGTGACCCTGTTCGACGCGGTGGCGGCCTTCGAGTTCGAGCGCATCGACCCGCGGCTGAAGGGCATGCGGGCGCAGGTCAACGTCTCGAATCTGCTCGACCGCAACTATTTCAACTGCCAGGCCGGTGCCTGCTACCGCGGCCAGCCGCGGCAGATTCTGGGAAGTCTGATCTACCGGTGGTGAGGGTGGTCCTCATACCAATGGCCCAGGATGCTGACGCATCGGACCATTGATCCATCCCAAATTTTCGACACCAAGCCAAAGGCTTGGCGAAAATTCGAGAACGGAACCAAAGGTCGTTTTCAACGACCGTTGGTATCACCACCCCGCATGCGGCTTCAGGCCCCGCACCCGCGCCACCGCCGCCTCCAGGCCCTGCCAGTCCGGCGCATCCGGCGCGTAGCGGGCGCGGGTATAGGCGACGACCTCCGCCACCTGCCGGTCTGTGAGGGTGTCGCGAAAGGCCGGCATCGCGGCGGGCGGCGCGGCAGGATCGGGGTTGGGGAAGCGCTCGGCGGCGGCCGCGACGCCGTTGAGCACCGCCTGGATCAGGTTGTCCGGATGCGCGCTGTGGACGGAGGTGACGAGGCCGAGCGGCACCAGCTCCCCGCCGGCCCCGCCCTCGTGGCAGGCGGCGCAGGCGCCCTGGAACAGGGCCGAGGCGGGCGGGGGCGCGGTCGCGGCCGCCGCGACGGGCGCCGGCGCGGCGCGGGCGAGGCTCGCGAGGTAGACCGCCATGGCGCGGATGTCGGCGTCGGGCAGGGGCGCCAGCGAGGCGACCACGTCGGCCATCGGGCCGGCGGCGCTGCCGTGGCGGGGCGAGCGGCCGGAGCGCAGATAGGCGAAGAGGTCGTCCTCGGTCCAGGGCAGGGGGGAGCGGGACGGGCCTGCCAGCGCCGGCGCCTCCCAGCCGTCGGCGAACCCGCCGGTAAGGCGCGCCCCGCCCCGGCGCTCGGCGCCGAGCCCGTTGCGCGGGGTGTGGCAGGCGCCGCAATGGCCCAACGCCTCGACGAGGTAGGCGCCGCGGTTCCAGTCCGGGCCGCGCTCCGGATCGGCGACGGTCGCCGGGCGGTGGAAGAGCGCGTTCCAGCCCGCCATCAGCGGCCGGAGGTGGAACGGCGCCCGCAAGGCGGTCTCGGGGACGCTCGCCGCCACCGGCGCTTGCGCCATCAGGTAGGCGTAGAGCGCCTGGAGGTCGCGCTCGGAGACGCCCGAAAAGCTCGTATAGGGATGGGCCGGGTAGAGGTGGTGCCCGTCCCGCGACACGCCCTCGCGCATCGCCCGGGCGAAGGCGGGGTAGGACCAGGCGCCGATGCCGGCGCCCGCATCCGGCGTGATGTTCGAGGCGTAGACGACCCCGAACGGCGTCTCCAGCCCGCGCCCGCCGGCGAAGGACCGGCCGTCGGGGCCGACGTGGCAGACGAGGCAGGCGCCCGCCGCCGCGACGAGGCGCCCCTGCGCGATCGTGGCTGCGGAGTACGTCGCCGGGTCCGGCCGCTCGATCGACGGATAGGCCGGGCGCCAGGGCAGCAGGGTGAGGCCGAGCGCCAGCGCCCCGGCGCCGGCCCCGAACAGGCCGGCGAGGACGCCGCGCCGGCGCGGCTTCGCGGCGTCGGGCCCGGCGATCCGCGGCGGGTTGAGGGCCGCGCGCACGGCTCCCGCGGTGAGCGGGAGCTCGCGGAAGCGGATCCCGGTGGCGTCGAACAGCGCGTTGGTGATCGCCGCCGCGCTCGGCACCGAGGCGGATTCGCCGGCCCCGAGCGGCGGCTGGTCCTGGCGCGGCAGCATCAGCACGTCGATCTCCGGCACCTGCGGGAAGGCGAGGATCGGGTAGCTGCCCCATTCCCGGCTCGTCACCCCGGTGGCGTCAAAGCCGACCGACTCCTTCAGCACTCGGCTCGTCGACTGGATGACGTTGCCGTGGATCTGGTGGCGCACCCCGTCCGGGTTGATCATCAGGCCGGAATCCTGGCCCACCACCACCCGGGTCACCGCGACCTCCCCGGTGACCCGGTTGACCGCCACGTCCGCCACCCAGGCGGCCCACGCCGCGGCCTTGCCGGGGAACGGCCCGTGCACGTAGACCGCGTAGGCGAAGCCCCGCCCGTAGAGGATGTCGCCGGAGCCGCCATGGCTGCCGGGCCCCGTATGCGGCACCCAGGCCGCCCGCTCGGCCACGGCGCGCACGAGGTCGGCGGCGCGGGGATCGGGCAGGTAGCGCAGGCGGTATTCGATCGGGTCGACGCCCGCCGCGGTGGCGAGCTCGTCGATGTAGGATTCGTGCGCGAAGGTGTTGGGCAGGGCCGAGACGCCGCGCATCCACGAGGCGCGGGCGATCGGCGGCATGTCGTGCACCGTCACCCGGGCGTGGCCGAAGGCGTAAGGAGGCACCGCGGTGCGGTCGCCCATCGGGTAGGTCGCGGGCGTCGCCGGCACCTTGGCCGTGAGGATCAGCGCGAGCGTCGGCGCGCCGTTCGAGGGGTAGCGGGTCTCGAAATCGTAGGCCGCCGGTCCGCCCGCGGCATCGAGGCCGCCGCGCACGTCCATCACCTGCGCGGCGCCCTTCGGCTCCCAGGCGTGCTCCTGCTCGCGGGTGAGCTGCACCCGCACCGGCCGGCCGGTCGCCCGGGCCAGCAGCGCGGCATCGGCCGCGACGTCGTCGGCACAGTTGCGGCCGTAGCAGCCCGCCGCCTCGTGGCGCTCGATCGCGATCCTGTCCTCGGCCATGTCGAGGAGGAGCGCGAGGTCGCTCTGCAGCACGTGCGGGTTCTGGGTGCCGGACCACACCACGAGGTCGGCCTCCAGATCGCCCTGGCGGAACTCGGCGACGGCGCAGGACGGGCCGATCGAGCCGTGCATCTGGTAGGGCCAGACATAGGTGCGGTCGAGCCGCGCCTCGGCGTGGGTCAGCGCCCGCTCGACGTCGCCGCGCTCGAGGAGCCGGCGCGCCGTCGCCGGGTTGCCGCGAAGCGCCGCTTCCGGCCGGTTGAGGTCGGGGAGGTCTTCGGCGGATCGCCAGGTCACGGACAGGCAGCGCGCCGCCTCCGCGGCGTTCTCCTCGCGCGCGGCGACCACGCCGACGAAGTCGCCGACGACGACCACCGCGACGAGGCCCGGGATGTGGGCGACCGAGGCCTCGTCCACCGAGACCAGCCTGGCCCCCAAGCCCGTCTCGACGCCCGCGCCGGGCGGGCGGACCACGCGACCATGCACCATGCCGGGCACCCGCACGTCGTGGACGTAGGTCCAGGCGCCGACGGCCTTCTCCGGAATGTCGACCCGCGGCACCGGCCGGCCGACGATGGCGTAGTCTGCCACCGGCTTCACCGGCGCCTCGGGATCGAGGGTCAGCTCGGTGCGGCTCCCCCGCACCAGCTCGCCGTAGGCGACGCCGAGATCGGGCTCCGCCGCGACCCGGACGGTGCCGGCCTCGACCACGAGTTCCGCGGTGCCGCGGTTGAGCCGGCGCGAGGCCGCCTCGACGAGGTGGCGGCGGGCGGTGGCGGCGGCCTGGCGCAGGGGGATCGCGGCGATCTGGATCGTCTCGCTCGCGATGGTGCCGCCCTGGTCGGGGGCGGTCGCGGTGCTGCCGAGCTCCATCGCGACCCGTGCCAGCGGCACGTCCAGCTCCTCGGCGACGATCTGGGCGAGCGCCGTGCGGATGCCGGTGCCGAGATCGACGTGGCCGTTGAAGGCGGTGACCCGGCCCTCGCCGTCGACCGCGAGATAAAGCGCGCGCTGCGGCCCCGCGGCGAGGGCGGCCCCCGGCGCGTCGCCGAGGCGGGGCGGGCGGCCCATCGTCTCGCGGTAGACCAGCAGCAGGTCGCCGGCCACCCGCCAGTGCCGGCCCTCGGCGCCGGGATCCCGGGTCATGCCTCGTCTCCCCGGGAATGGGCGCGCATCCGCGCAGCCGCGGCGCGCACGGCGCGCAGGATCTCGATATGGGTTCCGCAGCGGCACAGGTTGTTCTGCAGGCCTGCGCGGATCTCGGTCTCGCCCGGGTCGGGATTGGCCGACAGCAGCGCCACCGTGGTCATGATCATGCCGTTCAGGCAGTAGCCGCATTGCGCGGCATTCTCGGCGATGAAGGCCTCCTGCACCGGGTGCAGCCGCCCGCCCTGCGCCAACCCCTCCAGGGTGGTGATCCGGCGCCCGACCGCGGCGCGCAGGGGAATCGCGCAGGAGCGCAGGGCCCGGCCGTCGACCAGCACCGTGCAACTGCCGCACTGGCCGAGGCCGCAGCCGTATTTCGGGCCGTTGAGCGCCAGATCGTTGCGCAGGACGTAGAGGAGGCGGGTGCCGGGCGCCGCCTCCACCGCCACGCTCCGGCCGTTCACGGTGAGCACGTGGCGGAGGGCCGCCAGCCGCGGGTCGTTGGCGATCGGCCGCCGATCGTCCTGCATGAGGTCCCTGTCCCGCCCCGGCCCCGGCTGTCCCGCCGGCTGCCGCTAGTTCTCACAGATTTCGCCGGGGACCGGAACCCCGCCGCGGATGTCGTCGCTTGCAAGAGCTTGGCCAGACGGGCGTGGGGGTCGGCGATCCGCCGGCACGAGGGCCGGTGCACGCGTGGCTGAATCGACTGCCCCAGGCTCTCGACGGGACCCTGAGCTCGGATCAGGATCCTCGGCATGAAGCAGATCACCATCCGCGTGGCGAAGACCCATCTCTCGAAGCTCGTCGAGGCCGCGCTCGCCGGCGAGGAGGTCGTGATCGCCAAGGGGCGTAACCCGGTCGTCCGGCTGGTGCCGATCGCCCCACAACCGTTCAAGATCGGCCTGCTGGAGGGCCGGCTCAGGCGCGGGCCGGACTTTTTCGCGCCGTTGCCGGGCGACGAGCTGGATCTGTGGGAAGGGGGCCGGTGACGTCGGTCCTGCCCGACACGCATGCCTGGATCTGGAGCCTATCCGGGGACGAGCGCATGTCGAGCCGGGCTACCGCGGCGATCACGGCGGGACGGCATCGTCACCTGGGTATGATGAGGCCGGGCGACCGGCAGTCCACATTCCGTAGCGTCGTCGCTCATGGGTCGGGAGCCTGCTTGGTTCGTCTCTGCAGACTTAACATCCTTCTGGTCATTCCCGGGCCGCACAGCGGATCCCGGGGCCTGGAACCGCGGATGCTTCAGGACAGGGCGGGGCACTCCCAGTTCTTTCGGAACGGACTGAGTGCCTGGATTTTGGTTTCCGCTGCGCGGTCCCGGAATGACCCTGAGAGTTTCAATCCTGGAGGGGCCAAGAAAACGTGAAATGACAAACATAACAGATAATATTAAGTTGGGAGCAATCCTGACGGCCCCATCTGTCTTAAATTTGTTAATGTTATACGGTTTGATTTATGTAAAATTTCGCAAAAAAAGCAATCAAACATCATGATATTGGAGGATGCAGAGTGTCCAGCGAACTCACCCAAAGCGGTACTCCGGAAGGCGAGCCTGCGGTCGCGGCGGCCGACGCAGCCGGCGGCGAGGACGGCGTCTCGGTCTCGGTTGCGCAGACCGAGCCCGGCACCGCGCCGCCGAGCCTGTTCCGCCCGACCATGCGCGACGTCGACGCCTCGGAGGTCGGCACCGCGGTCGCGCCGCGACCGCTGATGCCGGTGGTCCCCGTCGACGGCGAGGGCGCGCCCTGCACCGAGCCGGACTCGGCGGCCGACCAGGCCCTGATCCTCGGCCCGTCGGACCCCTCGGAGACCGGCACCACGAGCCCCGTCTCGGAGGCGGAGGGCGGCATACCGGGAATCGGACCGACGGAGATCCTGGCCGACGGCACCAGCCTGTTCGGCGACCGGACGGCGATGTGGTCGGGCGACCCGTCCGAGGCCGGGACGGGGTACGGCCTCGACGTGGTGCACGGGGAAGCCTGCCTGTGCGACGCGGTCACCCTGACGGCCGGCGAGACGGCCTGAACTCTCCGCCCCGGCGCCGATGTCCACCGCCGGGGCGGGAAGGCCGCCGCGACCGACGGTCTGCCCGCGCACGACAAACGCCGCAGGCCGCCGGCGCTTGCGGAGCGCCCCGCCTCCGCTAGCTCCCTGGCACACGAGGGGGGTATGTCGATGCAGCAGCGCTGGCCGGACCGGATCTGGATCGTGCGGCACGGCGAGAGCGCCGGCAACGTCGCCCGCGACGCCGCGGATGCGGCGGGCCACACCCATATCGACATCGCCGAGCGCGACGTCGACGTGCCGCTGAGCCCGCTCGGCGAGCGCCAGGCCGCGGCGGTCGGGCGGTGGTTCTCCGAGAAGCCGGCGTCGGAGCGGCCCGACGTGGTGCTGACCTCGCCCTATCGCCGAGCCGAGGCCACCGCGCGGCTGATCCGCGACGCCGGCGGCGTCGCCGACCCGTTGCTCGACTACGTCGCCGACGAGCGCCTGCGCGAGAAGGAGTTCGGGATCCTCGACCGGCTCACCCGCGAGGGCATCACCCAGCTCCATCCCGAGCAGGCCGAGCTGCGCCGCCTCCTCGGCAAGTTCTACCACCGGCCGCCGGGCGGCGAGAGCTGGTGCGACGTGATCCTGCGGCTGCGCAGCGCCCTCGACACCGTCTCGCTGCATTACGGCGGCCGGCGCGTGCTGGTGGTGGGCCACCAAGTCGTGGTCCTGTGCCTGCGCTACCTGCTCGAGGGGATGACCGAGGAGGAGATCCTCGGCATCGACCGCGAGGGCGACGTCGCGAATTGCTCGGTCACCGAGTACGCCTTCGACCCGAGCCTGGGCAGCAGCGGCAAGCTCGTCCTCCAGCGCTACAACTTCGTCGCGCCGCTGACCCGAGCCGGCGCCCCGGTGACGGCCGAGCCCGACGCCACGGGGGCCGCCCGATGACGCGCGAGATCACCGCCGAGACCCTGCGCGGGCTGCCCCTGCCGGACCCCTCGGGCGGCAGCAAGGAGGCGCGCGGCAGCGCCCTCGTCATCGCCGGCTCGGTCGAGGTGCCGGGCGCCGCGATCCTCGCCGGTACGGCCGCGCTCCGCGCCGGCGCCGGCAAGCTCCAGATGTCGATCGCCGCCGGCACCGCGCCGCACGCCGCGCTCGCGGTGCCCGAAGCCCTGGTGGTGCGCCTGCCGGAGGGGGAGGGCGGGCACGTCGACCACGCGCAAGCCGCCGAGGTGCTGCTGCCGCGCACCGAGCGCGCCGCCGCGACCCTGATCGGCGCCGGCATGGCCTCGGGCGAGCCGACCAGGGCGCTGACCGCCGCCCTCCTGACCGGCCCGGCGGAAGGCGCCTTCGTCCTCGATGCGGCGAGCATCGACGGGCTGTGCGAGCAGGCCGAGGCCGTGCGCGCCCGCGGGGGCCGGGTGGTGATCACGCCGCATGCCGGCGAGATGGCGCGCTGCCTCGGCTGGGAGCGCGACGCCGTCGAGGCCGATCCCCTCGCGGCGGCGCGACGCGCCGTCGAGCTCCTCGGCGCCGTCGTGGTGATGAAGGGGGCCGAGACCTGGATCGTCGATCCCGCGGGCGAGGTCTGGCACTACCGCGGCGGCGGCGCCGGGCTCGCCACCTCGGGCTCGGGCGACGTGCTCGCCGGGATCATCGTCGGGCTGCTCGCCCGCGGCACGAAGCCGGCCGAGGCCGCGGCCTGGGGCGTGTTTCTCCACGGCGAGGCCGGGCGGCGCCTGGCGCAGAGAAACGGGCCGATCGGCTTCCTGGCCCGGGAGCTGTCCGGCGAGGTGCCGGGCCTGATGCGGGACGTGGCGGAGGGGCACGATCCGGGCGGGTGAACCCGGGCGCCGCCCGGGTGTTGACGGCCGACCGCTTCCGCACGGACAGGCCGATGACCAGACTTACCCTCGCGCTCGCCCTCACGCTCGGTCTCGCGGGCACCGCCGCAGCGCAGACCGCCCGGGTGCCGCCGGCGAGCGACGCCGTCGGCGCGCCGGGCCCCGGCACCGGGACGAAGCCGCCGGCTTCCCGCCCGACCACCAACCTGCCGGGCAACCCGAGCGGCAATTCGGTGCCCGGGACCAATCCGGGCGTGTGGATCGGCGGCAGCCCGACCGCGGGCCCGCCGGGATCCGGCGGCACCGCGGGCGGTCCGGCGGCGGGCAACCGCTGAGGCCGGCCCGCGCCTCACGCCGCCAGCCACTCCCGCAGCAGCGCGCTCGTCTCGTCCGGCCGCTCCAGCGGCGGCAGATGCCCGCATTCGGGCAGGACGTGCAGGCGCGAGCCGGCGATGCCCTCGTGGATCTCGCGGGCGAGGGCCGGCGGCGTCAGCACGTCGTCGGCGCCCACCGCCACCAGGGTCGGCACCCGGATCGTCGCCAGGACCGGGCGGCTGTCGGGCCGGTCGAGGATCGCGCGCTGCTGGCGCAGGAAGGCGCCGCCGCCGACCCGCTCGGCCATCGCCTTCACCGCCTCGCCCACCGGCCCGTGCACGTGCGAGGAATGGACGAGCCGCGGCAGCAGGCGCGTCGTGACCCCGGCGAAGCGGCCGACCTTGAGCTGGTCCATGCCCTGGCGGCGCGTGGCGGCGCGCTCGGTGCTCTCCGGCGCGGCGGCGGTGTCGAACAGCGCCAGCCGCGTCACCCGCTCGGGCGCCTGGCGCAGGATCTCGAAGGCGACGTAGCCGCCCATCGACAGGGCGACGAGGCCGAAGCGCGATGGTGCGGCGGCGAGCGTCCGCCGCGCCATCGCCGCGACGCTGTCGTCGAGGGTCAGGTCCGCCACCGCGGCGGCGGACCTGTCGGCGAGCGCGTCGATCGGCGCGCGCCAGAGCACCGCGTCGTTGAGGAGGCCGGGCAGGAACAGCAGCGGGGCGAGATCCGGATTCATGGTCGCCCCTATGGCCGGATCGGCCCTCCGGTGCCAGAGGGCGGCGGGACCTCAGTACGAGCGCGGCATGCCGAGCACGTGCTCGGCGATGTAGGACAGGATCAGGTTGGTGGAGATCGGCGCCACCTGGTAGAGCCGGGTCTCGCGGAACTTGCGCTCGACGTCGTACTCCTCGGCGAAGCCGAAGCCGCCGAAGGTCTGGATGCAGGCATTGGCCGCCTCGAACGAGGCGTCGGCGGCGAGCATCTTGGCCATGTTGGCCTCCGCCCCCGGATTGGCCCCGGCCTCGTAGAGCCGCAGGCCCTCCTGCACCATCAGCTCGGCGGCGCGCATGTTGGCGTAGGCCTTGGCGATGGGGAACTGGATGCCCTGGTTCTGGCCGATCGGCCGGCCGAAGACCTGGCGCTCGCGGGCGTAAGCGGACGCCTTGGCGATGAACCACTTGGCGTCGCCGATGCACTCGGCGGCGATGAGCAGCCGCTCGGCGTTCATGCCCGACAGGATGTAGCGAAAACCCTTGCCCTCCTCGCCGACCAGGTTCTCCGCCGGCACCTCCATGTTGTCGAAGAACACCTCGCAGGAATTGTGGTTCATCATCGTGCGGATCGGCCGGATGGTCAGGCCGCGGCCGAGCGCCTCCCGCATGTCGACGATGAAGGTGGAAAGCCCGTCGGTCTTCTTGGCCACCTGGTCGCGGGGCGTGGTGCGGGCGAGCAGCAGCATCAGGTCGGAATGCTCGGCCCGGCTGGTCCAGATCTTCTGGCCGTTGACGATGAACTTGTCGCCCTCGCGTCGCGCCGTGGTGCGCAGAGCCGTGGTGTCGGTGCCGCTCGTCGGCTCGGTGACGCCGAAGGCCTGGAGCCGCAGGCGGCCGGCGGCGATCTCGGGCAGGTAGCGCTCCTTCTGCGCGGTCGTGCCGTGTCGCAGCACCGTGCCCATCGTGTACATCTGGGCGTGGCAGGCCGCGCCGTTGCAGCCCGAGCGCTGCACCTCCTCCAGGATCGCGGCGGCGGCCGAGAGCGGCAGGCCCGAGCCGCCGTACTCCTCCGGGATCAGCACCGAGAGGTAGCCGGATTCGGTCAGCGCGTTCACGAAGTCGGTCGGGTAGGCGCGATCAGTGTCGAGCCGGCGCCAGTACTCGTCGGGGAAGCGGGCGCAGAGCTTGGCGACCTCCTCGCGGATCTCGGGGTGCCGGAGGGTGTCGGTCTCGGTCATCGGGTGTCTCCATCCTAGGGCCTTGTCCGGCGAAGCGGACTTATAGCCTTGTCCGGCAAAGCGGATACCGGTTCGTCGCAGACCATGCGGCAAAACCAGGCACCCGGAGCGAGGCCCGGCCGCAACGCGATCGGACGTCGCCCCGGCGCGGCGCCGCGTTCCGCCTGTTCCCGCCATCGCAGGCTAGACGATCCGCGGCCGCGCGCTTCATGCCGTGGGAGCCTGCTACCACGGGCGAGGCACGACACCTGCCGTCGCAGCCGAGGCCCGATGCCGCGGGCCGACCCGGGGGGCATCCCGCGGACGTGGCAAGGGACGTGGCAAGGCGCTCACCCGCGGGACCGGAGCCTTCCGGGTGTAGGGTGCCTGGGATGGCGTCGCCGAGCGCGGGCGGGACCGCCCGCCTCGGCCGACGGCGGATGTCCCGGGCCCCGTCAAGCTCACGCAACCCGCTGCGAGGCCGGGATGCCGGTGCGGCCGTGCGCGTCCTCGAACAACTCGTCGAGCTCGGTACCGACGGCGCGGGCGATGCGGATCGAGGCGGCTCCCTCGCTGCGCTCGGCGACGATCGTCCGCAGCGCATCGGCGGTGCGCGCCTCGATGGCGTGGAACAGGCTCTCGGCCGCCCGGGCATTGGCGCTCAGCAGCACCGAGGCGAGGTCGCGGTAGGCTTCCCGCAGGAGATGATGGGCCAGGCGCTCGGCCGCCTGCTCCTCCGTCGGCGCGTCGTCGCCCATCGCTCGATCCCCCCTGCCAGGAGCGGGAGGCTGCATCGCGGGGATTGCGCGGGGCTTGCGCGCTAGTCGCGCAGGATCAGAAACGATGCGTTTCGGTCGTTTCCGTTTTCAAGCCGCTCGCCAGACGGCAGGATGCTGCCACCTGGACGCGCCGGCCCGGCCGGCGCGTCGGTTCCGAGAAGGAGCATGAGCGATGAGCTGGCACAGTGCCGACGACCCGGTCCCGGGCGACCGCTTCAGCTGCGACGCGATCCAGACCCTGATCGTGCCGCGCTCGCGCGACCTCGGCTCGTTCGCGGTGCGCCGCGCGCTGCCCTCGACCCAGTGCCGGATGGTCGGCCCGTTCATCTTCTTCGACCAAATGGGCCCGTCGGAATTCCTGCTCGGCCAGGGGATGGACGTGCGGCCGCATCCGCATATCGGCCTGTCCACCGTCACCTACCTGTTCGACGGCGAGATCATGCACCGCGACAGCCTCGGCACGGAGTTGCCGATCCGTCCGGGCGAGCTGAACTGGATGACGGCGGGGCGCGGCATCACCCATTCGGAGCGCACCGGCAGCGCCCTGCGCCAGACCGGCTCGCGGCTGTTCGGCCTCCAGAGCTGGGTCGCCCTCTCGGCGCGGGACGAGGAGACCGCCCCGGCCTTCGAGCATTACGACGCGGCGTCCCTGCCGGTCGTCTCGGCCGAGGGCAAGACCGTCCGGCTGATCGCCGGCGAGGCCTACGGCGCGCGCTCGCCCGTGCGGACCTCGACCCCGATGGTCTATGCCGACGTGGCGCTCCAGGCCGGCGCCGTCCTGCCGCTCGACGCCGATTACGACGAGCGCGCGATCTACACCGTGTCGGGCGCGATCGAGATCGCCGGCGACGGCTTCGGGCCGGGCCAGCTCCTGGTCTTCCGCCCCGGCGACCGGATCAGCGTGCGGGCGACGGAGGATGCCCGCTTCATGGTGCTGGGCGGCGAGCCGATGGACGGGCCGCGCCACCTGTGGTGGAACTTCGTCTCCTCGCGGCCCGAGCGGATCGCCCAGGCCAAGGAGGATTGGCGCCAGGGCCGGTTCGACACCGTGCCGAACGACGCCGAGTTCATCCCCCTGCCGGAGGATCCGCCGCCGGTGCGCTATCCGTAACGGGCGCGGCGACCGAGCCGGCCGGCTCCGACGATCGACGAACCCGTGTCGCCGCCACGCCATACGACCGCCGGGTGATCGCGCGGCGATGGCTCTGCCATCGCTGTCGCGGGGCGGAGATTGGTTTCGCTCAGGTGCCGTGCCGCTGTGCTACGCGTGCCGCAGGGAATCTTCCGGACAGCATAGCCTGAGCCACGACATCCAATCGTCGTACGCCGATTGTCGATCGTCTGGCCGGGCGCCTCAGAGCCTGTTTGAGCGCTTGATCTTATGCTGGATTGTCGAGTGCGGTGAGGGCCATCAGACAGGCGACGAAGGTGATGCGGCCGGTCGCGACGTCGAGGCGACCGGCCCGTTCGCGCAG
>NZ_JBSNCC010000002.1:0-627497 GCF_053764715.1 Methylobacterium sp. Gmos1 | reverse complement strand
AACGCCAGGTACGGCGCCACCAGCGCCCATTCTTCATCGGACACGTCGGACGGGTAGGCGGGGCGATCGGCGCTCATACCCCTCAACGCCCACGCTACGTCATAAGTTCATAACACGCTCTAGGTCACGCGGGCGAGGGAACCGGACCACGACTTGCGCTGTTCAGTGACGTCCATGACGTGACGTACGGGAGATGACCATGCGCAAGATGATTGCCGGGACTGTGCTGGCCGTGGGTCTGGCCGGATTCGCCGGGGCCGCCGAGGCCAAGGGCTGCATCAAGGGTGCGGTCGTCGGCGGCATCGCCGGCCACGCGGTCGGCCACACCTTCGCGGGCGCCGCCGCCGGCTGCGCGCTCGGCCGCCACCAGGCCAACAAGCGCCAGCGCGACCGCGACACCGCCGTCCAGCCGGCCACCCGCTGAGCGCTTCGCCGCACCGCACCATCGCCCCCGCCAGTCGCCGGAACGGTCCCGCAGGTCGAGCTTGGCCGTAGCGGGACCCGAATGCTCGGCGGCGCGAACGGCGAAGCTTGCCTGCGGCGAAACTGAGCTGTGCGAGCGTCGCCGTCATATCGCCACATCTCACCGGCTTCTTGCGCTCCAGTGGCGTGGAAACCGGGGCGATACACCAGATGCGACGTCGAGCGGACGGACCGGCACAGCGGAGCGGCCTGCGGATGGCAGGCGCTCAAGGAAACGTTCTCTCCGCGCACGCCCTCTCGGCAGACGCCCTCTCGCTCGGTGCCCGGGCCGCCCACGGGGGCGTGCCCGTCATGGCGCGCACGCTGCTCGCCGCGGGGTGCTTCGCGGCAGGGCTCTCGGCCCTGCTGCACCAGTACGGCGCCGACCTGATGACCGCACGGCCGGCCGTTACCATGATGGCCGACCTCCTGGTGATGCCGACGCCGAAGATCCAGACCATCAAGGCCCCGCCGGCGCCGGCCCGCGACGCCGGCACGATGGCGCCGCTTCGCGAGCCGGTCCACGACCTCGACACCGCGCTCGGCTCGTCGGGCGTCGACCGGGTCTCCTACGACGACCTGCTCGCCGCCAGCACCGGGGGCGACCCCAACGAGGTGCTGAGCTTCGGGCCGATGCGGATCCGGCGCCACCTCGTCCAGACCATCGTGCGGGCCGCCGCGACCGTGCGCACCGACCCGGTGCTGCTGATGGCGGTGGCCGACAAGGAATCGAGCTTCCTGACCGAGGTCCAGGCCCGGACCTCGTCCGCCACCGGCCTCTACCAGTTCATCGAGCGCACCTGGCTCCAGGTGATGCGGGAATTCGGCGCCCAGCACGGCTACGCCCGCGAGGCGGGGCTGATCGGCGAGGACAACGCCGTCGCGGATGCCGGCGAGCGCGCCCGCATCCTCGACCTGCGCCGCGATCCCTCCCTCTCGGCCCTGATGGCGGGCGAGATGCTGAAGCGCGACGCCGCCCGCATCGCCGCCCGGATCGGCCGCGACCTCACCCTCGGCGAGACCTACCTCGCCCACTTCCTCGGGCCGGACGACGCCGAGCGCTTCATGGCCAAGGTGGTCGAGGAGCCGAAGGCCGAGGCCGCCGCCCTGCTGCCGAAGCCCGCCAAGGCCAACCGGCCGATCTTCTACGAGCGCGTCGGCCGCCGGAAGGCCCGCAGCCTCACCGTGGCGCAGGTCCACGACAAGTTCGAGGCGATGATGAGCACCCGCGGCGCCCGCTACCGCGACGTCGGCGCCCTGATGGGCGTGATGGCCTACGCCGCCGACACCCCCTGAGGGCTCGCGAAAAAGCGTCGTATCGGCGCCTTCTTCTGGGGAAACCTCGCGCCGGGTCGAGGCTTATCCTCCTGATCGATCCAGACGACAGGAGGTCACGATGGGCGCGCCCGGCGCCGGGTGCCGCACGGGCGGCACGCAACTCACACCCACCCTCTCCCTCGACGCCCTCGGGGCCGGCCTCGCCGCGGCCTATGACGGCCTGGTGGCCGAGGCGGTGCCGGACCGGCTGAGCGCCCTCCTGCGCCAGCTGGAGGCGCGCGAGGTGGAGACGGCCCGCGAGGCCGCCCGCGGGCGGCAGGCCGGCGACGGGGCGCAGGCCGCCGATGCCGGCGGGATCCCCGCCGGCCGCCTGGCCCTGCTCGTCGGCGACGTGCCGGGTGCGGACGAGGCCGCCTCGCTGCTCGCCCGGGCCGGGCTCGAGACGATCCGCTGCAACGACCCGGATGCCGGATTGGAGGCCCTGCGCGTGCACGGCGGCGAGGTCGCCCTGGTGCTGATCGGCCTGCCGACGGCGCGGGCCGGCTCCCTCGACGGGGCCGGGCTCGCCCGGGCCGTGGCGACGCTCTGGCCGACGGTCCATCTCATCGTGGCGCAACCGCCCCGGCCGGAAGCCCGCGTGCCCGAGGCGCTGCTGCCGCCGCAGGCGGTGCCGATCGACCGGGCGCCCGACCTGCTGCCCCTCGCCGAGCAGGCGGCACGCACCCCGCGCCCGCCGGTGGCGTAGGACGTCTCCCGCCTGCCCTCGCCCGGCCTCGCGGTCCGGCGAATTTGATCGGCACGGCACTCCTGCCTACATTCCTGCGGGAAGGGCGGGCGGCTCCATCGGCCGCGCGGTCTTCCGGAGGCCGTGGGCCGGAGGAACCGGCCGGACAGATCGGGGGATCTGGAGATGACGACGAACGAGCGCGACAGCTACCGGGCCGAGTACGCCGCGACGGCGGGACAGCAGGCGGCCTTCTTCCGCGAGCAGGCGGAGCGCCACCGCCAGGAGGCCGAGCAGGCGCGGGTCTTCGCCGAGCTGAGCCCCGGCGAGGAGAGCCTGGAGCAGAACCGGCGGGCCGAGCGCCTGGAGACCCTGGGGCGCCACGACGACACGATGGCGGAGGCCTTCGAGGCGCGGGCCCGGCGCAGCTGAGGCGGACGGCGGGTCGGTCGGCGCGCGTCCCTGGTCGCGGATTGGCCGGGGCGGCCAAACTTCGTTCAGCGTCTGCCGATTCTTCGCGCAACCCGCCGCGACGCCGGAGCCTTACCCTGTGTTGTCCCGATGGCATCGGCCCGTCGGCAGCATCAGGGAGCCAGCACCGTCATGAGGATACGGACCGGGTACGCGATCACCTTCGATTCCCCGGCCCCGACGCCGATGCTGCTGATGCTCAGCGTGCATCCCTCGCGGCTCGGCGACTGCCTCACCTCGCCGGCGATGCGCTTCGACCCGCCGATCCCGGCCCGCGACTATCCCGACCGCTACGGCAACACCTGCACCCGGATCGTCGCCCCGCCGGGGCGGCTGACCATCTCGGCCGACTTCCTGGTCCATGACAGCGGCTGGGCGGACGAGTACGCGCCGGACGCGATTCAGCACCCGGTGCAGGACCTGCCCGACGACGTGATGGTCTACCTGCTCGGCAGCCGCTACTGCGACACCGACAAGCTGTCGAACACCGCCTGGCAGCTCTTCGGGAACACGCCCGAGGGCTGGGCCCGGGTGCAGGCGATCGTCGACTACGTCCACAACCACATCCGCTTCGACTACCAGCGTGCCGACTCGACCCGCTCGGCGCTCGACGGCTTCAACCAGCGCGAGGGCGTCTGCCGCGACTTCGCCCATCTCGCCGTCACCTTCTGCCGCTGCATGAACATCCCGGCGCGCTACTGCACGGGCTATCTCGGCGACATCGGCGTGCCGGCGGTGCCCGATCCGATGGACTTCTCGGCCTGGTTCGAGGTGTACTTAAGCGGGCGCTGGTACACGTTCGACGCCCGCCACAACAAGCCGCGGATCGGCCGCATCGTCATGGCGCGCGGCCGCGACGCCACCGACGTGGCGATCTCGACCAATTTCGGTCCCTCGCTGCTCGCCGGCTTCCAGGTCCACACCTACGAGGTGGCCTGACCCCCGGAGCGACGTGACCCGCGAAGCGACCCGGTCCCTCCGGCGCATGGCTCGGATGCCGCCGACCCGATCAACGAAACGTGAACCGTCCCGCGGGACTAGGCACTCCACCTTCGCCGTTAGCGTCGCTTTAACCGGGAACCACTGAGCCGGGACAGCATTGTACAGCAAAGGTAACTGCTGAGGTAAGGCTCCGGCCATGAAGATCTTCGCTACCGCCCTTGCGGGCGTTCTGAGCGTGTGCGTGCTTGCCTCCGCGCCGGCCAAGGCCGCGCCCTACGATCCCTTCGACGCCAATCCCGGCGAGGATTACTACGCCGGCCAGCCCTACGACGCGCCGAGCTATCGCACGCAGGGCTATTACGGCCAGGGCCAGGCCCAGTACGGCCAGGGCCAGGCCGCCGGCAGCACCGACCAGGCGCAGGTCGCCCCGATCCCGCGCGAGCTGGTTCCCTTCAACGGCGCCTACAGCCCGGGCACGATCGTGGTCTCGACGGCCGAGCGCCGGCTCTACCTCGTGCTCGGCGACGGCATGGCGCTGCGCTACGGCGTCGGCGTCGGCCGCCCGGGCTTCACCTGGTCGGGCACGAAGACGATCACCGCCAAGCGCGAGTGGCCGTCCTGGACGCCCCCGAAGGAGATGCTGGCCCGCCGCCCCGACCTGCCGCGCTACATGGCCGGCGGCATCGACAACCCGCTCGGCGCCCGCGCGATGTATATCGGCGGCACCCTCTACCGCATCCACGGCTCGAACGAGCCCGACACGATCGGCCAGGCCGTGTCCTCCGGCTGCATCCGCATGACCAACGACGACGTTACCGACCTGTACTCGCGGGTCAAGGTCGGCGCCAAGGTGGTGGTGCTGAACTAAAACATCAGACTAAGCAGATTTAGCCGAAGTGGTTACCGGTTCGGCGCCGAAAATCTGCGGCAAAACAAGAACCTGAGCGGACGAAGCGGTGGCCTGCCAACGCAAGTCTGCTTAGGAGCGATCCTCGATCCGGTCAGGGCCGCCCTTCGGGCGGCCCTCTTCGTTCGTCAGGGCACCACGCGGCCCGGAGCGGGCGGCTGCGGCGCGCTGAAGCTCGCGATCGGCACGTCGCAGAAGCAGCGGGCGCCGAGCGGGCGCGGGCCGGGCAGCGGGCAGGAATAGGGCTGCGGCCCGGTGAAGCCGCGCTGCACCGCGTCGCAATTGTAGCCGACCGCGCGCCGCGGGGCCGGACGCTCGTAGCGCTCGTAGCCGTAGCCGGGGGGCGTGTCCTCCCGGTAGTACTGCGCCTGGGCCGAACCGGTCAGGGCCGCGACCAACAGGACGGCCGACGACAGGCCGGCGCGAACGAACCCTCGCATCATTGCGTTCCTCTCTGGCGGGGAGTTACCCTGCGTGACGCCGCGAGTCGGGCGCCCCGGGGCCGCCTCGGTAGCCGAACCGCCCCGGTCCGGCAAATCGCGGCCGGCGCGGCCCGTGCCGCGCGAGCGAGCCAGGAGATCCGCCGTGACCACCTCGGCCCAGTGGCAGCGCACCCTCGACGCGGTTCTCGAACTCGCGGAGGACATCGCCCGCATCTCGCCAGACTGCGCCGACCGGGCGATGCAGATCGTCCGGCTGATCCGCGCCTGCGACCCGCCGGCCCACCGGTCCGGCGCCAGCGATCTCGACGCCGATGACGGTCTCAACGAGATCGAGGTCGGCATCGGCCCGCTGCACCGCAGCAAGACGTCGGACATGGGGTGAGCGCCGGTTCGGAACGTCATGGGACAGGGCGGGAGGCCCCGCGCCTCGCTCTTCCAGTCCAGCCCCGCCTCGCCCCCCGGACGCGGGCTGCCTCGGACACGAAAAAGGCCGCGCCCCTCGCGGAGCGCGGCCGTGGCCGTCCTGGAGCCGGCCTGGGCGGCCGGCGTCTTAGGACGCGGCGTCCTTGGCGGCGTTGGTGGCCTGGTCGGTGGCGCTGCGGGCGGCGTCGGCGCCCTTCTGCATCGCCTGGCGGGCCTGCTCGGTGCCCTGCTGCATGGCGTTGCGGGCGTGCTCGGCACCCTGCTGCATCGCCTGCTTGGCGTTCTCGGCGCTCTGCTGCATCGCGCTCTGGGCAAGGCCGCCGAACTCGCGGGCCTGCGTCTGCATGGCGGCGAACTGGCTGCGCACGAACTCGGCCTGGTGCTGCATCGCCTCCTGCACGTCCTTCGAGCGGACGAGCTTCTGGGCGAGGTCGAACGCGGCGTTGACGTTCTGCTCGGCGAAGGAGAAGCCGCGGGTCGAGACGTCCTGGGCGTTGGTGCGGGCCATCTCGGCCGAGCCCTGGAGGGTGTCGGCGGTCTTGCGCGCCGCGCCGAGGAACGAGTCGAACGCCTTGCGGGCCTGCTCGACGCTCTTCTCCGCGAAGTCCCGCATCTCGGTCGGGATCTCGTAGTTCGGGGTCTGGGTCATGTTCGTCTCCTCTTTGTTCGGCGCGGCCCCCGGCGCGACACGCTGCGGGCACGGCACTTTTGGGGCCCGGCACGTTTGTGCACTGCACAATAGCATGCTTTGGGCGAAATGCCACCTTTTCGAGCGGCGTTAAGGTTGACGGCACGATAACGCAGCGACTGCGCATTTCGTGCCGGTGCGAGAAGGGGCCAGTTGGTTTAAAGCAGGCAGGGCGGGTTTGGTTCTCGCACGGGGCCGGTCGGGGGATATCGGTCGTCGGGTCCGGTGCGTGGCGTGGGGAGAGGCAGTGGGTCGGGACGTGCTCTTCGAGACGACGATCGAGGCCCTGCGGGCCGTTCCGGCCTTCGGGCAGCGGATCGCCGGTGCCGATCGCGCGTTCCTGCTCCTCGACCGGACGGCCACGCAGCTGCTCCATGCCTCCCCGGCCGCCGCCGCCCTGCGCGAGACGATCGCCGACCCGGACGGGCGGATCAATCCGTCCCTCGCCCTTCCGGCACAGCTGCGCGGCTCCCTGGCCCTGCCGGTCGGGACGGCGCAGCCGCGACTCGAGCGCCTGCGGCTGGCCGGGCGGCTCGCCCCGCCCCTGCTCTGCGCCTGCCTGCCCGCCGCCCTGCCGGACGGCGAGCCCGGGCTCGCCGTCGCGATCCTCGATCCCCTGCCCGCGCGACGCCCGCGCCGTGCCGCGGCGGTCCCGGTCGCCGCGGACACGGCGCTCGAGCCCGCCTCCGTCCCTGCCCCCGTGCCGCCGGAGCCCGCCCCCCGGCCCGCGCCCGGCCCCGGCCTGCGCTTCCTGTGGCGCAGCGACGCTCGCGGCAGCCTCGTCGAGGTGACGGGGCGCCTGCCCGAGACCGTCGGCGCCTCGCCGGTCGGCCGGAGCTGGGACGAGCTCCTCGCCGGCCCGGTCGAGGCCGAGCCGGTCCTGGTCGAGGCCCTGGCGCAGCGAAAAACCTTCCGGGCCGTCCCGGTGCGCTGGCGCATCGCCGGGACCCGGGACGCCGTCCTGGTCGACCTCTCCGGGGCGCCCCGCCTCGGCGCCGGCCGCGCCTTCGCGGGCTTCAGCGGCTTCGGGGTCGTCCATCCGGAGCGGATCGTCCCGGCCGCCGACCGGCCGGAGGCGGCCGAGCCGAAGCCGCTCCGCCCGTCCCTGCGCGAGCGCGCCGCGGCGGTGATCGCCATCGGGCGCCTGCCGACCGGCGAGCCGGCCGCCGCGCCGCCGGAGGCCCCGCCTCCCGGCCCGGCCCCGGACGCGCCCGACTTCGTCGCCCTCGCCGGGGCGACCATGGGGGAGCTCGCCGGCCTGATGACCGCGCCCTTCGCGCATCTCGGGATGAGCTGGGGCTTCGGCGCCAAGCCGCCCGGTCCGGGGCTTCCGCCGACGGACGCACCCGACGCGGCGGCTTCCCCGCCCGTGCATGCGTCCCAGCCCGCGCCACCTGCCGCGCCACCCTCGGAATCCCCGCGCGAGGACGCGCCGCCCGCGCCCGCCGCCGCGCAGGAGCCGCCCCAAGCCACCGAGACCCCGGCGGAGGAGCCGCCCGCCGCCGCCCTCTCGCTCAACGAGCACGCCGCGTTCCGGGAGATCGCCCGGGCGCTCGGCGCGCGCTTTGCCGGCGATCCGGAAGGCGCGGCGCCCGCGCCGTCCCCGGCGCCGCACACGACACCGGCCCGCGGTGCCGTGACGCCGTTCCGGGGGGCGCAGGCGCTGGCCCGGCTGCCCGAGCGCGGCGCCGAGGTGGCGCTCGCCCGCCTCGTCGAGCGGCTGCCGGTCGGGCTCCTGGTCCATCGCGGCGACGAGGTGTTGCTCGCCAACCGCCAGCTCCTGGCCCTGTCGGGCTACGACAGCCCCGAGGCCCTGGCGGCGGCCGGCGGCCCGGGGGTGATCTTTCGCGGCCGCGACCCCTCCGCCTCCCCCGGCCCCGGGGAGGGCGCGCCGGTCGCGCTCGCCACCCGGGGCGGCGGCAGCGTGCCGGTCGGCGTCACCGTCGGCGTCATCGAGTGGGACGGCGCGCCGGCGAGCCTGCTCACCATCCGGCGCCTGCCCGACGCCGATCCGGCCCAGTCGCTGGCCGCCGCCGAGGTGCACCTCGCCCACCGCGACGCGAACCTGCGCGAGACGACGGCGATCCTCGACGCGGTCACCGACGGGGTGGTGGTGCTCGACGAGGAGGGCCGCATCGTCGGGATGAACCAGGGCGCGCGCGACCTCCTCGGCGCCGATCCCCGCGAGGTCGCGGGCACGCCGCTCATCGGCCTCTTCTCCCCCGAGAGCCGCCCGGCGGCCCAGGCCGCCCTGCTGCGGGCGAGCGCGGGCGCCACCG
Organism: Methylobacterium sp. Gmos1; assembly: GCF_053764715.1. Taxonomy (NCBI): domain Bacteria; kingdom Pseudomonadati; phylum Pseudomonadota; class Alphaproteobacteria; order Hyphomicrobiales; family Methylobacteriaceae; genus Methylobacterium; species Methylobacterium sp. Gmos1. Next base: position 618,880 of record NZ_JBSNCC010000002.1, on the reverse strand, counting down.
CGACGACCGGCGACGAGGTGACGGCACGCGGGCCCGACGGCGCCGTGCCCCTCATCCTCACCCTGGCGCCGGTGGCGAGCGGACCGCCCCGGCGCGTCGCCGCGGTGCTGCGCGACGTCTCGGCCTCCCGCCGCACCGAGGCCGAACTCGTGCGCGCCCGGCGCGAGGCCGAGCGCGCCAGCGCCCAGAAATCCGACTTTCTCGCCACGATCAGCCACGAGGTCCGCACCCCGCTCAACGCGATCATCGGCTTTGCCGAGGTGATGCTGGAGGAGCAGTTCGGCCCCGTCGGCAGCGACCGCTACCGCGACTACCTGCGCGACATCCGGGCCTCCGGCGAGCACGTCGTCAGCCTGGTCAACGATCTCCTCGACCTCGCCAAGATCGAGGCGGGCCACCTCGACCTCGCCTTCGCGGGCGTGCCCCTCAACGACCTCGTGGCGGCCTCGGTCGCCCTGATGCAGCCCCAGGCCGCGAGGCAGCGGGTGGTGATGCGCACGAGCTTCTCTCCCGGCCTGCCGGCGGTGCTGGCCGACCAGCGCTCCTTACGCCAGGCCGCCCTCAACGTGATCTCGAACGCGATCAAGTTCACCGATGCGGGCGGGCAGGTGATCGTCTCGACGGCGACGACCGACCGCGGCGGCGTGGCGCTCCGGGTCCGCGACACCGGCATCGGCATGAGCCCGGAGGAGATCGAGACGGCGCTCCAGCCGTTCCGCCAGATCGCCACCGCGCAGCGCCGCGGCGGCGGCACCGGCCTCGGCCTGCCGCTGACCAAGGCCCTGGTCGAGGCCAACCGCGCCTCCTTGCGGATCTCCAGCCGCCCGGGCGAGGGCACGCTGGTCGAGGTGCTGTTCCCGGCCGCCCGCGTGCTCGAATCCTGACCTATCGCGCCGGCGTCCGGGGGCGTAGGCTCGGGCCCGGTTCACGCCCGTTCCAGGACACGGCCATGTCGCCCCGCCCCGCCGCCATCGCCGCCCTCCTCGCGCTCGCCCTCCTGGCCGGCCCGGCCGCTGCCGCCGACGCCCTGCCGCTGACGGTGCTGACCGAGCGCACCGGCCCGATGGCCGCCGCCGGAACCTCCCTGGCGAACGGGCTCTCCGACTATCTCGCCATGCTCGGCCGGCGCGACGGCGGCGTCGCCGGCAGCCCGCTCGCGGTCGAGGAATGCGAGACCGGGGGCGAGGCCGCGCGGGTCCAGGCCTGCTACGAGGCCGCGGTCGCCCGCGGCAGCATCGCGCTGGTGCCCGGCAGCGCCGACGCGGCGCTCGCGCTGCTGCCGCGCCTCGCCGGCGACCGGATGCCCCTCGTCGCCGCCGGCTACGGCCCGGCCGCCATGGCGAGGGGCGACGTGCTGCCCTGGGCCTTCGCGCCGCCGGCCACGGTCTGGGATTCGCTGAGCGCGGCGCTCGCGCATCTGGCGCAGGGCGGCAGCGAGGGCAGCCCGGAGGGCCGCAGCCTGGCCTATGTCCACCGCGACAGCCCGGCCGGCCGCGAGCCGGAGCCGGTGCTGCGGGCGCTGGCCGCCGAGGCGGGCCTCGCCTTTCGCGCCTACGCCCTGCCGGAGAACGCCGAAGAGGGCGTATCGCCCTGGCGTGCCGTCCGCGCCGCGGATCCCGACTACGTGATCCTCGATGCCACCGCCGGCCTCGCCGGCACCCCGCTGCGCGACGCGGCGGCCGCGGGCCTGCCGCTCAACCGCATGGTCACGGTGGGCTGGACCGGCGAGGACGACCTGCTGCGGCCGGCCGCCGGCGCCCGCGACCTCACCGCCAAGGGCCTTCGCACCGTGACCTGGCACGCGCCCGGCGACAGCTTCCCGGCCTTCGACCAGATCGACCTCCTGGTGATCGATGCCGGGCTGTCGCGCACGCCCAAGGAGGAGAATCCCGGCCCGCTCTACAACCGCGGCGTCTATGCCGGGGTGATCCTGGCCGAGGGCATCCGCAACGCGAAGGCGCTCGCCGGCACGCGGGAGGTCGACGGGGCCGCGATGCGCCGCGGGCTGGAGGCGATCAACCTCGATCCGGTGCGCTGGAAGGAGCTCGGCCTCGTCGGCTTCGCCCGCCGCCTGCGGCTGTCCTGCGCCGACCACAGCGGGCGGCGCCCGCTCACCGTGCAGGAATGGACCGGCGCCCGCTGGGTGCAGGTCGGCGACGAGATCTCGCCCCCGCGCGAGCGCCTCGGGCCCCATCTCGACGCCGCGGTGGCGGCCCTGGCCGAGCGCGTCGCCACCGAGACCGGGACCGCCGGCGCCAAACCCCGGGAGACCTGCTCGGCCGGGCCCTGATCAAGTCTTCGCAAGATTGCCGCGTTGCAGCACGGCGTCCGTCCTGGTCCGGACGGTTTCCCTGAACCACTCCGGACGTCTCTCCGGGCGACTGATTCTTACCGCAGACCCTTGCGTCAGGCAGATATCCTTGGGACACTCGCCCCGTGCGGCAAGAAAATGCCGGAATGGTGCGGTGCGGGGCTGTACCCCGGCCGTGCATTCTCCTAAGCAGATTTCGCCGAAGTGGCTGCCGGTTCGGCGCTAAAATCTGCGGCAAAACAAGAACCTAAGCGGACGAAGCGTTGGTCTGCCAACGCAAGTCTGCTTAGTCCGTGCGCGGCGCCCGGCCCCGAGGGTCCGGTCGCCCCGCCATCGCCCATCCCCGGGAGGAGACAGACCCCGCGATGACAACCACCGCCCAGAGCCGGCCCGGGGCCGCGCGGCCCGCCGCCGCCGACCACCTCGCCTCGCAAGACCCGACCATCGCGGCCTACGACAACAAGGCCCGCATCAAGGCCATCATCGGCTCCTCGTCGGGCAACCTCGTCGAGTGGTACGATTTCTACGCCTACGCCTTCACGGCGATCTACTTCAAGGACGTGTTCTTCCCGGGCTCCGACCCGACGGTGCAGCTCATCAACACCGCGGCGGTGTTCGCGATCGGCTTCCTGATGCGGCCGATCGGCGGCTGGCTGTTCGGCCGCGTCGCCGACCGGTACGGCCGCAAGACCTCGATGCTGATCTCCGTGATGATGATGTGCGCCGGCTCGCTCGTCATCGCGATCCTGCCGACCTACGGCCAGATCGGCATCTTCGCGCCGATCCTGCTGCTGCTCGCCCGCATGGCGCAGGGCCTCTCGGTCGGCGGCGAGTACGGCACCTCGGCGACCTACATGAGCGAGGTGGCGCTGAAGGGGAAGCGCGGCTTCTACGGCTCGTTCCAGTACGTCACGCTCATCGGCGGCCAGCTGCTCGCTTCGCTCGTCGTGGTGCTGGTGACGCTGACCCTCGACGACAAGGCGATGACCGCCTGGGGCTGGCGCATCCCGTTCTTCATCGGTGCCGCCGCGGCCGTGGTCGCGCTCTACCTGCGGCGCTCGCTGCACGAGACCTCGACCGCCGAGACCCGCACCTCGCGCGAGGCCGGCAGCATGGCGTCGATCTGGCGCAACCACCGCCGCGCCTTCATCACCGTGCTCGGCTACACCGCCGGCGGCTCGCTGATCTTCTACACCTTCACCACGTACATGCAGAAGTACCTGGTGAACACCACCCACATGGACAAGAAGACCGCCAACCTGGTGATGACGGCGGTGCTGTTCACCTACATGGTGGCGCAGCCGTTCTTCGGCATCTTCGCCGACAAGTTCGGCCGCAAGACCGCGATGCTGCTGTTCGGGGCCTCGACCACGCTGCTGACGGTGCCGCTGCTGCACGCGATCGCCGACGCCAAGACCCCGATCGTCGCCTACCTGCTGATCACCGCGGCGCTGATGTGCGTCTCGTTCTACACCTCGATCAGCGGGCTGGTGAAGGCCGAGATGTTCCCGGCCGAGGTGCGGGCGCTCGGCGTCGGCCTGTCCTACGCCATCGCCAACGCGATCTTCGGCGGCTCGGCCGAGTTCGTGGCCCTGACCTTCAAGGAGGCCGGCTACGAGACCACGTTCTACTGGTACGTGACGGCGATGTGCGCCGTGGCGTTCCTGGTCTCGCTCCAGATGCCCGACAGCCGCCGCTCGGGCTACCTCCAGGGCGACGGGACGGCGTAAAAAGACGCGGGCCGGCGCATCGGTCGATGCGCCGGCCCGGCCCGTCAGGCGAACAGGCGCTCCTTCTCGAGCCCCTTGTACAGCTCGGCGACCTGGGCGCCGTAGCCGTTGTAGATCAGCGTCGGCACCCGCTCGTCGGTGCCCAGCACCCGCTCGCTCGCCTGGCTCCAGCGCGGATGCGGCACCGCTGGGTTCACGTTGGCCCAGAACCCGTATTCCGAGGCCTGCAAACCCTCCCAGAAGGTCTTGGGCCGCTCCGCCGTGAAGGTGATGCGGTTGATCGACTTCACCGACTTGAAGCCGTACTTCCACGGCACGGCGAGCCGCAGGGGCGCACCGAACTGGTTGATGAGCGGCTTGCCGTAGACGCCGGTCACCATGAAGGCGAGCTCGTTGTTGGCCTCGGCCATCGTCAGGCCCTCGGTGTAGGGCCAAGGGTAGAAGAAGGCGCGTTGGCCCGGCGCCATCGCCTTGTCCATGAAGGTCTGCATCTGGATGTACTTGGCGTCGCCGGTGGGCTTGGCGAGCGCCACCAGCGCCGAGAGCGGGAAGCCGGTCCAGGGCACCGCCATCGACCACGCCTCGACGCAGCGGTGGCGGTAGAGCCGCTCCTCCAGCGCCATCTTGCGCACCAGGTCCTCGAAGCCGATCTCGAACGGCTTCTCGACGAGGCCGTCGACCTTGATCGTCCAGGGCTGGACTTTCAGGGCGTTGGAGCCCGGGGTGACGGTCTTGTTGGTGCCGTACTCGTAGAAATTGTTGTAGTCGGCGCTGTAGCGCTCCGCCGTCACCGGGCGGTCGAGGGTGTAGGCCGGGTTCTGCTTGGCGGGATAGAGGTCGGCGGTCTTCGTCGCGCCGGTCCCCTCGCCGGGCAATGCGGCGAGCGCCGGCCCGCCGGCGAGGGAGGCCGCCGCCATCCCGAGGCTGCCGCCGAGGAGCGCCCGGCGGTTGAGGAAGATCGATTCGGGCGTGGCGAGGCGCTCGGGCATCTCCCAGCCGCGCTTGACCTTGATCAGCATGGTTCGTCCCTCGAAGGCGGCGTCCCGGAGGACAGGTCCCGGACGGCGATGTCTCGCAGCGGAGATCGGGGCGAAAACCCGGCAGCGCAAGTCACGGTTCGGCGAGGACGCTGCCGCAGCGTGATCGCGTGTGGGCGGCGCCGGCCCGGGCGGAGACAAGCGCCCCTCCGCATGCGATAGGACCTGATGCCAGCCAAGAAGCCGAAACAAACCGCCTTCACGGTCGCCGTCTCGGCCCCCGATACCGGGTCCGCCGCCCCGGGCCTGCGGGTCTACGTCGCCATGGCGACTGACCCGCTCGCCGCCGTGGCGGCCGTGCAGGCGGTGGCGCCGGAGGCGGCGGTGGAGCTGAGCGGCACCCTCTCGGACCGGCTCGCGGCCCGGCTGAAGCTGCGTCCGGGCGAGGTGCGGCCGATCTGACGGCGGGTCTTCAGGATCGGTGCGGCGTGCAGGCGTGCAGCCTGCCGTATAATCTCCGGCCACTCGCACCACTGGCCACGAGGAACGCCCCCGGCATGCGCGCACCGGGCCATCGCACGCTCACCGGCCTCGCCCTCGCGGCGGCCCTGCTCCTTGGCACCGCCGCGGCGCAAGGCGTTCCGCCGGCCGAGCGCCGCTCCGGCTTCGACCAGATGGCGCCCGAGACCCGGGCGATGCAGGCCGACGACACCGCCAATCCGGGCATGCTCTGGGTCCAGGACGGGGCGGACCTCTTCGCCCGGGCGCCCTCCCCCGGGGCCCGCCCTTGCGCCGGCTGCCATACGGATTCCGCGATGCGCGGCGTCGCCGCCCGCTACCCGGCCTGGGACGAGGGCACGGGCCGGCCCGTCGATCTCGAGGGCCGGATCAACCTCTGCCGCACCCGCCACCAGGCCGCGACGCCGCTGCCGCGGGAGGGCCGCGACCTCCTGGCGATGACTGCCTATCTCGGCCACCTCTCCCGCGGGCTGCCGCTGGCACCGCCGGACGATCCCCGCCTCGCGCCGGCCCGGGCCGAGGGGCGGGCGCTGTTCGAGACGCCGATGGGCCAGCTCGGCTTCTCCTGCGCCGCCTGCCACGACGCGCAGTGGGGCCGGCGCCTCGGCGCGAGCACGATCCCGCAGGGGCACCCGAACGGCTACCCGCTCTACCGGCTCGAATGGCAGGATCTCGGCTCGCTGGAGCGGCGCCTGCGCAACTGCCTCACTGGCATGCGGGCCGAGCCGCTCGTGTCCGGCTCGGCAGAGGCGGTGGCGCTCACCCTCTACCTGATGCAGCGCGCCGCAAACCTGCCGGTGGAGACCCCGGCCGTGCGTCCGTGACGGTGGCGGGGCGGATCCTGGGGGCGTATCCTCGACGCCTAGGGAGGCCCGGCATGGCGCAAGACCACGACCAGCATCATCACGACCACGATCACCACGACCATCATCACGACCACGACCATCCGCACGGCAGCGAGCTGTCGCCGATGGACCTGCGGGTGCGGGCCCTCGAATCGATCCTGGTCGAGAAGGGCTACGTCGATCCGGCCGCCCTCGACGTGCTGATCGAGACCTACGAGACCCGGGTCGGGCCGCATAACGGCGCCCGGGTGGTGGCGCGGGCCTGGGTCGATCCGGCCTTCAAGGCGCGGCTCCTGCGGGACGGCAGCGCGGCGATGCGCGAGCTCGACGTCGGCGGGCGCGGCGGCGAGCACATGGTGGTGGTCGAGAACACGCCCGACGAGCACAACCTCGTCGTCTGCACCCTGTGCTCCTGCTATCCCTGGCCGGTGCTCGGCCTGCCGCCGGTCTGGTACAAGTCGCCGCCCTACCGCTCCCGCGCCGTCATCGACCCGCGCGGCGTGCTCGCCGAGTTCGGCACGAGCCTGCCGCCCGAGACGCGGATCCGGGTGTGGGATTCGACCGCGGAGCTGCGCTACATGGTGCTGCCGATGCGGCCCCCCGGGTCCGAGCACCTCGACGAGGCGGCGCTCGCCGACCTCGTCACCCGCGATGCGATGATCGGCACCGGGCTCCCCTTGAGCCCCGACCAGGTGGTGCGCGCATGAACGGCGGACAGGATCTCGGCGGCATGCAGGGCTTCGGCCCGCTGGGCCTGGAGGCGGACGAGCCCTGGTTCCACGCTCCCTGGGAGCGGCGGGTCTTCGCGATGGCGATGGCGATGGGGGCGACCGGCACCTGGAACCTCGACGCCAGCCGCGCCGCCCGCGAATCGCTGCCGCCGGGCGAGTACCTGACCTCCAGCTACTACCGGATCTGGTTCCGCGCCCTGGAGCGCCAGGTCCAGCAGCACGGCCTCGTCGAGGCCGGCGAGCTCGCGGCCGGCGCCGCGCTCGCCCCGCCCGCCCCGGTCGCCCGGGTACTGAAGGCCGAGGAGGTCGCGCCGCTGTTCTCCCGCGGCTTCCCGAGCGACCGCCCGGTGGCGACGCCCGCCCGCTTCGCCCCCGGCGACGAGGTGCGGGCCAAGGTGATCCACCCGGCCGGCCATACCCGCCTGCCGCGCTACGTCCGCGGGCGCACCGGCACGGTCGAGCGGGTCCATGGCGGCTTCGTCTTCCCCGATTCCAACGCCGCCTTCGCCGGCGAGGCGCCGCAATGGCTCTACACCGTGCGCTTCTCAGGGATCGAGCTGTGGGGCGAGGACGCGGATCCGGGGCTTGCCGTCTCGGTCAACGCCTTCGAGAGCTACCTCGAACCGGCGAGGCGCGGCGCATGAGCCTTCCTCACACGGGCCGCCCGCCCGAGCCCCCGATCTTCGCTGCCCCCTGGGAGGCGCAGACCTTCGCGCTGGTGGTCTCGCTGCACGATGCCGGCCTGTTCACCTGGGGCGAGTGGGCGACAGCTCTCGGCCGGGCCGGCGACCGGGTGGCGGATTACGCGCTGTGGCTCGAGACGATCGAGGCGCTGCTCGCCGAGCGCGGCCTGACCAGCGCGGCGGCCCTGGAGGCGCGCCGCGCCGCCTTCGCGCGGGCGGCGGCGGCGACGCCGCACGGGGAGCCGATCCTGCTGGAGAACGATCCGGGGGCGGTCTGAGAGCTGCGACCCATGGATCTCACGCCCGCGTCATCCCGGGTTCTCGGCTGCGCCGCGCCCAGGATGACGCGGAAGAGATGCCGACCTGAAGGCCGGTTCGTCCCTACCCCCGGCCCGCCCGCCGCATCGACACCGTCGCCAACGCCGCCAGGTCCTTCTCCCCGTCGCCATGCGCGAGTGCGTCGAGCAGGCCGTCGCGCAGGACGCTGGCGAGGGGCATCGGCACCCGGGCGGCTTCCGCGGCGGCCAGCGCCAGGCGCACGTCCTTGGCGCCGAGCGAGAGCCCGAAGCCCGGGGGCTCGTAGCGGGCGGCGGCGATCGAGGCGCCGTAGTTCTTGTAGACCGGCGCGGCGAAGATCGTGTTCGTCAGGAGGTCGAGGAGGTCGGACGCCGCGACCCCGTACGCCTCGCCGAGCGCCGCGGCCTCGCCCATCGCCTCGATCGCCGCGACGATCATCATGTTGCCGGCGAGCTTGACCGCGTTGGCCCGGGCCGGCGCCTCGCCGAAGCGCCAGGTCTTCGCCCCCATCGCGTCGAGGAGAGGCTGCGCGCGGGTGATCGCGTCCTCCGGACCGGCCGCCAGGATGTTGAGCTTGCCCGCGTCGGCCACGTCGGGCCGGCCGAAGACCGGGGCGGAGACGTAAGCCACGCCGGCGCGGCCGTGCACCGCCGCCAGCTCCTCGGCCAGCGCGACCGAGATGGTGCTGGTGCCGAGATGCAGGCCCGGCTTCTCGGCCTGGTCGAGCAGGCCCCCCTCGACGATGACGGCGCGCAAAGCGGCGTCGTCGGCCAGCATCGTCACCGCGGCGTCGCCCCGGAACGCCTCGGCGGGGGTCGCCACCGGCTCGGCGCCGTGGGCGCGCAACGCCTCCGCCGCCTGGGGCGAGCGGTTCCACACCCGGACCCGGTGGCCGGCCTTGACCAGGTTGAGCGCCATCGGCCGGCCCATCCGGCCGAGCCCGAGAAATCCGACATCCATTGCGACACACTCCCCACCCTGCGGGTCGGGGAGGAGATATGGCGATCCTGGCCCGTGTCAGGCCCTCACGCGCCGAGCAGGACCGCCTTCTCGACGCTGAGCACCTCGGCGATCTCGGCGAGCGCCTTGTGCTCCAGTTCGCTGATGCCGCCCTGGTCGGCGACGTCGGCGGCGATCAGGAAGACGTCCTGGCGCTGCTCCAGCGGCCGGTCGGCGATGGCCGAGACGAGGCGCAGGTTCTCGACCCGCCCGGCCCGGCTCTTCGCCCGGGCGATCGCCTCGTGCAGCTCCTGCTCGAGCTTCAGCACGCCGTAGGACTTGTGCAGGATCGGGTTGTTGCTGAGGTCGGACAGCGCCGTCTCGATCTCCTGCTCGTCGATCTCCTGGTCGGCCAGGATCACGGTGGCGGCCGCCGAGCAGGCGGCATGGAGGAAGGCGGTGTCGCCGGCATAGGACATGACGACCCGGCCGACCCGGGAGAAGGCATCCTGAAACAGCCCCATGGCACGTCCTTGACCAGAAGATCCCTCGGGCCGGCCGCGCGGCCCCGCATTGCATCCGCCCATCGATGCATGGGTGCGCGCGCCGGGCAAGAGCAGCGCGGCTCTAGCCCGGCGGCCCAGGTGGTCGAGGGGGGAGATCCGCGCAAGAAAGACCGGGGGCGTGCTCCATCCGACACGCCCGGATCGACCATGACGTCGCGAAGCCCGGGCAACCGGATCACCGCACGACTGACGCTCGACGGCCGGAGCCTGCCGGGCTCTTATCGCTCCCCTATATCGCGATCCCCTACATAGCGATCACTTGCCGAATCGCCTCGCCGCGGTCGAGCCGGTCGAAGCCCTCGTTGATCTGGTCGAGGGTGAGCGTGCCGGTCATCAGCTTGTTCACCGGCAGGCGGCCCTGGCGGTACATCGCGATGTAGCGCGGGATGTCCCGGGCCGGGACGCAGGAGCCCATGTAGCTGCCACGCACCACCCGCTCCTCGCCGACGAGGCCGACCGGCGGCAGGGTGAAGCTGTCGTTCGGGTTGGCGAGGCCGGCGGTCGCCGTGGTGCCGCCGCGGCGGGTGATCCGGTAGGCGGTGTCGAAGGCCTTGACCGAGCCGGCCATCTCCAGGGCGTAGTCGACGCCGCCGTCGGTGGCGTCGCGGATCGCCGCGACCGCGTCCGGATCGGAGGCGAGGAACGCGTCGGTGGCGCCGAGCTCACGGGCGACCCGGAGCTTGTCCTCGGACAGGTCGACCGCGACGATCCGGCCGGCGCCGGCGGCCACCGCGCCGATCAGCGCCGAGAGGCCGACGCCGCCCAGTCCCACCACCGCGACGCTCTGGCCCATCCGCACCTGACAGGTGTTCACCACCGCGCCGACGCCGGTCATCACCGCGCAGCCGAACAAAGCCGCCTCGACGAGCGGCACCTCGGGATCGATCTTCACGATCGAGCGGCGCGAGATCACCGCGTACTCGCCGAAGGCCGAGACGCCGCTGTGATGGCTCACCTCGACCCCGTCGCAGCGGATGCGCTTCTCTCCCGACAGCAGCGTGCCGCGGGCATTCGCGGCGTTGCCGGGCTCGCACAGGGCGCCGCGCCCCTCGCGGCAGGGCGCGCAGCCGCCGCAGGTCGGCACGAACGACATCACCACGTGGTCGCCGCGCTTCAGGTCGGTGACGCCGGGTCCCAGTTCCTCGACGACCCCCGAGGCCTCGTGCCCGAGCGCCACCGGCACTGGGCGGACCCGGTCGCCGTTGATGACCGAGAGGTCGGAGTGGCACAGGCCGGCGCCGGCGATCTTCACCAGCACCTCGTCCGGCCCCGGCGGATCGAGATCGATCGTCTCGATGCGCAGCGGCCGGCTCTCGGCGTAGGGCCGCCCGACGGGGGCGTGGTGCAGGATGGCGGCGCGGACGCGGTGGGTCACGAGGTATCCTCCCGGCGGGGCATCTTCGCGGCCCCGGCGGGGAGCAGGCTGGCAGCGGCCCCGCGACCGGTCAACCGGCGGCGGGCGCAAGGCATCGGGCCGCGCCGTGCTCGGGCGACATCGCGTCGATCAGGCGACATCGTGCAGGCCGGCCCGCCAGAACGGGCGTTGCGCCTCGGCGTGCGCCTCCGCCCGGGTGAGGCCGACATCGGCCAGGGTCTCGTCGGTCATGAACGGCAGGCCGCGGGCGAGGCTGCGGCGGGCGCTCCAGCGCCGGAACCAGCCTCGCAGGATCGCCACGCCGGACATCTGCGGTTCGTGCGCGCGGCTCACGATCAGGCTCCGCGGGGCGCCGACGACGCGGTGCATCGGGAACGGGATGACGGTGGCGGCCACGGCAGGTCTCCTTCTCGCTCTGGCACCGCAGAGCTACCCGGGACGGGCGCTCCCGTATATTGAGTTCTTCCATCCGCTCCGTGAGCGAAACTCACAAGGCTCCGCCATGCGCCAGCTGCCGCCGCTCTCCTCGCTGCGCGCCTTCGAGGCCGCGGCGCGCCTCGGCTCGGTGACGAAGGCGGCGGGCGAGCTCGGGCGCACCCACGGCGCGGTGTCGCGCCAGGTGCGGGCGTTGCAGGAGCAGGCCGGCACCGCCCTGTTCGAGAAGGCCGGCACGGGCCTGCGGCTCACCCCCGCCGGCGAGGTGTTCCGGGGCGTGGTGGCGGGGGTGCTCGACGACCTCGAGCGGGGATTCGCGCGGCTGCGCGATGCCGGGCGCGGCGCCAACGTCCACCTCGCTTGCGGGGCGACCTTCGCGATGCGCTGGCTGGTGCCGCGCCTGTCGGGCTTCTACCGCGAGCGGCCGACGGTGCAGGTGCGCCTCTCGATGACCTCGGCCCGGGAGGTCCGCGACGACGGCGCCGACCTGGTGCTGAGCTGGGACCGGCTCGCCCGCCCGCTCCGCGACGAGGCGCGGGCGATCCGCCTCGGGGACGTCGCCTTCGGGGTGGTCTGCGCGCCCGGCTACCCGATCCGGCGCGAGGACGGGCGGCTCGCCGCCGAAACCCGGATCGTGCACGAATACACCCCGCATTCCTGGCCGGCCTGGGAGGCGGCGACGGGCATGCGGATCACGGCGGAGCGCGACAGCGCCTTCCCGCATAACGGCCTGTGCATCGAGGCCGCCCTGTCGGGGCTCGGGATCGCCCTGGTGGAGCAGATGCTGGTGCGCGACGAACTCGCGGCGGGGCGCCTCGTCGCGCCGTGCGGCCTGCACCGCTTCGCCGGCGGCTTCGCGGCCGTGCCGGCGGCGGACCGGCCGCTCTCGCCGGCGGCCGCCGCCTTCATCGACTGGCTGCGGCGGATGCTGGCCGAGGAGGCGTGAGGTCTCCCGCTCCCGCCGCGCGGTTCTTCGACCGGTCGCGGCGTGATGCGAGACAGCCCTATCCCTTCCGCGGGGCGCGACGGGGGCCGCCGAATCATGCACCGGGCACGGCCTGTACGCAGGTGCCCCAGCGGAGAGGCGCCCCGCGGCAGCGTCATTCGTACGGCGTCCAAGTATCCGCTCCCTATCCACCCGCGTTGCGCGAAAGACACGGCAGCGGATACACCTGCGCAACAGAGCCTAGATTGCCCATTTTTTGAGCAAACGCCCAACAAAAGGTTTTGCCACCGTGCCGCCACACTGCCAGCTTGGCCGCAGTTGGACCCGGCCAGCCCTGGCCCCAGATGGACTTATCGACCGTGGCAATGCGCTTCACCCTCAGCAGCCTGACCGTCGCCCTGCTGTCGACCGGGTCCGCCCTGGCCGCCGACCTGGCAGTCCCGGCCCCGGCGCCGGCGGTCGTAGTCGAGCACTGCAAGGCGACCCTGTCGCTGCCGGCCTATGGCGGCGTGATCAAGCCGAACCCGAACCCGTCCTGCTTCACCCTCGGCGGCTTCGGCGACATCTATGTCGGCGGCGCGCTCACCGGCTACGCCTACACCCAGACCAATCCGTTCCCGTTCTCGGCCGCGCCGCTGCCGAGCGACCGGGCGGCCCGGGTCGACTTCACCAACATCCAGGGCTGGATCCAGAAGGCCGACGGCCCGTTCCAGTTCTACGTCCAGGCCGGCGCCTACGCGATCCCGGCCCTCGGCTTCCTCAACTACAGCGCCCTCGACCAGACCGACCTGCTGTTCACGCCCCTGCCGGTCGCCTTCGGCAAGTACGTGTTCAACGACCAGTGGTCGATCCAGGGCGGCCGGATGCCGACCCTGATCGGCACCGAGGCGCCGTTCACCTTCCAGAACCTGAACATCTCGCGCGGCCTCCTGTTCAACCAGGAGAACATCATCAACCACGGCGTGCAGGTGAACTACAGCGACGGCCCGTGGTCGGCCTCGGTGGCGGGCACCGACGGGTTCTTCTCCGGCAACATCAGCTGGCTGACCGGCGCCGTCACCTACAAGCTCGACGACAACAACACCTTCGGCATCAACGGCGGCGTCAACCTCGACCGCACCGACGTGCTGTCGCGCAGCCTGCGCTACTCCTACGCGACCCCGCTGTTCCAGCAGAACAGCGGCATCCTGTCGGTCAACTACACCTACTCGAACGGGCCGTGGACGATCACGCCCTACTTCCAGTACACGAACGTCGCGCGCGACAACCGGATCGGCATCGTCGAGGGCGCCTCGACCTATGGCGGCGCGGTCCTGGCGGCCTACTCCTTCACCGACAACTTCGCCCTGGCCGGCCGCGTCGAGTACATCACCCAGACCGGCGACCGGTTCTCGGGCGGCACCAGCCTGCTCTACGGCGCGGGCAGCTCGGCCCTGTCCTTCACCGTCACCCCGACCTTCACCTTCGACCGCTTCTTCGTCCGCGGCGAGTACTCGCGGGTCCAGCTCTACGACATCACCCGCGGCGACCTCGCCTTCGGCACGCTCGGCACCGGCTTCGGCCGCACCGGCAACCGCACGTCTCAGGACCGCTACATGATCGAGGGCGGCATCACCTTCTGACGACGACGCCCGATCACCCGGCGTCCCCGCTCGCGCCCGCCCGGCACCCCCGGGCGGGCGCTTCGCGTTTCGGGGTCCCGCGAGACTTGGCGCCGAACTGATCGACCGTTCTCATGAGCCCCCCGCCCTTTCCCGGACGACTGGAACGAAGTGAAAGGAGATCCGGGATCCAGCGTGAAAAGTCGCGAAGCGTCCTTGTGCCTGCAACGGCGCAACATTCAGAGCCGCTTCGCGGCACGTCTCTCCTGGATCCCGGATCTCCTTCCGCTGACGCTCCAGTCGTCCGGGAAAGGGGAGTGGCTTGCGAGGGCCGCCGGAGGAGCGGCCCTCGGCACTCCCGACTTGCACCGCTCCCACGAGCGGGTACAGACCGGATCGAGCCCCCGCGGAACCCGCCCGATGAGCTTCCTGCCCGACATCCCGACGCTGCTCGCCTACCTCGCCGCCTGCCTGGTGCTGTTCGTCACGCCCGGGCCCGACATGAGCCTGACGCTCGCTCGCACCATCGGGTCGGGGCGGCGGGCCGGGATCGTGACGGTGCTGGGCACGAGCCTCGGCACCCTGATCCACACCCTCGCCGCCGTGCTCGGCATCTCGGCCCTGATCGCCGCCTCGGCCACCGCCTTCACGGTGCTGAAGGTGGTGGGCGCGCTCTACCTCGCCTGGCTCGCGGTCGACGCGCTGCGCCGCGGCTCGTCCCTCAACGTCCGGGCCGAGGCGGTGCGGGGCGGGCTGTGGCGCACCTTCTGGCTCGGGCTCGGCGTCAACCTCACCAACCCCAAGGTGGTGCTGTTCTTCCTCACCTTCCTGCCGCAATTCGTGCGCGCCGACGCTCCCGACCCGACCGGCCAGCTCGCCTTCCTGGGCCTCGCCTTCGTCGGCCTGTCGCTGCCGCTCGGGATCCTGATGGTGCTCGGCGCCGCCCGGGTCACCGGCGCGCTCCAGGCCCGGCCGCGGCTGATGCGGGGGATCGACTGGCTGTTCGCCGGGCTGTTCGGCACCTTCGCGGCCCGCATCCTGCTGACCGTCCGCTGACCCGTCAGGACGCCGCGACGTCCGCCCCCGCGACCAGGCGCAGATGGGCGGCGGCCGGCCGTGCCTCGGCCCGGCAGGTGCGGTTGCGGCCCGCGCTCTTTGCTGCGTAGAGCGCGGCGTCGGCTGCCCGGTAGAGCTCGGCCGGGGTGCCGCCGACGGCCTCCGCGAGGCCGATGCTCACCGTCACGGCGCCGGGGCCGAGGGCGGCGGAGGTCACCGCGAGCGTCGCCACTGCCGCGTGCAGGCGCTCGGCGACCCGCGCCGCCCCCTCCGCGTCGGTGCCCGGCAGGACCACGCCGAATTCCTCGCCGCCGATCCGGCTGACGAGGTCGAGCGGGCGGTGGGTGCGGTCCGACAGGCAGCGCGCCAGCCCGCACAGGATCTCGTCGCCGACCGCGTGACCGTAGCGGTCGTTGAAGCACTTGAAATGGTCGGCGTCGACGATCAGCAGGGCGGTGGCCTGGCCGCTGCGGGCGGAGGCCGCCAGGGCCACCGCCAAGGCCTCGTCGAAGCGGCGACGGTTCGGCAGCCCGGTCAGCCCGTCGGTCATCGACAGGCGGGCGAGCTCGGCCTCGACCGTCTCGCGCCGCCGCAATTCCCGCCCGCACAGCAGCGCGAGCAGCACCGCGAGGCAAAACAGGGCCAGCAGGCTCGAGCCGATCATCAGCGCCTTGGCGCGCCACCCGGCCTCGATCTCGTCCGTGCTCAGGCCGATCGACAGGACGAGCGGCAGGTCGCCGACCTGCGTGAAGGTGAAGAGCCGGTGCACGCCGTCGCGGACGGCCCGCGCGGCGAAGCTGCCGTCGCGCTCGTGGACGATGCGCTGGAAGTTCGGCACGCCGGAGACGTCGGCGCCGACGTCGCGCACGTCGTAGGGGAAGCGCACGAGCCGGATGCCGTCCCGCCGGACCAGGTTGATGCTGCCGTTCGGCCCGAGGCCGATTCGGGCCAGCATCTCGGCGAAGTGCGACAGCTTCAGCGTGCCGACCGCGACGCCGCCGAACGAGCCGTCCGGCTTGTTGACGCGCCGGCTGAAGGCGACCGTGTAGGCGCCCGACATCCGCGACTGGTACGGCTTGCTGATGTAGAGCCCGACATCGGGGTCCCGGCGATGGACCTGGAAGTAGTCGCGGTCGGCGAAGCTCCCGCCCGCGCCCGTCGGGTAGCGCGAGTTGAGGAGGCCGTAGCCGTTCTCGTCGAACAGGACCAGGATCCCCAGGCCGTCGGCGGTCACGACCCGGTCGAACAGCAAGAGCTGGCGCAGGCTTTCGGGCGCCGCGGCGACGAGGGGGTTCTCGATCTTGGCGATCATGCCCCGCAAGGCGAGGTCCATGATCTCGACGTTGCGGACGATGTCGCCCTTGATGACCTGAAGCAGGTTGCGCGACGTCTCCTCCTGCCGGGACCACATCTCCTGCCGCATCTCGTGGAGCATGAAGCCGGAGACCAGCAGCATCCCGAGGGGAGCCAGCACGCCGAGCGCGATCCAGGCCCGGACTGTCCCGATGACGGCGAGGAGGCGGCGCGGCGGCGGCATCGGGGACGGTCTCTGGGTAAGGCGCCGGAGAGACCGCGACCTTAGCCCCGCAAGTCTGAACAAGATTTTCACGGAGCGGCTCGGCACCCCGGTCTTCCGCCGCCGCGACGGGCTGATGACTGCCGCGATGCGTAAGATAACTGACGCAAAGCCCGCCGACGGGGCGGGCGCCGGCTCATCGCCGCGGCGCCGCCCACATCGTCGCCGGCCCGCAGCCGGCGAAGCGCCCGGCACCGAGCCAGTAGACCAGGCCGGCGATGCCGCCGGCGCAGAACAGGATCGCCGTCACCCGCCCCTCCCCAACCCCTGCCGGTCCGGCGCCGCCGCGCATCAGCCAGGGCAGCAGCGCGGTGAGGAGGCCGGTAGCGCCGCCGTACCAGGCGAGGGACCGCCAGCCCAGCACCTCGCCGACGACCGCGTTGAGGGCCGGCGGCACCGCGACGAGGAGCAGGACGGCGCGCCCGAGGCTTAACCCCCCCTCGATCATCCCGGGATCCGGCGCGTAGCCCTCGGCGAGGTCCGACAGCACGGCCTCGAGGCCCGACAGGCCGAGGGCGCCCAGCAGGTCGCGCAGGGCCGGGTCCATGGCGACGCCGACCCCGAGGGCGAGGGCGCCGCAGGCGACCGCCATCAGGAGCGCGGTCGCGACGGCGAGGAGGCGGCCGAGGGACATGGCCGGTCAGTCGTCGTCGTGCGCGGCGGCGTAGACGCCCTCGGCGCCGATGCCCTCTTCCAGCATCAGCCGGGCGCGCGCCCGCAGCTTCTCGGTCTCGCTCTTGAGCTGGCCGCAGGCCGCCAGGATGTCGCGGCCCCGGGGCGTGCGCACCGGCGAGGCGTAGCCGGCATTGAACACGATCTCGGAGAAGCGCTCGATCCGCTCCCAGTCCGAGCACTCGTATTTCGAGCCGGGCCAGGGGTTGAACGGGATCAGGTTGATCTTGGCCGGGATGCCCTTGAGCAGGCGCACCAGCTCCCGCGCCTCGGCGTCGGAGTCGTTGACGCCCTTCAGCATCACGTACTCGAAGGTGATGCGGCGCGCGTTCGACACGCCCGGATAGTCGCGGCAGGCCTGGAGCAGGTCGCGGATCGGGTACTTGCGGTTGAGCGGCACCAGCTCGTTGCGCAGGTCGTCGCGCACGGCGTGGAGCGAGATCGCCAGCATGGCGTTGGCCTCGAGGCCGAGGCGCTCGAATTGCGGCACCACGCCGGAGGTCGAGACGGTGATGCGCCGGCGCGACAGGCCCAAGCCCTCGTGGTCGCTCATCACCCCGACCGCGTCGATGACGTTGTCGACGTTGTAGAGCGGCTCGCCCATGCCCATGAACACGATGTTCGAGACGAAGCGCGAGCCGTCGACCGGCACGAAGGCGCCCTTCGGCGGGGTCTTGCCGGGCCAGTCGCCGAGGCGGTCGCGGGCCACCACCAGCTGCGAGACGATTTCTTGGGCTGAGAGGTTGCGCACCAGGCGCTGCGTGCCGGTGTGGCAGAACGAGCAGGTGAGCGTGCAGCCGACCTGCGACGAGACGCAGAGCGTGCCGCGGTCGTTGGCCGGGATGTAGACGCACTCGATCTCGGCGCCGCGATTGTGGTCGTGCCGGCCGGTCGGCGGCATGCGGATCAGCCACTTGCGGGTGCCGTCGCGCGACACCTGCTCGTTCACCACCTCGGGCCGGTCGAGGGTGTGGATGCCGGCGAGCTGGCCTTTCAGCACCTTGCTGACATTGGTCATCTCGTCGAAGGACGCGGCCCCCCGCACGTTGATCCAGTGCCAGAGCTGGCCGGCGCGCATGCGCTGCTCGCGCTCGGGCACGCCGATGGCGGCGAGCCGCCCTTTGAGCGCCTCGCGGGTGAGGCCGACCAGCGAGGTCGGGCCGGTGGTCTCCAGCGCCTCGGGACGGACCTCGGGCGTCTTCTCGATCGCCGGGGGTTGCTCGGAAACGGCGCCAGTCCCGCGCCGGGCGGTGTCGAACGACGCCGTCGCCATGATATTGCAGACCTTCGAAGGAAGCGGATTACCGCGGCATATAGGGGTATTCGGGCCGAAACGCGATGGGCGGGGGCCGAATCTACCCAGCGCCGCGGGCAAATACGTTGGCAGAAATTGGCGGAGGCCTCCCCTCTCCCGTGTGGGTGAGGGGCCGGGGGTGAGGGTGGCTCGGCTTACGGATAAAGCTCGAACTGTCGAGCTGCGCAGCTCAACGGTTGGAGCTTCATTCTGAACCCAAGCCACCCTCACCCCTACCCCTCTCCGACTCGGGAGAGGGGATCTCGCGCCCTATCCTTCACGTGATTTTTTCACTACTTGCACTCGTCCCGCGTGCGCTTCATCGCCTCGCCGAAGCCGTCGAGGGCGTACTCGTCGGTCGAGGCGTTGCCGCGCTGCGAGACGGCCTTGACGATCACCTTCTTGCCGCGGCTCATCTCAGCGACGACCTTGCTCTCGTCGGCCGGGTTCTGCACCCAGGCGTTGGCGCCCTTCACCACCAGCGCGTAGCGGGCCGCGCCGATCGCGAGGCTCGGGTCGGAGGCCGAGGAGGCCGGGGCCGGCACCGCGCCGTTCGCCGCGGCGGTCGTGGTCGCCTGGCCGCTGCCGGGCTTCGGGGCGAAGCCCAGCATCACCGCGACCTCGTTGTTGACCTTCTCGCCCTTGCGCACGGTGACGAAGAGGTAGGCCGGATCGCGCTTGAGGCTCTTCGGCAGCCGCACCTGCGGCTGGCTGATGGCGTAGCAGATGCGCGACTTGCCCTCGCCGGCGGCGAAGACGTTCCAGTCGCCGAAGGTGCCGATGGGGCTCGCCTGGAGGCTCGGGGGCGCTGCCTCCGCCTTCGGCTTTTGCCGGGCTTCGGCGGGCAGGACGAGGAGGGACAGGCCGAGGGCGGCGAGGACGGATGCGCGAATCATGCGGGCACTCTAGAGCATTTTCCGACGAAGTGGATACCGGTCGATCTCAGAAAATGCGGCAGAATCAATGACCTAGAGCAGCGGTCGATCGGCCGCTGCTCCAGGGCGCGCGGGGCGCGCGCTCGCCCATCCGATTGCCGGAAAATGCGGCGAAATCAGTGGGCTATCGACGGGTCCCGGCGAATTGCTGCGGTGCATGAATGACCCGGGGCGACGGCTGGGGCATGGTCCGGGCAGGAAACGCCCGCTTGAGAGGCCGCGAAGGTCGCATGAACGCCCCATCCCCGTCGGACCTGCCCGAGACCATCCCGGTGCGCGAGGCGCACCGCTTCCCGACCGAGGCGCTGGAAGCGTTCCTCGCCGGGCAGGGGCTGGGTCGCCTGCGCGAGCTGCGCCAGATGCGCGGCGGGCAGTCGAACCCGACCTTCCTGGTGATGGCCGAGGCCGGCGAGTACGTGCTGAGGAAGCAGCCGCCGGGCAAGCTCCTGCCGTCGGCCCACGCCGTCGATCGGGAGTTCCGGGTGCTGCAGGCGCTCTCGCGCACCGACGTGCCGGTGCCGCAGGCGGTGGCCTACTGCGCCGATGCGGACGTCATCGGCACCCCGTTCTACCTGATGGAGCGCCTGCACGGCCGGGTGTTCTGGGACCCGCTGCTGCCGGAACTGCCGCGCGAGGAGCGGGCGGGGATCTATTACGGGATGAACGAGGCGCTCGCCCGCCTCCACCTCGTCGAGCCTTCGGCGATCGGGCTCGCCGATTTCGGTCGCGCCGGCAACTACTTCCAGCGCCAGATCGAGCGCTGGTCGAAGCAGTGGGTCGCCTCGAAGACCCGCGAGAACGCCGCGATCGACCGGCTGGCGGAGTGGCTGCCGGCCCACATCCCGGCCGACAGCGACGAGACCCGGATCGTCCACGGCGACTTCCGCCTCGACAATATGATCTTCCACAAGACCGAGCCGCGGGTGATCGGCATCATCGACTGGGAGCTTGCCACCCTCGGCCACCCGCTCGCCGATCTCGGCTACAACTGCATCGCCTACAACACCGACCCGTCGGCCTATCGCGGCATGCTCGGGCGCGACCTGCCCGCACTCGGCATCCCCACCCAGGACGAGTACGTGCGCCGCTACTGCGAGCGCACCGGGCGCAGCGACGGCATCACGCCGTTCCACGTCGCCTTCGCGCTGTTTCGCCTGGCGGTGATCCTCGAGGGCGTGCTCGCCCGCGCGCAGGCCGGCAACGCGTCGAGCGACGAGGCGAGCCAGAAGGGCGCGCTCGGCATCGCGCTCGCCGAGCGGGGCTGGGAGCTGGCGCGCGGCTAGAGCGCTTCACGATCGCGCTGCGATCGTGAAGCTCCCCAAGCTCTTGTTTTGCCGCATACCTTCGACGAACCGGTATCCGCTTCGTCGGACGATGCCCTAACCCGCCTCGCGCTCCCGCCGCTTCTGGAGGCGGGTGACGCCGTAGACCGTCGCGAGCCGCAGGCGGGCGGAGCGGACCGGGGGAGCGTTGCGCTCCGCCTGGACCGCCGCGATGGTGCGGAGCGCCGCCGCGACGGAGCGCTCCAGGTTCGACTGACTCAGGTTCGACTGGCCAACGGTCGATTGGCTCTGCGCGGCGTTCTCGTCGCCGCGTAGGGTACGGACGGGCTGCATCGGGACGTCCCCTCCTCGGATCTCAAGTCTCCGTTTGAGCCCGACAATCCGGCGCGGCCGGGGCCGGATCGTGGCAAGCCCGGGTCCCGGTCAAGACTTTCTTCATCCCTCCACAGGTCGCGGGCTAAGCAGACTTGCGTTGGCAGACCAACGCTTCGTCCGCCTAGGTTCTTGTTTTACCGCAGATTTTTGGCGCCGAACCGGCAACCACTTCGGCGAAATCTGCTTAGCCGCGCCAGCCAAACGGCGTCAGATCCCCGGCAGGCCCGGCCAGGCGGCCACGCAGGCGACGGAGGCCGCCGCGACGTCGAACAACCCGTCGACCCCCTCGCGCCAGAGCGAGAACATCGTCGGCGGGCTCAGCGCCAGGACGGCGTGGACCTCCCGGCCGCCGAGGGGGAGTTCGGCGCCGAGGCGCCGGGCGAGCGCCCGCATCCGCCGGTTGCCGGGCAGGCAGCGCAGGTGCAGCCGGCGCGTGCCGCCGTTGCGGGCGGCCTCGGCGAGGCGCGCGCCGAGGGCGGCGCCGAGACCGCGGCCGCGATGGCCGGGCGCCACCGTGAAGGCGATCTCGGCCTCGCCCTTGGCGCCCGCGGGTCGCAATTCGCCGACGCCCCGCAGGGCTCCGTCCATGAAGGCGCCGAAGATCTGGCCCTCGGCGGCGACCGCATGCGCGGCGTAGGACGCCGCCCGGGCCTCGCTCACCGCGCCCATGAAGCGGTCGAAGCGGGATTCCGGGTCGAGGCTCTGGAACAGCGACACGACCGCGTCGCGGTCGCTCGACCACAGGCGCCGCACCAGGGCGCCGGCAGGATGTCGGGTAGGCTGGAGGCGATCTTGCATTCTCGAGGTGTGCTCCGGACAGGTGCGGAACGGTCTCGAGCGTTTCCCCGTCCCGGTCGGCGACCGGGATTGTGCAATGCAGCAGATAGGCGTGCCGTTCCGCTTCGGCACGTCACGGCGGCCGTGCCGCCGGCGCATGCGTCCGCCATGATCCGACCGCATTGCCGGGACCTGCGCGCATTGCACGGGCCGCGCCCGCGCGATAAGCCCCGCCGGTGACCCAAAGCCCCGCTTCCCCCGCCCGCGGCCCGGTCGCCGCCCGCTACGACGCCCTGGTCGAGTCGGGGGCGATCGAGCGCGATCCCGCCCAGACCGGCCTCGTCGCCCGCCTCGACGGGGTGATCCGCGACCTCGCCGAGGTGCCGCCGCCGGCGGGTCCCGGACTCTTCGGCCGGCTGTTCGGACGCCAGCCGGAGCCGGTCGCCGGCCCGCGCGGCCTCTACGTCTGGGGTCTCGTCGGCCGCGGCAAGACCATGCTGATGGACCTCTTCCACGAGGCGGCGCCGGGTTCGAAGCGCCGGGTGCACTTCCACGCCTTCATGGGCGACGTGCACGAGCGCATCCACCGCCACCGCCAGGCGGTGAAGCAGGGCACGGCGCGGGGCGACGACCCGATCGCGCCGGTGGCCGAGGCGCTGGCGGCGGAGGCGCGGCTCCTCTGCTTCGACGAGTTCACCGTCACCGACATCGCCGACGCGATGATCCTCGGGCGGCTGTTCACCGCGCTGTTTTCCCGCGGCGTCGTGATGGTGGCGACCTCGAACGTCGAGCCCGACCGGCTCTACGAGGGCGGGTTGAACCGCGCCCTGTTCCTGCCCTTCATCGAGCAGCTGAAGGAGCGTGTCGCGGTGGTGCGGCTCGACTCGCGCACCGATTTCCGCCTCGAGAAACTCGGCGGCAGCCCGGTCTACCACGTGCCGGCGGACGAGGCGGCGCAGGCCGCGCTCACCGGCGCCTTCCGGGCGCTGTCGGGCGAGCCGCAGGGCCGGCCGACGACGATCCAGGTCAAGGGCCACGACGTGGCGATCCCCGAGGCCGCCGGCGGCGTCGCCCGCTTCACCTTCGCGGATCTCTGCGCCCGGCCGCTCGGCGCCGCCGACTACCTGGCGCTGGCTGAGCGCTTCCACACCGTGATCGTCGAGAACATCCCGGTGATGGACATGCCCCAGAGGAACGAGGCCAAGCGCTTCATCATCCTGGTCGACGCGCTCTACGACACCCGCACCAAGCTTCTGGCCTCGGCGGCGGCCGAGCCGACCGGGCTCTACCTCGCCGATTCCGGCCGCGAGGCGTTCGAGTTCGAGCGCACGGTCTCGCGCCTGATCGAGATGCGATCGGAGGAATATCTCGCCCTGCCGCACGGCCGGCCGGATTCGGAGGCCTCGGGCAGCACGACGGGGCTGGTCGAGACGTGATCCTGTCGCCTCGCCGCGTCGTCAGCCATTCGAGCCTGGGTCAGGTTCGGCATCGCGAAGGCCCGGTCGTCGCGCGAAACACGGAGAAATCGAAGAACCAGGGCAAACTCCGCCGCAACGCGACACCACATTCCTGACGGCCGAGACGACGCCGGGGTAGATCCGGGATCCGCAGAGACGCCGCGTGTCCAAGCGTCCGCTCAGGCGACGCGCCGGAGCCGGTGGGCGTGGGACGGCGCCAGGGCCGGTGCGCCGCCGGGTTCCGCCCGCTGCACGCGCTGGAGCCAGTCGAGGGCGCTGCGGGCGGCCTCCTCGGCGCGGCGCGCGCGGGCGTCCGCCGCCTCGAGCATCACGACGGCCCGCGCCTCGGCGGCGCGGGCGGCGTCCTCCGCCGCGAGCGCCCTCGCCTCCGCCGCGTGGGTTCTCGCTTCCGCCGCGCGCACCCGCGACTCGACCTGATTCTCCCGCGCGGCGGCCTCGTCGAGGCGCTTGTGGGCGCTGCGCAGCAGGATCTGGGCCCGCCGCTCGCGCTGCCGAAGCTCCGTCTCGGCCTCGCCGGGGCCGGACGCGGCCTTGCGGACATGCGCGATCAGCGCGTCCCAGTCCCGCGGCCGGGCGGCGGCGTTGGCCGGCGTCGGGCCCTTGCCCGCACCGATCGACTGGAGCACACCGCCGAGATTCGCGACGAAGCTCCGCTCAAATCGGTCGCACTCGGTGCCCGGCTGCGTCGCGCGAATGCTCTGGAAGACGTCGAGCCCCATGGCGTGTGTCCCGTCGGCCTGGTCGGGCCATGGATGAGTATCAAGGCCGACAATCGCTCATTACGGTTAATTCGCGCTTAAGCGGGGCGCGCGAAACCGCGGTCCGGAACTGTGACCCTGGGGCAGACTTCGACCCAGAGACTGGGGCGTCACGGCGGTATCACGTCCGGAATCCGGGCATCGCGCTGCGTGGATACTGGACCGGACCATCATTCGACTGCACGCGGCGGCGCGCGTGCTCCAGCGGCACCACCGGCCGGGAATCGGTCCGCTTGCCATCCTTCGACATTGACGCTGTCCGGTGCGCCGGCCTACGCCCTCGTGTCATGCGCGTGAACCCACCGGCACGGTCGATCGGTCGCGCGACCATCGCGGTGGTCGCGCTCTACGCGCTGTGCCTGCAGGTCCTGCTCGGCGCCCTTGCCCCCGTGCCGGCGCAAGCTGCCCCGGGCGCGGTGATCTGCCATTACGAGGGGGCGGACGGCGTCCCGCAGGGCGGCACCCACTGCGCCCTCGCCTGCTGCGTCGCGGCCCATCCCGTCGCGCTCGCAGGCCCGCTCCTCCTCGCCTTCCACCTCGCCTGGGACCGCCCGGGCGTCGCCGAGCGCATACCTCCCGCCGCCGACGAGCGCCCGGCCCGCGCGCCGCCCGCCGCGAGCGCCAGCCCACGAGGACCGCCGCAGGCCTGATCGACCGCTTACGCCCGCCTCGATCAGTCAGCCTTCCGCGGATTCTCGCCCCATGCCCGTCTCCTCCGCCCCCGCCCCGGGGCGCGCTCCCTTGCGCGATGCCCTGCATCGCGCGGTGTGGCGCTGGCACTTCTATGCCGGCCTCCTCTGCCTGCCGTTCCTGGTCCTCCTGTCGGTGACCGGGTCGGTCTACCTGTTCAAGGACGAGATCAACCGCAAGCTGTTTGCCCACCGCACCGTCGTGCCGGTGCGCGCGACGGCGCCGCTCTCGCCCGAGCGGCTGGTCTTCATCGCCGCCGACGCGGTGCCGGACGCCCAGCCCACGACCTATGCCAGCCCGGAGGCGCCCGACCGCGCGGCGGTGGTCACGATGGCGGGCCCGACGGGCAAAACCCTCGTCTACCTCGACCCCTATGACGGCGCCGTCCTCGACCGGGTCGGACGCAGCGAGGAGGCGATGATGGTGGTGCGCCGGCTGCACAGCCTGGCGTATTTCGGACCGGTGGCGAACGGCCTGATCGAGGTCGTGGCCGGCTTCACGCTGATCCTGGTCCTGAGCGGGATCTACCTGTGGTGGCCGCGCGGCCGAAAGGGCGGACAAGGCGGCGGAGTGGTCTCGGTGCGGGGCACGCCGGCGCGGCGGGTGTGGTGGCGCGACCTGCACGCCGTCACCGGTTTCGTCGCCGGGGCCGGCCTGTTCTTCCTCGCCGCCACCGGCCTGCCGTGGTCGATCCTGTGGGGCGACCAGATCCGGGCGGTGTCGAACCGGGCCGGGCTCGGCCAGCCGAACGCGCTCTGGGCCGGGGTGCCGGTCTCGACGGTGCCGGTGGGCGCGGTGCTCGACCAGACCGGCTGGGCGCTCGAGGCCGCGCCGCTGCCGCGCTCGGACATCCGCGACGGCGTGCCGATCGGCATCGACCGGGCGGCCGAGATCCTGACCGATCTCGGCATGCCGGCGGGCTACGAGCTGGCGCTGCCGGAGGGGCCGACCGGCGTCTACGCCGCTGCCGCCTATCCGCGCGACGTCACCCGCCAGCGGATGATCTCCCTCGACCAGTATAGCGGCCGGCCGCTGGTGAACGTCCGGTTTGCCGACATCGGGATCGTCGGGCGCGGGATCCAGTACGGGATCGGGCTGCACAAGGGCGAGGTCGCCGGGCGGCTCAACCAGTTCCTGATGCTGGCCTTCTGCCTCGCCACGATCCTGCTCGCCGTCACCGCCGCAGTGATGTGGTGGAAGCGCCGCCCCGCGGGCCGCCTCGGCGTGCCGGCCTGGCCCGACGACCGCCGGGCGGTCGGCGCCGTCACCGGCCTCGTCGCCGCGATGGGGATCCTGTTCCCGCTCACCGGGCTCGCGATCCTGGCGATGATCGCCCTCGACGCCGCCGGGCTCGGCCTGCGGCGGAGCCTCCGGCGGCCGGCGGCCGCCTGACGCGAACCCTTGCCGGCGCCCACGCGCCGCCCCGCTTTCCGACGAGACGTCCGATGCCGCCCCTCCCCGGTTCCGGCCTGCGCCCGCGCGCGCTCGCCCTCCTCCTCACCCTGATCCCCGGCGCCGCCCTGGCGCAGGAGACCATCGCCCTCGACGAGATCTCGGTCGCCGGCGCCGGCCCGCCCGGTCCCGCCTTCGGCGTCGCCGCCCCGCCGGGCTCGGCCCCGAGCGTGATCGAGCGCCCGGTCGGCGAGATCGTGACGGCGATCGGCCGGCAGGACGTGATCGCCGACCGCCCGGCGACCAGCGTCGGCCAGGTCCTGGTCAACAGCCCCGGCGTCAGCGTGCGTCAGGGCAACGGCCCGCGCGACGTGGTGGTGTCGATCCGCGGCAACAACGCCCGCTCGACCGGCGTCATCAAGAACATGGTGGTGCTGGAGGACGGCTTCGTCGTCACCCAGGCCGACGGCGCCTCGCGCTTCGACCTCGCCGATCCGCGGGCCTATTCGCGCATCGACGTCTTCCGCGGGCCGCAATCCCCGCTGTTCGGCAACTACGCCACCGGCGGCGCGCTCGCCTTCCGCACGCGCACCGGGCGCGAGATCGACGGCTACGAGATCGGCGTCGATGCCGGCAGCTTCGGCTACCTCAACCACTACTTCACCGTCGGGGGAGTGAGCGGTCCCTACGAGGTCAGCCTGTTCGCCAGCGATTTCCGCCTGAACGGCTTCCAGGACCACGCCAGCGCCAACACCCAGACCGTCAACCTGCTGGCGAGCTACACCCCGACACCGGACAACCGCTTCACCCTGAAGGTCGTCAACAACCTCGTCGACGTCGACCTGCCCGCCCGCTCGTCGCTGGCGCAGTACCGGATCAACCCCTACCAGCGCGGCTGCGCCAGCGCCGCCACGGCGGCGGCGGGCTGCACCACCTTCAACCTGTTCCGCAACGGCGCCTTCGGCGCCATCGTGCCGGTGACGGCGGACGAGGGCGCCTTCGGCCGCAACGACCGCCGCACGCTGATCGCCGCGCGCTGGGAGCACGACATCGACGCCGACACCACCTGGCGCACCCAGGTCGGCTTCGACGAGCGCAACTTCGACCAGCCGTTCTACACCTCGTCCTCGCGCGGCAGCTATCCGTCCTACACCGTCCTGTCGGACATCACGCACCGCACGCAAGCCTTCGGCCTGCCGGTCGTCGGCTACGCGGCTTTGTCCTACAGCGCCATCGACAACCACATCGCGCTCTACAACCGCGCACCCTATGGCGGGCCCCGGCTCGGGGCGCTCACCAGCAACCAGGAGGCTGTGCAGTCGAACCTCGGCGGCCGGGCCCGGGCCGAGGTCGCGCTCTCCGAGCAATGGACCGGGGTCGTCGGCGTCTCGGCCGAGAATACCTGGCTCAAGGGCCGGACCCTCACCTACGGCTACTCGGCGAGCGGCACGACGCAGGCCCTGGCCGACATCGATCGCAGCTTCCTCAACGTCGCGCCGGAGCTGGCGCTGGTCTACCGGCCCGACGCGGCATGGGCGTTCCGCGGCCGCGTCGCCACCGGCTACGCCACCCCCGCGGCGAGCCTGCTGTTCGTGACCCCGGCCGGCGTGCCCGGCAACAACACAGACCTGCGCACCCAGACCAATCTCGGCTTCGACCTCGGGGCCGACTGGTCGCCCCTGCCCGACCTGCGCCTGAGCCTGACCGGCTTCTACGAGTTCTTCCGCAACGAGTTCGTCACCCAGTCGCCGGGGGCGGGTCTCCTGAGCTACACCTTCAACGCCCCGGCCTCGGAGCATCGCGGCATCGAGGCGGGGGCCGAGTGGGCGTTCTCGCCGGGCTGGCGCGCCTTCGCGGCCTACGGCCTCAACGACCAGTTCTACACCCGCTACGTCGAGCAGCTGAGCGCCGGATCCCTGACCGCGCGGTTCGACCGGGCGGGCCGCCTGATCCCGGGCGTGCCGGCCCACCAGCTCCTCGCCCGCATCGGCTATGACCAGCCGACAGGACCGCTGAAGGGTCTCGGCGCCTTCGTCGAGGCGGTCTACCAGGACGGCTTCTTCCTCGACAACGCCAACCTGCTGCGGGCGCCGGGCTACGCGATCCTCAACGCCAACGTCCACTACGACACCGACCTCGTCGGAGCCTACGCCAAGCGCCTCAGCCTCTACGTCGAGGTGCGCAACCTGCTGAACACGACCTACATCGCCTCGGCCCAGCCGCTGGCGAACTCGATCAGCGCGGTGACCGGGTTGCAGAACGGGGCCGGCGTGCTCGCCACCACTACCGGCTCGATCTTCGCCGGCGCGCCGCGGAGCGTCGTCGGGGGGATGAAGCTGGCGTTCTGAGCGCCGCCCGGACGAAGCCGGCGCCCGCGGCGCCGGTGCGGAGACGCAGGGCCGCTGCCCTGCTCGCCCGTCCGGCGGCATTCCTTATCCAGTCCCCGCCTTTACCCGGACAAAAAATACCTACGCAGCGTCAGGCCTAATGCATCAAGTCATTGCATAATCAAACAATCTCATGTTTCCAAATTTTTCTAATTGTAACAGTAAAAAAGCGGCGATAGACAGCCTTCGACCCATCGCACAGTCTGAAACTGCGGGCGCGACCAGACCCGCGACAGACAGAGAACGGCATCATGAAGAAGCTCGACGTCAAGGCCCTCGGCTCCGTCGCGGGTGGCTGCTGCCTGCCTGCCTGCCCGCCGCCCTGCCCCCCGCCGGCCCCGGCCTGCCCGCCGCCGGCCTCGACCTGCTGCAGCGCCAAGTCGCGCGTCTGCTGAGGCAAGTCGCGCGTCTGCTGAGGACGCCGCGGGTCTACCGACCCCGCCGGACCGCGGGGCCGCAGCAAGATGCGCACCGCGCGATCCACGATGCCGGGCCGGCCTCGCCCGGCATCGCTCCAAGAGGAGAAATCCCCGCTCCCGCGCAGGATACCGGGATCGCGGGTTCGTCCCGGCACAACCCACCCGGGCGGGGCCCTGGCTGGCGGTAGGCGCGGCGCCCGCCGGCCCTCGTGCCGGGAGCCGCCGACGCTGTTCTCCGATGCCGGCCAAGCCTGCGGGCCGGGACTTCTACGCCGCGAGTTCGTCCTTCACGAAGCGTCCGTCGATCATGATTGCCCGCAGGTGCCGGCCCTGGCCGGTGAGGAGCGAGAGGTCGGCGAGCGGATCGCCGTCGACCACGATGAGGTCGGCGAAGGCGCCCGGCGCCACCACGCCGACCTTGCCCTCCTGACGCACGACCTTGGCGGCATTGACCGTGGCCGAGCGGATCACCTCGATCGCCGGCAGGCAGCGGCCGCGGATCACGAATTCCTCCGACTGGTGCCGGTGCATCTCGCCGAGGAGATCGGTGCCGTAGGCCATCATCACGCCGGCATCGCGCAGGGTCTCGAGGGCGGACAGCCCCGCCTCGCGCACGTCCTCGATCTTGGCGACCGAGGCCGGCGGCAGGCCCAAGCTCGCGCCCTCCTTCGCGAGCGCGTCGAAGGTGACGTTGGTCGGCACCACGTAGGCACCCTTCTCGCGGATCAGCCGCGCGGTCTCGGGGCTCACCAGGTTGCCGTGCTCGACCGAGATCACCCCGTTTTCCACCGCCCGGCGGATCGCCGCGTCGGTGTAGAGGTGGGCGGCGACATAGGTCTGGGCGTTGTTCGCCTCCTCGACGATCGCCCTGAGCTCCTCGACCGAGTAGCCGAGGAAGGCGATCGGGTCGGTCGGCGAGGACACGCCGCCATTGGCCATGATCTTGATGAAGTCGGCCCCGGCCTTGATCTCCTCCCGTGCCACCCGGCGCACCGCGTCGACCCCGTCGCAGACCCGGCCCATGGCGCCGAGCTTGGTCCCGTAATGGCTCACGTCGCGGGCGTGGTAGCGGCCGCGATAATCGGTGTGGCCGCCGGTCTGCGACAGCGCCTTGCCGCAAATGACGAGGCGCGGGCCGTCGATCAGGCCTTCACGCACCGCCATGACCAGCCCGTGATCGGCGCCGCCGAGGTCGCGCACAGTGGTGAAGCCGCGCATCAGCATCCCGCGCATGATCTTCGCGGTGCGGAGTGCCACCAGCGAATCCGGCAGCTCGGCATTGGCGCCGAGATCGGGGATCGTCGCGATGACGTGGACGTGGCAGTCGATCAGGCCCGGCATCAGCGTGCGGCCCTTGAGATCGATCACCCGCGCCGATGAGGCGGTCAGCGGCCGGTCCGAGACCTCCCGGATGGTGCCGCCCTCGACCAGCACGTCGGTTCCGTCGAGCGCGGTGTCGTGGCGGCCGTCGAGGACCCTAGCGTTGCGGAACAGGACGAGGTCGGCGCTCATGCGGGCGGTCCCTTCTTCGTGCGGCGCGGCCCTGGGGATGGGCGCGTGAGGAGGCGACCGCACACTGGACAGCGATAAAAAAACAGGCAAGCTTGTTTTTTTATCAGGCGGACAGCCCCCGGAGGATCGGTGACGCAGGCCGGACGGCAGCCCCAGGCGCGCAGCCTCGCGACCCGCGAGCGGCTGGTGCGCGCGACGATCGACGAGATCCACGCGGTCGGCTACCACGCCGCGACGACGCACCGGATCGCCGAGCGGGCGCAGGTCTCCCGCGGGGCGCTACTGCACCACTTCCCCGCCCGGGCCGACCTGGTGCAGGCGGCGCTCGAGACCCTGCTCGACGACGGCACCGCGGCGATCCGGTCGGTGTCGCAGGACGTGCGCTCGGGGGCGCTTCCGCTCGCCGACTTCGTCGAGTTCCTGTGGCCGCTCTTCTCCGGCCGGTTCTTCCTGGTCTCGCTGGAGCTCATCAGCGAATCCCGCACCGACGCGGCCTTGCGCGACAGCCTGATCCCGGTGGTGCAGCGCTTCCACGCCGCCCTCGACGCGATCTGGGTCGAGTTCTGCGACGCCGAATCCCGGCCGCCTCGGGAGGCCCGGATCATTCTCAACCTGACCGTCAACCTGATGCGCGGCATGGGCGTGCAGACGGTGCTGCGGCCCGATCCCGAGTATTTTCGCGATCTGATAGAGGCCTGGAAGGCGGTGCTGCCGCAGCTCATCGCCGGCCAGGCGGGCGACGCCGCCTTCGCCGGCCCGCGCTTCCGCGAGGCCGTGGCGTGACGACCCGAGCGCCTTGGCACCCCTCTTGCCAACATCCCCGCGCCGCCCGGGCCGGGACCCGCCTTGCCAAAGGGGTGGAAACCTGTCCTACAAATAGATCAGCTGTCGTCACCTCGAAGCCGTGAGCCGCATGCGCGCCGCCACCCTCTCCCCCGCCGGGCCCGGCCTTCCGGCCCGGCTCGGCCGCCTCGCCGTCCTGGCGGCGGTCGTGCTGGCCTACGCGGTCGTGTTCGCGCCGATCGTCATGGTGGTCGTCACCTCGTTCTTCGACCAGGAGATCGTCACCTTCCCGCCCGACGGGCTCACCTGGCGCTGGTACCTCAACGCCTGGGCGCAGCGCGACTTCGCCCGCGGCTTCCTCACCTCGCTCCAGATCGCCCTCATGGCCACGGCGATCGGCGTGCCGCTCGGCACCGCCGCGGCGCTGGCGCTGGTGCGGGGACGCATCCCGGGCCGCGGGCTTATCAGCACCTTCCTGCTCGCCCCGCTCGCGGTGCCGGCGATCGTCGCGGGGTCGGCCCTCTACATGTTCTATCTCAGGGCCGAGGACTGGCTCGACACCGACATCAAGGCGACGCTGGGCGGGCTCGTGGCCGCCAACGTCCTCATCACGATTCCCTGGACGGTGCGCCTCGTCACCGCGAGCCTCGCCGGGCTCGACCGCGCGGCGGAGGAGGCGGCGGCCAATCTCGGCGCGAAGCCCTTCACGGTGTTTGCCCGCATCACCCTGCCGATGCTGCGGCCCGGCATCGTGGCCGCCGCCCTGTTCTCCTTCGTGGCGAGCTTCGAGAACCTCGAACTCAACCTCCTCCTCGTCGGCCCGGGGCGCACCACGCTGCCGGTCGCCATGCTGAGCTACCTGGAATTCCGAATGGACCCGACCCTGGCCGCCGTCGCGACCGCGCAGATCCTGATGGTGACGATCCTGATGCTGGTCACCGACCGGTTCGTGAAGCTGTCGCGGATCGTCTGATGGGCACCCTTCAGCTCGACGGCGTCACCAAGCGCTACGGCGAGGCGACCGCGGTCGCCGGCGTCGACCTCGACATCCGCCAGGGCGAGCTGGTGGCGCTGCTGGGCCCCTCCGGCTGCGGCAAGACCACGACGCTCAGGATGGTCGCGGGCTTCATCGAGCCCACCGCCGGTCGCGTCGTCATCGGCGGGCGCGACGTGACGCGGCTGCCACCCTATGCCCGCGACACCGGCATGGTGTTCCAGTCCTACGCCCTGTTCCCGCACATGAGCGTCGCCGACAATGTCGGCTTCGGGCTGGAGATGCGGAAGGTGGGGCGGGCGGAGCGCGACCGGCGCATCGCCGAGGCCCTGCGGCTGGTGCGCCTCGACGCGCTCGCCGACCGGCTGCCGCGCCAGCTCTCCGGCGGGCAGCAGCAGCGCGTGGCGCTCGCCCGGGCGCTCGTCGTGAGCCCGGCGGTGTTCCTCCTCGACGAGCCCCTGTCGAACCTCGACGCCAAGCTGCGCTCCGAGGTCGGCCTCGAGATCCGCGAGTTGCAGACCCGGCTCGGGCTGACCACCCTGATGGTCACCCACGACCAGGACGAGGCCTTGGCCATGGCCGACCGGCTGGTGGTGATGGAGCACGGCCGCGTGCTCCAGGTCGGCAGCGCCGAAGACCTCTACGAGCGCCCGGCCAACACCTTCGTCGCCGGCTTCGTCGGCCGCTGCAACCTGCTCGACGGCGCGCGCGAGGGCGCCGACGTGTTTCGGCTGGCGAGCGGTGCGGCGGTGCCCTGCGCGCCCGACGCGACCGCCCGGGATGGCCTGCTGGCGATCCGGCCCGAGCGGATCGCGGTCGTGCCCGATCCCGCCGGCACCGGCCGCCTGCGGGCCGTGACCTATCTCGGCGCCCGCACCGAGTACCACCTCGATCTCGCCGGCGAGGCGCTCGTCGCGGTGAGCCTGACGCCGCTGCCCGACGATCCCCGCCGCGGCCTCGCGGCCGGCGACCCCGTCCGCATCACCTGGACCCCCGACGCCGCCCGCGTCATCCCCCGCGCCGACGCCGCAAGCGTCGTCCCCGTAGCCTGAGAGCCCCGCCCGATGATCACCCGCCGCTCCCTGATCGCCAGCACCGCCGCCCTCGGGCTTGCCGGCACGCTTCCCGCCCGGGCCCAGTCCTCCTCGATCGTCGTCGGCACCTGGGGCGGCGATTACGGTGCGTTGCTCCAGCAGAACATCGACGTGCCGCTGATGAAGCCGCAGGGCATCGAGGTGTCGCAGGACATCGCCAACCAGGACCCGCGCCGCACCAAGCTGATCGCCGAGCGCACCAGCCGCCGCGCCAGCATGGACGTCGCCTGCATCAACGACATCGACAGCTACATGCTGAGCCAGCTCGGCGTGCTGGAGACGGTGCCGGCCGCCGAGGTGCCGCGGCTGTCGCAGGTGATCGACGTCTTCAGGAAGCCGCACTCGATCCCGCACATCTACTCGGCGCTGGTCGTGCTCTACAACCCGAGCAAGGTCACGACCCCGCCGACCCGCTACGCCGACATCTTCGACCCGAAGTACAAGGGCCGGGTCGGCTTCTCGGACATCCTGTGGAACTTCAACATGGCCGGCGCCAATATCGGCGCCGGCGGCACGCCGACGGACTTCAGCAAGGGCCAGGCGGCGCTGATGGACCTGAAGAAGCTCTCCCCGAAGGTCTATCCCTCGAACGAGACGCTGGCCGCGGCGCTCAAGTCCGAGGAGGTGTGGATCTCGCTGATGTGGCTCGCCCGCGGCTTCATGTGGAAGCAGGCCGGCATCCCGGTCGCGATGGCGATCCCCGAGGAGGGCGCGCTGCCGATCCTGTTCGAGGCCGGCGTGCCGAAGAACTCGCGCGCCAAGGACGGCGCCTTCAAGTACCTGAACGCCATGCTCGACCCGAGCGCCCAGGTCGCCTTCGCCCAGAAGATGGGCTACGTGCCGACGGTCAAGGACGCCAAGCTGCCCGACGATCTGGCGAGGCAGATCAGCCTGACGGAAGCCCAGCAGGCCAAGCTCCGCCCCCTCGACTACGCGACGATGCAGGCGCAGCAGGCGGCGTTCACGGATTTCTGGAACAAGGACTTCAAGGGGTAGGCCTTCTGCTTCAGGGCTTTCTGACCATTCCCGAGACAAGTCTGGCGCGGGTCTCCCCTCTCCAGGCGATGCCGGGCTTGCCCGGTATCGCTGCAAGGTGTGGGAGAGGGGATCCCGCGCCTGATTCTGGTCCGAGAGTTCCTCGGACAGGCTTCCTCATTCCGAGCCCGCGCGGCCCCGGGATGACCCTGTGAGGTGGAGAGGTGAGGGCCAAACCCCATTCGCCAGCCATCAAAGAATTCGCAATCCGAAGGTCCACCGTGTTCGCCCTCATCCTGCCGGCCGTTCTCGTCGTCGCCGCGCTGCTGGTCGGCCCGATGGTGCTGCTCGCGCGCATCTCGCTCAACCAGTACAGCGCGACGCAGCTGATGATCGAGGCGACCACGGCGCAGAACTACCTCGCCGCCGTCTCCGACCCGTACTATCGCGGCGTGATGGGCACGACACTCCTCATGGCCTTCGCCTGCACGGCGCTGACCCTGGCGCTCGGCTTCCCGGCGGCCTACCGGCTCGCCCGGATGGAGAGCCGCTGGAAGAGCCTCGTCACCGTCCTCACCCTGATTCCGCTGCTGGTCGGCAATGTCGTGCGCGCCGCGGGCTGGCTCGGGTTGCTCGGCAATGACGGGCTCATCAACGCGAGCTTGCGCGGCCTCGGCGTGATCTCGCAGCCGCTGCAACTGATCTACACCCCGGGCGCGGTGGCGATCGGGACGGTCGCGGTGGTGCTGCCCTACATGATCCTGACCCTGTCCTCGGTGATCGAGAGCATCCCGCGGGCGGTCGAGGAGGCGGCGGCCAATCTCGGCGCCAGCGGCTTCACGGTGTTTCGCCGGGTGGTGTGGCCGCTGGCGCTGCCCGGCACGGTGGCGGGCTGCGTCCTCGTCTTCATCCTGTGCATGAACACCTACGCGACCGCGGTGCTGCTCGGCGGCTCGCAGTTCAAGATGATGGCGCCGGCCGTCTACGACCAGTTCTCGCGCGGCATGAACTGGCCGTTCGGCGCGGCGCTCGCCTTCATCCTGCTCGCCGCGACCCTGGTGCTGACGGTGCTCGGCACCGCGCTCCTCGGCCGCCGCTATGCCCGC
Source organism: Methylobacterium sp. Gmos1 (assembly GCF_053764715.1). Classification (NCBI taxonomy): domain Bacteria; kingdom Pseudomonadati; phylum Pseudomonadota; class Alphaproteobacteria; order Hyphomicrobiales; family Methylobacteriaceae; genus Methylobacterium; species Methylobacterium sp. Gmos1. Next base: position 583,369 of record NZ_JBSNCC010000002.1, on the reverse strand, counting down.
TAATGCCAAAAACAAGACGGGAGGACACCATGACAGAAACCCCCATCCTCGCCGGCAACGAGCTCGCCGCCGAGCGGGCCAAGGCCGGCCAGCCGCCCCTGGTGCCGTCGACCTCCCGCGACCGCGGGATCGGGCCGCACAGGCGCCTGGTGCTGCGCGGCGCCACCGTCATCGACGGCACCGGCGCGCCGCCGATCGGCCCGACCGACATCGTGGTCGAGAACGGCCGCATCGTGCAGCTGAAGAAGGTCACCGGCAACCTCGCGACGAACGCCAACCGCCCGGCTCCCGGCGACCACGAGATCGATTGCCGGGGGAAATGGGTGACGCCCGGCTTCGTCGATTGCCACGCGCACGCGGGCGTCGCCTATCATGCCGCCAACGGCTGGGTGCCGCCGGTCGAGTACGTCTACAAGCTCTGGCTCGCCCACGGCGTGACGACCGTGCGCGAGATGGGCTCGTTCAACGGCCTCGACTGGATGCTCGACCAGAAGAAGCGCGCGGAAGCCAACGAGATCGCGGCGCCGCGGCTCCTCGCCTACAGCTACTTCCCGGCCGTCAACGACATGCTGAAGCTGATCCACACGCCGGACGAGGGGCGGGCGTGGCTCAGAAAGCTCAAGGAGCGCGGCGCCGACGGGGTGAAGTTCTTCGGGGCCCCGCCCGCGATCATGGAGGCGGCGCTGGACGAATGCGGCAAGCTCGGGCTCCGGTCCGGCTGCCACCACGCCCAGATGGCGGTGACGCGGATGAACGCGCTCACCACCGCCGGCTGGGGCCTGACCAGCGCCGAGCACTATTACGGCCTGCCCGAGGCGCTGTTCGAGGACCGGGTGGTGCAGAACTTCCCGCTCGATTACGACTACAACGACGAGTATTTCCGCTTCTCGGTCTCCGGGCAGATGTTCCGCCAGGGCGCGGAGCCGGGCTCCAGAAAGTGGAACGAGACCCTGGAGCGGTTCCTGGAGCTCGGCTTCACCTTCGTGCCGACCTTCACGATCTACGACGCCAACCGCGACCTGATGCGGGCGCGCCAGGCCGACTGGCACAAGGAGTACACCTGGAAGTCGATGTGGGACTACTTCACGCCGCAGCGCGGCGGCCACGGCTCGTACTGGTATCGCTGGTCGACCCAGAACGAGATCGAGTGGAAGGAGAACTACCGGCTCTGGATGGCCTTCATCAACGAGTACAAGAACCGCGGCGGCCGGGTCTGCGCCGGCTCGGATTCGGGGTTCATCTACCAGATCTTCGGCTTCGGCTACATCCGCGAGCTGGAGCTGTTGCAGGAGGCGGGCTTCCACCCGCTGGAGGTGGTGCGCGCCGCGACCTCGCAAGGCGCCGCCCTGTGCGGGCTCGAGGACGAGATCGGCACGGTCGAGGTCGGCAAGCGCGCCGACCTGCTCGTCCACGACCACAACCCGCTCACCGACTTCAAGCTGCTCTACGGCACCGGCGCGCTGCGCCTCGACGAGGCGACGAACGGCGCCACCTGGCACCGGGGCCTGAAATACACGATCAAGGACGGGGTGATCTACGACACCGCCGAGCTGCTCGCCGACGTGCGCGCGCTGGTCAAGGCGACCTGGGACGAGGCGGTGCCGGCGAAGTACGCGGCCCCGCAACAGGCGGCGCCGTGAGCGACGTCCTCGACTTCGTCGTCCTCACCGGCTTCCTCGGCTCGGGGAAGACGACGCTCTTGCGCGATTACCTCGGCCTCCCCGAGGCGGCCGACACCGCGATCATCGTCAACGAGGCCGGCGAGATCGGCCTCGACGGGCTGATCCTGCGCGAGAGCGGGGGTGACGTGCCGATGACGATGCTGGCGAATGGCTGCGTCTGCTGCCAGATGACCAGCGACCTCGCCCGCACCGTCGAGGCGCTGCTCGCCGCCGAGCGGCCGGAGGCGTCGGGGCCGCTCAGACGGATCGTGCTGGAGACGAGCGGCCTGTCGAAGCCCGGCCCGGTCCTGCGGCAGCTCGCGAGCCTCGCCGGGTTCCCGATGCGGGTCTCGGTGCTGGCCACCTACGACGCGCTGCGCGGGCCCGAGACCGGAGGGTTCGAGGAGGCCGCGGCGCAATGGGCCGCGGCCCACCGCATCGTCCTGACCAAGCTCGACGCCGCGCCGCACGATCGCCTCCCGCAGGCGAGAGCCGAGATCGCGGGCCTGAACCCGCTCGCCGAGATCGTGGCCGGTCCCGACCGCGCTGCCGCAGTCGCGGCGGCCTTCGCGCCCCTGCCCGGCGCCGGCCTCGATCCGGTCCTTCTCCAGGCCGAGCCCGCCGGCACCCATCCCCGTGTCGCGGTCTGGCTCGCCCGGCCCGTCGCCCCCCTCCCCTACGACGATCTCGCGGCCTGGCTCGACAACCTCGCCGGCCATCTCGGCGAGCGCCTGCTGCGGCTCAAGGGCCTGGTGCGGGTCGTCGAGGCGGACCGGCCCTTGCTGGTCGAGAGCGTCGGCACGCTGTTCTCGCGTCCGCGGCCCTTCGGCCGGCCCGAGGAAGGCGCGGCGCCGTTCGTGGTGGTGATCGCCCGCGATCTGGCGGCGGGGGAACTGGAGGGCGTGACGCCCGCCGGTCTGTTCCGCTTCACGCCGCGGGTGCCGGACAACCCGTTCGTGCGGGCGGGGGCGGGGGTGCCGCGGGCGGAGGTGGTGCGGGGTTGAGAGACTGAACGACGAACGTCGACGAGTCGAACCGCGTTTCCTTGATCTCCGCCAATAAAAATAAAACGCGGGATCCCCTCTCCCGTTTGGGAGAGGGGTAGGGGTGAGGGTGGCTCGGGATCAGGGTAAGTCACAGACCGTCGAGCTGCGCAGCTCGACGGTCACAGCTTTATACTGAAGCGTAGCACCCTCACCCCCGGCCCCTCTCCCACTCGGGAGAGGGGAGACGTGCTTTATCTTCGCAGGAGCAGATCAGGCGGAGACAATATCACTCCCCCGCCGGGTAATCCGCCCCGCGGCTCACCGCCTCCGACGCCTCGATCTCCTTCAGCCGCGCCCGCAGCCGTTCGGTCACCGCCTTGAAGCCGAAGGCACCGAGCACCAGGTGGCGCGGCGGCGACGCACTCTCGGTCAGCCGGATCATCGCCTCGGCGGCGCGGACCGGGTCGCCGGCCTGGGTGCCGCTGATCTCCGCGGTGGCCTTCATGCGGGCGCCGGCGGTCTCGGCGTAGTCGGCGATGCGGCTCACGGTCTGCACCAGCGAGCGGCCGGCCCAGTCGGTGCGGAACGGCCCCGGCTCGACGCAGGTGACCCGTATTCCCAGGGGCCCGACTTCCGCCGCCAGCGCGTCCGACCAGCCCTCGACCGCGTGCTTGGTCGCCGCGTAGTAGCCCGAGCCGGGAAACCCGATCAGCCCGGCGACCGAGGTGATGTTGATGACGTGCCCACTCTTCTGAGCGCGCATCACCGGCAGCACCGCGCGGGTGAGGGCGAAGAGCCCGAACACGTTGGCGTCGAACTGGGCGCGGATCTTGTCCTCCTCGCCCTCCTCGACCGGGGCCTGGTAGCCGTAACCGGCATTGTTGACGAGGACGTCGATGCGGCCGAACCGATCGCGCGCCTGCGCCACCGCCGCGGTGACCTGATCGGACTTCGTCACGTCGAGGGGGAGCGCCAGGGTCCGGTCCTCCGCCCCGGCGGCGAGGTCGGCGACGCGGGCGGCGTCACGGGCCGTCACAACCGCGCGCCAGCCGCGGGCGAGGACGAGCCGGGCGAGTTCGCGGCCGAAGCCGGTGGAGCAGCCGGTGATGAGCCAGACGGGCGTCGATGTCTGCGTCATGTCGGAAATTCCCGCAGAGGCGGCCGGGCGACGGCCGATCGTCGGCACCATCGCGGGACACGCGGCGCGGGTTCCGCCGGAACGGCCGCCCCACCCGCCGGTTAAAGCCAAGTTGTCGGAACCTCCGCCCCGACCGGGGCCAGCAGACGCGAGCGAGCATGACCGCGCCGGCCGTGACGTCCCCCGAGAGAGAGCCGTTCTGGTCGGCGTTGTTCACCGACCGGCGGATCGCGCCGGCGCTCGGCCTCGGCTTCACCTCCGGCATCCCGTTCCTGCTCGTCTACGGAACGCAGGCCGCGTGGCTCTCCGACGCCGGGATCTCGATCGCCCTGATCGGGCTCCTGAGCGAGATGACGCTGGCCTACAAGTTCAAGTTCCTGTGGGCGCCGTTCCTCGACCGCTACGACCCGCCGCTCCTCGGGGCGCGCCTCGGCCGGCGGCGCGGCTGGATCGTGGTGGCGCAAGCGGCCGTCATGGCGATGCTCGCCGGCATCGCCTTCGGCGACCCGGCGCACTGGCTCGCCTGGACGATCGCCTTCTCGGTGGCGCTGGGATTTGCCGGCGCGACCCTCGACCTCGTCATCGACGGCTGGCGCATCACCAGCGTGCGGCCGCCCGAGAAGCAGGCGGTGCTGTCCTCCTGGACCGAGATCGGCTGGCGCATCGGCAACCTCGCGGCGGGCGCCGGCGCGCTGCTGCTCGCCGACCGGATCGGCTGGCGCGGCGCCTACCTCGTCATGGGCGCGCTGATGCTGGTCGGCATGGTCGCCGCCGTGTTCGCCCCCGAGCCGCCCTCGGACAAGGCGCCCCGTCCGCCCCGCGCCGGCCTCGTCGACACGGTCTGGGCGCCGATCCGCGACCTTCTCTCCCGCCTCGGCCCGATGGCGCCGGTAATCCTGCTGCTGGTCGCGGGCTTTCGCATGCCGGGCTACGTCGCGACCGCGATGGCGGTGCCGCTGTTCAAGCACCAAGGCTTCTCCAACACCGACATCGCCACCGTCACCAAGCTGTTCGGCTTCTGGATCGGCCTCGGCGGCACCTTCCTCGCCGGCGCGCTGATCCCGCGGATCGGCATGCTGCCGAGCCTCCTCATCGGCACCGTCGCGGCCTCGGCCTCGCATCTGAGCCTCGCCTACCTGGCGGCGCATGGCGGCGACGGCGGCCAGGCCTTCTGGACCTTCGCCGTCACCGTCGGCATCGACGGCTTCGCCTACGCCTTCGCGTCGGTGGTGCTCATCACCTACATGTCGACGCTGGCCTCGACCGAGCACGCGGCGAGCCAGTTCGGGCTCCTGACCTCGCTCTGCGCCTTTCCCGGCAGCGTGCTCGCCGGCTTCTCCGGCTTCATCGTCGAGCGGACGGGATTTCCCCTGTTCTTCGTCCTGACCTCGCTCATCGGCGTGCCGGTGGCGCTGCTCGCCGTCTACGTCTGGGCCAAGGTCGGCATCTCCGACGAGGCGCCGGCGAAACCCTGAACCCGGGTCAGGCGGTGCCGGGGATGCGGGCGATCGCCTTGATCTCGAAGTCGAAGCCCGCGAGCCAGGTCACGCCGACCGCAGTCCAGTTCGGATAGGGCGCCTCCCCGATCACGCTGTCGCGCACCCGCATCACCGCGTCGAACTGCGCCGCCGGGTCGGTGTGGAAGGTCGTCACGTCGACGACGTCGTCGAAGGTGCAGCCCGCCGCCGCGAGCACAGCCGCGAGCCGCGCGAAGGCGAGCGCGACCTGCGCCTCGAAATCGGGCTCCGGCGAGCCGTCCTCGCGGCTGCCGACCTGGCCGGAGACGAACAGCAGGTCGCCGGAGCGGATCGCCGCCGAGTAGCGGTGCTTGTCGTAGAGGGCCTGCCGGCCGGGCGGGAAGACGGCGTCGCGCTTCGGGTGAACCTGGGCCATGGATCGCTGCCTCGAATTGAGATACGGAACGTATGCGAAAGAGCATGGATACGCGCCGTATGTCAATTCGCATACGTGACGTATGTCGAGGAATGGAGGGGCGGGGTGGCCGGGCGACGCGCGCAGATGATGGAGGAGACGCGGGAGAAGCTGATCCAGGCCGCCCGAACGGCCTTCGCCGAGAAGGGCTTCGCGGCCGCCTCGATGGACGATCTGACCGCCGCGGCCGGGCTGACGCGGGGCGCGCTCTATCACAATTTCGGCGACAAGAAGGGGCTGCTCCAGGCGGTGATCGAGCGGATCGACGCCGAGATGGCGGCCCGCCTTCGCGTCGTCGGCGAGCGGGCCTCCGATCCCTGGCGCGGCCTCCTCGACGAGTACCGGGCCTATATCGAGATGGCGCTGGAGCCGGAGATCCAGCGCATCCTGCTCCTCGACGGCCCGGCGGTGCTGGGTGACCCGTCGCTGTGGCCGAGCCAGAATGCCTGCCTCGCCGAGACGACCCGGCGCATCCGGGCCCTCGTCGCCGACGGGGCGATCCCCCCGGTGGACGCGGAGGCCGCCGCGCGGCTCCTCAACGGCGCCTCCCTGCACGCCGCCCTCTGGGTCGCGGCGTCGGAGGCGCCGGAGGCGACGCTGGCGAAGGCGCTCGACGCGTTCGGGCGGCTGGCGGAGGGGTTGGCGCGGGCTTGAGCCCAACTTGACACCCGCCCCCGCGCCCCGCACTGTCCCCGGCTCCCAGGGGGGCCTCGCGAGGAGGCTGAGATTCCGCCGGTCCGGACCCGTCCGGGCGCCGCGGTGACCCTATGAACCTGATCCGGGTCATGCCGGCGTAGGGATGCGGGACCGGCACGGCCGCAAGGGCCGATCCAGCCGTCCTTTCGCGCATGATCTCCGCCGGACTGCCCGTCGCCCGGGAGGGGCGCGAGGTGGCCGTGATGTCGCAAGCGGAGATCGTCGGGGCGCTCCTCGATTTCATCGGACGTCCCGGCGCGACCGAGGCCGAGTTCGAGGCGCTGGCCCTGCGGGTCTTCGCCTACCAGTTCGCCCACAACGCCCCCTATCGCCGCTTCGCGCAACAGCGCGGGCGCACGCCGCTCACCGTGCGGCGCTGGCGCGACGTCCCGGCGGTACCGATCAAGGCGTTCAAGGACCTCACCTTGAGCTGCTGCTTAGCCGACGAGGCCGAGCGGGTGTTCATGACGAGCGGCACGACCGGGAGCGGGCGGGGCCGCAGCTACCACCCGACGCTTCAGGTCTACGACGCCTCGATGCTGAAGGGCTTCGCCGCCCGGATCATGCGGGGGCGGGAGAAGATCCGGATGGGGATCCTGTTCCCGGACGAGGCGGCGCTGCCGAATTCCTCCCTCGCCCATTACCTGGCGCTGGCAAAGGCGCATTTCGGCACGGACGACAGCGCGGTCTTCGTCGGCCCCGGCGGGCTCGACCTCGACGCGCTGCTGACGGCGCTCGGTCAGGCCGAGGCGTCGGGCGAGCCGATCGCGCTGCTCGGCGCGACCTACGCCTTCGTGCCGGTGATGGACGCGCTGAGCGCGCAGGGCCGCCGCTTCGCCCTGCCGGCGGGAAGCTTCCTGTTCGACACCGGCGGCTTCAAGGGCCAGTCGCGCGAGATCGAGCCGGACGCGTTCTACGACGGGCTCTCGGCGGCCTTCGGCGTGTCGCGCAGCGACTGCCTCAACATGTACGGCATGACCGAGCTGAGCACCCAGTTCTACGATGACGGCAACGCGGTCTGCCCGCCGGTGAAGTCCGGCCCGCACTGGATCCGCAGCCGCGTCGTCGATCCGCTCACCGGCCAGGACCTGCCCGAAGGCGAGACCGGCGTGCTGGTCCACCACGACCTCGCGCACTTCAACTCCGTCTCGGCGATCCTGACCGAGGATGCCGGGGTGATCGCGCCGGGCGGCTTCAAGCTCCTCGGCCGGGTCGAGGGCTCGGCCTCGCGCGGCTGCTCGGTGGCGGTGGCCGAGTTCCTGGCCGCCGCCCAGGGATGACCATCGTGGAGCAGGCCGGCCACCTGCCGGGGATCCCCGCCGAGAGCATCGGCCGGCGCGTCGTCGAGCACCGCGCCTGGGGCGAGACCGTCGCGGTGGCGCTGCCGGACCTCGACGCGGCCCAGGCGGCGGCCCTGTGCGGGCACATCCGCGCCCGCGCTCGCGACACTCTCAAGCGCATGGAGACCGCCCGGGTCGTCGCGGCGATCGACCGGGCGAGCGCCTGCCTGCTCGACCGCGCCCATCCGTTGCGCCGCAAGGCGGAAGCACTCCTGCCGGTCGTCACCGGCTACGACCGCGAGACGGTGCGGCTCGGCCTGTCGAGCTACCTGAAGACCTTCCGGCGGCCGCAGCTCATGCGCTTCCTCGCCGAGGATTTTTCCAATCCCGCCGTGCTCGACGGCTTCCAGCCGGCGGTGAAGGGCGGGTTCGTGCGGGCGACGGCGCCCGACCTGCTGCTCCACGTCTGGGCCGGCAACGTCCCGGCCCTGCCGCTGTGGAGCCTCGTCTCGGGGCTGCTGGTCAAGGCCGGCAGCATCGGCAAGCTCGCCTCCGCCGAGCCGCTGACCGTGGGCTGGTTCGCGCATCTGATCGCGCAAGCCGACCCCGAGCTCGGCGAGTGCCTGGCGGTGACCTGGTGGAAGGGCGGAGAAGGCGGGGCGGAGGCCGCCTTCCTGGGTCAGGCCGATTGCGTCATGGCCTATGGCGGCAACGAGACGCTGTCCGCGTTGCGCGCCAGGGTGCCGGTCACGGCCCGGTTCCTGCCGCACGGCCATCGCATCGGCTTCGCGATGGTCGCCCGCGAGGCGCTCGACAGCCGCCGCGCCGGGCCGCTGGCGCGGCTCGCCGCCCACGACGTCGTGCGCTACGAGCAGCAGGGCTGCTACGCGCCGCAGATGCTGTTCGTCGAGCGCGGCGGTCCGGTCGCGCCGGACGAGTTCGCCCGCTACCTCGCCCACGAGCTCTCGGCGCTCGCGAGCCGCCACCCGCGCCGGCGGCTCGACGCGGGCGAATCCTCGGCCATCGCGGCTTGGCGCAGCGCCCACGAGATGCGGACCCTCGACGGGGGCGCGACGCTGCTCGGCGATCCCTCCGATCCGTGGAGCGTCGTCGTGCTCGATGCTCCCGCGAGCTTGAGCCCGTCCGGCCTCAACCGCAGCGTGGCTTTGGTGGCGGTCGACGCCCTGTCGGACGTGGCGGCCCTGGTGGCGCCGCACCGCGCGTACCTCCAGAGCGCCGGCATCGCCGCCGCCCCGGCGCGGCTGTTCTCCCTCGCGGAGGATCTGGCGGCGGTCGGCGTCACCCGGATCACCGCGATCGGCCGGATGACCGCGCCGGAGGCCGGCTGGCACCATGACGGCCGCTTCAGCCTGCTCGACCTCGTCACGATGACGGAGATCGAGGCGAGCGCCGAGGCCGCGGCGGAAGGCTTCGCGCCCTATGCCGATTGACGCCCATCTCGCCCTCGACGGCGTGCGCTACCGCTTCCCCGGCGATCCCGGCGACACCGTCGCGGGCGTCGACTGGGCGATTCCCCGCGGAGCGATCCACTGCCTGCTCGGGCGCAGCGGCTGCGGCAAGACCACCCTGCTGAAGCTCGCCGCCGGGCTCCTGGCGCCGGATGCCGGCACGGTGCGGATCGGCGGGGAGCCGGTGCGCGGCCCGGCCCCCGGCGTCGGCTTCGTGTTCCAGGCCCCGACACTCCTCGCCTGGCTCTCGGCCCTCGACAACGTGCTTCTGCCGGTCTCGCTCAAGCGCCGGCCTCGGGCGTCCGACCGGGCGGGCGCCCGCGATCTCCTGGCCGCCATGGGCCTCGGCGACCTGACGGAGCGTCGCCCCGCCGCCCTGTCGGGCGGGCAGCAGAGCCGGGTCGCGATGGCCCGGGCGCTGGTGACCGGGCCGGACCTGCTCCTCCTCGACGAGCCCTTCGCCGCCCTCGACGCGCTGACCCGCGAGGAGTTGCAGGACGACCTCCTGCGCCTGTGCGCCTCGCGCGGCACCGCGGCGCTCTTCGTCACCCACGACATCGCCGAGGCGGCCTATCTCGGCGACCGGGTCGGCGTGATGGCGGCCGGGCGCCTCGTGCACGAGGGCGCGGTGCCGCTGCCGCGGCCCCGGCCGCCGGGGATCCGCTACGAGCCCGCCTTCGGGGCGGTGTGCCGGGCGCTGCGCGCGGTCATGGATGGATCCTCGGACGGCCCCTCCCCGGCGATCGGGCGGGCGGCGTGAGGACCCGGCTCGCCTCCGCCCTGCTGCTCGCCGCCTTGCTCGGCGCCTGGGAGGCGTGGTGCCGGTCCGGCGCCGTCTCGCCCCTCGTCCTGCCCGCCCCCTCCGCCGTCGCCGGGACGCTGTGGGGCGAGGTGGCGTCGGGCCGGCTCTGGCCGCACCTGCGCGTCACCGTGACCGAGATGGCGCTCGGCCTCCTCGCCGGCACGGTCCTCGGCCTCGGCGCCGGGATCCTGCTCGGCGAGTGGCCGGCGCTGCACCGGGTGCTGCGCCCCTACGTGCTGGCGAGCCAGCTGGTGCCGAAGCTGGCGCTCGGCCCGCTGCTGATCCTGTGGTTCGGCTTCGGCCTGACGCCGACCGTGGTGATCACGGCGCTCATCTGCTTCTTCCCGCTGTTCGAGAACACGCTGACGGGCCTCGCCCAGGTCGAGCCCGGCCAGCGCGAACTCTTTCGGATGCTCGGGGCGGGCCGCGCGCAGACCCTCCTGCGCCTGAAGCTGCCCACCGCCCTGCCGGTGGTCCTGGCGGGCTTTCGCGTCGCCATCGTGCTCGCGCTCGTCGGCGCGGTGGTGGGCGAGTTCGTCGGGGGGCGCCAGGGCCTCGGCGCCTCGATCATCGCCGCCCAGAGCACGATGGATTCGAGCCTGATCGTCGCCCTGTTCGTGGTCATCACCGCCCTCGGGATGGCCGTCTACGAGGCCGCACGGGGGCTCGAGTTCCTGATCCTGCGCCGCTACGCCAGAGGTTGACCCACCATGCGCGCACTCCGCCTCCTCGTTCTCCTCGCCCTCGCCTGTCTCGGCTCCCCGGCCCTGGCGCAGACCCTCGACAAGTTCACCGTCGGCGGCTGGAGCCAGCCGATCAGCGAGATCACCAACCTGCTCGCCGAGCCCGATCACGGCCTGTTCAAGGCCCGCGGCATCGCACTCGACTACGTGCCGGGCAACGGCGGCGGCTCGGCGATCCAGGCGCTGCTCTCAGGGCAAGCCGACATCGCCTTCACCGACCCGGCCTCGCTCTACCTCGCTCTCGACAAGGGGGCGGACCTGGTGGCGATCTACAACATCTACCCGCAGAACGTGTTCAACGTCGTCGCGCCGAAGTCCCGCGGCATCCGCTCGGTCGCCGACCTCAAGGGCAAGCGCGTCGGCGTCTACAGCCTGGCGAGCGGCACGCGCCAGCACCTGCTGCTGCTCCTCGCCGGGGCCGGGCTGAAGGAGAGCGACGTGACGGTCGAGGTCACCGGCCTCCTCAACTTCGCCCCCCTGATCCAGGGCCAGGTCGACGCGACGGCGGCCACCGATACGGGGCTCCTCGTCGGCCGCGCCAAGGGCCTCGGCGAGGTCGACGTGATCGAGGTGCGCGACCACCTGAACCTGCCCAGCGACATCTTCGTGGTGACGCGCAAGGACTACGAAGCAAAGAAGCCGCTCTTGAAGCGCTTCCTCGCGGCCTACCGCGATTCCGCCGCCTGGATGATCGCCAAGCCCGACGAGGCGGCGCGGCTCGCCGTCACCCGGGCGATCAACGGCCGCGACGAGGCGATCAACCGCGAGGTGATCCGCCTGCGCAACGCGTCGAGCGTGTCGCCGACCACCGAGCTGGAGGGTCTGGGCCATTTCGACCTCCCGGTGCTGCAACAGGGCGCCGACCAGTTCCGCAGCCTCGGCCTCGTCACCCGCCCCCTCGACATGGGCCAGGTGGTGAAGAGCGACCTGATCCCCGGCAAGGACGCCACGCCGTGAGGTTCCGCGACCGCGCGATCCTGGTCACCGGCGCGAGCCGCGGCATCGGCGCGGCGATCGCCACGGCGTTCGCCACCGAGGGCGGCCTCGTGATCGTCAATTACCGCGAGAACGGGGCCGCCGCCGAGGCGGTGGCGGAACGATGCCGGGCGCTCGGCGGGCAGGCGCTCGCAGTCGCCGCCGACGTGACCGACCCGGTTGCGGTGGCGGGGCTCGCCGCGCGGATCACCGACGAGGTCGGTCGCCTCGACGCGGTCGTCAACAACGCCTTTTCGCCCTACCGCTTCGACCCCGACCATCGGGTGCGCTTTCGCGCTATGCCGTGGGAATCCTACCAGCGCCAGTTCGACGGGGCGGTGCGGGCGGCCTACACCGTGGTTCAAGCCATGCTGCCGCTGATGACCCGGCGCAGCGGGGGCGCCATCGTCAACCTGGCGAGCGACCTCGTGGCGCGCCCGAGCATCCCCTACCACGACTACACCACCGCCAAGGCGGCGCTCGTCGGCTTCAGCCGCAACCTCGCGGCCGAGTTGGGTCCGATCGGGGTACGGGTCAATTGCGTCGCGCCGGGGCTGGTCGTCCCGACCGAGGCGAGCCGGGACACGCCGGAGGAGGTGCGCGAGGCGCTGATCGCCCAGACGCCGCTGCGCCGCCTCGCGACGCCGGAGGACGTGGCCGGGCCGGTGCTGTTCCTCGCCGGCGAGGACAGCCGGTTCGTGACCGGGCAGGTGTTGTACGTCGATGGAGGGTTGGTGATGGGGTGAGCCATGCCGGAGGGTGCACCAGCACCGCGGAGTCCGGATACGGCGCGGGTCTCCTCCCTTCCCCGCCCGCGGGGAGAGGGGAATGCGCGGAACCTGCGGCTGTAAATCGAGAGCCGCACAGTCGTAAAATTACCCCTGATCCTCACACCCCAAATCTTAATCCCTCCCGCTCGTAATCCTCCCGCACGCACTGCAAGATCAGCCCGATCTCCGGCGAGGGATCGTTCTTGCGGTAGCTCATGATCACCGGGATCAGCGCCCGCTCCTCGTCGAGGGGCCGGTAGGCGACGCCGTCGCGGCGCAGGCGCTCGATCGAGGCCGGGACCACGCATACCCCCGCCTCCGCGGCGACCAATCCGAGCGCGGTCTGGAGTTCGCGCACCTCGTGGATCACGGCTGGGCGCACGCCGTGCTCGCGAAACAGCGCCAGGATGCGGTCGGCGTTGTTGGGCCGCGCGCTCTTCGGATAGAGGATCAGCGCCGTGTCGGCGAGGTCGTGCAGCTTCAGGGCGCCCGGCCGGCGCGCGGCGTCCCAGGCCATCGGCACCGCGACGATCAGCTTCTCGTTGCGCAGGAGCACCCGGGTGATCGCCGGATCCTCGATCTCGACCCGGCCGAAGCCGACATCGATCCGCCCCTCCTTCAGCGCCGCGATCTGCTCCAGGGTGAGCAGTTCGAGCAGCGTCATGTCGACGTCGGGGCGCTTCATCCGGTAGCCGCGCAGGATCTCCGGCAGGCGGCCGTAGAGGGTCGAGGCGACGAAGCCGATGCGGAAGCTGTTGCGCTCGGCGACCCGCAGGCGCCGGCCGGTCTCGCGCAGGTCGTCGACCCGCTCCAGGATCTGGAGCGCCTGCTCGTAGATCACCCGGCCCGGCTCGGTCAGCCGCACCGGGCGCGAGCCGCGCTCGATCAGCGCCAGGCCGAACTCCTCCTCGAATTGCTGCACCTGCTTGCTCAGCGCCGGCTGGGCGACGTGCATCAGGTCGGCGGCGCGGGTGAAGCTCTGCTCGCGCGCGACGGCCACGAAGTAGCGCAGGTGGCGCAGCTCCAATCATTCCTCCCCGATCATTCCTGCCCAATCATTCCTGTCAGGAATGGTTTTGTTCCCAATCGGTCTTGGACCTCGTTATGCCGCTTCCTTAGAAATGGAGAAAGAGGAAACGCTCAGGAGCGGGCGGGGCTCGGGACGGGATAGTCCAGGCGAGTACCCTGCCACCCTGTGCAAGACGAGAGGCAGATCCGAGCCGGCCGCGCACCGCGTGGACCGGCAACGCTCCCTCTCGTCCTGAGAACAGCCGGTGAGGCAGGGAGAACGTCATGCTGGAAGATCTGCATCAGGTGGTCGAGGGCGCGGTCGAGGAGAACGCCGAGACTGGCGTCTATCGCTGCCGGCGCGACATCTTCACCGACCCCGACATCTTCGAGCTGGAGATGCAGCACATCTTCGAGGGCAACTGGATCTACATGGCGCACGAGAGCCAGATCCCGAACTCGAACGACTACTTCACCACCTTCATGGGCCGCCAGCCGGTGGTGATCACCCGCAACCGCAAGGGCGAGTTGCAGGCCTTCGTCAACGCCTGCAGCCACCGCGGCGCGATGGTGTGCCGGCACAAGCGCGGCAACAAGGCGACCTTCACCTGCCCGTTCCACGGCTGGACCTTCAGCAACGGCGGCAAGCTCCTGAAGGTCAAGGACCCGGAGGGCGCCGGCTATCCCGAGAGCTTCAACCGCGACGGCTCGCACGACCTGACCAAGGTGGCACGCTTCGAGAACTACCGCGGCTTCCTGTTCGGCAGCCTCAACCCCGACGTGAAGCCGCTCTCCGAGCATCTCGGCGAAGCCAGGCGCATCATCGACATGATCGTCGACCAGTCGCCGGACGGGCTCGAGGTTCTTCGCGGCTCCTCCACCTACGTCTACGACGGCAACTGGAAGCTCCAGACCGAGAACGGCGCCGACGGCTACCACGTCAGCGCGACGCACTGGAACTACGCCGCCACCACCAGCCGGCGCAAGGAATCGCACGTCGTCGACAAGACCCGCGCCATGGATGCGGGCGGCTGGGCCAAGCAGGGCGGCGGGTTCTACTCGTTCGAGCACGGCCACCTCTTGCTCTGGACCACCTGGTCGAACCCCGAGGACCGGCCGAACTGGGACCGGCGCGGCGAGCTCGCCGACCAGCACGGGCAGGCGATGGCGGACTGGATGATCAGCCGCTCGCGCAACCTCTGCCTCTACCCGAACGTCTACCTGATGGACCAGTTCTCGTCGCAGATCCGCACCTACCGGCCGATCGCCGTCGATAAGACCGAGGTGACGATCTACTGCATCGCCCCGCGGGGCGAGGCGCCGGAGGCCCGGACCCGGCGCATCCGCCAGTACGAGGACTTCTTCAACGCCAGCGGCATGGCGACCCCGGACGACCTCGAGGAGTTCCGCGCCTGCCAGATCGGCTATCGCGGCCGGGCCGCGCAGTGGAACGACCTCTGCCGCGGCGCCGAGCACTGGATCGAGGGTGCGGACGAGGGCGCGCGGGCGATCGGCCTGAAGCCGCTGCTCAGCGGCGCCAAGACCGAGGACGAAGGCCTGTTCGCGATTCAGCACCGCTACTGGATGGACACGATGCGGCGGCACCTGCCGTAGGGCGCGCCGCCCTCCGACCCCTCCCCCTCCGCGGGGGAGGGGTCGGGAGCCGGACTCATCCACCGAACCGAAACACCGACGGCGCCGCCCCCTCCGGGGCGCCGAGCGCCCCCGCACGCCCTCAAGGAGCCCCCGATGCCCCTCACCCTGGAGCAGGTGCAGCAATTCCTCTACCGCGAGGCCCGCTTCCTCGACGACCGCGACTTCGACGCGTGGCTCGCGCTCTACGCCCCCGACGTCGAGTTCTGGATGCCGTCCTGGGACGACGACGATCAGCTCGTCGACAATCCGCAGACCGACGTCTCGCTGATCTACTACGACAGCCGCAGCGGCCTGGAGGACCGGGTGTTCCGCATCCGCACCGAGCGGTCGAGCGCCACCAGCCTGCCGGAGCCGCGCACCTCGCACAACATCTCGAACGTCGAGATCCTTGAGCAGGACGAGACCACGCTGAAACTCCGCTTCAACTGGCTCACCTTCAACTACCGCTACAAGACGGTCGACACCCATTTCGGCACGTCGTTCTACACCCTCGACACCAGCGGCGGAACCCCGCTGATCAAGAGCAAGAAGGTCGTCCTCAAGAACGACTACATCCATCACGTCATCGACGTCTATCACATCTAGGGAGGGCGCCGTGAGTACAGCCATGCACAACGTCGCCCTCAATTTCGAGGACGGGGTCACCCGCTTCATCGGCTGCCGCCCCGGCGAGACGGTGGCGGACGCCTCCTACCGCCTCGGCATCAACATCCCGCTCGACTGCCGGGACGGGGCCTGCGGCACCTGCCGGGTGCGGTGCGAATCCGGCCGGTTCGACGCAGGCAGCTACATCGAGGACGCGCTCTCCGACGAGGAGGCGGCGCAAGGCTACGGCCTCGCCTGCCAGATGCGGCCGAAGACCGACCTCGTGCTCGCCGTCGCCGCCTCGTCCGAGGTCTGCAAGACCAGGGCCGCCGCCCTCAAGGGCCGGGTCGCGGCGGTCCGGCGGCTCTCCGACACCACCTTCGGGCTCGAACTCGAGACGGGGGAGCCGGTCGGCTTCCTGCCGGGGCAGTACGTCAACATCGCGGTGCCGGGCAGCGCCCTCGCGCGCTCCTACTCGTTCAGCTCGGTCCCGGGGAGCGCGAAAGCCGAGTTCCTGATCCGCAACATCCCGGGCGGGCTGATGAGCACCTACCTCGCGGAGGGCGCGCGGGAGGGCGACACCCTCGACCTCACGGGGCCGTCGGGCAGCTTCTACCTGCGCGAGATCCGCCGCCCGGTGCTGATGCTCGCCGGCGGCACCGGCCTGGCGCCGTTCCTGTCGATGCTCGGCACGATCGCGGCGACGGGCGCCGACCAGCCGATCCACCTCGTCTACGGCGTGACCCACGACGCCGACCTCGTCGAGACCGACGCCCTCGACGAGGCCGCGGGCAGGATCCCGGGCTTCAGCTTCGAGACCTGCGTCGCCTCGCCCGAGAGCCGGCACGCGAAGAGGGGATACGTCACCGAGCACCTCGCCGACGCGCACCTGCATGGCGGCGCGATCGACACCTACCTGTGCGGCCCGCCCGCGATGGTCGACGCGGTCCGCAAGACCTTCGCCGAGCGGGGCCTCACGCCCGCGAGCTTCCACTACGAGAAGTTCGCGGCGAGCGGCACGGGGGCCGGGGCATGACCGCCTTGGACAAGGCCGGCTTCGTCTCGCCGGACCGCTTCTCGGGCAAGGTCGCGGTGGTGACCGGCGCCGCGCAAGGGATCGGCCGCGAGGTCTCCCTACGGCTCGCCCGCGAGGGCGCCGCCCTCCTCCTCACCGACCGCTCGGAGATCGTCGAGGAGACGGCCGCCGAGGCCCGCGACCTCGGCGCGAAGGCGGCGGTGCAGCTCGCCGACGTCGAGAGCTTCGAGGGCTGCGAGAGCGTGATGGGCGCCGCGGTCGCGCGGTTCGGCCGGATCGACGTGCTGGTCAACAATGTCGGCGGCTCGATCTGGTTCAAGCCGTTCGCGCACTACGCCCCGCACGAGGTCGAGGCCGAGATCCGGCGCTCGCTGTTCCCGACCCTGTGGTGCTGCCGGGCGGCGCTGCCGCACCTGCTGGCGGGTGGGGGCGGCAGCATCGTCAACGTGTCGTCGGTGGCGACGCGGGGCGTCAACCGGGTTCCTTACGCCGCCGCCAAGGGCGGGGTGAACGCCATCACCGCGTGCCTGGCCTTCGAATACGCCGAGCACGGCATCCGGGTGAACGCGGTGGCGCCCGGCGGCACCGAGGCGCCGCCCCGGCGCGTGCTGCGCAACCCGATCCCGCCGAGCGAGGAGGAGCGGGCCTGGATCGCCGAGGTGGTGGCCCAGACCAAGGCGTCGAGCCTGATGCACCGCTACGGCACCGCCGCCGAACAGGCCGCCGCGATCCTGTTCCTCGCCTCCGACGAAGCCTCCTACGTCACCGGAGTGACCCTGCCGGTGGCCGGCGGCGACCTCGGATAACCTTTTCACTCAACCACAAGAGAGGAAACGCCGATGACCACCCACTCCCCGATCACCGATTCCGCCGAGGCTCAAGGACTGTTCGACAAGGTCGCGGGCCTCGCGACCGAGACCGGCAACCCACGCATCAAGCAGATCGTGCGCCGCGTCGTCGAGGATGCCTGCCGGATCGTCGAGGATCTCGACGTGACGCCGAGCGAGTTCTGGACCGCGATGAGCTACCTGACCGAGACCGGCCAGAAGAACGAGTTCGGCCTCCTGATGCCGGGCCTCGGCATCGAGCACTTCATCGACCTGTGCATCGACGCCAAGGAGCGGGCGGCGGGAATCGCGGGCGGTACGCCGCGCACCATCGAGGGACCGCTCTACGTCGCCGGCGCGCCACTGGCGAAGGGCGAGGCCCGCCTCGACGACGACCCGGAGGACGGCGAGGTGCTGATCGTCGAGGGGCAGGTGAGCGGGCATGACGGTGCGCCGGTGGCTGGCGCCATCGTCGACGTCTGGCACGCCAACACGCTCGGCAACTACTCGGTCTTCGATCGTAGCCAGAGCACCTGGAACCTGCGCCGGCGCATCGAGACGGATGCGCAAGGCCGCTACCGCTTCCGCAGCATCCTGCCGAAGGGCTACGGCTGCCCGCCGGAAGGGCAGACCCAGAAACTGCTGGACCAGCTCGGCCGCCACGGCCAGCGCCCGGCCCACATCCACTTCTTCGTCTCCGGCCCCGGCCACCGGCAGCTGACGACGCAGATCAACCTCTCGGACGATCCCTACCTGCACGACGACTTCGCCTTCGCCACCCGCGACGGGCTGATCGCCGAGGTGGTGCGGGTCACCGACCCGGCGGCGGTGAAGGCGGCGGGCTTGGACGGGCCGTTCTCGACCATCCGCTTCGACTTCGCGCTCAACCCGGAGGTGGCGCACGCGCCCGATCCGGTGGTGGTGCGGCCGCACGCGGAAGCGGCCTGAGTTGTGTGCTTCGATCGCTCCCCGCGCGCTACACCGGCGGGGAGTGGTCACCACACCGATTTCGCGCTCCCCTTTCCCGGACGACTGCAGCGTCAGCGGAAGGAGATCCGGGATCCAGCACGGAAAGTGCCGCGAAGCGGCTCTAAATGATGCACCGTTGCAGACAAGCAGACGCTTCGCGAATTTTTGCGCTGGATCCCGGATCTCCTTCCACTTCGTTGCAGTCGTCCGGGAAAGGGGCCGGAGCTGATGATCTGCGCGGTCATCCGACATCAACGTTCGTTTGCTGCCCTGGACTGCCCCACAAGACGCATCCCCGAGAGACCCCATGCTCGCCAAGAACCAGCTCCACGACGCCGTGCGTCACGCGCCAGACCGAGACCTCGCGGTGGCGGACATCCGCACCACGATCGTCGACGTGCCGACCGTGCGGAAGCACAAGCTCTCCCAGACCTCCGTCACCGCGCAGAGCTACGTCATCGTCCAGCTTCGCCTCGCCAACGGCGTCGAGGGCATCGGCGAGGCCGCGACCCTCGGCGGGCCGCGCTGGAGCGAGGAGAGCGTCGAGGGCATCAAGGCCACCATCGACGCCTATCTCGCCCCGGCCCTGATCGGGCAGCCGGCCGACCGCTTCGTCACCGCCGGCGAGCGCCTGGACGCCGCGGCCAAGCGCAACAACGCCGCCAAGGCGGCGCTGGAGACCGCCCTGTTCGACGCGGTGGGACAAAGCCTCGGCCTGCCGGTCGCCGCCCTCCTCGGGGGCGCGGTGCGCACGAGCTTCCCGGTGCTGTGGACGCTCGCCTCCGGCGATCCCGACCAGGAGATCGCGGAAGCCGAAGGCAAGCTCGCGGCGCGCCTCCACCGCACCTTCAAGATCAAGATCGGCGCGCTCTCCCCCGAGGCCGACCTCGCGCGGCTGACCCGCCTGTCGAAGGCGCTGTCCGAGCGCGCGACGCTGATCGTCGACGCCAACCAGGCCTGGGACGAGGCCACCGCCCGCCGCTACCTGCCGCGGCTCGCCGATCTCGGCATCGCGCTGGTCGAGCAGCCGCTGCCGGCCTGGAACATCGCCGGAATGGGCCGGCTGCGGACCCGGGACGACGTGCCGCCGCTGCTGGCCGACGAGTGCGTGTTCACCTCCCACGACATGCTGGCGGTGGCCGAGGCCGCCGCGGCGGACGCGGTCTCGCTCAAGCTCGTCAAGCACGGCGGGCTGGTGGGCCTGCGCAAGGTCGCGGCGGTGGCGGAGGCCGCCGGGATCGGGCTCTACGGCGGCTGCCTGCTCGAGAGCTCGGTCGGCGCAGCAGGGCATCTCCACGCCTTCGCGGGCCTGCGCGATCTCGCCTGGGGCTGCGAGCATTTCGGGCCGCAGATCCTCACCGGCGACCTCGTCACCGAGCCGCTGGCCTTCCACGACTTCGCCGTGCACCTGCCCGAGGGGCCCGGCCTCGGCGTGACCCTCGATCCCCACAAGCTGCGCCACTACGCCCGGAGCTGATCCCATGCTGTACTGCGTCGAGATGGACGTCGCGATCCCGCACGGCCTCGATCCCGATCACGTCACGAAGCTGAAGGCCGACGAGAAGGCGCGCGCCCAGGATCTCCAGCGCCAGGGCAAGTGGCGCCACCTGTGGCGGGTGGCCGGCCGCTACGCCAATGTCAGCGTGTTCGACGTCGAGAGCCACGACGAACTGCACGACATCCTGTCCGGCCTGCCGCTGTTCCCGTACATGACGATGCGGGTGACGCCGCTGGCGCGGCATCCCTCGGCGGTCGAGTGAGTCGAGCGCGGCAGCGATCGAATACACCCCGCCGCTCCCGCCCTCCGCGTCATCCCGGGGCGAGCCCTGGCGAGAACCCCGGGATCGATGACCGCCGAGGATGCCGGATCAGGCGGAGAGCCCTCCGCCTCCCCTGAACAATCAATGATTTTGGATCCCGGGTTCGGCTGTCGCGGCCCCGGGATGACGATGGAGGGCATGAATTCCGTCGGTCATTCCGACGGATCTCGACGCCACCCGGCGCAAGATCAAGAAAAATCCCAAACAAATCCCCCAAGGAGGAAACCTGACCCATGCCCCTATCTCGCAGCATCGACGTCCAGGACGTCATCAACCGCCACGGCGTGTCGCGATTCCAGGTGCGGATCGTGCTCCTGTGCTTCCTCGTCGTGGCGATCGACGGGTTCGACACCGCGGCGATCGGCTACATCGCCCCGGCGCTCCGCGCCCAGTGGGGTGTCACCCAGGCCCAGCTGGCGCCGCTGTTCGGCGCCGGGCTGTTCGGCCTGATGATCGGCGCGTTCCTGTTCGGCCCGCTCGCCGACCGGGTCGGCCGCAAGGCGATGCTGGTCGCCACCACCGCGTTCTTCGGGCTCGCGAGCCTCGCCTCGGCCTGGTCGACCTCGATCGAGATGCTGACGGTGCTGCGCTTCGTCACCGGGCTGGGCTTGGGCGGCGCGATGCCGAACGCCATCACGCTGACCTCCGAATACTGCCCCGAGCACCGCCGCTCGTTCCTCACCATGGCGATGTTCTGCGGCTTCACCGTCGGCTCGGCGCTCGGCGGATTCGCGGCGGCGCACCTGATCGCCGATCACGGCTGGGCCTCGGTGCTGGTGATCGGCGGCGTGCTGCCGCTGGCCCTCGTGCCGGTGCTGGCCCTCGGCCTGCCGGAATCGGCCCGCTTCCTCGTGCTCAAGCAGGCCCCGGCGGCGACGGTCGCGAAGCTCCTGAACCGGATCGCCCCGGCGGAAGACCTCTCGGGTGCGGTGTTCACGGGCATCGCCAAGCCGAAAGGCTCGCCGATCGGCCAGCTCTTCCAGCCCGGCCTCGTCGCCAGCACTTTGTGCCTGTGGGTGACGTTCTTCATGAGCCTCCTGATCTTCTACCTGCTGTCGAGCTGGCTTCCCACCATCATCAGCAGCGCCGGCCTGTCGCTCAAGCAAGCCTCCCTCGTCACCGTGATGCTCGCCACCGGCGGCACCGTCGGCGGCCTCGTGCTCGGCGCGCTGATGGACCGGGTCAACCCGCACGTGGTGCTCGGCCTGTCCTACCTCGCGGCCGCCGGCTTCGTGGCGCTGATCGGCACCACGACCGGCTCGGTCGCCCTCATGGTGGCGGCGGTGTTCGGCGCCGGCTTCTGCGTCGCCGGCTCGCAGATCGGCATCAACGCGCTCGCGGCCAGCACCTACCCGACCGCGAACCGGGCGACCGGCGTCGCCTGGGCCAACGCGGTCGGCCGGGTCGGCTCGGTGGTCGGCTCGATGATCGGCGCCTCGCTGATCGGGCTCGGCTACGGCCTGCCGGCGACCTTCGCCATCGTCGCGGTGCCGGCACTGGTCGCGGCGGGCGGCATCCTGCTCAAGGGCCGGCTCGGCACCCCGGCGGCCCGCCTCGCCCCGGTGCTGCAGAGCCCCTGACGCTCGTCTCCCCCGCGCGGCGTCGATCGCAGCCCGCGGGGGCCCACCACCTCCGTGCATCCGGGAAGATCCAGCGTGCCGCCGGCTTCCTCCACATCTCGGCGCGCCGGCATGCACGGCGGCGCGGCAGAATCGTTCCAGGAAAAAATCCTCAACGACCCCCGACTTCGCCGGCATTCGTTTTGATGCCGCCGGAAACTCGATGTAGTATACTGAGACGGTGCGAGCCTCGCTACGCCGGGACCATTGTGGATGCAGGCCGAGAGCCTGTCGGCCCTAGAGCGTTTTCCGACGAAGTGGATACCGGTTCGTCGCAGAAAATACGGCAAAATCAAAGACCTGGAGAGCTTCGCGATTGCAGCGCGATCGTGAAGTGCTCTAGCTCTGCGGATACGCGCTACGCCATACGGCCTAGGCTGTACGTCCGAATGTTTCTAACCTAGATCAAGTACTACCTGTGCGCGTATGATCCTGACAGCCGAGACGGCGACGGCCAACAAGGTCCGTCCACCCACCCCTCCCCGCGCCGCGGAGCTGATCGCGCACGTGCTGCGCGACCTCGCCCTGTCGTACGAGGCGGAATGCCCGGGGGGCTTCGCGCGCTTCCGGCAGGCGCTGTCGGTCGAGTCGCTCGCGACCATCGCCCGCTTCAGCGGCGCGGCGGCGAGCGACGAGGCGGCCCTTACTCTGGCGCGGCAGGTGCACGAGACGCTGCTCGACGTCGAGGAGGACGTCTGGGCGCTCCACACCGCCGCGCACTGAGCTACTCCGCCGCGACGATCCCTGCTTGCGCCGCATGCAGGCGCCGGTAGGCGCCGTTCGCCGCGACCAAGGCGTCGTGCGAGCCCTGCTCCAGGATGCGCCCGTTCGACACCACGGCGATGCGGTCGGCGTGCCGGATGGTGGCGAGGCGATGGGCGATGACGAGGGTGGTGCGGCCTTCCGTCAGCTCGGCAAGCGCCTGCTGGATCTCCCGCTCGGTCTCGGTGTCGAGCGCCGAGGTCGCCTCGTCGAGGATCAGGACCGGCGGATTCTTCAGGAACACCCGGGCGATCGCCAGGCGCTGCTTCTGCCCGCCGGAGAGCTTGACGCCGCGCTCGCCCACCACCGTGTCGAGGCCGTCGGGCAGCATCGCGATCAGCGCGTCGAGGCGCGCCCGGTGCGCCGCCTCCCGGATCTCGGCCTCGCTCGCATCAAGCCGGCCATAGGCGATGTTCTCGCGGATCGTGCCGGCGAACAGGAAGACGTCCTGCTGCACGATGCCGATCTGGCCGCGCAGCGACGCGAGCGTCAGGTCGCGGATGTCGTGCCCGTCGATGGTGATACGCCCGGCCTCGACGTCGTAGAAGCGCGGCACCAGGGAGCACAGGGTTGTCTTGCCGGCTCCCGACGGCCCGACGAAGGCGACCGTTTCGCCCGCACCCACCGCGAGGTCGACGCGATCGAGCACCGGACGGCCATCGCCGTAGCCGAAGCGCACGCCCTCGAACCGGATCTCGCCCCGGAACGCGGGCGCGGGGATCGCACCGGCCCGGTCGACGATGTCGGGGGCGGTGGCGAGCAGCGCCATGTACCGGCGAAAGCCCGCTATTCCTTTGGGATACGTCTCGACCACCGCGCTGATCTTCTCCAGCGGCCGATAGAACACCCCGACGAGGAGCAGGAAGCCGACGAAGCCGCCCGGGCTGAGATCGCCCCGCACCACGAACGCCGCGCCGCCGAGCAGCACCACGATCTGGACCAGCCGCATGCCGAGATAGTTGAGCGACAGGCTCGCCGCCATGATCCGGTAGGCGTCGAGCTTGGTGGCGCGGTAGCGCTCGTTGTCGGCGGCGAACAGGCGCCGCTCGTGCGCCTCGTTGGCGAAGGCCTTCACCACCCGGATGCCGCCGACATTCTCCTCGATGCGGGCGTTGAAGGCGCCGACGCGGCCGTACTGCGCCTGCCAGTTCCGCGTCATGCGGCCGCCGTAGCGCACGGTGACGAAGGCGATGACCGGCAGGATCGCGGCGGTCATCAGCGCTAGCGGCGGGTGGACGGTGAGCATCAGCCCGAAGGCGCCGATGAGCGTCATCACGGCGATGAACAGGTCCTCGGGCCCGTGATGGGCGACCTCGCCGATCTCCTCCAGGTCCTTGGTGACGCGGGCGACGAGGTGGCCGGTCTTCTGGTTGTCGAAGAAGCGGAACGACAGCGTCTGGAGGTGGTCGAAGGCGCGGGCCCGCATCGTGGTCTCGATGTTGATGCCGAGCACGTGGCCCCAGTAGGTCACCACCACCATCAGCCCCGCATTGGCGACGTAGAGCGCCGCGAGCCCGACCGCCGCGAGCAGGATCAGGCTCCAGTCCTGGCGCGGCAGCAGCACGTCGACGAAGGCCTTGACCGCCATCGGGAAGCCGAGCTCGAGCAGGCCCGACAGGATGGCACAGCCGAAATCGACGAGGAACAGGGCCCGGTACGGCCGGTAATAGGCGAGGAAGGCCTTGAGCATGTCGATCGGGACGGGTCTCGCCGGCGGCGGGGGTAAGCGCGGAGCCCTGATACGCGGGAAAGCGCGAGCGCGACAAGGTCGTGGCGCGTGCCAAAGGGCCGCTGCGGACGGAAAAGGCCGGACTGGGGAAAGGACAGGATGGGTCGGGCGAGGTGGCGGCGCTGTCGCCGGGGCTACTTTGATATTACTCTAAATCGAGTGAGCGGCAGCTTTCCGCGCCCGGACGAGGGTGGCTGCCGGATTCTACTTGCCGATAGTCATGGACGAGGAATCGTCTCAGCGTCGGATCGGAAACATCACGTGCCGGGACCCGCAGAGCCGTCAGGGGAGGGAGCGGCGGGAGCATCGTCCTCCGTGCATGGGCCCGCATCACGGCATGGACGGCCCGCGCGGGGCGTGGACGGCCCGCGCGGGGCGTGCGAAATCCGATCGCCGGCCCGGGCTCCACGCACGGATCGTGCACGGACAGAGCTTTGATGACCGGTCCCCTCACCCTCGACGGGTTCGACCTGAAGATCCTCGCGGCCCTGCAGGAGGATGGCCGGCTCGGCAACCAGGAGCTCGCCGAGCGGGTGCACCTGTCGCCGAGCCAGTGCTCGCGCCGGCGCCTGCGGCTGGAGGAGCGCGGCGTGGTGCGGGGCTACCGGGCGGAACTGGCGCCGGAACCGCTGGGCCTGCGCGTCACGGTGTTCACCAAGGTCGCGCTCGCCACCCACAACCGCGACAACGCCCGCCGCTTCGCCGAGCTGGTCCGCGGCCTCGACTGCGTGCTGGAGGCCCACGTGATGACCGGCGACAGCGACTACCTGCTGAAGGTCATCGTGCCCGACCTGAAGGCGCTCTCGGGCCTCGTCAACGACGTGCTGCTGCCGCACGAGAGCGTGGCCCACGTCCATTCCTCGGTCGTGCTCGACACGCTGAAGCAGGCGGCGGCCCTGCCGCTGCCGTGGGTCTAGATCACCGCTCCCGGCGGTGCGGCACGGGCCCGGTCACCGCCGCAAGACGGCCGGACTGGGCCGGCCTACGCCATCTCCACCCTTAACCGTGATGAAACCTTCACCGTTGACGAACGCTTGATGGATCCAGGCCACACTGGAATCCGGGATAGGCCCGGCAGAGGTCAGGCGCTATGATGTGGGACGGCATCGCACTCTTCTCCGGCGCGCCGGTACGGCGCTCAGCGGACGGCGTGCTGGGTGCCGCGGGTGTTCCCGATCCCCTGTCGAAGGATCCCGTATCCAAGGATACCCTGTCCAAGCCGCCTCTTTCCAAGCCGCCCCGGCGAGCGAAGGTCGGCCTGGCGCTCGGGGGCGGAGCCGCCCGGGGCTGGTCGCATATCGGGGCGATCGAGGTGCTGCGGGAGGCCGGCATCGCCATCGACGTGGTGGCGGGCTGCTCGATCGGGGCGGCCGTCGGCGCCTGCCACGCTGCGGGCAAGCTCTCGGAGCTGCGCGACTTCGCCCTGTCGCTGACCAAGCGCCGGGTGATGGGCCTGCTCGATTTCCACATCAGCGGCTCGGGGCTGATCGCCGGCGAGCGCCTGCGGCGGCTGCTCGAGCGCGACCTCGGCGCCTCCCGCATCGAGGACCTGCCGCTGACCTTCGCGGCGGTGGCGACCGAACTCGGCACCGGCCACGAGATCTGGCTCACCCGCGGCGGCCTCGTCGAGGCGGTGCGGGCGTCCTACGCGCTGCCGGGCATCTTCGATCCGGTCAAGATCGCCGGGCGCTGGCTGATGGACGGGGCGCTGGTCAACCCGGTTCCCGTCACGGCGGCGCGCGCGCTCGGCGCCGACGTGGTCCTGTGCGTCAACCTCAACGGCGACATGCGGGTGCGCGGCACGGTGATCCAGTCGCACGGCGCGGCGCAGGGGATGGAGGGCGCGGACGCGGTGATGGAGACCGCCGCCGCGGCCGCGGCTCTGCCGGACGAGCCGCGGCGCTGGCCGCTGATCGGCGGCCGGCGCGCGCCGAAGCCCCGGCCGGAGGCCGGCGCGCCGAGCGGCATCGCCAGCGTGATGGTCGACGCCTTCAACATCACGCAGGACCGGATCTCGCGCTCGCGCCTCGCCGGCGACCCGCCCGACGTGATGATCAACCCGAAGCTCGCCCAGATGGGCCTGTTCGAGTTCCACCGCGCCGAGGAATGCATCGAGCTCGGCCGCCAGGCCACACGGCGGATGCTGCCGGAGATCCACGAGATGATCGCAGCGGCGGTCACGCCGGTGTGAGGGGGGGGTCCGGCGGCTCATACGAGACCCGACTGGCGAACCCCGATCGGCTGCTTCAGGCAATCCTGCCGGATCGCGTTCGCAACGCGGATTTCGGCTTCGCTCAGGTGTGCGAAGCCCACGGCTTCACCACGCGGGCCCGGGACCATCCGTCGACGGCTGTAAATCGAGGGTGCCGGGCCTGGCGCCGGCACCCCGGTCCGGTTCAGGCTGCCACCTGCCCGCTCCCGCCATTCTCCCGGCTCTCGGCGGCGGCGAGCAGCACGCAGGTCGCCACCACCTCCGCCGCCGCCTCGACCTCGGCGGGCTTCGGGTAGGACGGGGCGAGGCGCAGCAGCCGGTCCTGCGGATCGCGGCCGTAGGGGTGGGTGGCGCCCGCCGGCGTCAGCGCGAGGCCGCAGGCGGCGGCGAGCGTGACGACGCGGGTGGCACAGCCCTCGGGCACTTCGAGCAGGATAAAGTAGCCGCCCTCCGGCTCGCTCCAGCGCGCGACGCCGGTGCCGCCGAGGTGGCGGGCCAGCGTCTCGGTGACGGCGCGGAACTTCGGCGCCAGCAGGCGGCGGTGGCCGTCCATCAGGGCGTCGAGCCCGGCCTGGTCGCGCAGGAAGCGGATGTGGCGCAGCTGGTTGAGCTTGTCCGGCCCGATGGTGCGCTTGCCGGCATTGCCGAGGTACCAGCGGACGTTCGCCTCGGAGGAGGCGAGCATCGCAAGGCCCGCGCCGGCCAGCGTCACCTTCGAGGTCGAGGCGAAGACGATTGCCCGGTCCGGATGGCCGGCCTCCGCGCAGGCCTCCAGGATGTTGCGCAGCTGCGGCCGGCGCTCGGTGAGGTGGTGGAGCGCGTAGGCGTTGTCCCAGAACAGCCGGAAGTCCGGCGCGCCGGTCTCCATCCGGGCGAGCCGCTCGACCGTGGCGTCGGAGTAGGTCTCGCCGCCGGGGTTCGAATATTGCGGCACCGCCCACATTCCCTTCACCCGGGGATCGCGGGCCTCGCGCTCGACCACGTCCATGTCCGGCCCCTCGGCCGTCATCGGGACGGGCACCATGCCGATGCCGTAGGTCTCGCATAAGGAGAAGTGGCGGTCGTAGCCCGGTACCGGGCAGAGGAAGCGGATCTCCTCCTCCTTCGACCACGGCCGCGCCCCGCCCGGCACGCCCTTGAGCAGCGCGTAGACGATGCAATCGTGCATGAGCGCGAGGCTCGAATTGTTGCCCACGACGATCCGCTCGGGCGCCGCACCGAGCACCGGGGCGAACAGCGCCCGCACCTCGGCGAGGCCCTGCACGCCGCCATAGTTGCGGGCGTCCTCGCCGGCCTCGGTGCGGTGGTCGCGGTTGCCCGGCAGGGCCGCCAGCCCCTCCGACAGGTCGAGCTGCTCGGGCGAGGGCTTGCCGCGCGTCATGTCGAGCTTGAGGCCGCGTCCTTGCAGCGCGGCGTAGCGGGCCTGGAGGTCGGCGAGGGCGGGGATCGCGGTCATGGTCGGATCGGCTGTCACGTCTCTGGAAGAAAGCGCGGCCACCTTTGCGCCTCCCGCGCGGCGAGGTCCAGACGCCCGGGACACACGAAAAAGAAAAAGGCGGCCCTCACGGGCCGCCTTCAAGGGCAGTCGAACCGGGGCGGATTACTCCGCCGGGGTCTCGTCGGAGACCTGGACCGGGCCGGAATCCTTGCCGCGGGCGTCGACGTCGCGGTCGACGAACTCGATCACCGCCATCGGGGCGTTGTCGCCGTAGCGGAAGCCCGCCTTCATGATGCGGCAATAGCCGCCCGGACGGCTCTCGTAGCGGGGGCCGAGCACGTCGAACAGCTTCTTGACCATCACCTCGTCGCCGCGCAGCGCCGCGATCGCCTGGCGGCGGGCGTGCAGGTCGCCGCGCTTGCCCAGCGTGATCAGCTTCTCGACCACGGGACGCAGGTCCTTGGCCTTCGGCAGGGTGGTGATGATCTGCTCGTGCTTGATCAGCGCGGCCGACATGTTCGAGAACATCGCCTTGCGATGCTCGACGGTGCGGTTGAAGCGACGACCCCGGAAACCGTGACGCATGGCTCTCTCCTATTGGTTCTCGGCCGCCGTGCCACGGGTCGGCCGTCCTTTGTGGTGAGTGCGGATTCCCGCCACTCCGGATGCGCCGTCGGTCGAGGGCGCATCCGGAGTGGCGGCGCCGGGTTGCCCCCGCGCCGCCGAAACAGGCCTAGTAGTGCTCCTCGAAGCGCTTGGCCAGGTCCTCGATGTTCTCCGGCGGCCAGCCGGGCACGTCCATGCCGAGGTGCAGGCCCATCGCGGCCAGCACTTCCTTGATCTCGTTGAGCGACTTGCGGCCGAAGTTCGGGGTGCGCAGCATCTCCGCTTCGGTCTTCTGGATGAGGTCGCCGATGTAGACGATGTTGTCGTTCTTGAGGCAGTTGGCCGAGCGGACCGACAGCTCGAGCTCGTCGACCTTCTTGAGCAGGGCCGGGTTGAAGGGCAGCTGCGGCGCGAGCGGCGCGGCCTCCTCCTTGCGGGGCTCCTCGAAGTTCACGAAGATCTGGAGCTGGTCCTGGATGATGCGGGCGGCGTAGGCCAGCGCATCCTCGGGCGAGACCGCGCCGTTGGTCTCGACCGTCATGGTCAGCTTGTCCTTGTCGAGATCCTGGCCCTCGCGGGTGTTCTCGATGCGGTAGGACACCTTGGTGACCGGCGAGAACAGCGCGTCGACCGGGATCAGGCCGATCGGCGCGTCCTCGGGCCGGTTGCGCTCGGCCGGGACGTAGCCCTTGCCGGCCGACACGGTGAACTCCATGCGGATCTCGGCCCCGTCGTCCAGGGTGCAGAGCACCAGGTCGGGGTTGAGGATCTGCACGTCGCCGATGGTGGCGATGTCGCCCGCCGTGACCAGGCCCGGGCCGGTCTTGCGCAGGGTCATGCGCTTGGGGGTGTCGCTCGACGAGCGGATGGCGATCGTCTTGATGTTGAGGACGATGTCGGTGACGTCCTCGCGCACGCCCGGGATCGACGAGAACTCGTGCAGCACGCCGTCGATGTGGACGGAGGTGACGGCCGCGCCCTGGAGCGAGGAGAGGAGCACACGGCGCAGCGAGTTGCCGAGGGTGGTGCCGAAGCCGCGCTCCAGCGGCTCGGCCACCACGGTGGCGATCCGCTTCGGGTCGTGCCCGGGGGTGACCTCGAGCTTATTCGGCTTGATCAGCTCTTGCCAGTTCTTCTGAATGACCACGTTCGCACCTCTCGCCAACTTACACCGGGGCAGCCCCGAAGGGCCCTCCCCTCGCGGTCTCCCCCGCGCCCGGGTGACACCGCCGTCCTGATCTCTCACACGGTCGAAGCAGGGGCGGTCAGGACGCCGCGCTCCACTGCTCCGGGACCCAGGCGAAGCCGGCGCCGTCGCGCCGGACCGAACCGAGGGCCGGAAACTCCAGATGCATCCCGGCGACCAAGAGGCGGTCGGCCGCCGCTTGGTCGAGGATGCGCTTGCGCGTGGCGGCGGCGATCGCGCCGTCCACGTCGAAGGAGACGCCGGCCTCCGGCCGGACGAACTGGATCGCCGGCAGGTGCACGACGTCGCCCCAGATCAGCAGCGAGCTCTCGCCCGACTGGATCCGGTAGGCGGTGTGGCCCGGCGTGTGGCCGGGCGCCAGGATCGCTTCGATCCCGGGCAGCACCTCGCCCTCGCCGGCCCGGCGGATCCGGTCGCCGTAGGTCGCCACGAGGGCCTGCGCCCGGCGGAAACCCGCCTTCGCCCCCTCTGGCGCCCGCGCCTCCGCCCCGTCGGCGAGCCAGTAGGCGGCTTCTTCCTCCGGGATCACCACCTCGGCGTTCGGGTAGAGCGGGGACCCGTCCGGCCCCGTCAGCCCGCCAACATGGTCGGAATGCAGATGCGTCACCAGCACGGTGCCGATGTCGCCGGGCGCCACGCCGCAGGCTTCCAGCGCCTTCGGCAACTGCCCGAGGCTCGCGGGACCGCCTGCCCCCATCCCGGCATCGACCAGCACCGGGGCCGGGCCGCCGAGGACCAGGAAGGCATTGACGGAGATCCGCGGCGCCTCGACGCTGCGAAAAGCCTGCGCCTGGAGGCCGGCGGCCTCGTCGGCGGGGATACCCTGCACCAGCCCGAGCGAGGCCACGAGATGGCCGTCGTTGAGGGCGACCACAACGCGATCGCCCAGCGTCCAGGGAAGGACGCCGGGCCGGACGATGTCGGCGGTGGAGGGGTTCGACACGCAATCCTCTTCGCGGACCGTCGGCCGGGAGACCTCTGGTGAAGCCTCCCGGCCGGTGGACGATCAGACGCGGCGGCGCTTGCGCGGGCGGCAGCCGTTATGCGGGATCGGGGTGACGTCGCGGATCGACGTCACCGTGAAGCCCGCCGCCTGGAGCGCGCGCAGGGCCGACTCGCGGCCCGAGCCGGGGCCCGAGACCTCGACCTCGAGGGTGCGCATGCCGTGCTCGGCGGCCTTGCGGCCGGCATCCTCGGCCGCGACCTGGGCGGCGTAGGGGGTCGACTTGCGGGAGCCCTTGAAGCCCATGGCGCCGGCCGACGACCACGAGATCGTGTTGCCCTGGGCGTCCGTGATGGTGATCATCGTGTTGTTGAACGAGGCGTTCACGTGGGCAACGCCCGACACGATGTTCTTGCGTTCGCGACGACGGACGCGGGTTGCTTCCTTGGCCATACTGTCTTTCGATCCTTCAGGCGCGCCCGTGGTGCCAGGCGCTCGGGACGTGTCTCACGGTGTGCGGTGACGGCGCTGGCGCGCCGCCGGTGTCGGGCGGGACTGGAGGACCTGTCCCGCCGATCTCGTGTAAGCGCGCGGCTTACTTCTTCTTGCCGGCGATCGGCTTCGCCTTGCCCTTGCGGGTGCGGGCGTTGGTGTGGGTGCGCTGGCCGCGGACCGGCAGGTTGCGGCGGTGACGCAGGCCACGGTAGCAGCCGAGATCCATCAGGCGCTTGATGTTCATCGAGACTTCGCGGCGCAGGTCGCCCTCGACGACGTAGTCGCGGTCGATCGTCTCGCGGATCTGAAGCACCTCGGCGTCGGTGAGCTGGTTCACGCGACGCTCGGCCGGGATGCCGACCTTCTCGGTGATCTCCTCGGCCTTCTTGGCGCCGATGCCGTGGATGTACTGGAGCGCGATGACGACGCGCTTGTTGGTCGGGATGTTGACGCCGGCGATACGGGCCATGGTGTTCCTGCTCTCCATCGCGTCCGGGGCTCTAGCGCCCGGACGATATCCTGGTGTCACGCGCGTCCGGTGGAGTCCGGCCCCTGCGCGTCGTCCCGACGGCAAATCGGCCCGGAGCGGCCTCCAGAGAGGCACGCCGGGCCGTCCGAGTCTGAACGAAGGAGCGCCCACTAGCGCGGGCGCAATCTCTTGTCAACTCTTCGCCCGCGTCACGCCGACACGGCCTGGAACGGGGCGAGCAGCCCCTCGAGCTGCTTCGTCACCTCGTCGATCGGCGCCATGCCGTCGACCTGGCGCAGGAGCCCGGTGCCGGCGTAGTGGGCCGAGAGCGGCGCGGTCTGGGTGCGGTAGGCCTCCAACCGAGTCTTGAACACCTCCGGCGTGTCGTCCTTGCGCACCGGCTCGCCGCGGGCCTCGGTCTCGGCGGCGCGCTTGGCGATGCGCCCGACCAGCGCCTCCTCGTCGACCTTGAACTCGACCACCGCGTCGAGCGCCAAGCCCTTCTCGGCCAGCATCGTCTCGAGCGCCACCGCCTGGGCGACGGTACGCGGGAAGCCGTCGAGGATGAAGCCGCCGCGGGCGTCCTTCTCCTCGATGCGGTCGGCGACGATGCCGATCACGATGTCGTCGGAGACGAGCGCCCCGCTCTCCATCAGGGCCTTGGCCTTGAGGCCGACCGGGCTGCCGGCGGCGACGGCCGCGCGCAGCATGTCGCCGGTCGAGAGCTGCGGGATTCCGAACCGCTCGACGATCCGCGCCGATTGGGTGCCTTTCCCGGCGCCGGGCGGGCCGAGCAGAATGATCCGCATAACCTGTCACTCCCCTCCACCGCGTCCCGCACGGGATCCTTGTTCCCGGGGCGCGGCCTGTCTGCTTGTTCTAGCCCGGGACGCTGTCCGGCCGAAATCCGACCATGCGCCAAGGCCCCGCCGCGGCGCAAGGGCGCCGGACCGGTTGCACCCGGCCCGGCTGACCCGTTGCTGGCCTTCGCCTCAGCGCCGGCGGGCGCCGCGCAGCTTCGCCTTCTTCACCAGGCCCTCGTACTGGTGCGCCAGCAGGTGGCCGTGGACCTGCGCCACCGTGTCCATGGTCACCGAGACCACGATCAGCAGCGAGGTGCCGCCGAAGTAGAACGGCAGCGAGGCGTAGGAGACCAGGATCTCCGGGATGAGGCAGATCACCGTCAGGTAAGCCGCGCCGATCACGGTGATGCGCGACAGCACCTTGTCGATGAACTCGGCGGTGCGCTCGCCCGGCCGGATGCCCGGGATGAAGCCGCCATGCTTCTTCAGGTTATCCGCCGTCTCCTGCGGGTTGAACACCACCGCGGTGTAGAAGAACGCGAAGAAGATGATCAGGGCGGCATACAGCAGCATGTAGAGCGGCCGCCCGTGGCCGAGATAGGTCGCCATGGTGGCGATGATCCCGGTGCCGTTCGGATCGGTCTGGAAGCTCGCGGCGGTGGCCGGCAGCAGCAGCAGCGAGGAGGCGAAGATCGGCGGGATGACGCCCGAGGTGTTGAGCTTCAGCGGCAGGAACGAGGTCTGGCCCTCGTACATCCGGTTGCCGACCTGGCGCTTGGGGTAGTTGATGAGCAGGCGGCGCTGAGCGCGCTCCATGAACACGATGAAGTAGACGACCGCCGCGGCCATCACCACCACGCCGAGGATCACCACCGTCGAGAGCGCGCCCTGGCGCCCGAGCTCCAGCGTGCCGGCGATCGCCGAGGGCAGGTGCGCGACGATGCCCGCGAAGATGATGAGCGAGGAGCCGTTGCCGATGCCGCGCGAGGTGATCTGCTCGCCGATCCACATCAGGAACAGCGTGCCGCCGGTGAGCGTGATGACGGTCGAGACCAGGAAGAACGGTCCGGGATCCTGCACGATGCCGCCGGAGCTCTGGAGCCCGACCGCGATGCCCCAGGCCTGGAAGATCGCCAGCACCACCGTGAGGTAGCGGGTGTACTGGTTGAGGACCTTGCGGCCGGACTCGCCCTCCTTCTTCAGCGCCTCGAGCGACGGCACCACCGAGGTGAGCAGCTGCACGATGATCGACGCCGAGATGTACGGCATGATGTTGAGGGCGAAGATCGCCATGCGCTCGACGGCACCGCCGGAGAACATGTTGAACAGGCCGAGCACGCCGCCCTGCGCGTTCGCGAAGCTCTGGCGCAAAGCGTCGGGATCGATGCCGGGCAGCGGGATGTAGGTCCCAAGCCGGTAGACGATCAGGGCGCCAAGCGTGAACCAGATCCGCTTCTTGAGCTCTTCGGCCTTGGCGATGGCGCCGAAATTGAGGTTTGAGGCGAGCTGCTCGGCTGCAGAGGCCATGGGTTACGTGTCCTCAGGGATCGGGATCCGCGGCGAGCCGCGGTCAGGGATGCGCGGGCATCCCCCAAAACACGAGCGGCGGCCTCGCGCTGGTCGCACGGGCCGCCGCCGATGATCGGTGACTTAAAGTGTGCCTTACGCCGACGCAACAGCCTCGTCGGCGGTCGCGAGCGACTGGGTCACCGAGCCGCCGGCCTTCTCGATCGCCTCGACCGCCGACTTCGACGCCCGGGAGACCTGGAAGGTGAGCTTGGCGGTCAGCTCGCCGACGCCGAGAATCTTGACGCCGTCGCGGGCCTTGGAGACCACGCCGGCGGCGATCAGCGCCTCGAGGGTGACGGGAGCCGACGCGTCGAGCTTGCCGGCATCGACCGCCTGCTGGATGCGGCCGATATTGACCTCGTTGAGGTAGGTGGCGCCGGGGTTGTTGAACCCGCGCTTGGGCAGGCGACGGTGGAGCGGCATCTGGCCGCCCTCGAAGCCCTTGATGGCGACGCCGGAGCGCGCCTTCTGGCCCTTCACGCCGCGGCCGGCGGTCTTGCCCTTGCCGGA
Source organism: Methylobacterium sp. Gmos1 (assembly GCF_053764715.1). NCBI lineage: Bacteria > Pseudomonadati > Pseudomonadota > Alphaproteobacteria > Hyphomicrobiales > Methylobacteriaceae > Methylobacterium > Methylobacterium sp. Gmos1. The sequence goes on along the minus strand of NZ_JBSNCC010000002.1, from coordinate 548,654 downwards.
GCCGATGCCTCGGCCGACGCGCATCCGCTTCTTGGTTGCGCCTTCGTTGTCACGGATTTCGTTGAGCTTCATCGTGCCCTCCTCACGCCGCGTCGTCGAGAACGCGCACGAGGTGATGCACCTTCGCGATCATGCCGCGGACAGACGGGGTGTCCTCGAGCGTGGCGATGCGGTGCATCTTGTTCAGCTTCAGGCCGATCAGCGTCTGACGCTGGCTGGCCTCGCGGCGGATCGGCGAGCCGATCTGCTGCACGCGGACGGTCTTCTTCTCAGCCATCGGAGCGCCTCCTTACGCCGCGTCGGCGGAATCGGCCGAGGCGGCCGAGTCGGCGTCACGACGGCGGGCCTGGAGGGCCGACACCTTGAGACCGCGGCGCGCCGCGACCGAACGGGGCGAATCCTCGTTCTTCAGCGCGTCGAAGGTGGCGCGCACGAGGTTGTAGGGGTTCGACGAGCCGAGCGACTTCGCCACCACGTCCTGCATGCCGAGCGTCTCGAAGACGGCGCGCATCGGGCCGCCCGCGATGATGCCGGTACCGGCCGGAGCCGCCCGCAGGATGACCTTGCCGGCGCCGTGACGGCCCTGGACGTCGTGGTGGAGCGTCCGGCCCTCGCGGAGCGCGACGCGGACGAGACCGCGCTTGGCGGCTTCCGTCGCCTTGCGGATGGCCTCGGGAACCTCACGGGCCTTGCCGTGACCGAAACCGACGCGACCCTTCTGGTCGCCGACGACGACGAGAGCCGCGAAGCCGAAGCGACGGCCGCCCTTCACCACCTTCGCGACGCGGTTGATGTGGACGAGCTTGTCCACGAACTCGCTGTCGCGCTCCTCGCGGTCGTCGCGGCGACGACCCTCACGCTCACGTGCCATCTGTGTTGTCCATCGACTGACGCGGGCGGCGGTCCCGCTCGCTGCTGTTCTATCCGCCGGAATGAGAGAGGGAGCCACCAGGGCCCCCTCGCCTCATGGGACATCGTGCCGATCCGGGGCGGGGCGGGCGCGCGGGCGCCCTCCCCTGCCGGGATCAGAAGTCCAGGCCGCCCTCGCGGGCCGCGTCGGCCAGGGCCTTGACCCGGCCGTGATACAGGTAGCCCGAGCGGTCGAAGATGACCTGGCTCACGCCGGCCGCCTTGGCGCGCTCCGCCACCAGCTTGCCGACCTCGGTCGCGGCGGCCTTGTCGGCGCCGGTCTTGAGGCGGGCACGCAGGTCCTTGTCGAGGCTCGATGCGGCGGCGAGCGTGCGGCCGGTCGCGTCGTCGATGACCTGGACGTAGATCTGCTTGGAGGAGCGGAACACCGAGAGCCGCGGACGACCGTTGGCCGCCTTGCGGATCGCCCGCCGGACGCGCGCGCGGCGCCGATCGAGCAGTTCGATTTTGCGAGACATCGGCCGTCCTTACTTCTTCTTGCCTTCCTTGCGGAAGATGAACTCGCCGGCGTACTTCACACCCTTGCCCTTGTAGGGCTCGGGGCCGCGATAATCGCGGATCTCCGCCGCGACCTGGCCGACGCGCTGCTTGTCGATGCCGGTGACGATGATCTCGACCGGCCGCGGGGTGGCGATCGTGATCCCGTCCGGGATCGGGTACTCGACGTCGTGGCTGTAGCCGAGCGACAGCTTGAGAACCTTGCCGGCGACCGCGGCGCGGTAACCGACGCCGTTGATCTCCAGCTTCTTCTCGTAGCCCTTGGTCACACCCTCGACCAGGTTCGACACCTGGGCGCGGGAGAGGCCCCACATCGCGCGGGCCTCCTTGCTCTGCGACCGGGGCTGGACCGAGATCGCGCCGTTCTCCTGGGTCACCGACACCTGGTCGGGAACGCGGAAGTGCAGCTCGCCCTTCTGGCCCTTGATCTTCACGTTCTGGCCGTCGACGGTGGCGGTCACGCCGGCCGGGACGGTCACGGGCTTCTTGCCTACGCGGGACATGCTCGTCTCTCCTTTTCGGCTGTCGGGGTCTGAAAGGTCAGAAGACCTTGCAGAGCACCTCGCCGCCGACGTTGCGCTCGCGCGCCTCGTGGTCGGCCATGACGCCCTGAGGGGTGGAGACGATGGTGATGCCCAGGCCGTCGGCGACGCGCGGAAGGGTATCAACCGACGAGTAGACCCGCCGGCCCGGCTTGGAGACGCGCTCGATCGAGCGGATCACCGGCTGGCCGTCGAAGTACTTGAGCTCGATCGCGAACTCGGTGCGCCCGTTACCGTAGTCGGTCGTGGCGTAGTCGCGGATGTAGCCCTCGGACTTGAGCACGTCGAGGACGCGGGCCCGCAGCTTGGAGCCGGGGGTCTGCACGACGTTGCGCCGGCGCATCTGGCCGTTGCGGATGCGGGTGAGCATATCGCCCACGGGATCGTTGATCATCTGTGGCGCCCTCCCCTTACCAGCTGGACTTGACCAGGCCCGGGATCAGACCCCGGGATCCCAGGTCGCGGAGCGCGACGCGGGAGATGCCGAGCTTGCGGTAGTAAGCCCGGGGACGGCCGGTCATCTCGCAGCGGTTGCGGATGCGGGTCGCGCTGGAGTTGCGGGGCAGCTCGGCCAGCTTGAGGCGCGCCTCGAAGCGCTCCTCCATCGACAGCGACTCGTCGTTGGCCGTGGCCAGCAGCGCCTCGCGCTTCGGGGCGAAGCGCTTGACCAGCTCCCGCCGCTGCTTGTTCTTCTCGATCTTGCTCGTCTTAGCCATGTTCTAGCTCTCCGGTGTCCGCGTATGGGGGCCGTCGGCCCTCACTGCCGGAACGGGAAGTTGAAGTGCTTCAGGAGCGCCCGGGCCTCGGCATCGGTCTTGGCGGTGGTCGCCACGACGATGTCCATGCCCCAGGTGTTCTGGGCCTTGTCGTAGTTGATCTCGGGGAACACCAGGTGCTCCTTGATCCCGAGAGCGTAGTTGCCGCGCCCGTCGAACGACTTCGGGTTCAGGCCGCGGAAGTCACGCACGCGCGGCAGCGCGATGGTGATCAGGCGGTCCATGAACTCGTACATCCGCTGCTTGCGCAGGGTGACCTTGCAGCCGATCGGCATGTTCTCGCGGACCTTGAACGTCGCGATCGCCTTGCGGGCCCGGGTGATGACCGGCTTCTGGCCGACGATCAGGCCGAGATCCTCGGCCGCCACGGTGGCCTTCTTGGAGTCCTGGGTCGACTCGCCCACGCCCATGTTGACGACGATCTTCTCGATCGCCGGCACCTGCATCGGGTTGGTGTAGCCGAACTCCTCGATCAGCTTGGGACGCACCACTTCCTCGTAGTGCTTCTTGAGCCGCGGGGTGTACCCGTCCTTCAGCGCCTCAGCCATCGATCAGATCTCCCGAGCGCTTCGCGAAGCGAACCTTGCGCCCGTCTTCCAGAATGCGAAAACCGACCCGGGTGGGCATGCCGTCCTTCGGGTCGGCGACCGCCAGGTTCGACAGGTGGATCGCCGCCTCCTTGGAGATGATCCCGCCCTCGGAGGTCTGGGTCTGGCGCGTGTGGCGCTTCACCAGGTTGATCCCCCGGACCAGAGCCCGATCTTCCTTCGGCATCACCTGGATGACCTCGCCGGTGCGACCCTTGTCGCGGCCGGTCAGGACGACGACCTTGTCGCCCTTCTTCACCTTCGCAGCCATTACAGCACCTCCGGCGCCAGCGAGATGATCTTCATGTGGTTGCGCGCGCGCAGCTCGCGCGGCACGGGCCCGAAGATACGGGTGCCGATCGGCTCCTTCTGGTTGTTGATCAGCACGGCCGCGTTGCGGTCGAAGCGGATCACCGAACCGTCGGCCCGACGGACGTCCTTGGCGGTACGCACGACGACCGCCTTCATGACGTCGCCCTTCTTCACGCGGCCCCGCGGAATCGCCTCCTTCACCGACACCACGATGATGTCGCCGACGCCGGCATACTTGCGCTTGGAACCACCGAGTACCTTGATGCACATCACGCGACGTGCGCCGGAATTGTCGGCGACGTCCAGATTCGTCTGCATCTGGATCACGGCCTAACGCCCTTTCCTTGTTTCAGGCAGGTCTCCGGCGGGCACGATTGCCCGGCGGACGGCAGCCTGATGGGGATCTCGCGTCCCCGTCCATTAAAAGACCGCGCAGCAGCGCTTTCGAGCGCTGGCGCGGTCAACGAACGCGATGAGGAGCGCGTCACACGCCCTTCATGTTTCGGTGGAGGCCGGCCGTCTACAACGGATCGGTCTCGTTGGCAAGGAGCCGGAACGCCAAAAGGCGCTCCGGTCCGGCAGAGATGGAAGGGGCGCCGCTAGCGGCGCCCGATCACGCCTCGGTGGTCGCGACGGCCTCGCCCTCGAGGAGCTTCCAGGTCTTGAGCTTGGAATAGGGCCGCGACTCCTCGATGAACACCGTCTGGCCGACCTTGGCCACGTTGTTCTCGTCGTGGGCGTGGTAGTTCTTAGACCGGCGGATGGTCTTCTTCATCACCGGGTGGGTGAAGCGACGCTCCACCTTCACGACGACGGTCTTGTCCTGCTTGTCGCTGACGACGACGCCCTGCAGCACGCGCTTCGGCATGGTGGTTACTCCCTTAGCCCTGCGCCGCCTGCAGCGTCTTCTGGCGCTGCAGGGTACGGACGCGGGCGATGTCGCGGCGCACTTCGCGCACCCGGGCGACGTTCTCGAGCTGACCCGTGGCCCGCTGGAAGCGCAGGTTGAACTGCTCCTTCTTCAGGTTCAGGAGCTCTTCGCCGAGCTGATCCGGCGACAGCGCGCTCAGGTCAGACAGCCTCTGGCTCGACTTCATCTCGAATATTCTCCTCAGTCGGCGATGCGCTGGATGAAGCGCGTGCGGACCGGCAGCTTGGCGGCACCCAGGCGCAGCGCCTCGCGGGCGATGTCCTCGGCCACGCCGTCGATCTCGAACATGATGCGGCCCGGATGCACGCGGGCGGCCCAGTATTCCGGGGCGCCCTTACCGGAGCCCATGCGGACCTCGGTCGGCTTCGCGGTCACGGGGACGTCGGGGAAGATCCGGATCCAGACCCGGCCCTGACGCTTCATCTCGCGGGTGATCGCGCGGCGGGCCGCCTCGATCTGACGCGCGGTGACCCGCTCCGGCTCCATGGCCTTGAGGCCGTAGGAGCCGAAGTTCAGGTCGGTTCCGCCCTTCGCGAAGCCGTGGATGCGGCCCTTGAACTGCTTGCGGAACTTCGTCTTCTTGGGTTGCAGCATGGCAGCCTCTCAAAACTGAAGGGCGGGGGAAGCGCGGCCCTTAGGCCGCGTCCCGTCCGCCGCGCTCGCCGCGCTCGCGGTCGCGACGTCCGCCGGAACGGCCGCCCTCCTCGTGCGCGCGCTTGTCCTGGGCCATCGGGTCGTGCTCAAGGATCTCGCCCTTGAATACCCACACCTTGATGCCGCAGGTGCCGTAGGTGGTGAACGCCGTGGCCGTGCCGTAATCGACGTCGGCGCGCAGGGTATGCAGGGGCACGCGGCCCTCGCGGTACCACTCGAGCCGGGCGATCTCGGCGCCGCCGAGGCGACCGGAGCAGTTGATGCGGATGCCCTCGGCGCCGAGACGCATCGCCGACTGCACGGCGCGCTTCATGGCGCGACGGAAGGCGACGCGACGCTCGAGCTGCTGGGCGATCGAGTCGGCGACCAGAGTGGCGTCGACCTCGGGCTTGCGCACCTCGACGATGTTGATCGTCACGTCGGCCTTGGTCATCGAGTTGACCAGCTTGCGCAGCTTCTCGATGTCCGCGCCCTTCTTGCCGATCACCACGCCCGGGCGACCCGAGTGGATGGTGACGCGGCACTTCTTGTGCGGGCGCTCGATGACGATCTTGGAGACCGCGGCCTGCTTGAGCTGCTTGAGCAGCGCTTTGCGGATCGCGACGTCCTCGTGCATCAGGCGAGCGTACTCGCCCTTGTTGGCGTACCAGCGCGAGTCCCAGGTCCGGTTGATGCCGAGACGCAGACCGATCGGATTGACTTTCTGACCCATCGATCCCTCCTCAGGCGGCTTCGGCCGGGACTTCGCGCACCACGATGGTGAGGTTCGCGAACGGCTTCAGGATGCGGGCGCCACGGCCGCGGGCGCGGGCGTGGAAGCGCTTCAGGACGAGCGCCTTGCCGACATAGGCCTCCTTGACGACGAGATCGTCCACGTCGAGGTCGTGGTTGTTCTCGGCGTTGGCGATCGCGCTCTCGAGGCACTTCTTGACGTCGACCGCGATCCGCTTGCGCGAGAACTGCAGGTCGGCCAGAGCGGTCGAGACCTTCTTGCCGCGGATCAGCTGCGCCACCAGGTTCAGCTTCTGCGGGCTGACGCGCAGCATGCGCGCGACGGCCTTCGCCTCGTTCTGGGGGAGCGCGCGGGGTGCTGCTGCCTTGCCCATATCAGCGCCTCTTCGCCTTCTTGTCGGCCGCGTGGCCGTGGAAGGTCCGGGTCGGCGAGAACTCGCCGAACTTGTGCCCGACCATTTCCTCGGAAACGTAGACCGGAATGTGCTTCTGCCCGTTGTAGACCCCGAAGGTCAGACCAACGAAATGCGGAAGGATCGTGGAGCGACGGCTCCAGATCTTGATCACCTCGTTGCGGCTCGCGCCGCGCGCGGCGTCCGCCTTCTTGAGGAGGTAGCCGTCGATGAACGGCCCCTTCCAGATTGAACGTGCCATGGGACGAAGCCCTTACTTCTTGCGGTTGTGGCGGCTCGACACGATGAACGTGTCGGTGCGCTTGTTCGAGCGGGTCTTCTTGCCCTTCGTGGGGATACCCCACGGCGTGACCGGATGACGACCGCCCGAGGTGCGACCCTCGCCGCCGCCGTGCGGGTGGTCGATCGGGTTCATGGCGACGCCGCGGTTGTGCGGGCGCTTGCCGAGCCAGCGATTGCGGCCCGCCTTGCCGAGCGAGATGTTCATGTGGTCGGGGTTCGAGACCGCGCCCACCGTGGCGTAGCACTGCCCGTGCACCAGGCGCTGCTCGCCCGAGTTCAGGCGCAGCGTGACGTAGCCCTGGTCGCGGCCGACGATCTGGGCGTAGTTGCCCGCGGACCGGGCGATCGCCCCGCCCTTGCCGATCTTCAGCTCGACGTTGTGCACGATCGTGCCGACCGGCATGTTGCCGAGCGGCATGGCGTTGCCGGGCTTGATGTCGACCTGCTCGCCCGACACTACCTTGTCGCCGGCCTTCACACGCTGCGGCGCCAGGATGTAGCTCTGCGCCCCACCCTCGTAGCTGACCAGCGCGATGAACGCCGTGCGGTTCGGATCGTACTCGATCCGCTCGACGGTGCCGACCTTGCCGGCGTGCTCACGCCGCTTGAAGTCGACGTTGCGCAGCGTCCGCTTGTGGCCGCCGCCGCGGAACCGCACCGTGATGCGGCCGAGGTTGTTGCGGCCGCCGGTGGACGACTTGCCCACCGTCAGCGACTTGACCGGCTTGCCCTTGTAGAGCTCCGAACGGTCCACGATCACGAGCTGGCGAAGGCTCGGCGTGACCGGCTTGAATGTCTTCAAAGCCATTGGCTTGTTCCCTTACGCCGTTCCCCTCAGAGCCCGGTCGTGACGTCGATGCTCTGACCCTCTTCGAGGGTCACGATCGCCTTCTTCACGTCCGAACGCTGGCCGCGCTGACCGCGGAACATCTTGGCCTTGCCCTTGGTGACGAGCGTGTTGACGCTCTTCACCTTGACCTCGAACAGCTTCTCGACCGCTTCCTTGATCTGCGGCTTCGTCGCCTTCGGGGCCACCCGGAACACAACCTTGTTGAGCTCCGAGAGGTTCGTCGCCTTCTCGGTGATGACCGGGGAGACGATCACGTCGTAGTGGCGCGGATCAGCGCTCATTTGAATCGCGCCTCCAGCGCATCGACGGCGGCGCGGGTCAGCACGAGCTTCTCACGGCGCAGGATGTCGTAGACGTTGATGCCCTGCACCGGCAGGACGTCGATCTGCGGCAGGTTGCGGGCCGCACGGGCGAAGTTCTGGTCGAGCTCGGCGCCGCCGATGATCAGCGCATTCGAGAGCGACAGCTTGCCGAACCGCTCCTTGAGCGCCTTGGTCTTGCCCTCCTCGAGGCGGGCGTCGTCCATGACGATCAGCTCGGCGCTCTTGACCTTGGCCGAGAGGGCGTGGCGGAGCGCCAGCGCCCGGACCTTCTTGGGCAGGTCGTGGGCGTGCGAGCGGGTGACCGGGCCGTGGGCGCGGGCGCCGCCGCGGAACTGCGGGGCCGAAGCCGCGCCGTGACGGGCGTTACCGGTGCCCTTCTGCTTGTACAGCTTCTTGGTCGTGCGGGCGATCTCGCCGCGCTGCTTGGTCTGGTGGGTACCAGCCTGGCGCTTGGCGAGCTGCCAGCGGACGCAGCGCTGGAGCAGGTCGGCGCGGGGCTCGAGGCCGAAGATGGCCTCGTCGAGCTCGACCGAGCCGGCCTCGGCGCCGTCGAGCGTGGTGATCTCGAACTTCATCACGCGTTCTCCTCGGTGGCCGGAGCCGCGGGAGCCTCGACCTGAGCCTCGGCAGGGGTCTCCGACGCAGCAGCGGACTGCTCGCGGAACTTGCCCGGCATCGGCACGTCGGCCGGCAGCTTGCGCTTCACGGCGTCGCGGACGTAGATCCAGCCGCCGTCGACGCCCGGGACCGAGCCCTCGACCAGGATCAGGCCGCGCTCGACATCGGTGCGCACGACGCGCAGGTTCTGGGTCGTCACCCGCTCGACACCGAGATGGCCCGGCATCTTCTTGTTCTTGAAGGTCTTGCCCGGGTCCTGACGGCCGCCGGTCGAACCGATCGAACGGTGCGAGATCGACACGCCGTGGGTGGCGCGCAGACCGCCGAAGTTCCAGCGCTTCATGCCGCCGGCGAAGCCCTTACCGGTGGTCGTGCCCGTCACGTCGACGAACTGACCGGCCAGGAAGTGGTCCGCGGTGATCTCGGCGCCGACCGGGATGATCGCATCCTCGGTCACGCGGAACTCGGCCAGCTTGCGCTTCGGCTCGACCTTCGCGACGGCGAAGTGACCGCGCTGGGCCTTGGTGACGTTCTTGACCTTGGCCTTGCCGACGCCCACCTGGAGCGCGACGTAGCCGTTCTTCTCGACCGTGCGGTGGGCAACCACCTGGCACTGATCGACCTTGAGCACCGTGACCGGAACATGCTCGCCGGCGTCCGTGAAGACGCGGGTCATGCCGACCTTCTGTGCAATGACTCCTGAGCGCATGGTTCTCCCCCGCGCGGCCTAGTGAAGCTCTAAGCGATCCCTCGGGATCGCCTAGAGCTTGATCTCCACGTCGACGCCGGCGGCGAGGTCGAGCTTCATCAGCGCGTCCACGGTCTGGGGCGTCGGATCGACGATGTCGAGCACGCGCTTGTGAGTGCGCATCTCGAACTGCTCACGCGACTTCTTGTCGATGTGGGGCGAGCGGTTGACAGTGAAGCGCTCGATCCGGGTCGGCAGCGGGATCGGCCCGCGGACCTGGGCCCCGGTCCGCTTCGCCGTCGAGACGATCTCGCGGGTCGACGAGTCCAGGATGCGATGATCGAACGCCTTCAGGCGAATACGGATGTTCTGGCCGTTCATGTGATGTCTACCTCGCGACGGGATGGGGCGGGCACGAGGCCCGCCCCGTCACCTGTCCGCTCGTGGAAGCGCCTGGACGCTTACTCGGTGATGGAGGCGACGACGCCGGCGCCGACGGTGCGGCCGCCCTCGCGGATGGCGAAGCGCAGCTTCTCCTCCATCGCGATCGGAACGATCAGCGTCACGTCCATCGTCACGTTGTCGCCCGGCATCACCATCTCGGTGCCCTCGGGCAGCTGGCACACGCCCGTCACGTCCGTCGTCCGGAAGTAGAACTGCGGACGGTAGTTCGTGAAGAACGGCGTGTGGCGACCGCCCTCCTCCTTCGTCAGGATGTACGCCTCGGCCTTGAACTTCGTGTGCGGCTTCACCGAACCCGGCTTGCACACAACCTGGCCGCGCTCCACGTCCTCGCGCTTCGTGCCGCGCAGCAGCACGCCGACGTTGTCGCCCGCCTGGCCCTGGTCCAGCAGCTTGCGGAACATCTCGACGCCGGTCACCGTCGTCGTCGTCGTGGCGCGGATGCCCACGATCTCGACCGACTCGCCGACCTTGACGATCCCGCGCTCGACGCGGCCCGTCACCACCGTGCCGCGGCCCGAGATCGAGAACACGTCCTCGATCGGCATCAGGAACGGCAGGTCGATCGGACGCTCCGGCTGCGGGATGTAGGCGTCCACCGTCTTCATCAGCTCGAGGATCGCCTCGTGGCCGATCTTCGGCTCGCGGTTCTCAAGCGCGCACAAAGCCGAGCCCTTGGTGATCGGGATGTCGTCGCCCGGGAAGTCGTACTTCGAGAGAAGCTCACGCACCTCGAGCTCGACCAGCTCCAGCAGCTCCGGATCGTCGACCATGTCGACCTTGTTCATGAACACCACCAGCGCCGGCACGCCGACCTGGCGCGCGAGCAGGATGTGCTCGCGGGTCTGCGGCATCGGGCCGTCAGCCGCCGACACGACCAGGATCGCGCCGTCCATCTGCGCGGCGCCCGTGATCATGTTCTTCACGTAGTCGGCGTGCCCGGGGCAGTCGACGTGCGCGTAGTGACGGTTCGGGGTCTCGTACTCGACGTGCGCCGTCGAGATCGTGATGCCGCGCGCCTTCTCCTCCGGCGCCTTGTCGATCTGGTCGTAGGCGGTGAACGTCGCGCCACCCGACTCGGCCAGGACCTTCGTGATCGCCGCGGTCAGAGAGGTCTTGCCATGGTCAACGTGACCGATGGTGCCGATGTTGCAGTGCGGCTTCGTCCGCGAAAACTTTTCCTTGGCCATCGCCAAAACTCCGTCGATCGAATGCGTGCGTTTAGTCTTGAGTTGGTGCCCGCCGTGGCGGGCACCGGAAGCTGAGAGCCGGCCCGGTGACGGGCCATCTCATCAAGCGTAGTTTCGCCTTAGGCGTACTTGGCAACCACCTTCTCGGCCTCGCCGCGCGGGACCTCTTCGTAGTGGTCGAACTGCATCGTGAAGTTCGCGCGCCCTTGCGTGAAGGAGCGCAGCTGGTTCACGTAACCGAACATGTTGGCGAGCGGCACCATCGCGTTGATGACGTTGGCGTTGCCGCGCATGTCCTGGCCCTGGATCTGGCCGCGCCGGGAGTTCAGGTCGCCGATGACCGAACCGGTATAGTCCTCCGGGGTCACGACCTCGACCTTCATCACCGGCTCGAGCAGGACCGAGCCGCCCTTCTGCAGGGCCTCGCGGAGCGCCGCCCGCGAGGCGATCTCGAAGGCCAGCGCCGAGGAGTCGACCTCGTGGTAAGCGCCGTCGACCAGCTCCACCTTGATGTCGACCACCGGGAAGCCCGCCAGGATGCCGGCGGTCAGCACGCTGTTGAGGCCCTTCTCGACGCCCGGGATGTACTCCTTGGGCACCGAGCCGCCGACGATCTTCGACTCGAAGGCGTAGCCGGCGCCCGGCTCGTTCGGCTCGACCACGAACTTCACCCGCGCGAACTGGCCGGTACCACCGGTCTGCTTCTTGTGGGTGTAGTCGATCTCGGTGCGCTTGGTCAGCTTCTCCCGGTACGCCACCTGCGGCTGGCCGATATTGGCCTCGACCTTGTAGGTGCGCTTCAGGATGTCGACCTTGATGTCGAGGTGGAGCTCGCCCATCCCCTTCAGGATGGTCTGGCCCGACTCCTGGTCCGTGGAGACCCGGAAGGACGGATCCTCGGCGGCGAGCTTCGAGAGCGCGATGCCGAGCTTCTCCTGGTCCGCCTTGGACTTCGGCTCGACGGCGATCTCGATGACCGGCTCCGGGAACTCCATCTTCTCGAGGATCACGGCCTTCGTCGGGTCGCACAGCGTGTCGCCGGTGCGGGTGTCCTTGAGACCCGCGAGCGCCACGATGTCACCGGCGAACGCCTCCTTGATGTCCTCGCGGTTGTTCGCGTGCATCAGGAGCATGCGGCCGACCCGCTCCTTCTTGTCGCGGGTCGAGTTGATGACGTTCGCGCCCGAATCGACCTTGCCCGAGTACACGCGGCAGAAGGTGATCGTGCCGACGTGGGGATCGTCCATGATCTTGAAGGCGAGCATGGAGAAGGGATCGGAGTCGAGCGGGCGACGCACGACCTCTTCCTCGGTCTTGTAGTCGATGCCCTTGATCTCGCCGCGGTCGGCGGGAGACGGCAGGTAGTCGACGACGCCGTCGAGCAGGGGCTGCACGCCCTTGTTCTTGAACGCCGAGCCGCACATCACCGGGTGGAAGGCGCGGCGCTGCACCGCCGTGCGCACCAGCTTGCGCATGGTGTCCTCGTCCGGCTCGACGCCGTCGAGGTAGGCGGTCATCGCGTCGTCGTCCATCTCGACGCACGCCTCGACCAGCTTGGTGCGGTACTCCGCAGCCTGGTCGACGAGGTCGGCCGGGATCTCCTCCTCCGAGTAGTTGGCGCCGAGCGCCTCACCCGACCACACGATCGCCTTCATCTTGATGAGGTCGATGACGCCCTTGAACGAGCTCTCGGCCCCGATCGGCAGCTGCAGGCAGACCGGCTTGCCGGCCACGCGATCGATGATGTCGGCGACGCACTTGAAGAAGTCGGCGCCGATCTTGTCCATCTTGTTGACGAACACGATGCGCGGCACGTCGTACTTGTCGGCCTGGCGCCACACCGTCTCGGTCTGCGGCTCGACGCCCTGGTTGCCGTCGAGCACGCACACGGCGCCGTCGAGCACGCGGAGCGAGCGCTCCACCTCGATGGTGAAGTCGACGTGGCCGGGGGTGTCGATGATGTTCAGGCGCTTGTCGCGCCAGAAGCAGGTGGTCGCAGCCGAGGTGATCGTGATGCCACGCTCCTGCTCCTGCTCCATCCAGTCCATGGTGGCGGCGCCCTCATGGACCTCGCCGATCTTGTGGGACTTGCCGGTGTAGTAGAGGATCCGCTCGGTCGTCGTGGTCTTGCCGGCATCGATGTGGGCCATGATGCCGAAGTTGCGGTAGTCCTCGATCGCGTGCGTGCGGGGCATCGGGGGGCTCCTGAAGATGGGGGCCGCCGCGCCCGGAGGGCGGCGGCGAAGCGGCGTTTACCAGCGGTAGTGCGAGAACGCGCGGTTGGCCTCGGCCATCCGGTGGGTGTCCTCGCGCTTCTTCACGGCGTTGCCGCGGTTGTTGGCGGCGTCGAGCAGCTCGGCCGACAGGCGCTCGACCATGGTGCGGTCGTTGCGCGAGCGGGCGGCCTGGATCAGCCAGCGGATCGCCAGCGCCTGGCGGCGCTCGGTGCGGACCTCGACCGGGACCTGGTAGGTCGCACCGCCGACGCGGCGGGAGCGGACCTCGATCGCCGGGGCGACGTTGTCGAGGGCGGCGCGGAACACCTCGATCGGGTTCGCCTTGGCCCGGGCCTCGATGATGTCGAACGCGCCGTAGACGATGTTCTCGGCGACCGACTTCTTGCCCTCGTACATCACCGAGTTCATGAACTTGGTGAGGACGACGTCGCCGTACTTGGCGTCGGGGATGATCTCGCGCTTCTCGGCGCTGTGGCGGCGGGACATCGCTCGCTCCGTCTAAGTTCTAAAAATCAACTGTTGTGTCCCACGCAGGCCGCCTGGGGCCCGTCGGGCCGGCGACATCCTTGCGGGACAGGCGATAGATACCGTTCCGGGTCTCGAACTTACTTCGGACGCTTGGCGCCGTACTTCGAGCGACGCTGCTTGCGGTTCTTGACACCCTGGGTGTCGAGCACGCCGCGCAGGATGTGGTAGCGCACGCCCGGAAGATCCTTCACGCGGCCGCCGCGGATCATCACCACGGAGTGCTCCTGAAGGTTGTGGCCCTCGCCCGGGATGTAGCCGATGACCTCGAAGCCGTTGGTCAGGCGAACCTTGGCGACCTTGCGGAGCGCCGAGTTCGGCTTCTTCGGGGTCGTGGTGTAGACGCGGGTGCAGACGCCGCGCTTCTGCGGGCAGGCATCGAGAGCCGGCACCTTGTTGCGGGCCTTCTGCGCCTTCCGCGGATTGGCGATCAGCTGGTTGATCGTCGGCATGCCATTCCTCTCGCAACGCATCGCCGTCCTGGCGACCGTCGTTTCCCAATATCTCGTCTGAACGACCGTCGCTTCGAGGACGAAGCGCAACGCAAATCGCGCCCCAGGCTGAAACCAGCCTTTGGCGCGCCATGCGAGCAGAGGACCACCGGAGGCAAAGCCCCAGCGATCATGCCGGTCTGACACGTGTCAGTCGGTTGAAGTTCGGTCGCGTTTAGGAGACTTGGATCGAGGCACGAAGGGCACGTCGATCAGCTGTCGCCTACGGCCAGCCGTTCAGTAGGACGGGCTATTACGGTCTCGTCCGCCGGACGTCAAGCGGAAACTTTCCCTTAAAGCTTGGCTGCTTACGCGAAAAGGCCGGCGCCCCCGGAAGGGAGCGCCGGCCTTTTTTCGTCGGGTCCGGCGGACGCGGGCGCCCGCTTGACAAGCCCCTGCCCTACTCGGCGGCGGGGAGCTGCTCGGCGACCGCCGCGCCGCTCTCGGCCGACTTCTGGGCCATGATCAGGCCGTCGCGGCGGCGCGCGATCGACTTGATGTCGGCGATCATCGCGCCGGTGCCCGCCGGGATCAGCGAGCCGACGATGACGTTCTCCTTCAGGCCCTCGAGGTTGTCGACCTTGCCGTTGACCGCCGCCTCGGTGAGGACGCGGGTGGTCTCCTGGAACGAGGCCGCCGAGATGAACGAGCGGGTCTGCAGCGAGGCCTTGGTGATGCCGAGCAGGACGGGGACGCCTTGGATCGGCTTCTTGCCCTCGGCGAGCAGCTTCTCGTTGAACTCGGCCAGCTCCATCCGGTCGATCTGGTCGCCGGTCAGGATCTCGGAGTCGCCGCCGTCGGTGATCTCCACCTTCTGCAGCATCTGCCGGACGATGACCTCGATGTGCTTGTCGTTGATCGACACGCCCTGGAGCCGGTAGACCTCCTGGATCTCGTTGACGAGGTAGGCGGCGAGCTCCTCCACGCCCTTGATCGCCAGGATGTCGTGCGGCGCCGGGTTGCCGTCGACGATGAAGTCGCCGAGCTCGACCACGTCGCCGTCCTGCAGGTGGATGTGCTTGCCCTTCGGGATCAGGTACTCCACCGGCTCGGAGCCGTCGTGCGGGGTCAGGCTCAGGCGGCGCTTGTTCTTGTAGTCGCGCCCGAACGAGATCGTGCCGGACTTCTCGGCGATGATCGCCGCGTCCTTCGGCCGGCGCGCCTCGAACAGCTCCGCCACCCGCGGCAGACCGCCGGTGATGTCGCGGGTCTTGGCGCTGTCGGTCGAGACGCGGGCGAGGATGTCGCCGGCCTTGACCCGGGTGCCCGGGTCGACGCCGATGATCGCCTCGACCGGCAGGAGCGAGCGCGCGTCCGAGCCGCGCGGCAGCTTCTGCACCCGGCCGTTCTGGTCGTGGACCGCGAGCGCCGGCCGCAGGTCCGCCGTCCGCGCCGAGCCGCGCCAGTCGATGACGACGCGCTTGGCGATGCCGGTCGATTCGTCGGTCGTCTCGGTGATCGACTGGCCGTCGATCAGGTCCTCGTAGGCCACGATGCCGTCGATCTCGGTCAGGATCGGCCGGGTGTAGGGATCCCACTCGGCGATGCGCTGGCCGCGCTTGATCGCGTCGCCCTCGTCCACGCGGACGCGGGCGCCGTATTGCAGGCGGTGGACCGCCCGCTCGGTGCCGTCCGGCCCGACGATCACCACCGCGACGTTGCGGCCGATGGCGACGAGGTCGCCGTCCGAGTTGCGGGCGAGACCGCGGTTGCGGATCTTGACCGTGCCCTCGAAGCTCGACTCGATGAAGGACGAGTCGGCGATCTGCGCCGCACCGCCGATGTGGAAGGTGCGCATCGTGAGCTGGGTGCCCGGCTCGCCGATCGACTGCGCCGCGATGACGCCGACGGCCTCGCCCATGTTGACGGGCGTGCCGCGGGCGAGATCGCGCCCGTAGCAGGTGGCGCAGACGCCGTTCCGGGTCGCGCAGACCAGGACCGAACGGATCTTCACCTCCTGGATGCCGGCCTTGGTGATCGGCTCGAGGTGCTTCTCCTCGATCGTCTCGCCCTTGGCGACGATGATCGAGCCGTCATTGGCGACCAGGTCCTCGGCCGTGGCGCGGCCGAGGATGCGGGTCGCCAGCGAGGCCACGACCTGGCCGGCATCGATGATCGCGCGCATCCGGATGCCGCTCTCGGTGCCGCAGTCGGTCTCGCGGATCACCGCGTCCTGGGCCACGTCGACGAGGCGGCGGGTCAGGTAACCGGAGTTCGCGGTCTTGAGCGCGGTGTCGGCGAGGCCCTTGCGGGCGCCGTGCGTCGAGTTGAAGTACTCGAGCACGTCGAGGCCTTCCTTGAAGTTCGAGATGATCGGGGTCTCGATGATCTCGCCCGAGGGCTTGGCCATCAGACCGCGCATCGCCGCGAGCTGCTTCATCTGCGCCGGCGAGCCACGGGCGCCCGAGTGGCTCATCATGTAGATCGAGTTGACCTGCTTGTCGGCGCCGTGCTCGTCCTTCTGCACGGACGAGATGCGGTTCATCATCTCGCCGGCGAGACGGTCGGAGCACTTGGCCCAGGCGTCCACGACCTTGTTGTACTTCTCGCCCTGGGTGATCAGGCCGTCCTGATACTGCTGCTCGTAGTCCTTCACCAGCGAGCGGGTCTCGTCGACGATCGACCACTTGTTGTCCGGCACCACCATGTCGTCCTTGCCGAACGAGATGCCGGCGCGGAAGGCGTGGATGAAGCCGAGACCCATGATCCGGTCGCAGAAGATCACCGACTCCTTCTGACCGCAATGGCGGTAGACGGTGTCGATCATCGCCGAGATCTCCTTCTTCGTCATCAGCTTGTTGACGACGTCGAAGGGGACGCGCTTGTGGCGCGGGAGCACGCTCGACAGGATCACGCGACCCGGCGTGGTGTCGTAGATCCGGGTGACCTCGTTGCCCTCGGCGTCGAGGCCCTTCCAGCGCCACTTGATCTTGGTGTGCAGCGTCACGGTGCGGGCCGCGAGCGCGTGCTCGAGCTCGCCGAAATCGCCGAACACGCCGCGCATCGGGTTCTTCGGGTCGTTCGGCTTGTGCTCACCCGGCGAGCCGTCGGCGACGATCGACAGGTAGTACAGGCCGAGCACGATGTCCTGCGACGGCACGATGATCGGCGCGCCGTTCGCCGGGTGCAGGATGTTGTTCGTCGACATCATGAGGACGCGCGCTTCCAGCTGCGCTTCCAGCGACAGCGGGACGTGCACGGCCATCTGGTCGCCGTCGAAGTCGGCGTTGAACGCGGCGCAGACCAGCGGGTGCAGCTGGATCGCCTTGCCCTCGATCAGCTTCGGCTCGAAGGCCTGGATGCCGAGCCGGTGCAGCGTCGGCGCCCGGTTCAGCATCACGGGATGCTCGCGGATCACCTCGTCCAGGATGTCCCAGACCTCCGGCTTCTCCTTCTCGACGAGCTTCTTGGCCTGCTTCACCGTGGCCGAGAAGCCCTTGGCGTCGAGGCGCGCGTAGATGAACGGCTTGAACAGCTCGAGCGCCATCTTCTTCGGCAGCCCGCACTGGTGCAGCTTCAGCTCCGGGCCGACGACGATGACCGAGCGGCCGGAATAGTCGACGCGCTTGCCGAGCAGGTTCTGGCGGAACCGGCCCTGCTTGCCCTTCAGCATGTCGGCGAGCGACTTCAGCGGGCGCTTGTTGGCGCCCGTGATGACGCGGCCGCGCCGGCCGTTGTCGAACAGCGCGTCGACCGCCTCCTGCAGCATCCGCTTCTCGTTGCGGATGATGATGTCCGGCGCGCGCAGCTCGATCAGCCGCTTGAGGCGGTTGTTGCGGTTGATGACGCGGCGGTAGAGGTCGTTGAGGTCCGAGGTCGCGAAGCGGCCGCCGTCGAGGGGAACGAGCGGGCGCAGGTCCGGCGGGATCACCGGCACGACGGTCAGGATCATCCACTCGGGCCGGTTGCCCGACATCTGGAACGCCTCGATGATCTTGAGGCGCTTCAGGAGCTTCTTGGGCTTCAGCTCGGAGGTGGTGGTGGCGATCTCCTCGCGCAGGTCGGCCGCGATCTTGTCGAGGTCGAGTTCCTGGAGGATGCGCCGGATCGCCTCCGCGCCGATCATGGCGGTGAAGCTGTCCTCGCCGTACTCCTCCTGCGCGCGCAGGTACTCCTCTTCGCTGAGGAGCTGACGCTCCTTCAGCGGGGTGAGGCCCGGCTCTATGGTGACGTAAGACTCGAAGTACAGGATGCGCTCGAGGTCCTTGAGCGCCATGTCGAGAAGCAGGCCGATGCGGCTCGGCAGCGACTTCAGGAACCAGATGTGGGCGACGGGCGCGGCGAGCTCGATGTGACCCATGCGGTCGCGACGGACGCGCGCGAGAGTCACCTCGACGCCGCACTTCTCGCAGATCACGCCCTTGTACTTCATGCGCTTGTACTTGCCGCACAAGCACTCGTAATCCTTGATCGGCCCGAAGATCCGGGCGCAGAACAGGCCGTCACGCTCGGGCTTGAACGTGCGATAGTTGATGGTCTCGGGCTTCTTGATCTCGCCGTAGGACCAGGACAGGATCTTCTCAGGCGACGAGATCGAGATCTTGATCTGGTCGAAGCTCTGAGGCTGAGCCTGCTGGTTGAAAAGATTCATGACCTCTTGGTTCATGATCTGCTCCTTGGCTGACGGGGCGCCGCGAAGGGCCGAGCCGGGGCCGCCGTCTGATGAAACGGGTTTCGGCGGCGGGGCCCTCGTGGATGAGGGCCCCGCCGCCGTCGTCAGGATGAGGTCGGGTCGCGCTTACTCGGCCGCCTCGGGAGGCGCTTCGAGCTGATCGTTGGCGGCACGCTTGGAGGACAGGAGCTCGACGTTGAGGCCGAGCGACCGCATCTCCTTCACCAGCACGTTGAAGCTCTCCGGGATGCCCGCCTCGAAGGTGTCGTCGCCGCGCACGATGGCCTCGTAGACCTTGGTGCGGCCGGCAACGTCGTCGGACTTCACCGTCAGCATCTCCTGCAGCGTGTAGGCGGCGCCGTAGGCCTCGAGGGCCCACACCTCCATCTCGCCGAAGCGCTGGCCGCCGAACTGCGCCTTGCCGCCCAGCGGCTGCTGGGTGACGAGCGAGTACGGGCCGATCGAGCGCGCGTGGATCTTGTCGTCCACCAGGTGGTGCAGCTTCAGCATGTAGATGTAGCCGACCGTGACCTTGCGGTCGAAGGGCTCGCCGGTGCGACCGTCGTAGAGCGTCGACTGGCCCGAGCGGTCGAGACCCGCCATCTCCAGCATCGTCTCGATGTCGGCTTCCTTGGCGCCGTTGAACACCGGGGTGGCCATCGGGACGCCGCGGCGCAGGTTGTTGCCGACCTCGGCGAGATCCTGGTCGGTCAGGCCGGCCAGTTCGGTCTCGCTGTAGATCGCCTTCATGCGCTCGCGCAGGGGCTCGATGTCGTGGGTGCGCAGGTACGCGTCCACGGCCTGCGAGACCTGGCGGCCCAGGCCCGCGGCGGCCCAGCCCAGATGCGTCTCGAGGATCTGGCCGACGTTCATCCGGCTCGGCACGCCGAGCGGGTTGAGCACGATGTCGGCGTGCGTACCGTCCTCCAGGAACGGCATGTCCTCGATCGGAACGATGCGCGACACGACGCCCTTGTTGCCGTGGCGGCCCGCCATCTTGTCGCCGGGCTGGATCTTGCGCTTCACCGCCACGAAGACCTTGACCATCTTCATGACGCCCGGGGGCAACTCGTCGCCGCGCTGCAGCTTCTCGACCTTGTCGAGGAAGCGCTGCTCGAGGCGCTTCTTCGACTCGTCGTACTGCTTCTGCATCGCCTCCATCTCGGTCATGAGACGGTCTTCGACGACCGCGAACTGCCACCACTGCGAGCGGGGATAATCCGCCAGCAGCTCGCGGGTCAGCGTGGTGTCCTTCTTGAAGCCCTTCGGGCCGGCGACCGGCGACTGGCCGACCAGAAGGTCGCCCAGGCGCGCGTAGGTGTTGCGGTCGAGGATCGCCTGCTCGTCGTCGCGGTCCTTGGCGAGGCGCTCGATCTCCTCGCGCTCGATGGCCTGCGCGCGCTCGTCCTTGTCGACGCCGTGGCGGTTGAACACCCGGACCTCGACGATCGTGCCGGTGACGCCCGGCGGCACCCGCAACGAGGTGTCGCGCACGTCCGAGGCCTTCTCGCCGAAGATGGCGCGGAGCAGCTTCTCCTCCGGCGTCATCGGGCTCTCGCCCTTCGGGGTGATCTTGCCGACCAGGATGTCGCCCGCGTGGACCTCGGCGCCGATATAGACGATGCCGGCCTCGTCGAGGTTCTTGAGCGCCTCCTCCGAGACGTTCGGGATGTCGCGGGTGATCTCCTCCGGACCCAGCTTGGTGTCGCGGGCCATCACCTCGAATTCCTCGATATGAATCGAGGTGAACACGTCATCCTTCACGATCCGCTCGGAGAGCAGGATCGAGTCCTCGAAGTTGTAGCCGTTCCACGGCATGAACGCGACGAGCACGTTGCGGCCGAGCGCCAGCTCGCCGAACTCGGTCGAGGGACCGTCGGCGATGATGTCGCCCTTCTTCACCACGTCGCCGACGCGCACGAGCGGCTTCTGGGTGATGCAGGTCGACTGGTTCGAGCGCTGGAACTTCTGCAGCCGGTAGATGTCGACGCCGGGCTTCGAGGCGTCGGCCTCGTCGGTGGCGCGGATGACGATGCGGGTCGCGTCGACCTGATCGATGATGCCCGCGCGCCGGGCGCCGATGGCGGCACCCGAATCGCGCGCGACCACCGCCTCCATGCCGGTGCCGACGAAGGGCGCGTCGGCGCGAACCAGCGGCACCGCCTGGCGCTGCATGTTCGAGCCCATCAGCGCGCGGTTGGCGTCGTCGTTCTCGAGGAACGGGATCAGCGCCGCGGCGACCGACACGAGCTGCTTCGGCGACACGTCCATCAGGTCGACCCGCTCGGGGCCGACGACGATCACCTCGCCCGCCCGCCGGCAGACCACCAGGTCCTCCGTGAGCTTGCGGTTCTCGTCCATCTGCGCGTTGGCCTGGGCGACGTGGTACTTCGCCTCCTCCATCGCCGACAGGTAGGCGACCTCGTCGGTGACCACGCCGTCGCGCACGCGGCGGAACGGGGTCTCGATGAAGCCGTACTTGTTGACGCGCGCGAAGGTCGCGAGCGAGTTGATGAGGCCGATGTTCGGGCCTTCCGGCGTCTCGATCGGGCAGATCCGGCCGTAATGGGTCGGGTGCACGTCGCGCACCTCGAAGCCGGCGCGCTCGCGGGTCAGACCGCCCGGGCCGAGCGCCGAGAGACGGCGCTTGTGCGTCACCTCGGAGAGCGGGTTGGTCTGGTCCATGAACTGCGACAGCTGCGACGAGCCGAAGAACTCGCGCACCGCCGCCGCCGCGGGCTTCGCGTTGATGAGGTCCTGCGGCATCACGGTGTCGATGTCGACCGATGACATCCGCTCCTTGATGGCGCGCTCCATGCGCAGGAGGCCCAGACGGTACTGGTTCTCCATCAGCTCGCCGACCGAGCGCACCCGGCGGTTGCCGAGGTGGTCGATGTCGTCGATCTCGCCCTTGCCGTCGCGCAGGTCGACCAGCGCCTTGACGACCGCCAGCATGTCCTCGCGCCGCAGCGTCCGCACGGTGTCGGCCGCGTCGAGGTCGAGGCGCATGTTCATCTTCACCCGGCCGACGGCCGAGAGGTCGTAGCGCTCCGCGTCGAAGAACAGCGAGTGGAACATCGCCTCGGCGGTGTCGAGGGTCGGCGGCTCGCCCGGACGCATCACCCGGTAGATGTCGAACAGCGCGCCCTCGCGGGCCGAGTTCTTGTCGACGGCGAGCGTGTTGCGGATGTAGGGACCGATGTTGACGTGGTCGATGTCGAGGACCGGGATCTCCTCGATGCCGACGTCGGAGAGGCCCTTGAGCACCTTCTCGCTGATCTCGTCGCCGGCTTCGGCGTAGATCTCGCCGGTCTTGTAGTTGACCATGTCCTCGGCGATGTACTGGCCGATCAGGTCGTCGTCGGTGGCACGCAGAGCCTTCACGCCCTTCTCGGCGATCTGGCGGGCGGCGCGGGCGGTCAGCTTCTTGCCGGCCTCGAGCACCACCTCGCCCGAATCGGCGTCGATCAGGTCGGTCGAGGCCTTGAAGCCCTTCAGCCGCTCGGCGTCGTAGGGCACGCGCCAGTCGTGCCCGTCACGGCTATACGTGACGCGGTTGTAGAAGGTCGACAGGATCTCCTCGCCGTCGAGGCCGAGCGCGAAGAGCAGCGAGGTGACGGGGATCTTGCGCTTGCGGTCGATGCGCGCGTGCACGATGTCCTTGGCGTCGAACTCGACGTCGAGCCAGGAGCCGCGATACGGGATGATGCGCGCGGCAAACAGCAGCTTGCCCGAGGAGTGGGTCTTGCCCTTGTCGTGGTCGAAGAACACGCCCGGCGAGCGGTGCATCTGCGAGACGATGACGCGCTCGGTGCCGTTGACGATGAAGGTGCCGTTCTCCGTCATCAGGGGCATGTCGCCCATGTAGACGTCCTGCTCCTTGATGTCCTTGACCGACTTGGCGCCGGTATCGGGATCGACATCGAACACGATCAGCCGCAGCGTGACCTTGAGCGGGGCCGCGAAGGTGATGCCGCGCTGGCGGCACTCGTCGACATCGTATTTCGGCTGCTCGAACGTGTACTTGACGAACTCGAGGAGCGCGGTCGAGGAGAAGTCGGAAATCGGGAAGACGGACTTGAAGACCGACTGCAGGCCCTCGTCGGCGCGCCCGCCCTCGGGCTCGTCCACCATCAGGAACTGGTCGTATGACGCCTTCTGGACCTCGATGAGGTTCGGCATCTCGGCGACTTCCCGAATCTTGCCGAAGAACTTGCGAATGCGCTTGCGACCGACCAGCGTGTTGGCCATGGGTTGACCTCGCTCCTCATCCACCGCTTATACGGCCCCGGTGGGACGCCGGCCGAATCGAGCCTGCATCAAACCTGCCTGGAACCGCGCGGACCGCCCGTGCACCGGCCGCCCGCAACCCTTGCAAAACCTATATGGTGATCCGTACCCCGGATCCCGAGGGGGTGCGCCTAAAGCGACCATAGCCCGCGAGCGCGAGGCCCGCGGGCTGGTGGCCCCGGACCGGCCCGTGGCCGGTCCGGGACGCGTGGCGGGCCGGACGGCCCGCCATCGACTTACTTGAGCTCGACCTTGGCGCCGGCCTTCTCGAGCTGAGCCTTGAGCTTGGCGGCGTCGTCCTTGGACACGCCCTCCTTGACCGGCTTCGGAGCGCCCTCGACCAGGTCCTTGGCCTCCTTGAGGCCGAGACCGGTGATCGCGCGGACCTCCTTGATGACCTCGATCTTCTTGTCGCCGGCCGAGGCCAGGACAACGGTGAACTCGGTCTGCTCCTCGGCGGCCGGGGCAGCGGCGCCACCGGCCGGGCCGGCGGCGACGGCGACGGCGGCAGCGGCCGAAACGCCCCACTTCTCCTCGAGCATCTTCGCGAGCTCGGCGGCCTCGAGAACGGTCAGCGAGGACAGGTCGTCGACGAGCTTGGCAAGATCAGCCATTTTTCACTTCCTGATGTTGTCGGTTTGAACGGTTTGGTCTCGAACAGCCCGTTAGGCCGCTTCGTCGGTCTGGGCGTCGCCGGTCTTGGCATAGGCCCCGAACACGCGCGCGAGCTTGGCGGCCGGCGCGTTGACGACCTGGGCGATCTTGGTCGCGGGAGCCTGGACCAGGCCCACGATCTTGGCGCGCAGTTCGTCCAGGGACGGCAGCGAGGCCAGGGCCTTCACGCCGTCCGGGTTCAGGGCGGTCGTCCCCATGGCTCCGCCGAGGATGACCAGCTTCTCGTTGGCCTTGGCGAAGTCCACCGCCACCTTGGCGGCCGCGACCGGATCGCTCGAATAGGCGAGCAGGGTCGGACCCTTCAGGAGGGGCTGAATGGAGGCGACGTCCGTGCCTTCGAGAGCGATGTTGGCGAGGCGGTTCTTCGCGACCTTCACGGTGGCGCCGGCCTGCTTCATCTGCGAGCGCAGCTTCTGCATGTCGGCGACCGTGAGGCCCTTGTAGTGGGCCACGACGACGACGGAGGTGCTGGTGAACACCCCGTTGAGCGTCGAGACGAGATCAGCTTTTGCTGCTCTGTCCACCTTGGCTCTCTCCGGTTGGCGGAACCCGGATGGGCCCCGCCGGTTGCAGTTGCCGCCCAGGATGAGCCGGGGCCTTCACGAGAAAGACCGCGACGTCCTGAACGACGCTTTCACGGCCCTGCCCCCGATGCCAAGGACGATGACGTCCCTCGCCTCGGGCGAGATGGTTCAAACCGACGCCCCGCCGGCCTGAGGCAGGCCATGGGGGCGGTGAAACTCGGTCTTCCCCGTCTGTGCAGGCTTTGCGGATTAAGCCGGCGGATGCCGGCGCCTGCAGTCTCGGACAGGACATGGCCGGACGGGGCGCGAGGGGTTGCCCCCTGAGCCCTTCCGGCCACTTTGGTCGCCCGGTCGCCCGGGGACCTCTCTCCAGGATCGGCCGGGTGGCCGAATCCTTTCGATCTCGGAAACGTGGAGCCGGGTCTATAGCGGCGTGCAAGCGGCCTGCCAAGTGCCCGGGGAGGGGAAATTCGGTCGCAGGGGCCGAATTCCCGTCAGGGCCGCGCGATCACGCCGCCTGCCGGGCCCCTCCCCTCGCGGCGGCCTCCGCCTTCGCCTTGTCCTGCGCGGCGTAGAACGAGGCGTTGTGCTCGCCGCGCAGGGCCTCGCGGGTGAAGCGGATCAGGTGATGGGCGACGAAGCCCATGTTGAACACCGCCTCGATCTGCCCCCGCTTCAGCGCGTAGGCCGCCGCGCGCCAGAACGGCTTGCGATAGTCGGAGAACAGGCCGACCCGGGTGACGATGTTGAAGCCCAGGATCAGCCCGCGGCGCAGGTTGGTCAGCGTCAGCTTGCCCGAGGTCGGGGTGGTGATCCGGTGCGGATAGGTGACGTCGCACTGGCGCTTGAAGCGCTCGAACAGCTGCTCGGGCGAGTAGGCGTGGGCGATGGCGCGGCGCCAGGACTTCACCACGTCGTCGTGCGGGCGCTTGAACAGCACGTTCGATTCGAGGCTGGCATCGTGGACGAGCCGGCCCTCCCGCTCCAGCCGGTCCCAGAGCGGGGTCTTGGGCAGCGCCTGGAGCAGGTTGATGGTCAGCACGGGAATCGCCGACCGGTCGATGAAGTCGATCAGGTTCTGCTCGGACTTGTCGGTGTCGCTGTCGAGCCCGAGGATGATGCCGGAGGTGACCTCGAGCCCGTAGGAGTTCAAGGTCTCGATCGCCTCGTACATCGGCACGGCGGCGTTGTGGGTCTTGTCGATGCCCTTGAGCGCGTCGGCCTCCGGGGTCTCGATGCCGACGAACACCGTCATGAAGTTCGCCTGGCGCATCAGCTCGAGGATCTCGGGCTGCTTGGCCATGTTCAGCGTCGCCTCGCAGGCGAACTGGAGGGGGTAGTTGTTCCGCTTCTGCCACTCCACCAGGTGGGGCAGCATCTCGCGCGTCGCCTTGCGGTTGCCGATGAAGTTGTCGTCGACGAAGTACACCACCGCCGGGTGCGCGGGCTGCGCCACGATGGCGTCGAGCTCGGCGCAGAGCTGCTCGGGGGTCTTGAGCCGCGGCTGGCGGCCGTAGAGCTGCGGGATGTCGCAGAACTCGCAGCGATACGGGCAGCCCGACGAGAATTGCAGCGAGCCGATCAGGTAGCGCTTGAGCGGCACCCGCTCGTAGGCCGGAGCCGGAAAGTCGGACAGGGCGAGCCGGTCGGCGGTCTCGAAGCGCTCCGGCTCGGCCGGCACCGCCACGGTCTCGTCGAGGCGCCGGATCAGCCTGTCGGTGGCGTCGCCGATCTCGCCGATATGGAGGTAGTCGAAGTCCGGGTACTTCTCCGGCGCGCCGGAGACGGAAGGACCGCCCAGGACCGCGACCTTGCCGGCGGCATGCGCCCGGCGGCCGATCTCGTGGATCTGGCCCTCCTGGATGTGCATGCCCGACACGAACACCGCGTCGGCCCAGGCGAAATCCTCGGGGCTGGCCCGAGCGATGTTCTCGTCGATGAACCGGACCTCCCATGCCTCCGGCATGTAGGCGGCGATCACCAGGAGCCCCTGCGGCGGCATGAAGGCCTTCACGCCGCCCATCAGCGGATAGGCGTGCGAGAAGGTGCCGAAGGACGGCGTGTAGGCGGGGAAGACGCAGAGGATGCGTCGCGAGGAGGAGACCGGGACGGTGCTGCGCATGGCACCGTATGTAGCACAGCGTCGCCGGTTGGCTGCCCCGCCGCGGCGGGTTTTCGCCGCGTTGCGGGATCCGCGCCGGAGATCGTGATGCCGCAGCGTCAGACACCTGACCCAGGCGAGAGTCGCGAGCCCCCAAACGCGAAGTGCCCGGTCCGTTGCCGGACCGGGCACTTCACGTCGTCATCGCGACAGTCGCGTCGGCGTCAGGCGCCGGCGGCGACCAGCACGCTCGAGGGATCGACCTTCACGCCCGGGCCCATCGTCGAGGAGACGGCGATGCGCTGGATGTAGGTGCCCTTGGCGCCGGCGGGCTTCGCCTTGGCCACGGCATCCGCGAAGGCGCGGATGTTCTCGACGATCTTCTGCTCGTCGAACGAGACCTTGCCGATACCGGCGTGGACGATGCCCGCCTTCTCGACGCGGAACTCGACCGAGCCGCCCTTGGCGCCGGCGACGGCGCCCTTCACGTCCATGGTGACGGTGCCGACCTTCGGGTTCGGCATCAGGCCGCGCGGGCCCAGCACCTTACCGAGGCGGCCGACCAGCGGCATCATGTCCGGGGTGGCGATGCAGCGATCGAAGTCGATCGTGCCGCCCTGGATCGTCTCGAGCAGGTCCTCGGCCCCGACGATGTCGGCGCCGGCGGCCCGGGCCTCGTCGGCCTTCGGCCCACGGGCGAACACCGCCACCCGCACGGTCCGGCCGGAGCCGTTCGGCAGGTTGCAGACGCCGCGGACCATCTGGTCGGCGTGGCGGGGGTCGACGCCGAGATTCATCGAGACCTCGAAGGTCTCGTCGAACTTGGCCTTGGCCCGCTCCTTGATCAGCTTCACCGCGTCGGCGAGCGGATAGAGCTTGGTGGCCTCGATGCCCTCGCGGGCGGAGCGGATGCGCTTGCCTGTCTGTGCCATGTCGCCCTCCCCTTACGCGGTGATCTCGAGGCCCATGGCGCGGGCGGAACCGCGGATCATGGCAACGGCGGAATCGACCGAATCGCAGTTCAGGTCGGGCATCTTCTTCTCGGCGATCTCGCGGATCTGCGCCTCGGAGATCTTGCCGGCGGGCGCGCCCTTGCCGGGGGTCTTCGAGCCGGAGGCCGGCTTCTTGCCGATCTTCAGGCCGGCCGCCTTCTTGAGGAAGAACGAGACCGGGGGCTGCTTCATCTCGAAGGTGAAGGAGCGGTCCTGATACGCGGTGATGATCACCGGGATCGGGGTGCCCTTCTCGATCTGCGAGGTCTTCGCGTTGAAGGCCTTGCAGAATTCCATGATGTTGAGGCCGCGCTGACCGAGCGCGGGACCGATCGGCGGCGACGGATTGGCGGCGCCGGCCGGGACCTGAAGCTTCACGTAGCCCGTGATCTTCTTCGCCATGGGACTGCTCCCAGAATAGCCCTATCGACTGAGGGCGGTTGCAGGTCGCGGTGCGGCCCGGGCTCCTGGTGGCGGTACCGGGCGGGCCTTCCGCGGGTGAGGGGCGGTCCTACGGGAACGACGAACGAGGCGCGCTGCCGCGCCCCATGGCATTCTCAAAAGGATCCGCCGGTTACGATCAGAGCTTCTCGACCTGACCGTATTCGAGCTCGACCGGGGTCGCCCGGCCGAAGATGGAGACCGCCA
Source organism: Methylobacterium sp. Gmos1 (assembly GCF_053764715.1). Taxonomy (NCBI): domain Bacteria; kingdom Pseudomonadati; phylum Pseudomonadota; class Alphaproteobacteria; order Hyphomicrobiales; family Methylobacteriaceae; genus Methylobacterium; species Methylobacterium sp. Gmos1. Next base: position 520,771 of record NZ_JBSNCC010000002.1, on the reverse strand, counting down.
CCTTGAGGCGGGACCGGCTCTCGTCGACTTCCTCGACAACGCCGTTGAACGAGGCGAAGGGGCCGTCCGCGACGCGGACCTGCTCGCCGACCTCGTAGGCGATCGAGGCCTTCGGGCGCTCGGTGCCTTCCTGGACCTGGCCCTTGATGCGCTCGGCCTCGGCGTCCGGAATCGGTACCGGTTTCGACTTGTCGGCGCCGAGGAAGCCGGTGACCTTCGGGGTGTTCTTGATGAGGTGGTAGACCTCGTCGGTGAGGTCGCACTTCACCAGCACGTAGCCGGGGAAGAACTTGCGCTCGGCATCGACCTTGCGGCCGCGGCGCACCTCCACGACCTTCTCGGTCGGAACCATGACCTCGTCGAACTTCTCCGTCAGGCCGCGCTGCGCCGCCTGGTCCTTGATCGACTGCGCGACCTTGTTCTCGAAGTTCGAATAGGCGTGGACGATGTACCAGCGCTTCGACACGGCGTTCACTCCAGTCCGGCGGCGGCCCCGACTTTCGGGCCGGCCCTGCCGGGGTCTTGCGGTCCGGCTTTGCCGGGTCTTGACGGCCCGATCAGGCCCCGATGCCCAGCACCAGCGTCACGGCGTAGCGCAGGACCTGGTCGACGACGGTGAAGAACACGCTCGCCACCACCACCATGACGAACACCATCAGGGTGGTGACCAGGGTCTCCTTGCGGGTCGGCCAGGTGACCTTCCGGCCCTCGTCGCGCACCTGCTGCAGGAACTCGAACGGGCCGACGCGCTTCTGCGCCGGGCGCGCGGGCGGCGTCGGCGAGGCAGAACCGCCGCGGGTCGGCGGGGTGCTGCGGGAGGCGTTGCGCCCGAGGTCCATCTTCTTCGTCGCTTCGTTCGATGCCATGGCTCGGACAACCGATGCGCTCGAAACCAACGGCGGCAGGCAGGCTGAAGGATCACCCCCGGCCCGCATCGCCGCCTGTTCGATCTGGGATGGGCGCAGCGTCTAGCGCAGTTGCGTGCGCTTGTCGACTGGCCCGGACGGATTGTTGCGGAGGTCCGCCGGCTTTCGCTGGAGGCTCCGGTCGGCTCGCGGTCCCTGGCAGGAGTGGAGGGACTCGAACCCCCAACCCCCGGTTTTGGAGACCGGTGCTCTGACCAGTTGAGCTACACTCCTGCAGCGCCGCGGCGCGACCGCTCTGTAGCCGGATCGCCCGCCCCGATGCAAGCGGAATGTCGCGCGGCCCGGACGACCGGCGCGCAGGACGCCGGCAGCGATCGGTCCGGCACGCCGCGACGGGGACCACAGGCGACGACAGCAGCATTTTTTAACCAGTATTGTACGACCATGGACACTTCAGAATTTTAGTTCATTCCGATTATACAAGGCTGTAACATCATGCTGAACAGGCTCTCGATCCGCACTAAGCTGATCGGCTGCTTCTCGGTGATGCTCGTGCTGATGGCCGGGCTGGCGGGTCTGGCCTTCCGTCAGGCGCAGATCCAGCAGGAGGCGGTGGCGGAGCTGCGCGGCGTGGTGCTGCCGGCGACCCAGACCCTGGGGCGGATCCAGGCCCTGACGCTGCGGGTCCGGGTCAACGGCAGCCGCCTGATCTCGGCCCGCACCGACCGGCAGCGGGAGGACGCGGCGGCGTCGATGCGCCAGCGCGTCGAGGAGCTGGCCAGGGAGCGCGAGGCCTACGGCCGGATCCCGTCCTCCCCCGAGATGCAGGCCATCTACGCCGCCTTCGGCCGGCAATGGCAGACCTACCTGAATCTCCAGGCCGACGCCCTGCGGCGCGCCGAGGGAGGCGACCCGACGGCGGCGCTCGAACTCTACAACACCACCATGTCGGATGCGATCCGCGAGGTGATCGCCACGCTGGTGAAGCTCGTCGACCGCACGGAGGCCGCCGCCGCCGAGAGCGGCCGCGCCGCCGAGGCCGCCTATGCGCGCACGCAAGGGCAGATGGTGCTGTTCCTCGGCGTCGCGGCGCTCCTCGCCGCCGGCGCCGCCCTGATGCTGATTCTCTCGGTGAGCCGCCCCCTCGGGCGCATGACGGCCGCGATGCACCGCCTCGCCGCGGGCGATACCGCGGCAGCCGTGCCCTCGACCGAGCGCCGGGACGAGATCGGCGCGATGGGCCGGGCGGTGCAGGTGTTCCGGGAGAGCATGATCCGGGCCACCGCGCTCGAGGCCGAACAGGCGCGGCTGCGGGCCGACGGCGAGGTGCAGCGCCGGGCGCTGATGCGCGAGATGGCCGACGGGTTCGAGGGCGTGGTCGGCGGCATCGTCGTCTCGGTGACCTCCGCGGCGGCCGAGCTCCAGGCCACCGCCCAGGCGATGACCGCCACCGCGACCGAGACCGCCAGCCAGTCGACCGCGGTCGCGGCCGCCGCCGAGGAGGCGGCGGCGAATGTCGGCGCGGTGGCGGCCGCCGCCGAGGAGATGGGAGCGAGCGTGCAGGAGATCGGCCGCCAGGTCGCCGGCACCGCCGGCCTCGCCCGGGCCGCAGTCACGGAAGCCGGCGAGACCGCGGCGCTGGTGCAGAACCTGACCCGGGGCGCGGCGAGGATCGGCGACGTGCTCGGCCTGATCTCGTCGATCGCCGACCAGACCAACCTGCTGGCGCTCAACGCCACCATCGAGGCGGCGCGTGCGGGCGCGGCGGGACGCGGCTTCGCGGTGGTGGCGGCCGAGGTCAAGGAACTCGCCGGCCAGACCGCGCGGGCGACCGGCGAGATCTCGGGCCAGATCGGCGAGATCCAGGCCGCGACCGGCCAGGCGGTGTCGGCGATCGGCGGGATCGTGGCGCGGATCCAGGAGATCAGCGACGTTGCCGGCGCGCTCGCGGCGGCGGTCGGCCAGCAGGACGCGACGACGCAGGAGATCGTCCGCAGCGTGTCGCAGGCGGCGATCGGGGCCGGCGAGGTGACGCACAATATCGCCGGGGTCGCCGGCGCGGCGGAGGAGACCGGGAATGCGGCGCATCACCTGCTCGCCGCCGCCTCGGAGCTGTCGCGGCATTCGCACCATCTCGACGCGGAGGTCGGGTGCTTCCTGGAGGGTGTGCGGGCGGCGTGAGGGCGGGCAGGCCTCCGCGCCCGGCGCACGGCAAGCTCCTTCCACCCGCGACCTCATCCTGAGGTGCACGCGGAGCGTGCCTCGAAGGAGGGCTCCAGGCCTCGCAAAGGCTTCTGGAGGCCTCCTTCGAGGCTCGTTTCACCCGCGCCTCAGGATGAGGGCGTGGATGGGAGTGGGGGCGAGCCCATGAGAGAACGCCCAGGGGAACCTGCAGAATGCATAAGGGGCGGGCGCCGCGCGGCACCCACCCCTTATGCGTCCGGAGCCGTCTCCGGCCCCGGACCGACGATCGTCCGATTTACTCGGTGATGGAGGCGACGACGCCGGCGCCGACGGTGCGGCCGCCCTCGCGGATGGCGAAGCGCAGCTTCTCCTCCATCGCGATCGGAACGATCAGCGTCACGTCCATCGTCACGTTGTCGCCCGGCATCACCATCTCGGTGCCCTCAGGCAGCTGGCACACGCCCGTCACGTCCGTCGTCCGGAAGTAGAACTGCGGACGGTAGTTCGTGAAGAACGGCGTGTGCCGACCGCCCTCCTCCTTCGTCAGGATGTACGCCTCGGCCTTGAACTTCGTGTGCGGCTTCACCGAACCCGGCTTGCACACAACCTGCCCACGCTCCACGTCCTCGCGCTTCGTGCCGCGCAGAAGAACGCCGACGTTGTCGCCAGCCTGGCCCTGGTCCAGCAGCTTGCGGAACATCTCGACGCCGGTCACCGTCGTCGTCGTCGTGGCGCGGATGCCCACGATCTCCACCGACTCGCCGACCTTCACGATCCCGCGCTCGACGCGGCCCGTCACCACCGTGCCGCGGCCCGAGATCGAGAACACGTCCTCGATCGGCATCAGGAACGGCAGGTCGATCGGACGCTCCGGCTGCGGGATGTAGGCGTCCACCGTCTTCATCAGCTCGAGGATCGCCTCGTGGCCGATCTTCGGCTCGCGGTTCTCGAGCGCGCACAAAGCCGAGCCCTTGGTGATCGGGATGTCGTCGCCCGGGAAGTCGTACTTCGAGAGAAGCTCGCGCACCTCGAGCTCGACCAGCTCCAGCAGCTCCGGATCGTCGACCATGTCGACCTTGTTCATGAACACCACCAGCGCCGGCACGCCGACCTGGCGCGCGAGCAGGATGTGCTCGCGGGTCTGCGGCATCGGGCCGTCAGCCGCCGACACGACCAGGATCGCGCCGTCCATCTGCGCGGCGCCCGTGATCATGTTCTTCACGTAGTCGGCGTGCCCGGGGCAGTCGACGTGCGCGTAGTGACGGTTCGGGGTCTCGTACTCGACGTGCGCCGTCGAGATCGTGATGCCGCGCGCCTTCTCCTCCGGCGCCTTGTCGATCTGGTCGTAGGCGGTGAACGTCGCGCCACCCGACTCGGCCAGGACCTTCGTGATCGCCGCGGTCAGAGAGGTCTTGCCATGGTCAACGTGACCGATGGTGCCGATGTTGCAGTGCGGCTTCGTCCGCGAAAACTTTTCCTTGGCCATATCCATCACCTGCGGCAAGCCCGCCCACGACGTGCAGCCGGGCGGAAGGCGCGGCCCGCTTAGAGGGTTAGCGCCGGTTGATCAAGTCCGGGATCGTGCGGCCCCCTTGCAGAGGGCCTTCAGGGCGTGCCCGCGACGCGGCGGCGGTCGAGGCTGCGGGCATAGGCCTCCGCGGTCTCGCGCTCGTGGTCGGAGAGCAGCTGCTCGACGGCGCCGACGAGGTCCGGCGCCTCCGTGAAGCCGGCGGCGACCAGGGCCACCGCCTTCGCCCGCGCGGCGTCGCGCTTGGCCTGCAGGCAGATGTGCTGCGCCCGCACGGCGAAATGCTCCGGCGTCTCGCGGCGAATCCGCGCCGCGGCGGATTCCCGCGCCAGGCAGCCTCTCAGCCGTGCGATCGCCGCCGCCTCACGGGCCGGGCGCGCCACCTCGATCGCGTGCGACGGTCCCGCGAGGGCAACGAGCAGCAACGGCATCACGGCGCGCATGGCGAGGTCCCGGGGCGTTTGTTCCTGCTCTGTTCCATACCACCTCTGATTCCCTGCTGCCAAGGTAAACGGGTGGACGGGTGGGGACAATGTGGGACGGCCCCCGCGGCGAGGCGGGGGCCGAATGGAATCAGGCCGCTTCCGGCGCCTTGCGGCTGTCGAGGAACGCGGCGTGCTCCTCGGCGAGCGCCCCCGACAGGGCGCGGGCGATCAGCGCGCGGGTCTCCTCGACGCCGTAGAGCGCCACGAAGGAGCCGAAGCGGGGCCCGCGGGCCTCGCCGAGCAGGATGCCGTAGAGCGTGGTGAACCACGTCTGCGCCACGCCCGGCCGGCCGTCCGGGCTCTTCGACTTGCCCGACAGGTCGGGGAAGTGGCGCCGTCCGACCTCGTAGACCGCCGCCTGCAACGCTTCCGGATCGGTGGAGCCGGTATGCGTCGCCAGCGTGTCCGAGAGGTCGCGCAGGGCGGCGGCCTCCTCCTCGCTCGGCGCCCGGTAGGTCTTGGCCGGCCGCACGAAATCGCGGAAGTAGCGCACGGCGTGGTGGACCAGCCGGTCGAGGCGCGGATGCGTCTCGGGCGAAGCCTCGGGCGCGTAGCGGCGGATGAAGCCCCACAGCACCGCCGGGTCCTCGGTATTGGCCACCGCCACGAGGTTGAGCAGCATCGCGAACGGGATCGCCCCGCTGTTCCCCACCCGCTCCGGCAGGGGCGGCTCGCCGGCATGCAGGTGCCAGACCGGGTTGCCGAGCTTCAGCTTCGGGTCCTGCCCCGGAAACTTCTCCAGGAACGACAGGTAGTCGTCGACGTGGCGCGGGATGACGTCGAAGTGCAGGCGCTTGGCCTCGCGCGGCTTGTTGTACATGAACAAGGCCAGGCTCTCGGGCGTGCCGTAGGCCAGCCACTCGTCGATGGTGAGCCCGTTGCCCTTCGACTTCGAGATCTTCTGGCCGCGCTCGTCGAGGAACAGCTCGTAGTTGAAGCCCTCGGGCGGCTCGGCGCCGAGCGCGCGGGCGATCTGCCCGGAGAGCTTGACCGAGTCGATCAGGTCCTTGCCGGCCATCTCGTAATCGACGCCGAGCGCGACCCAGCGCATCGCCCAGTCGGGCTTCCACTGCAGCTTGGCGTGGCCGCCGGTGACCGGGGTCTCGTACGATTCGCCCGTCTGCGGATCGCGCCACACGATGGTGCCCGAGGCCACCTTCACCTCGTCGATCGGCACCTGCATCACGTGGCCGGTGACCGGGTGGAGCGGCAGGAACGGCGAGTACGAGGCCGAGCGCTCGGCGCGCAGCGAGGGCAGCATCACCGCCATCACGGCGTCGTAGCGCTCCAGCACCCGCAGCAGCGTGGCGTCGAACCGGCCCGAGCGGTAGCACTCGGTCGCCGACAGGAACTCGTAGTCGAAGCCGAACGAGTCGAGGAAGCGGCGCAGCTCGGCGTTGTTATGGGCGCCGAAGCTGTCGTGGGTGCCGAACGGATCGGGCACCGCGGTCAGCGGCTTGTTGAGGTTGTCGGCGAGCAGCGCCTTGTTCGGCACGTTCTCCGGCACCTTGCGCAACCCGTCCATGTCGTCCGAGAACGCGACGAGGCGGCTCGGCACGGCATCGTTCGTCAGCATCCGGAAGGCGTGTCGCACCATCGAGGTGCGGGCGACCTCGCCGAAGGTGCCGATATGCGGCAGGCCCGAGGGGCCGTAGCCGGTCTCGAACAGCACCTCGCCTTTGCCCGTCCGCTCCAGCCGGGCGACGAGCTTGCGCGCCTCCTCGAAGGGCCAGGCGGACGCGGAGGCGGCGGCCTCCGCCAGAGCGGGATCGATGCTGAATGCGGACATGGCCATCGAGGCCGCGCGCGACGCGGCCTTCCGGTTGAGGGTGGACGGGAGCCCGGCACCCTATGGGCCGCGCTCCCGAGGGTCAACGCGCGCCGATTCCGTAACCCCCGGCATCGCTGCCGGGAGCCCGGACGACGTCACGCGTGGGCGGGCTCGCGCGCCGGCGCCTCGGCCGACCGCTGATCGGCCATGATGTCGGCCAGGATCTCGTAGGAGCGCAGCCGCGCCCGGTGGTCGTAGATCGCGGCGGCGACCATGAACTCGTCGGCACCGGTGCGGGCCGCGATAGCATCCAAGCCCTTGCGCACCGTCTCGGGCGAACCGACCACCGAGCAGGCCAGCATGCCGGAGGCCTGGAGCTTCTCGTGACCCGACCAGTAGGTCTCGATGTCGTCGATCGGCGGCGGCAGCTGGCCGCGTGTGCCGCGGAAGATATTGGTGAAGGCCTGCTGCGCCGAGGTGAACAGGCGGCGCGCCTCGGCGTCGGTCTCCGCCGCGATCACGTTGACGCCGACCATCGCGTGGGGCTTCGCCAATTGGCCCGAGGGCTCGAAGCGCGCGCGGTAGACCTCCAGCGCCTGCATCAGGGCGTCGGGCGCGAAATGCGACGCGAAGGCGTAAGGCAGGCCGAGCATCGCCGCGAGCTGCGCCCCGAACAGGCTCGAGCCGAGGATCCACAGCGGCACGTTGGTGCCCGTGCCCGGCACCGCCTGGATCACCCGCCCGGCATCGAGCGGCCCGAGCAGGGTCTGGAGCTCCAGCACGTCCTGGGGGAAGTGGTCGGAGGCGGCCGGATCGCGGCGTAGGGCCCGAAGCGTGCGCTGGTCGGTGCCGGGCGCGCGGCCGAGGCCGAGATCGATGCGGCCCGGATAGAGCTCGGCGAGCGTGCCGAACTGCTCGGCGATCACCATCGGCGAGTGGTTCGGCAGCATGATGCCGCCGGCCCCGACCCGGATCCGGTGCGTGCCCCCGGCGATGTAGCCCACCACCACCGAGGTCGCGGCGCTGGCGATCCCGGTCATGTTGTGGTGCTCGGCCACCCAGTAGCGGGTGAAGCCCCAGCGGTCGGCGGCCTGCGCGAGGTCGAGTGTGTTGCGCAAGGCGTCGCCCGCCGTGGACCCTTGCGGGATCGGCGCGAGGTCGAGGATCGAGAATGGCGGCATCGGCGGATCCCGGAAGTGAGTGCGTGTCCCCTGCTGGCGTCGAAGATTTGGCTGGGCGAGGCCGAGCGCAAGGCGGGGTTGTGCGGGTGACCTATGCGTGTGCCACGAGCGAAGCGTCGGGGGTGACCGGGGCGGTATGGTCACGCTGGCAGGAGGCCGTCAGAGATCGAACGAGATGAACCGACCTTCCGGCGCAAGTTGCTGGATCAGGTCGTAGTCGCCGCGGTCTGGGGTCAGGACAGGAATGCCGGCGCGCGCGGCAGTCAGGAAGATCAACGCATCGTTCAGGCATTCCTTCAGTTGAGCGCGTTGGAAATCCTGCACGCGAGCAAGCGTCCCAACGATGAGGCCGGCATCGATCCAGACCTCTGCCGCGGGCACCAGGAGGCGGTGTGCCGGAATGGCCTCGAACACGGCCGCATAATGATCGCGGATAGCGCTCCAGCCGCGTGCCGGAGCGGCGTTGGCGATCCCGGTTGCGATTTCGGAAAGGCAGATCGTGCAGTGAAACAGCCGCGACCGTTCGATGAATGTAGCGACCGTATCGGGAAGCTTGCCGCTGGCGTCCAAGATGTAGATGTTTGTATCAAGGAGGAGAGGCAGCTGCGAACGGGCACTGACATCCGCGATCGACTCCAGCATCTCGCGAGGACGCTGAGCAAGCCGAGTCCGTCGCTTCTCCGGCTTCCGACGCCGGAGATGCGTGCGGAGGTCAGAAGTCAAGCGAGTGGTCTTCGCCGAGGTTTCCACGCAGCCGCTTGAGAATATCGGCCACCGGGTCCGGGCATGCCAGAGCCGATAGTGCCACAAGACCGAGCTCCTGGACGGAGGAGACCCCCGTCGCGCGCATGGCCGCCTCTACGAGGGCCGCAGGCGCCTCGAAGCTCAGCTGCTCGGTGGGAGCACCGAGCAGGCCGGCGCTGCGCGCATCGTCGAGGAGCGCCGTATGGCCCGTTTTCACGGTCGATCGCATCGACTGGCACCTTCGCTTGCGATGCGATGATAGGGAGGGCCAGGCGACCGGACAAGGGCGATGCGGCACGAGCCGGCTTGCCCCGCCGGCCTCTTTCGGGAAGGGTCGGCGTGAGCATCGCCCCATCCGCGACCGTCGCGTTCGTGGATCCCAAGGGAGGCCGGTGCACGGGAGGACCCATGACCGACAGACCTGCGGCGGGCGTGTTCGATCTCACCGGCCGGGTGGCGGTGGTCACCGGCGGCAATGGCGGCATCGGGCTCGGGATGGCCGAGGCCCTGGCCGGGGCCGGCTGCGCTGTCTCGATCTGGGGGCGCGACGAGGAGAAGAACCGCCGCGCACTGGAGCGCCTCGCCGCCACGGGCAGCCCGGTCGCGGCCGAGACCTGCGACGTCGCCGACCCGGAGGCCGTGCAGCGCGCCTTCGACGCGACGCTCGCGCGCTTCGGCCGGGTCGACGGCATGTTCGCCAATGCGGGCGTCGCCGGCGGCGGGCGGCGCTCGTTCCTGGAGCGCGAGCCGGAGGAATGGCGGCGCACCTTCGCGGTCAACCTCGACGGGGTGGTGGCGAGCTTCCAGGTCGCGGCCCGGCACATGGCCGAGCGCGCCGGCCAAGGCGACGCCTTCGGGCGGTTGGTGGCCACTTCCAGCGTCGCCTCGCTGCTGGGGGCGGCCCGCAACGAGCATTACGGTGCCACCAAGGGGGCGCTCAACGCGATGGTGCGGGCGCTCGCCGTGGAGCTCGCCCGCTACGGCGTGACGGCGAACGCGATCCTGCCGGGCTGGATCGAGAGCGACATGACCGCCGGCCTGATGGCGAACGAGAAGTTCGTCACGCTCAACCTGCCGCGCATCCCCGCCCGCCGCTTCGGCCGGCCGGAGGATTTTGGCGGCATCGCCGTCTACCTGATGAGCGGGGCCTCGGCCTACCACACCGGCCAGGTGCTGGTGATCGACGGCGGCTACACGGTCGCGTGAGACGATCAGGGCGTCAGGAGGAGAACGCGATGGCACGCTTCACCGACAAGGCCGTCCTCGTCACCGGCGCCGGCAGCGGCATCGGCCGCGCCTCGGCCCGGCTCTTCTCCCGCGAGGGCGCCGCCGTCGCGGTGGTCGACCGCGACGGGCTGAGCGTCGAGGAGACCGCCGCGCTGATCGCAGCAGACGGCGGCCGGGCCCTGGCGCTCACGGCGGATGCCGGGCGCGAGGCCGACGTGACCGCGTTCCTCTCGGCGACCGAGCGGGAATTCGGCCGGCTCGACGCGATCCACGCCAATGCGGGCATCGGCGGCGGCACCGTGCCGTTCACCGAGCAGAGCGTGGATCTCTGGGAGGAGGTCCTGCGCGTCAACCTGATCGGCGCGTTCCTGGCGATCAAGCATGGCGGGCCGCTCATCCTGCGCCACGGCGGCGGGGCGATCGTCTGCACCGCCTCGGTCGCGGGTCTCAGGGCGAACGCCGCCGGCGCGGCCTACAGCGCGAGCAAGGCCGGGGTGATCAGCCTGGTCCAGACCGCCGCCGACGCCTTCGCGGGATCGGGCCTGCGCATCAACGCCGTCTGCCCGGGCCTGATCGAGACCGGCATGACGGCGGGCCTGTTCGCCGCGGCCCGCGCGAAGGGCAAGGCCGACCGCATCGGCCAGCTCAACCCCGCGCGCCGGGCGGGCGCCCCGGAGGAGATCGCGGCGGCTGCCGTGTTCCTGGCGAGCGAGGAGGCCTCGTACGTCAACGGCCAGGCGCTCGCGGTCGATGGCGGGCTGTCGAGCACGCATCCGTTCGTGCCACGGAAGGCCTGACGGCCTGCGCTCAGAACGGGCTGACCGGAAAGAACCGCAGGTACAGCTCCGCGTACTTCCCCTCGTCCCACAGGCGCTGGAGCGCGTCGTCGAGGGCGCGGGCCAGGGCCTCGTCCTCCTTGCGGGTGACGAAGGCGGTGCCCTCGCCGAAGTAGCGGTTCTCCAGGTAATCGCCGCCCGAGAAGGCGCAGCACCCGGAAGCCTCCGTGCCGCCGATCCACAAGGCCAGGGCGAGCCCGTCGCCGAACAGGTACTCGATCTCGCCGCGGCGCAGGGCGGCCTCGGCGGTGCCGAGATCGGGATAGGTCTTCGGGGTCGCGTGGAAGAAGGTGCGCAGGTACGCCTCGTGCGCCGTGCCCGAGACCACGCCGGTGGGGTGCTCGGCGATCACCTTCGCGTCGGGCGCCGGCAGGTTCTTGTCGCCGCGCACCGCGAAGCGGCCCGGCCAGCGGAAATACGGCCGGGTCGCCCGGTGGTTGGCCCGCAAGGCGGGGGTGAGCGGGAGGGCGGCGGCCACCACGTCGCCCTGGTTGGCCTGGAGCGCGTCGAGCAGGGTGTCGAAGCGGCGCACCTGCACGGTGCAGGTCAGGCCGAGCTTCTCGCACGCCGCCCGGGCGAGCTCGACGGAGAAGCCCGTCGGGTTGCCGTCCGGCCCGGCGAAGTGCAGCGGCGGGTACTCGTCGTCGGTGAGGAAGCGCACCGGCCGGGTCGCCTGCGGCGGCTCGGGCCGCTCCAGCCGGGCGCGGGGGTTCCAGAAGTTCGGGATCGTCACCGGCTCGGCGGCCGCCGCCGGCAGTGTCGCGAGCGCCAGCACGGCCGCCAGCAGGCCGCGCATCTGACGCTGCGGCATCCGCGCCACGGTTGCGAAGAATCCGCGGGACGAGAGGCGCGACGCTGTCGCGGGGACGGGGAGAGCCATAGGCTCTCCTACCACGAACCTCCGCCGGGGGGAGCCGGCATCGTCGAGGGCCCGAGATGTTCGTCGAGGTCCGGTCACCCCAGGGCGCCGCGGTCGTCCTGCCCGGCGAGCTCGCCTTCCTGCTCGGCCAGGGCGTCGATCTCGGCCTCGTGCGCGAGGCCGCCTTCCTCGCGCGCCGGGAGGGCACGGAGCCGGTCGCGGCGCTGCTGCGCGCCGGGCTGATGAGCGAGGCCGATTACTATTCCGCCCTCGCCCGGGCGCTGGGCCGGCCGTTCCGAGGCGCCGGCCTCGTCCTGCACGCCGAGGCGCGGTTTCCCGACGACATCCGCCTCGGCGCCGCCGTGGGAATGCTGGGCGAGGTCGTCCTCGCTCCGCCGCCCGGGGCGGTGGCGGCGCTTCTTGCCGCCGGCGCGCCGCCCGGCGCCATCTTCACGACGCCCGCGGCGCTCGCGGCCGCGGTGCTGGCGACCGCCGGCCCCCGCGCCGCGGCCCAGGCCGCCGAGGCGCTGGAGGTGCGGGCACCCGACTGGGCCTACCGCCCGGGCTTGCATCCGGGGCAGATCCTCGTCCTCCTGCTCGGCCTCGCGGCGGCCGTGCTCCTCCTCGACGCCGCGCCCTGGCTCCAGCTCGCCGCCCTGGCGCTTCTCAATTTCACGGTCCTGGCGGTGATCGTCTTCCGCCTCGCCGCTCCGCTGCTGCGGCCCGATCCCCTCCCCCAGCTGCCCGCCCTGCCGGATGCGGAACTGCCGGTCTACACCGTGCTGGTCGCGCTCTACCGCGAGACGAAGGTGGTGCCGCGCCTCGTCGGCGCGCTCGCCCGGCTCGACTACCCGGCCTCGAAGCTCGACCTCAAGTTCGTGATCGAGGCCGACGACACCGCCACCGCGGCGGCGCTCGCCGCCCTGCCGCTGCCGGCCCGCTTCGAGGTGGTGACGGCGCCCGCCGGCCTGCCCCGCACCAAGCCGCGGGCCCTCAACGTCGCCCTGCCGCTCGCCCGCGGCGAGCACCTGGTGGTCTACGACGCCGAGGACGTGCCGGATCCCGGCCAGCTCAGGGCCGCCGCCGCCCTGTTTCGCGCCGGCTCGGACCGGCTCGCCTGCCTGCAAGGGCGGCTGGTGATCGACAACACCGACGATTCCTGGCTCACCCGCTGCTTCACCCTCGAATACGCGGCGCTCTTCGACGTGCTGCTGCCGCTGCTGGCCTCGGCCCACCTGCCGGTGCCGCTCGGCGGCACGACCACCCACTTCCGCACCGGGGTGCTGCGCGAACTGCACGGCTGGGACGCCTGGAACGTCACCGAGGATGCCGATCTCGGCCTGCGCCTGTCGCTCGCCGGCTACCGGGTCGGCGACCTGCCGCTCTCGACCCTGGAGGAGGCGCCCGCCGCGGTCCGGCCCTGGCTGCGCCAGCGCACCCGCTGGCTGAAAGGCTTTCTCCAGACCACGATCACCCACAGCCGTCACCCCGTCCGGGCCTTCCGGCGCCTCGGCCCCCTCGGCGTGCTCTGTGCGGTCGCCATGGTGCCCGGCACGGTCGTCTCGGCCCTCGCCTATCCGTTCGGGATCGCGCTGGCGGTGTGGCATCTTGCGGCCGATCCGCTGCCGGCGGGTCCGGACTTCGTCGCCAACCTGGTGACGGCGACCGGCGCCACCGTCTTCGTCGCCGGTCTCGGGGCGATGGGGCTGCCGGCGCTCGCCGGCTGCCTGCGGCGGGGCTGGTGGCGCCTCGCCCCCTGGGTGCTGGTGCTGCCGGTCTATTACGGCCTCGTCAGCGTGGCGGCCTGGCTCGGCCTCCTCGAATGGCTGCTCGCGCCCTACCGCTGGAACAAGACCGAGCATGGGCTCTCCGCCACCTCCCGCACCGGGGCGATGCGGAGAGGCGGGATCGTCAGAGCTGGCGCGCCACCTCGGCGGCGGCGTCCTTGGCCGGGCGCATCAGGTTGAGCGCGCCGACGAAGTTGCCGCGCCCGTCCATGATGTAGACGAGCGCCGTGTGCTCCATCGTGTAGTCGCCGTCCTTGAGCGGCACCTTGCGGCTGTAGGCGCGGTAGGCCTTCACGGTGGCGGCCACCGCCTCGGGCGAGCCGGTCAGCCCGACGATGCGGGGATCGAAGCTCGACAGGTACTCCTTGAGCGCCTTCGGGTCGTCGCGCTCGGGATCGACGGTGACGAACAGCGCCTTCACGTCGCGGCCCTGCGGCCCGAGCGCCGCCAGCACGTCGGAGATCTGCTGCAGGGTGGTCGGGCAGATGTCCGGGCAGTGGGTGAAGCCGAAGAACACCAGGTGCGGCTTGCCGGCGAAGGTCCGGTCGGTGACGGTGCGGCCGTCCTGGTCGACCAGGGTGAACGGCCCGCCGACCGCGCTGGTGCCGGTGGCCGGGCGGCCGAGCATCAGGCTCGCGGTGAGGCCGAGCACCGCGAGGCCGAGGGCGAAGACGAGGAGCGGGATCGCGGCGCGGCGCATCCGGGGCGTGAGGGGCATCGGCGGTCTCTTCCTGGCTGGCCGGGGCGGACGGCGCCGGTGGAGCACCCCCGGCCCGCGGCCGCAAGGGGGCACGGGGTCACCCCGGGGAGAACTAGGCACGGGGTCACACTGGGGAGAACCGGGCACGGGGCTGCCCCGGAGGCCGATTGCCCGCGCGATGGGCGCAAAGCTGCCCTGCGCCTGGGCAGACCCGAGGTAACCGGACCCCATGTTGCGTTGCGTCGCCCGCTCTCCTATCGCTCGCGCCAACCGGTTCCGCGCCTCTCCGCGGCCTCCGATTCCCAAAAATACCTGCCAAGAAGACCCGCCATGGCCGACAAGCTCTCACTGCCCAAGGACAAGATCCGCATCCTTCTGCTCGAAGGCATCAACGACAGCGCGGTGTCGCTGCTGGAGGCGTCCGGCTACGTCACCGTCACGCGGCTGGCGAAGGCCCTGGACCCAGCCGACCTGCACCAGGCGCTCAAGGGCGTGCACATCCTGGGCATCCGCTCGCGCACCCAGCTCGACGAGGCCGCCTTCGAGGCCGCCGACCGGCTGATGGCCGTCGGCTGCTTCTCGGTCGGCACCAACCAGGTCGACCTCGACGCGGCGCGCCGGCGCGGCATCCCGGTCTTCAACGCGCCGTTCTCCAACACCCGCTCGGTGGCCGAACTCGTCATCGGCGAGATCGTGATGCTGCTGCGCCGCATCGTGCCGCGCTCGGTCTCGGCCCATGTCGGCGGCTGGGACAAGTCGGCGAACGGCTCGTTCGAGGTCCGCGGCAAGACCCTCGGCATCGTCGGCTACGGCAATATCGGCTCGCAGCTCTCGAACCTCGCCGAGGCGATGGGCATGCGGGTGATCTTCCACGACCTCACCGACCGCCTGCGCCACGGCAACACCGAGCCGGTGGACAGCCTCGACACGCTGCTCGCCCAGAGCGACGTGGTCTCGCTGCACGTGCCCGAGACGGCCTCGACCCACAACATGATCGGCGAGGCCGAGATCCGGGCGATGAAGCCGGGTTCGTACCTCATCAACAATTCCCGCGGCACGGTCGTCGATCTCGACGCCCTGGCCTCGGCCCTGAAGGACGGCCACCTGCGGGGTGCGGCCGTCGACGTCTTCCCGGTCGAGCCGAAGTCGAACAGCGAGCGCTTCGTCTCGCCGCTCCAGGGGCTCGAGAACGTCATCCTCACCCCGCATGTCGGCGGCTCGACCGAGGAGGCACAGGAGCGCATCGGCGCCGAGGTGGCGAGGAAGCTCGTCGACTATTCCGACATCGGCTCGACGGTCGGCGCGGTGAACTTCCCGCAGGTGCAGCTGCCGGCCCGGCCGACCGGCCTGCGCTTCATCCACGTGCAGCGCAACCTGCCGGGCATGCTCGGGCGCCTCAACGAGACCTTCGCCCGCAAGCACATCAACATCGCGGCGCAGTTCTACCAGACCGACGGCGAGGTCGGTTACGTCGTGGTCGAGACCGACGCGACCGACGTCGACCCGGAGGCGCTGCTGGAGGAGCTGCGCTCCATCGACGGCACCATCCGGGCGCGGCTGCTCTACGAGCGCCGCTGAAGGCGGGCGGCGGGACCATCACGTCCCGCTCGATCCGCCCGGAGCCGGCCCGAAGCGCGCCGGCTCCCCGCTCCCGGCGATCCCGGGATCGCTGCACGGCGTGGGCGAGGGGTACGGCCCGGACCCAAGCGGCCTGGTCGAGCGGCCTGGTCGAGCGGCCTGGTGATGCGAGGGGCTGCCTGCGGCCGCTCGGATGGCCGGCTTCCAGGCAGGTGACGAGACGGTGCCGGACGACGGCGCGGAGCGGTTTCGCAGCGGCCCGCTTCGGGGTTGCGAGCCGGTCGAAGCGGACACGCTGACACCGTTGTCGAAACGCTAGACTTGTCGCATCCCGCCATCGACGCACAATTCGGCTCCCGCGACGAAGCTCGCCTCGTCGCTCAGCAGGAACAGCGTGGCTGCCGCCACCTCCTCGGGACGCGCCATGCGGCCGAGCGGGATCGGCGCGATCAGCGCGGCCCGCCCCTCCTCCGGCACGCTCGCCATCATGGCGGTATCGGTCGGGCCGGGGGCCACCACGTTCACGCGGATGCCCTGCGGAGCCAGTTCGGCCGTCCATGTCCGCGCGTAGGACCGAAGCGCCGCCTTCGTCGCGGCGTAGGTGCCGTAGGGCGTCACCCCCATGGCGTCGGCGATCGACCCCATCAGCACGACGGACCCGCCCCGCCCCATCGCTCCCAGGGCCGCCTGCAATCCGAAGACGGCCCCACGGACGTTGACGGCGAAGTGCCGGTCGAAATGTTCGGGTGTCCCCTCGCGCAGGGTCGCCGGCTCCGAGAGGCCCGCGTTGAGGACCAGCGCGTCGATCCGGCCATGGATCTCCCGCACCGTCGCCACGACGCGGTGCAGATCCTCCCGCAGGGCCGCGTCCGCGACGAGACCCCGTGCCCCACGTCCGATCCGTGCGGCGGCGCCCTCGACCTCGTCGGCACGCCGCCCGGTGAAGACGACCGACGCACCCTCGATCGCCAGCCGTTCGGCGACCGCGAGGCCGATGCCCTTCGCCCCGCCGACCACGAGAGCGACCTTGTCCACCATGCGAGCCATCGCGGCATCCCTTCATCTGCGATGGCGCAGGAGATACAGATCATATATCTGCTATCAAGAACGCACTTAGGTTAGCCTAGATATGGCCGATGATACCGACCTCGACGTGGCGTCCGAGTGCGCGCTCGCCAACATGGCGCGGGTCCGCCCGGTGCTGGACAAGATCGCCGACAAGTGGACGATCCTGATCCTCACGGTGCTGTGCCCGCGGCCGTCGCGGTTCAACGCGATCAAGCGGCGGCTCGACGGCATCACGCACAAGGCGCTGGCGGACGCGCTGAAACGGCTGGAGCGCAACGGTCTGGTGACCCGGACGGTGTTGCCGACCTCGCCCATCGGCGTCGAGTACGCGATCACCCCGCTGGGTCATTCGCTGCGTCAGCCGTTCGAAGCGCTCTGCACATGGGCGCTCGATCACGGCGCAGCGATCGAGGCGGCCAACCACCAGCATGACAGCATCAAGACGAGGCCGTGAGGGCGGGTCCGCTCCCAGTTCGCCAGACGTCGAACCGCTGTGTCTGGTCGGAGCCGAAGGCGGAACGTCCGCTCACGAACTCGGCGTCGCGGCCCACGTCCCGTCCTCGGCAGTCCTTCGAACGGCCAAGCCGATGAACTCGGGCCGCACCGCTCTGCCGCACATGCAGCGATCCCGGGCGAGCCCGGTCCCGCCCGCGAGAGGGATCCCGAGCGGCATGCCTTCCGGCACCGGTCAGCGACCGGTCCGTCGATTTTCTTCGAGGATCCCTCACGCCCGCCGCGGCAGGGCGGCGCCGAGGATGCAGCCGGCGAGGTAGACCACCAGCATCAGCGCGGCGGTCTCGAGCCAGAAACCTTCCCGCCCCGGTACCGCGAGCCGCCCCGCAGGTGCCAGGCCGGCGAGCGCCGCCGCGCCCGCGGCGAGGGCGAGGAGCACGACGAGGCCGGCGGCGAGGCGCGGGCCCCGACCGGCGGGCAGGCCGGCAAGGCGGCCGGTGCCGGCCCCGATCAGGAGCGCGGCGAGGAGGCCGGGCCAGGCGACGGTGGCGAGAATCAGCACGGCGGGCCTCACGAGCGCAGGGCGAAGGCGACCGCCCGGCGGTCGGCGGCGGCCTCGGCCGGCGCGGCGGCGATCCGGTCGGCCGGGATGCCGGCCTTGAGCAGGTAGTCGACGATCGCGGCGGCGCGCCGCTGCGGCAGGCCGGGATCGGGCATCGCGGATGTCTCGGGAGCCTTGTCCCCGGGCTTCTCCGCCGGCTTGCCGGGTTTCGCCGCGGGCCTCGCCTTGGGCGGGGCCTCCTTCGGGGCGGGCGGCGCGGTGCCGGGCGGGTCGTCGTGGCCGGCGACCTCGATCCGGGCCTGCGGGCAGGCGCGGGCGAGGCCCGCGACCTCGTCGAGGACGGGGTAGAAGGCGGCCTTCAGGTCGGCGCTGCCGGGATCGAAGCGCAGGGTCTGCCCGGCTGCGAGCGCCGCGAAGGTCTCGCGGCAGGCGGCAGGCTCCCGGACCGGGGCGGCGCCGCGGGCCTCGACCGCGACATCGATGCGCCAGCCGGGCGGCGCGATCCGGGCGGCCTCCGCGGCGATGCGGCGCGCGCTCTCGGGGTAGAGCCCCTCGCCGGCGATGCGCAGGCTCTGGTCGCGCACCGTGACCTCGCCCTCGGCGATCTGGCCGAGGATGCCGATCCCGGCGGTCAGGCCGTCGAGGAGCCCGGGCGGCGCGCCGTCGGCGAGGCGGGTGCGGTCGACGATCCGCTCGCCGTAGAGGGAGGAGCGCAGGGCCGTCCGGATCGCCGCCCGCGCCTCGGCGTCGGGCAGGTGGCCGGTGAGGGTGAAGGCGTCCGGCCCGCGCCGGACCGTGACGAGGTAGGGCGAGACCCGGCTCGCCGTGAGGGCGAGCGTGCCGCGGGAGACGCCGGCCGGCAGGGAGCCGGCGAGGGCCTCGGCCTCGCGCACGGCCTGGCCGTCGATGGCGGCGCCCCGGATCGACAGGGCGGCCCCATCGAGGGAGACGCTGCCCTCCCGCACCAGCGCCAGGGCCGCGAAGGCGCGGTCGATCAGCGCCCGCGCGTCGATCCCCGCGGGCAGCCCGCGGGCGGTGCGCATCGCGTCGGCCACGGGCGCCCCGTCGGCGAGGAGGCGCGCGGCGGCAAGAATCGCCGCGCGGTCGGCCTCCGACACGGTGTAGCCGTCGAGCCGGATGCCGTCGGGACCGCGGCTCGCCGTCCAGGTGAAGGGCGAGACCAGGGCCGGCTCGACCCCGACCTCGCCGATGGTGAACCCGGCCGGCGGGCGGGCGAGGTCGGCCTTGAGGCCGGCATAGGCCTCGACGCTCGCCGCCTCGCCGTGGACCGAGAGCACGCGGTCGCGCATCGCCGCGGTGGCGCCGGGCTTCAGGTGCTGCACCTGCGCGAGGAGGAAGCGGGCGCCCTCGGGAAAGGTCTCGGGCGCGCCGCGGGCGGCCCGCGCGGCGTCGCGCAGGGAGAGCCCGGCGGGCAGGCCGGCGCTCAAGGTCTCGGCGAGCGCCGCGCGGCCGATCTCCGCCGGGCGGTGGCCGATGAGGTCGAGGCGGTCCGGCGTACGGTGGACGACCGCCCAGGTGAAGGGCGAGACCTCGGCGACGAGGCCGAGGCGGTCGAGGAGGCGGCGGTGGCCCGGAACGGCGGACAGGGCGGCACGAGCTTCGTCGAGGGCGGCCTGCATCGGCGCCTCGCCGCTCGCCACGAGGTCGCGGCCCCGCGCCTCGACCCGCAGCCAGGGCTCGGCGCCGTTGCGGCCGGTGCCGGACGCGACCACGCCCGCGGGGGCCTCGAGAGCGGCTTCGAGTCGCGGTTCGGCGAAGGCGGTGGCCGCGACCCACGCGCCGGCCAGCAGGGGGAGGCCGGCGAGCCAGCCGATCGAACGCATCGCCACTCGGGACCTCGTCACGGATAGGAACGGCGCGGAGGCCGAGGTCCGCGCGAGCCGCCACCCTGGCGGCGGTTTCCGGCATCAGCAAGGCGCGACAGGGCGTGGGGCGGAATCGAAAAAGGGCCCCGGCACGGAGCCGGGACCCTGGGAGAGGTGGAGACGGTCCCCGAGGGGACCGGTTCCCGAGGCTTAGAAGTCGCGCTGGACGCGCATGCGGACCTGGAACGTGTCCGCGTAGTTGGTGGTCGGCAGGATCGCGCCGTTGGCGGCCACCGGCAGGCCGGCGGCGTTCACACCGGCGGCGACGCCACCCGGGGCCTTGTTCTGGTCGATGACCCGGCCGTTCTTGATGTCGACGCGGTTGTAGAGACCCTCGACGCCGATATCGAGGTCCTTCACCGGCGACCAGATCAGGCTCGCGCCGGCGACGATCTGGCTGGTGTCGCGCAGCGCGGCACTGAACAGGAAGTTGCCGGGGCTGTTGACCGGGTTGCCGAGGCCGTTGAAGTTCAGGCCGCCGAGCAGGTTGCGGCTGGTCTTGCCGAACGACATCTCGCCGTAGCTGCCGATGATCGCCGACCGCCACTCGGGCGCCCAGTAGTGCAGGTACGACCCGACGACCGTCCAGCTGGTCGACAGCTCCATCTTGCCCGTGAGGGGGTTGACGGCGGCGTCGGTGAAGTAGGTCGCGAACGGCGCACCCTGGGTGTTGCCGGCGCTGGCGGTGTAGGTGCCGATGTACTGGGAGTAGCCGGTGTAGAGCTGGGCGCCCTCGCCGTACGAACCCTGGAGGTACAGGGCGTCGCCGGCGGCAATGAACGGCAGGTTGAACTTCAGACCACCCTGAACGGCCCAGCCGTACTCGGTCTGGACGCGCGGGGTCACGACCGAGCCGGACGGGATCGTGGCACCGCCGAAGGTCAGGACCTGCGTCGCGTTCTGGGCGTTCAGCTCGTGCACGGCGGCCGAGAGCTGGGCGGAGCCCCAGGCGGCGTCGTAGCGCAGCGCGCCGACGAAGTCGGGCATGCGCGAGGTCTGGCGCAGGTCGTAGTACGCCAGGCCGACCGGAACGCCGCCGGCGGTGGTGGCGACGACCGGGCTCAGGTTGGCGGCCGCGGCGGTGAAGACCGCGAACTGGCTCGCGGTGGCGCCGACCTGGCTTCCGATGCCGAACAGCGGGTTCTTGCGGAAGATCGGGTCTTCGACCGAGATCGTCGCCGAGAAGCCGTCACCGAAGGTCGCCGTGTAGGCGAGCAGGTTGGTGGAGGAGACGTCCGAGCCCAGCGAGGTGCCGATGATCTCGAAGTCGTGGGCGTAGAAGTCGTAGAACGAGGCCGCGCGACCGGCGGTGAGGCCGGCGAACTGGATGAAGGCCTTGTCGACGTTCACGTATTGCTGGGCGCGGCCGAACGTGTCGACGCCGAGCGCCGGGAAGGCGTTGGCGATGCGCTGCTGCGTGCCCGAGTTCAGGTAGGCGCCGGTCCGCGAGGCGAGCTCGAAGCGCACGAAGGCGCGGAGCGTGCCGTAGGCGGTCTGGGTGCGGGCGTCGAGGTTGAGGCGGCCGAGGCCGCGGTAGCCCATCAGATCGCCGTTGTTGTTGCCGCGCTGGTAGCCCTGCGAGTAGCCGGCTTCGAAGCGGGCGCGGCCGGAGACGCGCAGGCAGGTGTCGGTACCGGGAATGAAGAAGAAGCCGGCACCGTAGGCCGAGCAGACACGAACGTATTCGACAGGCGCCGCCTTCTTGATCGGCAGATCGGCAGCCTGCGCTCCCGCAACGACGGTCAGGCCGGCAGCCGAACCCAGCAGAAGGCTCTTCACGAGCTTCATCGAGACCTCCAAAGTTTCGAGACCCTGGGGGTGAACGACTGTGTCTCGACGATCCTACGGGAGCCGAACCACGCCACTCTTATCCCCTTGCGCCCGGCGCTCCCCTGTGGGGATGTCATCCGGGCCGCGCCGGGGTTGTCCCCGGTGCAGAGGCACCATGTGCGAGGCGCTAACAGCGATCAACCGGGATCAGCGTCCGGGACGGCCAAGTCACCGGGTTTCGGCCGCAATGTTGCACGGACGCCACGAAAGCTTACGCGGGTCAGCTAAATCCGGGCGCCCTGCGTGCGAGAATTGGAGATCTCGCGCGCCACTCTGTCGTCTCATGGACCGGAGGAGCGCCCCGCGGCCACAACCTGGATCACTCTCAGGTTGAGTCGGGAGAATCAGCCCTCCAGCTCCTCCCGCATCATCTCGAGCTCGAGCCAGCGCTCCTCGGCGCCGGCGAGGTCGGCCTCGGTCGTCGCCAGGGTGCGGGAGATCGCCTCGAAGCGGGCGGGGTCGCGGGCGTAGAGGGTCGGGTCGTCGAGGGCGGCGCGGAGCTTCGCCCGGTTGCCCTCCAGCGCCGCGATCCGGGTCGGCAGCGTCTTGAGCTCGTGCTGCTCGTTGAAGCCGAGGCGCTTCTTTGCCGCCGGACGGCCTGCGGCAGCCTTCGGCGCATCCCTGCCCGTGCTCCTGGCCGCGCCCTTCGGGTCGACGACGCCGCGCGCCTGGACCCCGGCGCCGCGCTGGGCGACCATGTCGGAATAGCCGCCCGCATAGGCGACCCAGCGCCCCTCCCCTTCCGAGACCAGCACCGTGTCGACCACCCGGTCGAGGAAGTCGCGGTCGTGGCTGACCAGGATCAGGGTGCCGGCATAGTCGCCGAGCATCTCCTGGAGCAGGTCCAGGGTCTCGAGGTCGAGGTCGTTGGTCGGCTCGTCGAGGACCAGGAGGTTGCCGGCTTCCGCCAGTGCCCGGGCCAGCAGCAGCCGGTTGCGCTCGCCGCCCGAGAGCACGCGGACCGGCGTACGCGCCTGCTCGGGCGAGAACAGGAAGTCCTTCATGTAGCCGACGACGTGCCGGCTCTGGCCGCCGACCTGGACGCTGTCGCTGCCCCCGCCGGTCAGCACGTCGGCGACGGTGCGCTCGGGGTCGAGCGCGCTGCGGCGCTGGTCGAGGAGGTTGAGGGTGACGTTGGCGCCGACCTTCACCACGCCCGAATCGGGTTCGAGCCGGCCGGTGAGCAGGTTGACGAGCGTCGTCTTGCCGGTGCCGTTGGCGCCGACGATGCCGAGCCGGTCGCCCCTCGCGATCCGCAAGCTCAGGTCGCGGACGATCGGCCGGTCGCCGTAGGACTTCGACACGTCGCGCGCTTCGACCACCAGGGCGCCGGAGGCCTCGGTCTCGCTCACCGTCAGGGTCGCGGTGCCGACGGGGCCGCGATGCTCGCGGGCCTTGCGGCGCAAGTCGTGCAGGCCGGCCAGCCGCTTGACGTTGCGCTTGCGCCGCGCGGTCACGCCGTAGCGCAGCCAGTCCTCCTCCATCGCGATCTTGCGGTCGAGCTTGTGGCGGTCGCGCTCCTCCTCCTCGAACACCTGGTCGCGCCAGCCTTCGAAGGCGGAGAAGCCCTGGTCGAGCCGCCGCGTCGTGCCGCGGTCGAGCCAGACGGTGGCCCGGGACAGCGATTCGAGGAAGCGCCGGTCGTGGCTGATGAGGACGAGCGCCGAGCGGCTGCCCTTCAGCTCGGCCTCCAGCCACTCGATCGCCGGGAGGTCGAGGTGGTTGGTCGGCTCGTCGAGGAGCAGGATGTCGGGCTCGGGCGCCAGCGCCTGGGCGAGCGCCGCGCGGCGCGATTCACCCCCCGACAGCCGGCTCGGATCCTCCTCGCCGGTCATCCCTAAGCTCTCCAGCAGGTAGCGCGCCCGGTAGATCTCGTCGCCCGGCCCCATCCCCGCCTCGACGAAGGACAGGGTGGTGGCGTGCCCGGAAAAGTCCGGCTCCTGCGCGAGGTAGCGCACGGTGGTGCCGGGCTGGACGAAGCGCACGCCGCGATCGGGCTCGACCAGCCCGGCGGCGACCTTGAGCAGGGTCGACTTGCCCGAGCCGTTGCGGCCGACGAGGCAGGTGCGGTCGCCGGGCGCGAGCGAGAGGTCGGCACTCGTGAGCAGCGGCGTGCCGCCGAAGGTGAGCGCGATGCCCTGGAGGGTGAGGAGCGGAGGAGCGGCCATGGGGTGGGGGATTACGGCAGGCTCTTGCGAAAGGCGAGCCCGGGCGGGCGGTCGGCGAAGCGCCTCGGCGGAGCGGATCCCTGCCACGTGACGAACCGTCGAAGACACGCTCGACCGAGCCCGGTAGCGACTGCACCCCTCGACATCGCGGCCCTTCTGAAATATCGTAGTTACGGTAAATCTATGGCCATCACCTTCGATCCGCCGAAGCGCGACCGTGCCCTGAGCGAGCGGGGCTTGGACTTCCTGTCCGCCGAGGCCGTGTTCGCCGGCCTCCATCATACGTGGCCGGACGCGCGGCGCGATTATGGAGAGCCCCGGAACATCACGATCGGACATCTCAACCGGCGCATGGTGATGATCGGATGGACCCCGCGCGGCGACGACCGCCACGTCTTCACGATGAGGAAGTGCAATGAGTGCGAGCAAGCCCGCTACGCCCACCTTTTCCCCTGACGCATATGGGGCGACCGACTTTGCCAAGGTCGATGCACACACAATCACGGCCGAGGAATACGACGAGCTGCCTGAACTCGCCGAAGCGGACCTTGCGGCGGCCGACACCTACCGGGGTGCGACCCTGATCCGCCGTGGGCGCGGTCGTCCGCCCGTCGCGCAGGCCAAGAAGCTCGTCACGCTGCGCCTGGACCCCGACGTCGTCGAGCGTTGGAAGGCGAGCGGCCCTGGCTGGCAGACTCGCATGAACGCGGTGCTGCGCGAGACGATGCCATAGGCGTTGGTGCCGGCAAGGCGGGGCTGCGCATCACCGACCCCGACGGATTGCATCGTACCGCTGCCCGTTGGAACCTAGGATCGCGGCCCTGGAGCAGCGAGAGCCTGCGCCTGGACTGCCCGGAAAGGACCCTCGATGAGCTTCGTCACCCCCGACCCCTTCACCACCCGCCCCGAGATCGACGGCACCTTCGGGGTCGTGGCCTCGACGCACTGGATCGCCACCGCGGTCGGCATGGGCGTGCTGGAGCGGGGCGGCAACGCCTTCGATGCCGGGGTCGCCACCGCCTTCGTGCTCCAGGTGGTCGAGCCGCACCTCAACGGGCCGGGCGGCGACGTGCCGGTGATCCTGCACGACGTCCGGGTCGGACACCCACAGGTGGTGTGCGGGCAGGGCCCGGCGCCGCAGGCCGCCACCATCGCGCACCTGCGCGACGATCTCGGGCTCGACCTCGTGCCGGGCACCGGGCTGCTCGCGCCGTGCGTGCCGGGCACCTTCGATGCCTACATGCTGATCCTGCGCGACCACGGCACCTGGCGCCTCGCCGACGTGCTGGAGGCGGCGATCGGGTACGCCCGCGACGGCTTCCCGCTGGTCGAGCGGGTCTCGGCCACCATCGCCACCGTCGAGGGGCTGTTTCGCGAGCACTGGCCGAGCTCGGCCGAGACCTACCTGAAGGACGGCGGCGTGCCCGCCCCCGGGACGCTGTTCACCAATCCGGTGCTCGCCGAGACCTATGCGCGGATCGTGCGCGAGGCCGCCGGCGGCACGCGCGAGCAGGAGATCGAGCGCGCCCGGCGGATCTGGTCGCAGGGCTTCGTGGCGGACGCGATCGACGCCTTCTGCCGCGGTGAATCGGTGATGGACGTGACGGGAACGCCGCATCGCGGCCTCCTCACCGGGGCCGACATGGCGGCCTGGCAGGCGAGCGTCGAGGCGCCGATCGGCTACGAGTACGGCCGCTACACCGTGCTCAAGGCCGGACCCTGGACGCAGGGGCTCGCCACCCTGCAGCAGCTCGCCCTCCTCAAGGGCTTCGATCTCGACCGCCTCGACCCGGCCGGGCCCGACTTCATCCACCTCCAGGTCGAGTGCGCCAAGCTGGCGTTTGCCGACCGGGACACCTTCTACGGCGACCCCGCCTTCGTCGACGTGCCGGTGGAGACCCTGCTGTCGGAGGCCTACAACGCCGAGCGCCGCAAGCTCGTCGGCGACACCGCCTCGCTGGAGCAGCGGCCCGGCACGATCCCCGGCTTCGGCAAGGCCCTCGACGCCCGGGTGAGCGAGGGCGCCCGCACGGCGGTCGGCAGCTCGGGCGCCGGGGAGCCGACGGTGGGCCGGATCGGCGCGACCGTGCCGCCGGACGATGCCCGCGCCGGCGTGGTGCGGGGCGACACGGTGCATTTCGACATCATCGACCGGCACGGCAACATGATCGCCGCGACGCCGTCCGGCGGCTGGCTGCAATCCTCCCCGGTGATCCCGGCGCTCGGCTTCTGCCTCGGCACGCGGGCGCAGATGTTCGTGCTCGACGAGAGCCACCCGGCGGCGCTGGCCCCGGGCAAGCGGCCGCGCTCGACCCTCTCGCCGACGATGGCGCTGCGCGACGGCCAGCCCTACCTCGCCTGGGGCTCGCCGGGCGGCGACCAGCAGGACCAGTGGATCCCGCAATTCTTCCTGCGCCACGTCCATGCCGGCATGAACCTGCAGGCGGCGATCGACGCGCCGGCCTGGCACACCGAGCACTTCCCGTCCTCGTTCTGGCCGCGCACCGCCCGACCGGGCGTCGTGGTGGTGGAGAACCGGATCAGCCCCGACACGATCGCCGAGTTGCGCCGGCGCGGCCACCTCGTCGAGGTCGGGTCGGACTGGTCGGAGGGGCGGCTCACGGCGGCGAGCCGCGACGGCCGGCGCCTGCGCGCCGCCGCCAATCCCCGCGGCATGCAGGGCTACGCCGCGGGGCGGTGACACACAGTCCGCCGAACCGGAGACCGGTTCGGCGGAATGTGCAGCAAAGAAGACCGAGAGCAGCACCCGATCCCGGTGCTGCTCCCACCTCTCACATGGTCGGGTTGGCGGGCCCGGTCGGGGACGGGTCGGGGGTGATCGCCGGCGAGGTGCCGGGGTCGTTCACCGGGATCTCGACCGGCCGGTCGCCCGGGGCCTCGCTCGGCAGCTCGGGCCCGCCGGGATTGGGCACGTCAGGGCCGGGGGTGGGGGGCACGGGATCGTAGGGCTGGTCCGGGATCGGGCCGGGATTCGACATCGAGCGCTCCTCTCTCTGCCGTGTCCAAACCGGGGCGCGGGGCCCCGGTTCCGCTGCGTCCGCCGCCTCCTGCCTCCGCTACTGCTTGGTCAGGAGCTTGGTGCCGTTCTGGCTGACGATCTGCTGGATCTTGTGGGCGAAGATGGAGAGGAGCAGCGGCATGCGCACCTCGACGCGCACCGCATCGTCCTCGACATCGATGTCGCCGTCGACGCGCTGGTTCATGGCGGCCACGAGGAACGAGAGCCGGTCGCCGGTCCAGGTCGCGTCGGCCATGCTGAGACCCGCCTTTTGCAGCATCTCCTTGGCCTGGCCGATCCCGTTCTCCAGCCGGCGTCGGGCCTCGGCCCGGCCGAGCTGGTGGGGAATCACGACAACCAGGGGCTTTGCCATCACATCACGCTCCGCTCGCACGATCGGGCCTGATGTGGGGATGCGTCGCGCGACGGCAACGCCGTCGTCCCGGATCAGTCGACCACCGCGACCGCGACCCGGGCGACGCCGTTCATGCCGATCGCCCGGCCCGCCCCGCGGGCGAGGTCGATGATGCGGCCATGCGCGAACGGGCCACGATCGTTGATCCGCACCACCACCGAGCGGCCGTTGGCCTGGTTGGTCACCCGCACCCGCGTGCCGAAGGGCAGGCTGCGATGCGCCGCCGTGAGGCCGTTGGGGTTGAAACGCTCGCCGCTCGCGGTGCGATGGCCGGAGGCGTACCAGGAGGCCCCGCCGCTCTGGGCCTGCGCGCTCGACGAGGCGGCGAGGCTCCCCCATCCGGCAAGCGCGATACCGCCTGCGAGAGCCACGATCCGGGCCGCGTTCGACCGACGCGCAGGCTGGGCGCTGTTCATTCCACTGTCCTTGGCAGTTGCTGATGACAGAGCCAATCGAGACCAAACAGGACGAAAATATGACCGCCCGATTTGTGGCGGCCGTCGCCGTATTGTCGGCCGATATCTTGCAATCCGTTAAGGTTTGACTTTTCCAAGTCATCAGACAACGCGACGTCTTACTGGCAACTTGCGGGGGACGGGCGCTGCACTCGGGTTTTCAGCATTCGCCAAAGGACGCGCCGGCCGCGCGGTGTCGCCGGCCACCCCGACGCGAAGGGCTGGGTTGCGCCGTGGTGGGAGGACCCACGCCTCATCACGCTCCAGGCTTGCAGCACCCCGGCGGGACGCGGCGGCCCCGCATCGACGAGGGCCTGCCCTCATCCCGTCCGTAGCGTTTCATTAACGGATCGGCTCGACGACCGGACGACTAGGCAAGAAGTGCAGCCCCATTTCGAGACGCAATTCGTATCTCCGGGAAACGTGACCTTTACCGTAGCGGCGGCAATGTCTGGTGGTCAGTCGCGTAACCGGTGTTTGCCATGGCTTCCCCGCGTACCGCGGTCGTCGGCACCGCCGCCCGGAATCAGGTCTCGCGTACCGGGCGAGTGGTGTCGGCGCCGCGGATGGGTCTCGTTACCCCCGCACAGCGTCTTCCCCTGGACGAGGTCATCCTCGGGGATTGCCTCACCGCCCTCGAACGGCTGCCGCCGGCCAGCGTCGACCTGGTCTTCGCGGATCCGCCCTACAACCTCCAGCTCGGCACCGGCGCCCTGTTGCGCCCGGACCAGAGCACCGTCGACGCCGTCGACGACGACTGGGACCAGTTCTCGAGCTTCGAGGCCTACGACACCTTCACCCGCGCCTGGCTGTCCGCCTGCCGCCGGGTGATGAAGCCGACCGCGACCCTCTGGGTGATCGGGTCGTACCACAACATCTTCCGCGTCGGGAGCGCGTTGCAGGATCTTGGTTTCTGGATCCTGAACGACATCGTGTGGCGCAAGGCCAACCCGATGCCGAACTTCCGCGGCAAGCGCTTCACCAACGCCCACGAGACCCTGATCTGGGCCTCGCGCAGCGACCAGAAGGGCTACACCTTCCACTACGAGGCGCTGAAGGGCGGCAACGACGACGTCCAGATGCGCTCGGACTGGTTCATCCCGCTCTGCACCGGCGACGAGCGCCTGAAGGGCGACGACGGGCGGAAATTGCACCCGACCCAGAAGCCCGAGGCGCTGCTCGCCCGCACCATCCTGTCGGCGTCCAATCCCGGCGACGTGGTGCTCGACCCGTTCTTCGGCACCGGCACCACCGGCGCGGTCGCCAAGCGCCTGGGCCGCCACTTCATCGGCATCGAGCAGGAGCCGGCCTACGCGGCCGCCGCCCGCGCGCGCATCGCCGGCATCGAGCCGCTGTCGCGCGCCGCCCTCCTCACCGCGCCGACGAAGCGCGCCGAGCCGCGGGTGCCGTTCCTGAGCCTCTTGGAGGCCGGCCACGTCCGGGCCGGCGAGACGCTCACCGACGAGCGCCGCCGCCACAAGGCGCTGGTCCGCCCCGACGGCACGCTCGGGGTCGGCCCGGCCTCCGGCTCGATCCACAAGATCGGCGCCCTGGTCCAGGGCCTGCCGGCCTGTAACGGCTGGACCTTCTGGCACGCCGAGCGCGGCGGCCGGCTCGTCTGCATCGACGACTTCCGCGGCACGATGCGGGCCGGGATGGGCTCGGCCGCCTGAGCGGCAGGACCTGACGAAGAGAGCCTCGAGAGAGCGCCCGTAGCCCTGCGGCCACGGGCGCTCCGCGCTTTGACGGACGAGCAACGCTTCGCTCATCGCCCGACCAGAGATCGTGTGAATTCCGGAAGCTTCCTTCCGGAATTCGCATCATCAACCCGCGCGGTGAATTCGTAGGCTTCACACGCCTGAGCGAAGCCGATCCCCTGCATCGCCCAGACGATCGGCCGGGGATCGTATGACGCTCCTCAGCTCCCCTTCGGCCGCCCCCGCGCCTTCACGACCGGGGCGGCCGCGGCCGGGCGGCGCGACAGCACCTTCGGCAGCGGCGCCCGGCGCGGCGGCGGCTCGGGCTCCGGGATGGTCGCGAGGTCGGGCTCCGGCGGGGGCGTTGGTGCGGGCGGGGGCGCCGCCAGCTTCTGCTCCAGGGCGTGGGCCAGCACCTTCTTCATCGCCCCGGGCAGCGGCTCGGCCTCGAGCCCGGCGCGGGGGGTGAAGCGCATCCCCTCAGGGGCCGGCGTGCCGGCGGCGACCCGGGCGAGAAACACCGTCAGTTCGAGCGGGAAATGCGTGAAGACGTGGCGCACGCTGCCCGGCAGCCGCTTCCAGCGCGCGTCGAGGGGAGCGTCGAGGAGCGCCTGCGCCGGGTCGTAATCGGCCCGCCACTCGCTCGTCGGCGGCTCGGCCATCGATCCGAGCAGGCCCTCCGGCGGCCTCGTGCGCAGCAGCACCGCGTCGTCGCCGGCCCGTAGCACCACGAAGGCGGCGCCGCGGCGCAGCGCGCCCGCCACCTTCTTCACCTTGCGCGGGAACGTCTCCTGCAAGCCCTCGGCCCGGGCGCGGCAGGGCCGCATCCACGGGCAGAGCGCGCAGGCCGGCCGCTTCGGGGTGCAGAGCGTGGCGCCGAGATCCATCACCGCCTGCGCGAAGTCGCCCGGGCGCGTCGCGGGAACCAGGCTCTCGGCGATGCGACGGATCTCGGGGCGGGCGGCGGGAATCGGTGCCTCGATCGCGTAGAGCCGCGACACCACCCGCTCGACGTTGCCGTCCACCGCCGCCGCCGGCCGGTCGAAGGCGATCGCCGCGATCGCGCCCGCCGTGTAGGCGCCGATGCCCGGCAGCTTGCGCAGGCCCTCGACCGTGTCGGGAAAGCCGCCGGCCTCGGCCACCGCCTTCGCGCAGGCATGCAGGTTGCGGGCGCGGGAATAGTAGCCGAGGCCCGCCCAGGCCCCCATCACCGCGTCCTCCGGCGCCGCCGCCAGGGCCTCGACGGTGGGGAAGCGCTCCAGGAAGCGGGCGAAGTAGGGCTTGACCGCAGCGACGGTGGTCTGCTGCAGCATGATCTCGGACAGCCAGACCCGGTACGGGTCGGGCGCGACGCCGGGCAGCGCGCGCCAGGGCAGCGCGCGGCGATGGCGGTCGTACCAGACCAGGAGGTCGGCGGCTTCCGGCCTTGAGTGCGACGCGGCGGGCGCTACCATGCGGCCCGCCTTAGCGGGTTTTTCGCGGCGGCGGGAGCGGGATTTCGGGGTGGCGCCGACGCGCCGCCGTTCCCGCCCATCGCGAAGTGGGTTACTTTCCTTGCCGACCGTCCTGCGTCTCGGATCGCTGCGCGTGGTGATCTATCCTGCCGACCATCGTCCCGCCCATGTCCACGTCATCGGGGAGGGTGGCGAAGCGGTGTTCAACCTCGGCTGTCCCGACGGCCCGACCATGCTGCGGGAGAACCGGGGCTTTCCGCTGGCCGCGGTCAGGACCATCGCCCGCGACCTCGCCCACCACCGGGCCCACCTCTGCGAGAGCTGGAGGACGATCCATGGATGAAGTCGAATACGCCCTGGCGAATGCCCGAGGGCAGGCGCGCGCGCACGAGCCGCGCGCCGTCGGAGCCCGGTACCTGTCCGCACCCGGCACGCTCGTCGTCACGCTGTCGAGCGGCATGGAGCTGCACGTGCCCGTGGCCCGGATCGAAGGCCTCGCCGGCGCGACCGCGGACGACCTGCGGGACATCGCGGTGAGCCCCGCCGGAACGGGCCTCCACTTCCCGCGGCTCGATGCGGATGTCTACGTGCCGGCCCTCCTGGCGGGCATCACCGGCTCGGCCCGCTGGATGGCGAGCCTGCCCGAGATCCGCGCGCGCCGCCTGGCCGCAGCCGAGGGTTAAGTGTTCCCTTACACGAAGGCTCTAGCTGTCGGGGCTTCCCGCCGGAGACGGCGGCCCTTTTCGAGGACGGACGGGCGATGGCGCGGCCCAAACCCCTGAGCGAGCTGATCGAGCGGTCCCTCGGCCCCGTCTTCGCGGCACAGGGCTTCGCCTCGACCGACATCCTCGCCTCCTGGTCCGAGATCGTCGGCGAGCGGCTGGCCCGGGCCTGCCAGCCGGAGAAGCTCGAATGGTCGCGCCGGCGCGGGTCGCCGCGCGAGCAGCGGCCGGAGCCCGGCACCCTGACGGTGCGGGTCGAGGGCGCCTTCGCGCTCGAATTGCAGCACCTCGTGCCGCTGGTGATCGAGCGCATCAACCGCCATTACGGCTGGGCCTGCGTCGGCCGGATCCGCCTGCGCCAGGACCGGGTCGCCCAGGCGCACCGGCGCAAGGCCGCGGCCCCGCCCCTCGACCCGGTGCGGCGCGGCGAGGTGGCGCTCGCGGTCTCCGGCGTGAGCGAGGCGGCGCTCCGCGACGCCCTCGACCGCCTCGGCCTCGCGGTGCTGGGCGCGCAGCGCCCGCGCTGATCCGCGTCGTCCGCGGGCGTGCAGCCCGCGGCAAGCCCGACCGGGCGCCGGCACGCGTGTGCCGGACGCCGCCGCGGGACGCGGCGGCACCAGGGAAGAGGAAGCGTCGCGGGGTGTTGATGCGGCGGCGGCTTGCCACGAGGCGGCCGGGATTCTACCGCACTCACCACCGCGGACCCTCCCGCACCCTCCACGAGGACGCCTGCCATGCTCACCCGTCGCGAGGCCCTGACACTCACCGGCTCGGCCCTCGGCGCGGCTCTGCTCGCGCCGGCCCTGCCGCTCTCCGCTCTGGCGCAAGGGCCGGTGGTCGACGGCCTGATGCAGCCCGGCCCGCTCGGCGATGCCTGGCTCGGACCGGACAACGCCCGCTGCACCATCATCGAGTACGCCTCGATGACCTGCTCGCACTGTGCCGCCTTCCACAAGACGACCTGGCCGGCGCTCAAGGAGCGCTGGATCGATACCGGCAAGGTCCGCTTCACCTTGCGCGAGTTCCCCCTCGATCCGCTCGCCACCGCGGCCTTCATGCTCGCCCGCTCCGACAACGGGGCGCGCTACTATCCGATCACCGACATGCTGTTCGACCAGCAGCCGAACTGGGCCTTCGTCCCGAAGCCCCTCGACGCCCTCGAGCAGATGATGCGCCAGGCCGGCTTCTCGAAGGAGAAGTTCGAGGCGACCCTCAAGGACCAGAAGCTCTACGACGGCGTCAACGCCGTGAAGGAGAAGGCGATGACCACCTTCAAGGTCAACGCCACCCCGACCTTCTTCATCAACGGCCAGAAGTACCAGGGCGAGATGAC
Organism: Methylobacterium sp. Gmos1; assembly: GCF_053764715.1. Classification (NCBI taxonomy): domain Bacteria; kingdom Pseudomonadati; phylum Pseudomonadota; class Alphaproteobacteria; order Hyphomicrobiales; family Methylobacteriaceae; genus Methylobacterium; species Methylobacterium sp. Gmos1. Next base: position 487,963 of record NZ_JBSNCC010000002.1, on the reverse strand, counting down.
GATCGACGGCATGGAGAAGGTGATCAAGCCGATCGTGGGGGCGTGATTCTCATATGAAATCCCGCTCATCCACGCGGCGCTGAAAAAGGAGACTCATCCCCTCCCCCTTGTGGGGAGGGGTTTGGGGGTGGGGGTGGTGCCGCGTAAAGCTCAGCGGTCTATCCGGCACCACCCCCACCCCTGACCCCTCCCCGCAACTTGCAGCGATCCCGGGCAAGCCCGGGATCGCCTGGGGAGGGGAAACCGAACGCCGACCCCGCGCACCGCGTCCCCCCATGAAATTCACGCGCCTGCGCATCGTCGGCTTCAAGACCTTCGTCGAGCCGAGCGAGTTCCTGATCGAGCCCGGGCTGACCGGGGTGATCGGGCCGAACGGCTGCGGCAAGTCGAACCTCGTCGAGGCCCTGCGCTGGGTGATGGGGGAGAGCTCGCACAAGAGCATGCGGGCGTCCGGCATGGACGACGTGATCTTCTCCGGTTCCGGCGGGCGGTCCGGCCGCAGCCACGCCGAGGTGACGCTCACCCTCGACAACAGCGCCCACACCGCGCCTGCCGCCTTCGACGCCGCCGACCTGCTTGAGGTCTCGCGCCGCATCGACCGGGGCGCCGGCTCGACCTACCGGGTCAACGGCCGCGAGGTCCGGGCCCGCGACGTGCAGCTGATGTTCGCCGATGCGGCGACCGGGGCGCGCTCCCCCGCCATGGTGCGCCAGGGCCAGGTGGCGGAGCTGATCGCGGCCAAGCCCCAGGCCCGCCGCCGGATCCTGGAGGACGCCGCCGGCATCGGCGGCCTGCATGCCCGCCGGCACGAGGCGGAGCTGCGCCTGCGGGCGGCCGAGGACAACCTGTCGCGCGTCGAGGACGTGCTGACGGCGATCACCGCCGGCGTCGAGTCGCTGCGCCGCCAGGCCCGCTCGGCCCAGCGCTACCGCGCCATCGCGGCGGAGATCCGCCGGCACGAGGCGCTGCTGCTGCTGATCGGCCACACGAACGCCCGCCGCGAGACCCTGGCGGCGGACGCCACCCTCACTCAGGCCCTCGACCGGCTGGGCCGCGTGCAGGCCGAGCAGGTGGAGTCGGCGACCGCTCAAGGACTCGCCGCCGCCGCCCTGTCGCGCCTGCGCGAGGCGGAGGGCGCCACCGCGGCCGAGGTGCAGCGGCTGGTGCTGGCGGCGGCGCAGCTCGAGGCGCGGGAGCGCCGCAGCGCCGAGCGCCTGCGCGATCTCGGCCGGCGGATCGCCGACCTGCACCGCGACCTCGTCCGCGAGGCCGCCGCCCGAGACGACGCCCGCACGACCCTGGAGCGCCTGGACGGCGAGGCCGCGGTCCTGGACGAGGCCGAGGACGGGAAAACGATGCGCGAGGAGGCCGCGGCCCGGGAGGCGGCGGCGGAGAGGGATCTCGCACGCGCCGAAGCAGCGCTCGCCGCCGCGCAAGGCGCCCAGGCCGAGCACGCGGCGCGGCGCGGCGCCCTGATCCGCGCCGCGGCCGACGAGCGCGCCCGGGCAGCGCGGCTCGCCGGCGAGCAGGCCCGCCTCGCCCGCGAGGTCGCGGCCACGGCCGAAGCCGGGACGGAACGGCTCGCCGCCCTGCGCGAGGCCTGTGCCGAGGCGAGGGAGGCGGCCGAGGACGCCGAGGCGGCGGCAGCGGAGGCGCGCGACGCCGTGGCCGAGGCGCGCATGGCCGAGGCGCGGGGCCGCCCGGTCCTGGCGGCGGCCGAGCGCGAGGCCGAGCGGCTCGACACCGAGGCCCGCACCCTCGCCCGCCTGGTGGCGCCGGGCGGCGAATCGCGCTTTCCCCCGGTCCTCGACAGCATCACCGTCGAGCCCGGCTACGAGGCGGCCCTGGCGGCGGCCCTCGGCGACGACCTCGACGCCGCCCTCGACCCGCAGGCCCCGACCCACTGGGCATTCCCGCCCGATCCCGGCACCGATCCGGCCCTGCCGGCCGGTGCCCTCCCGCTCGCCGAGCGGGTCGCCGGCGCGCCGGCCCTGGCCCGTCGCCTGCGCCAGGTCGGGGTGGTGGAGCCGGCGGATGCCCCCGCCCTGCGCGCGCGCCTGCATCCGGGCCAGCGCCTGGTCACCCGGCGCGGCGACCTCCACCGCTGGGACGGCTTCACCGCCGCCGCGGAGGCGCCGCGGCCGGCGGCGCGGCGCCTCTCCGAGCGCAACCGGCTCGAAGCGCTGACCGAGGCCGCGGCCGAGGCTCGCGAGCGGGCGGAATCCGCGCGGGAGACCCACGACGCGTTCCAGGCGGGGGCGGACGGTGCGGCGGCGGCGGAAATCCGCGCCCTTGAGGGCGCCCGCCTCGCCCGGCGGACCCTCGACGCGGCCCGCGAGGCCCTGACCCACGCCGAGCGCCGGGAAGCCGAGGCCGCCGCCCGCCGAACCGCCCTCGCCGAGGCCGAGGCACGCCTCGCGGACGACGCCGAGGAGGCGGCTGCCCGGGTCGAGGCCGCCGAGGACGCGCTCTGTGCCCTCGACGAGCCCGGAGACCTCGCCGCGCGCCTCGATACGGCCCGCCAGGACGCCGAAGCGTGCCGCCTCGCCGCCGCCGAGGCCCGGGCCGCCCGCCTGTCGCTGACCCGCGCCGCGGAAGACGCCGCCGCCCGCCGCGCCGCCCTCGCCGCCGACCGGGCGCGCTGGCAGGAGCGAGCCGAGCGGGCGGACGCGACACTGCAGGAACTGGAAGACCGCCTCTCGGCGGTGGAGGAGGAGCAGGGCGAGCTCGCCGAGGCGCCCGAGACCTTCGCCGAGGAGCACCGCCGCCTCACCGCTGCCATGGACCACGCCGAGGCGGCCCGGGCGCAGGCCGGCGAGCGCCTGAGCGCGGGAGAGAGAATCCTGGCCGAGGCCGAGGCGCGGGCCCGGGGCGCCCTCGACGCCTTCGCCGCCGCCCGCGAGGCCCGGGCCGCGGCGGCCGCCGCCCACGAGGCCCTGGCGCGGCGCCTCGCCGAGGTGGTTCGCAGCATCGCCGACAGCCTGGAGACGACGCCGGACGGGCTCCACGCCCTTGCCGGCGCGACGCCGGGCGATCCGCTGCCGGAGGTCGCCGCCGTCGAGGCGAGGGCCGTGGCGCTCAAGGCCGACCGCGACCGGCTCGGCGCCGTGAACCTGCGGGCCGAGGAGGAACTGCGCGAGACGGAAGGGCGGCGCGACGCGCTGGGCGCTGAGCGCGACGAGCTGATCGAGGCGATCCGGCGCCTGCGCGGCGCGATCCAGAGCCTCAACCGCGAGGGACGCGAGCGGCTGCTCGCCGCCTTCACGGCGGTGAACGGGCATTTCGAGCGGCTGTTCACGACGCTGTTCAACGGCGGCACCGCCGAGCTGACCCTCGTCGATTCCGACGATCCGCTGGAGGCCGGCCTCGACATCCTGGCCCGTCCCCCGGGCAAGAAGCCCCAGACCATGACGCTGCTCTCAGGCGGCGAGCAGGCGCTCACCGCGACCGCGCTGATCTTCGCGGTGTTCCTCACCAACCCGTCGCCGGTCTGCGTCCTCGACGAGGTCGACGCGCCGCTCGACGACGCCAATGTCGAGCGCTACTGCGACCTGCTCGCCGCGATGGCGCGCGACACCGACACCCGCTTCATCGTCATCACCCACAACCCGATCACCATGGCGCGGATGGACCGGCTGTTCGGCGTGACCATGGCCGAGCGGGGGGTGTCGCAGCTCGTCTCGGTCGATCTCGCGGCCGCCGAGCGGCTGGTCGAACCGGTTTGACGACGGCGCCGCGTGCAGCGCGAAATCCGCCGAAAGTCCAATGACTTACCGTTGCTTCGGGGTGCCTTGACACCCAAGGTGGGCGAAACTATGGTGCGCCCGCTCGACGGGGGTTAGCCGGACCGGATCTCCTCATCCTTCACGCGCGAGGTTTCGCCATGAGCGGCAACGACCCGCGGGGGAAGGACGGCACCGGTGAGGGCTCCTCCCCCGACGACGACCTCTCCGCGAGGCTCAAGCGTCTCGAGATGCAGATCGACCGGAAGCGCCCCGCGGCGGCTCCCGATCCTTCGTCGCGTCACGGGAGCGGCGGGCCTTCGTCCCTCGGCATCGCCATGCGGCTGTCCACGGAGTTCGTGGCCGGCGTCCTGGCGGGCGGCCTTCTCGGCTGGGGCTTCGATCGACTCCTCGGCACCAAGCCCTGGGGCCTGATCGTCCTGCTCGTCCTGGGCTTCGGAGCCGGAATTTACAACGTGATGCGCGTTTCCGGATTTTTTCCGGCCGCGGACACGAAGAAAGGCCCGCCAGGGTCTTGATCATCCGGTGGATGCCGTGCATCCGCCTGCACGGATTGGCAGCGCGGCGGGAAGACCCGCGGCAGCGACACACGAGGGGGCGGGACCGGCATGGCCGTCAAGATGGATCCGATCCACCAGTTCGAGCTGAAGCCGCTGGTTTCGTTCGGGCATATCGGCCACCAGAACATCGCCTTCACCCAGTCGGCGCTGTACATGTTCCTGGCAGTGGGGCTGATCGCGCTCCTGACGATCTGGGCGACCCGCAGCCGCGCGGTGGTGCCGGGCCGGGCGCAGTCGCTCGCCGAGGTGTTCTACGAGTTCATCGGCCAGACGGTGCACCAGTCGGCCGGCCACGGCAGCGAGCGCTTCGTGCCGCTGGTCTTCTCCCTGTTCATGTTCATCCTGCTCCTGAACCTGTTCGGGATGATCCCCTACGCCTTCGCGGTGACGAGCCACATCATCGTCACCTTCATGCTGGCGCTGGTGGTGATCCTCACCGTGGTGATCTACGGCTTCATGGCCCACGGCACCCACTTCCTCGGCCTGTTCGTGCCCCCCGGCGTGCCCGGCTGGCTCAAGCCGCTGATCGTGGTGATCGAGGTCGTGTCGTTCATCTCGCGGCCGATCAGCCTCTCGGTCCGTCTCTTCGCCAACATGCTGGCGGGCCACATCGCGCTCAAGATCTTCGCGGGCTTCGTCCCGGCCCTGCTCGCCGCCGGCGTCTGGGGCATCCTCTCGCCCCTGCCCCTCGCCCTCTCGGTCGCCGTGACGGCGCTGGAGATGCTGGTCGCGGTGCTGCAGGCCTACGTCTTCGCGACGCTGACCTCGATCTACCTCAGCGACGCCCTGCATCCGGGCCACTGAGGGGACGGGCCTCCGAGAGGCCCCGACCCCGCCCGCGATCGCCCCAGAGCTTCCCACCCCGGTTCGCCGTGTCGCGGCCGGATACCACCCGCCAGACGACTAGACGACCTTAGGAGCATCAGATGGATCCCGTTGCTGCGAAGTACATCGGCGCCGGCCTCGCCTGCCTCGGCATGGCGGGCGCCGCCATGGGCCTCGGCAACCTGTTCGGCCAGTTCTTCGCCGGCGCCCTGCGCAACCCCTCCGCGGCCGACAGCCAGCGCGCCAACCTGCTCCTCGGCTTCGCGCTGACCGAGGCGCTCGGCATCTTCTCGCTGCTCGTCGCGCTGCTGCTGCTGTTCGCCGTCTAATCCCGGCGAGGATTACCGAGACGAGGTGGTCCACCCGCGCACCGGGCCTTCACACGAGGCTCCGGTGCGCGTGCGTTAGGTGCGCCTCACAAAAACTCCCGCTGCGCTGGCGCTGCCGCATCGAGCGACGCCGGTGACCGGGAGTTTCGTGAGAGACACCAAGGGCCCCCGTCACCCAACTCGTGCAGCCGCCGCCCCTGCTTGAGGCGTGGCGGCCAGACGGCCGGCCCGGCCGAGCGCTCGGCGGGAGCGCTTCGTCTCCCCCACACCCGGACGACACCATGGCGCAGCCACATGCACCCGCCCCCCTCAAGGAGGGGCTGATCCACGAGCCGGCCTCCGAGCACGGCGGCGGCTTTCCGCCGTTCGAGAGCAGCACCTTCGTCGCGCAGACCCTCTGGCTCGCGCTCGCCTTCGGCCTGCTCTACTACCTGATGTCGAAGATCGCGCTGCCGCAGATCGCCGGCATCCTGCACGACCGGCAGGCCAGGCTCTCCGGCGACCTCGACCAGGCCGCCCGCGCCAAGTCCGAGGCCGACGGCGCCCGCGACACCTACGAGCGCGCCCTCAAGGACGCCCAGGACAAGGCCAAGGGCATCGCCCAGACCACCCGCGAGCAGCTCGCCGGCGAGGCCGAGACGCGCCGCAAGTCCCTCGAGGCGGACCTGGCGGTGAAGCTCGCCGAGGCCGAGACCCAGATCCGCACCCGCACCGCCACCGCGATGGGCAGCGTGCGCGAGGGGGCCGCCGACGCCGCGACCGCCATCGGCGAGCGCCTGACCGGTCGGGCGCCGGACCGCGCCGCCGTCGAGGCCGCCTACGACCGCGCCGCCCCCCGGGCCGTGCACTAGAAGCCGCAGGAGATCACGACATGCTGTTCGATGCGGAATTCTGGGTCGCGGTCGCCTTCGTGGTGTTCTGCGGCATCGCCTGGAAGATGGGTCTGTTCGACCAGATCATCGGCGGGCTCGACAAGCGCGGCGCCCGCGTGCGCAAGGAGCTCGAGGAGGCCCGCCGCCTGCGCGAGGAGGCCGAGGCCGTCCTGGCCGATTACAAGCGCCGCCGCTCCGACGCCGAACGCGAGGCCGCCGAGATCGTCGCCAACGCCCGTGCGGAGGCCGAGGCCGCCGCCGCCGAGGGCCATGCCCGCCTGAACGAGTTCGTCGCCCGCCGCACCAAGGCGGCGGAGACCAAGATCGCCCAGGCCGAGGCCCAGGCCGCCGCCGAGGTGCGGGCCGCCGCGGCGGAAGCCGCCGTGCGGGTCTCCGAGACGATCCTGCGGGAGAAGGTCAGCGGCGATGCCGCCCAGGACCTGGTGCGCCGCAGCCTCGGCGAGGTGCGGACCCGCCTGCGGGCCTGACCGCCTGCGACAATCCGGCAAGCCTACAGAGAGCCGCCTTCGGGCGGCTTTCTTATTGGGCGAATGCGAAAGCCCATCTCGGTCATGCCGCACAGTCTTCGCTTGCGGTTCAGGGTCTTGTTTCAAGACTTAAAGAAAACATTGCGGTCCGGCCGCGCTGACGACGAGCAGCCTTTACAGGCTTGCCGGAGAGAGGATCGCAGGCCGCGATGTTCTGTGTCATAGATGTGAGCGAATCGCCGCCGAGCCCTTGATGACCGTCTACTACTTCCACTTCCAATCGGGCCGCCGCCTGATCATCGACCCCGAAGGGGTCGAGCTGCGCAGCGCGGCCGATGCCCTGGAAGTCGCGGCCAAGCTCGCGACCGGCCTGCTCGACGACCGCGAGGTCGCCTGCGACTGGCGCCGCAGCGCCTTCCGGGTCGAGGACCAGCACCAGCGCCGCGTCCTCCGCCTGCCGATGACGACCGTGCGGGCGCGCGAGAACCGTCGGGCGCTGCTGAACTAGGGGGATGGGGGCCCGACGAGGACGGTGCCGGGCCGCTCGACGGCCTCGAAGCCCCCGGTGCCATCCCGCGGCCGCGTAAGCGGAACCCGGGATCCAGCGTCCCCGACGGCGACCAGCCCGCCGGCTTCGTGCGGTTGGCGCTTCCCGCGGCGACCTACGCGGTCGTCCGGGCCACCCTGGACGGGACGGCCCTGCATCCGCAGATGCGGGGCGCGACGGCGGCCATCCGGGACGAGCTGATCCCGGCCGCCGGCCTCACGGTCGCCGGCAGACCCGATTTCGAGCTCTACGACGGTCGCCTCGCCCCGACCGGCCGGAGACCGCCGTCGCTCGATTGGGGGCCGGGGCTTAAGGATCACGACTCCTTCGGCGCGGAGGCCGCGGGGGCTCGTGCCGGTCGCCACCGCAGCAGCCGCCCGTCGATCGCCACCAGCCCCGCCCCGATCAGCGCCATGCCGAGGAGCTGGCGCGGCACCACCGGTTCGCCCAGCACCAGGGCGCCGAGCAGGAGCGCCGAGACCGGAATCAGGAAGGTGACGAGCATCAGGTTGGTGGCTCCGGCGCTCGCCAGCAGGCGGAAGAAGATGGCGTAGGCGAGCGCCGTCGAGAGGGCCGCGAGGCCGAGGACGGCGGCGACGACCGCCACCGGTGGCATCGCCAGGGTCCAGGGCCGGTCGACCAGGAGGGCGAGGGGCGCGAGCAGCACGGTCGCGGCCGTCACCTGGCCGGTGGCGGCGGAGAGCGGCGGGACGCCCATGCGCTTGAAGCGCCGCCCGTAGATGCCGGCAAAGGCGTAGGAGAGCGCTGCGAGCAGGACCGCGCCCTGCGCCAGCGTCTCGGTCAGCGCCTCGCCACCGAGTCCGGCGAAGACCGAGGGCCCGACCATCACGGCAACGCCCGACAGGCCCGCCAGCACGCCGGCGAGGCGGTGTCCGGTCAGGCGCTCGTCGTCGGTGAGCCAATGCGCCACCAGCACCCCGAAGAGCGGCGTCGTGGCATTGAGGATCGCCGCGAGGCCCGAGGCGATCCGGGTCTGCCCCCAGGCGATCAGGCAGAACGGCACCGCGTTGTTGAGGAAGGCCGCGCCCAGGAAGGCGAGCCAGACCGCGGCGCCCCGCGGCATCGGGATCCCGCGCATCCGCAGCACCAGGGCGAGGATCGCGGCCGCGAGGCCGACGCGCACCACCACCAGGGTGAGCGGCGGCAGCGCGCGGAGCGCCACGCCGACGAAGAAGAACGAGCCGCCCCACAGCAGCGAGAGGCCCAGCAGCAGGCCCCATTCGGACGGGGTCATCGGGCGGTTGGCGGCGGGCTGCATCGGGCTCGGGCTCTCCGGGGCGGGTGCCGTACCGTGGCGCGAGGGCGCCCCGGCGGCATCCCGCCCCTTGCTGTGCAATTCCGGCCGATCAATCCCGCCAAAACGGCTTCTCGGCCTCGCACAGGGCATCGGCCCGCGACAGGCCGACATCCTTCAGCAGCCCGTCGGGGCAGGCCATCAGGGCGCGGCGCTCGCGCCGGCGGTCGGCCCACAATTCGAGCCGCTGGACCAGCGAGGCGGGGCTGCGCCGGCGCGGCGGCGTGATGCGGATGGCGGGAACGAGGCGCAGGTTTCCTCGGCCAGCGACGAGGCTCGTCATGGCTCTCTCCGGGTGAGACGGATGGTTGCTCGATGGAGAGAGATTGCCTTTCGGACGCAGCCCGATCAAACCAGATCGACTCGTCCTTCACCGCAGGAAATCTGGGTCACGTCATTCTGGGTCACGTCATTCTGGGTCACGTCATGGCGCTCGATCGGAACCCTCGCCGCCGCCTGCCGCCGCTCAACGCCGTGCGGGCCTTCGAGGCCGCCTCGCGCCACGCCACCTTCCACGAGGCCGGGGACGAGCTCGGGGTCAGCGCCGGCGCGGTGGCGCAGCAGGTGAAGATCCTGGAGGGCTGGTTCGGCCTGCCCCTGTTCCGCCGCCTGCCGAGCCGGGGCGTCGCCCTGACCCCGGCGGGGCAGCGCTTCGCGGCCGCGGCCGGCGAGGTGCTCGACCATCTCGCCGAGGCCACCGCCCGGCTGCGCCGCCAGGGCCAGGACCACGTGCTGACGGTGAGCACCACCCATTCCTTCGCCAGCCTGTGGCTGATCCCGCGCATCGGCAGCTTCCGGGCGCTGTATCCGGACCTCGACGTGCGGGTGGTGGCCAACAACCGCCTGGTGGACTTTTCCCGTGACGACACGGACGTGGCGATCCGGCACGGGCGCGGACGCTATCCGGGCCTGCGCTCGGACCTGCTGATGCACGACGTCGTGTTCCCGGTCTGCAGCCCGTCCTTGCGCGACGGCGAGCCGCCTCTGCGCCGCCCGCAGGACCTCGCGCGCCACACGCTGCTCCACGACGACGACCCGATCGACATCGAGGCGGTGGACTGGCCGCAATGGCTCGCGGCGGCGGGCGTCACCGGCATCGACGCCTCACGGGGTCCGCGCTTCACCCACACCTTCATGATCCTGCAGGTCGCCACCGCCGGCGGCGGGGTCGGCCTTGCCACCCGGGTGCTCGGGGGAGACCTCGTCGCGGGCATCGGCAAGCTCTCCGCGGGTCAGGCCGGGACCGGCCTGGTGCGGCCCTTCCCCGACGAGGTGGCGAGCCCCTACAGCTTCTTCCTCGTCACCCCGACCGAGACCGACGCGCCGAAAGTGGCTCGCTTCCGGGAATGGATCACCGCGCAGGCGGCGGAGTGGAACCGGTGAACGCGGGGCCGGTCGCGTCGGACTCCCCGCACCACGAGACGCCCCGCCCCTCGCCGAGCAGGATCCAGGCGCCGGGATCGGGCGCGGGACGGCCCGGCAGCAGGCCGAGGAGGAGGGTGGCGAGACGCGAGAACCAGGACGGCATGAGGACAGGACGACTCCGCGGCGATCGGGTGCGGTCGATACGCGCTCCCGTCAGGCCGTGACTTTGCGCGAGCGCGGTTGCGGCCTCCAGATCTGAGCGTCCCGATTTCTCGGTGATCCGTCCACGACCTGTCCTCGACGCATCCGCAAGGGGGACCGTCGGACGCTCTCACCCCCGCACCACCGCATGCGCCGCGAGGAAGTCGACGAAGCAGCGGATGCGCGAGGACAGCCGCTCGTGCCCGGCATAGAGGGCGTGGATGTCCTCCGCGTCGCCCGGGCTGAAATCCTCCAGCACCGTCACGAGGCGCCCGGCCGCGATGTCCTCGTCGACGTGGAAGCGGGCGAGCCGGGCGAGCCCGGCGCCGCCGAGCGCCATCAGCCGCACCACCTCGCCGGAATTGCCGAAGAAGTTGCCGTGGACCGGCCGCTGCGACACCGCCCCGTCGACCAGGAACGGCCAAGTGTCGAGGGAGCGGCGGAAGCTGAAGTTGAGGCAGTTGTGGTCGGCGAGCGCGTCCGGGTGGGCCGGCGTGCCGCGCGCGTCGAGATAGGCGGGCGCGGCCACCACCGCGAGGCGGCTGCGGCCCAGGAGCTTTGCCCGCAGGCTCGTGTCGCGCAACGGGCCGATGCGGATCGCCACGTCGGCCCGCGCCTCGACGAGATCGACCACGTCGTCGGTGAGCGCGAGATCGACCCGCATCCGCGGTTGCCCGGCGAGGAAGCGCGGCAGCACCGGCAGGATCACGCGGGTGCCGAACGGCACCGAGGCGTTGACCCGCAAAAGCCCGCTCGGCTGGGCGGCGTCGCGGCCGAAACTCTCCTCGATCGCGTCGAACTCGGCGATCAGCTCGCCGGCCCGCGCGAGGTACAGCTCGCCCTCCGCCGTCAGGGTCATCGCCCGGGTGGTGCGCCGGATCAGCCCGACGCCGAGGCGCGCCTCGAGGCGGGCCACCGCCCGGCTCACCGCCGAGGGCGTGCAGCGCAGAGCCTTGGCGGCGGAAGCGAAGCTGCCGCGGCGCGCCACCTGCACGAAGGCCTCCATCTCGCCGAGCCGGTTGTCCATGGGGCGATCCATTGTTGCATTCGATGCACGATCATCGTGCCGGCCTGCGCGCTGGTCATCAATCGCCGGCATCGTCATCTCGGGGTCTCCAGACATGGAGACCGACCATGGACCTCAAGATCGACGGCAAGACCGCCCTCGTCACCGGCGCCACCGCGGGCATCGGCCTTGCCATCGCCCGCCGACTCGCGGCGGAGGGCGCGCAGGTGGTGCTGCCCGGGCGTTCCCAGGCGAAGCTCGACGCGGCAGCGGAGACGATCGCCGCCGAGCCCGGCGCACGGGCGCCCCGCACGGTGCTGGCCGATCCGGCGACGGCCGACGGCGCGAAGGCGCTGGTCGCGGCGGTGCCGGAGGTCGACATCCTGGTCAACAACCTCGGCATCTACGAATCGAAGGCGTTCGAGGAGATCACCGATTCCGACTGGCACCGCCTGTTCGAGGTCAACGTGGTCTCGGGCGCGCGGCTCGCCCAGGCCTACTTCCCCGCGATGCTGGCGAAGAAGTCCGGGCGGATCGTGTTCGTGTCGAGCGAATCCGGCCTCGTGCCGCCGCCCGACATGCTGCATTACGCGGTGTCAAAGACCGCGCAGGCGACCATCGCCCGGGGCCTGGCGCAACGCACCCGCGGCACCGGCGTGACGGTGAACACGGTGCTGCCCGGCCCGACCCGCTCGGAGGGCATCGTGGACTTCCTGAAGAGCGTCGCCTCCGACCCGGATGCGCCGGCGCCCGAGCTGGAGGCGGAGTTCTTCCGGGTCCACCGCCCGCTCTCGCTGCTCGCCCGGATGATCGAGCCCGAGGAGATCGCCGGCCTCGTGGCGTATCTGGCGAGCCCGCTCGCCGCGGCGACCAACGGGGCGAGCCTGCGCGTCGAGGGCGGCATCGTGCCGACCATCGCCTGAGCTCAGCAGATTTCGCCGAAGTGGTTGCCGGTTCGGCGCCGAAAATCTGCGGCAAAACAAGAACCTGAGCGGACGAAGCGTTGGCCTGCCAACGCAAGTCTGCTCAGGGGACTGCCACCGCGCCCGGCGTCCCCGGCCGGCCGAGGGACGAGCCCTCCTCCCCGGGCTGCGCCGGCCCGAGGAGCGCCATCGCGGCGCGGTAGCCGTTGAGCGTGCCGGTATCGACGTAGGCGCTGCCGGCGCGAAGGCCCGTCGCCCGGCCGCCGGCGGCGAGCCAGGCGTTGACCAGGGTGCCGATGTACTCGTCGCGGCACTGGCGCGCCTGCCAGAGCGCGTGCAGCTCGGCGAGGATGCGGCCGGTGAGTCTGAACGCCCCCCAGACCCAGGACGAGGCGGCATCCATCCGCTTCACCTGGATCTCCCGCACCACGTCGCCGTCGAGCACCACGGCGTCGAACAGCTCAGGCCGCTCGACCGGGAAGAGCAGGAAGGACAGGCCGTCCGCCGGCAGGCGCGCCAGGCCGTCGTCGGGGAACCACACCGTGTCGGGCAGCCCCACCAGCACCGGCTCGTCGGGGGCGATCAGCGGCAGGGCGCGAAACAGCGCGTCGCACAGGCCCGCCGGGCGCGGCTGCACCACGTAGGCGATCGGGGCGGGCCCGTAGCCGGAGCCGTAATACTCGACGATGTCGGACTTGCCCGGGGCGATCACGAAGCAGATCTTGTCCGCCCCGCCGCGGATCATCCGCTCGACGACGTATTCGCTCACCGCGCAAGGGCGCTCGGCCCCGTCGCGCAGGCGGCTGCCGACCGGCAGCAACTCCTTCGAGAAGGCGAGCGGCTGGATGCGGCTGCCGCGGCCCGCGGCCGGAACGATGCCCCACATGCGGTTCTCACGCTCCCACCGTGGCAGGCTTCCGGGCCTCGTCGAGGATGGCCTCCAGCTCCACCGCCCGGTGCGCGGCGGTGTGGTGGTCGAGGGTACGGGCACGCCCCGCTTGCGCGATGCGGTGCAACTCCGCGTCGCTCCGGTCGAGGGCGGCGAGCACGGCCTCGGGCGTCTCGGCGAGCAGGATTTCCTCGCCGGGCCGGTAGAAGGCGTCGAGCCCGTCGAAGGCGTCGCTCAGCACCGCGGCGCCGCAGGCCGTCGCCTCGAACAGCCGGCCCGACGGGCACCAGCCCATGGCGGCCATCGCCGCCCGGGTGACGTTGAGGGTCAGGCGCGAGGAGGCGTAGAAGGCCGGGTGCTCCTGCGGCGCCAGATGGCGCACGAAGAAGATGTTGTCGCTCCAGGGAAAATCCTGCGGGTACTGCGCCCCGCCGATCAGGAAGCGCCTGTCCCTGCGCCGCCGCGCCGGCTCGACGAGGCAGGACACGACCTTGGCCTGCCGGTCGGCCGCGTAGGTGCCGAGATAGGACAGGTCGGCGGCGTACTGCGCCTGCGGCGGGGCCGGCCGGTGCAGGTCCGGATCGACGTGGCCGTAGAGGGGCGCCGCGCGGCGCGCGCCGAGCCTGTCCCGGAGCGCGTCGAGCGCCGGCCCGCCGGTGTAGCTCAGCACGAGGTCGAAGCCGGAAAACCCCTCCGGGCCGACGTAATCCACCGCTTCGCCGCGGCGCAAGGAATCGAGGGTGACGGGCGTGTCGAGGTCGTAGAACACACGGAGCGCCCCGGACCCCAGGACGAGGTCGGTGGCGGCGAGCGCGTCGGGGCAGTAGGAGGTCACCATCGCGACGTCGGCCTCCGCCACGTCGCGGGCGGCCTGCGGCCGGATCTCGTCCCAGTCGGAGAACAGCACGAGGCGCCCGTTCGGGATCGCGGTCAGGTCGCGGTGGGGCGCGTAGAACGGCAGGTCGCGCTCGTAGAACACCACGCTGTGGCCGCGCCGGGCGAGCGCCCGGACGAGGCCCCGCCACAGGGTCGCGTGGCCGTTGCCCCAGGACGAGCTGATCGTCAGGCCGAAGACCACGAGCCTCATCCGGCTGTCCCCCGTGCGTCGCACCACGCCCCTTGCGGCGCCGGGAGTGAACGCGCGCCGGCTTGATCCGTTCAGGATCTAACAATGTGCGATTTCGGCAAGCGTGGCAGCGGGGCCCGAACCACCGCCAGGCTCGGCCGTTGAGAAAGACCATCCGCGCTCTCGAAGGCTCCGCCCGGTTGCTCCGCGTCCTCACCTACAACGTCCGCCGCTGCCTCGGCGCCGACGGCCGGCTCGCCCCGGAGCGCATCGCCGCGGTGATCGCCGCCTGCCGGGCGGACGTGGTGGCGCTCCAGGAGCTCGATGTCGGGCGCGCCCGCAGCGGCGGGATCGACCAGGCGGAAGCGATCGCCGGCCATCTCGGCATGCGCGCCCACTTCCACCCGGCGATGCGGGTGCGGGAGGAACTCTACGGCGACGCGATCCTGACCGCGCTGCCCTCGCGTCTGGTGCGGGCGCAGGCCCTGCCGGAACGGGAGGGGCGCGAGCCCCGCGGCGCGCTCTGGACCGCGGTTACCGCCGGCGAGGCCGAGGTGCAGGTCGTCACGACGCATCTCGGCCTCGGCCGGGGCGAGCGGCGGGCGCAGGCCGAGGCGCTGCTCGGGCCCGCCTTCCTCGGCGATCCGGCCTGCCGCGACCCGGTGGTGCTGCTCGGCGACTTCAACGCCCTGCCGGGGTCGCGCGTCCACCGCCGCCTCGCCGCCCGGCTGCCGGACGCGCAGGGCGCGCAAGCCTGGCTGCGGCCGACCTTCCCGGCCCGCCTGCCGCTCCTGCGCATCGACCACGTCTTCGTCAGCCGCGGCATCGCGGTGCGGGGGGTGCGCACGATCGGCGGACGCCTCGCCCGGGTCGCCTCCGATCATCTGCCGCTCGTCGCCGACCTCGACCTCGCGCCGGTCCCCGCCCCCCGCATCCCCGTGCCCCGAGAGGAACCCGCGTGACGCAGGCCCAAGGACAGACCAGAGACAGGCAGGAGACCTCCGCGCGCCGCCGGTTCTGGACCATCCTCCTCACCGTGCTGAGCGTCGCGCTCGGCGGCTATCTCCTCTACCGGACGCTCGCCGGCTACAGCCTGAACCAGCTCATCGAGTCGGTGCAGGCGATTCCCGCCGGCCGGCTCGCCGCCGCCGGGGGATTCGCCGCCGCGAGCTATCTCTGCCTCACGGGCATCGACTGGCTGGCCTTGCGCGCGGCCGGCAAGCCCCTGCCCTACCGCCGCGTGGCGCTCGCCGCCTTCATCAGCCTGTCGCTCGGCCACAGCATCGGGTTCGCGGGCCTCAGCAGCGGGGCGATCCGCTACCGCTTCTACACCCGCTGGGGCCTCGGGACCGCGGACGTCGCCAAGGCGGTGCTGTTCTGCGGCGTCACCGTGGCGGTCGGCCTGATGGCGCTCGGCGCCGTCGCGGTGCTGGTGCATCCCGACCTCGCCCGGGAGGTGACGGGCCTGGGGACCGGCGCGGTACTGGCGGCGGGCCTCGCCTGCGCGGGCGGCGTCGCGACCTATCTCGCCCTCGCCGCCTGGTGGCGCAAACCGGTGACGTTCCGGCGCTGGTCGATCGAGATGCCGCCGCTGCCGCTCGCCGCGGCGCAGGTGGCCCTGGGCGCGGTCAACTTCGCCCTGGTCTCGGCCTGCCTGCACCAGGTGCTGTCGGCGGTCTCCGACGTCGGCTACCTCGCCGTCGCCTCGGTCTTCGTCATCGCCAACGCGGCGGTGCTCGTCACCCACGTGCCCGGCGGCGTCGGGGTGATCGAGAGCGTGGTCGTCCACCTGCTGCCGAAGACCGACGTCATCGGCCCGCTGATCGCCTTCCGGTGCCTGTACTTCCTCGGCCCCCTGGCGCTCGGCCTCCTCGCCTTCGCGGCGACCGAGGCGGTGTTCCGGTGGCGCGACGCCGGCGAGGCGACCGCTACGCCGTCCCGAACGGCCGCTCCGGGTCGAGCAGCTCGGAGCTGACCAGGGGATCGAGCAGGCCCTCCTCCTCCGGCACCTCGCAGACGCGCAAGGAGCGCGGCCCGCCCATGTGGCGCCGGATCGCCGCGATCAGGCCGCCTTCCGCGATCGCCTCGGCCATCGCGTCGGGCGCGACACCCAGGTGCTCGGCCACCAGCCGGTCGCGCAAGGCCCGGAGCGCGGCGCGCTCCTCCGCGTCGCGGGCCTCGACCGCGAGGTCGCACTCGGTGTCGAGGGCGACCGAGCGGTTGTTGAGGTTCGAGGAGCCGATGCGCAGGAAGCGGTCGTCGATCAGCACGAGCTTGGCGTGGATCTCGATCTCGCAATCGCCGTCCGGCCCCGGCACCACCGGGTAGGCGACGAAGAGACGCCCGAAGCGGTCGATGGCGCGCAGGCGGCGCAGCACCCGGTCGCGCGGGGTGCCCATGGCGACGCGCTCGGTGAAGTTGTGCGAGCGGCGCGTCAGCACCACGACGATCTCGGGCCCGTCCTCGACGGCCAGGTGGGCGGCGAGCGCGTCGGCGACGAAATCGGCGGTGAGGTACTGCGCCTCGAGGTAGATCGTCGCCTTCGCCGAGGCCAGGGACGCGGCGGTGAGGGCTGCCGCCTCCTCGACCGAGGGCTCGTCGCCCTGGAGCGGCATGGTGCGGGCGATGGCGACCGGGCAGTCGGCGAGGAGCGGCCCCAGGCCCTGCGGCCAGAGCGGGGCGGCGCCCGCCACCGGCGCCAGCACCTCGCCGGTGGCGGCGCGCCAGCGCTCGCGGGCCACGTCGCCGAGCCGCGTCGCGGCCTCGCCGTCCACCGCCATCTGCAAGTCGTGCACCGGCGGGTAGAGCTCGCCGTCGGGATTGGTGCGCAACGGGTCGCCGGCCGTGTGGGCGGTGGTGTCCCAGCGCCCGACCGTGAGGTCGATGCCGCCGCAGAAGGCGATCCGGTCGTCGATGCAGACGAGCTTCTGGTGATGGGCGGCGTAGAGCGGGTGGTGCGTGTCGAGGCGCACGGTGACGTTCGGATGCGCCTCCCACTCGGCCCCGAACAGCAGCGGCAGCGCCGCCCCCGGCCCGTGCAGGGTCGCGGCGCTCCAGACCAGCACCCGGACCTCGAGCCCGGGCCGGCGCGCCGCGAGGTCGCGCAGGAGCGGCCCGAGCGGCGGCGACTCCTCGGGGCTCGCGTCGTGGCGCAGGCGGATGCGCCCGTCGAAGTCCCAGCCGACGATCAGGATCGAGCGGTGCGCCTGACGCAGCGCCTCCTCCAGCCGGGCGAAGTACTCGGCGGAATCGATCATCACCGCGACCCGCTCGGCCCGCGCCACGCACCAGCAGGTGCGGCCGGGCTGGAACAGGGTCTCGGTCGCGTCGCGCGCAGGATCGATGGTCATGGGGTGCTCGTCACTCCTGCATTCCTGTCGAGGTCCGCAACGGCAGGCGGGGCCGTCCGTTCCGGGCCGACGGGAGACGCACAGGCGATCCGCCCGGCCGGCTGCCGCAGCGGTTCCCAACGCCGGACCGGTTCCCTACCTTGGCCAGGGCAGGCCGGAGGCGGATCCCGTTTCGATGCGCAGGACCCTCTCATTCACCGAACGCGACATCCTGCGCAACTGCGGACGCGGCAACTTCGACGACGGCGGACGCGACCTGAGGCAGGGCCGGGTGCGCGAGGTCGAGGTCGACGGGGACGAGCACGTCGAGGGGGACGTCGAGAGCCGCAGCGGGCCGACGGTGTTCAGCGTCTCGATCACCGTGGAGCAGGACGACGACGGCGCCCACATCAGCGGACATTGCAGCTGCCACGAGCGCTACAATTGCCGGCACGTCGTGGCGGTGCTGCTCGGGGCGCTGCGCAAGGGCGGGATCTCGCCGCCGCCGCCGCCCCCGACCCCCGAGGAGCGCGCCGCCCGCCTGCTGCGCCTCCAGGACTCCGCCTCGCCCGACGCCCTCACGCCCGACCTCCAGACCTGGATCGCCCGCCTCGACCACGTCCGGCGCACCGGCGGCGAGGACTTCCCGCCCGAGATCGACCGGCGGCTGATCTACCTCCTCGTGGCGTTGCCCGGCCGCGGCGGCGCGCCCCGGCTCGGCGTCGCGCCGATGCAGGCCCGGATCCTGAAGAGCGGGGCCCTGTCGGCCAAGCCCCGCCCGGTCGAGCCGGCGAGCGTCGCCTACACGTCGAACCCGGCCCAGTACCTGCGCCCCTCCGACCTGCGCATCCTCAAGGCCCTGCACGGACGGATGCGCGAGGCCGACGGCGACGCGCCGCCGGCCTACCCGCTGCTCGACGAGGCCGGCGCCGGAATCCTCGAACAGGTGCTGGCGACCGGCCGGGCCCGGTTCGAGACCGTGCTCGGGCCGGCGCTCACCGCCGGACCGGCCCGGCCCGGCCACCTCGCCTGGGTCGAGGACGGGCAAACCCTGGCACCGCATCCGCGCCTCGACGGCGAGGCGGCCGAGGGGACCGGGATCCTGGCGCTGGCGGCCCACCCGCCGGCCTACCTTGATTCCGAGGCCGGCCTCGTCGGGCCGATCGAGCTCGGCCTGCCGGCCCATATCGCCGCCGCCCTCACGGACGCCCCTCCCCTGCCGGCGGCCTCGGCGCGCGCGCTCAACGCCGCCCTGGCCCAGCGGGTGCCGGGCCTGAGCGTCCGCCTGCCGGAGCCGCCGCAGGAGACGATCGTCGACGTGGCCCCGGTGCCGGTGCTGCGCCTGACCCAGATCGAGGTCCCGCCGCCGCCCTACTATTACGGCACGCCGCCGGCGCCCGAGGCGTTGCGCCTCGCCGCCCTCTCGTTCCGCTACGGACCGGTGACGGTGCCGTTCGGCGACCTGCGGGCGAAGCCGACGCGGCTCTCCGGCGGCCGGCTCTTCATCGTCGAGCGCGACGTTCCGGCCGAGCAGCGCGCGGTGGCGCGTCTCCTCGCCCACGGCCTGTCGCCGGTCCAGGAGCGGCGCCCGGCGCTCGTCTCGAACCTGGGTCCGCGCCACGCCCGGGACTTCCTGCCCGACGGCGGCGACGAGGCCTGGGCGGCGATCCAGGGCGAGGCCCTGCCGGCCCTGAAGGAAGCGGGGTTCGAGATCGTGACCGATCCGAGCTTCCGCGGCCGGGTGCTGTACCCGGATGCCGCGGTCGAGTTCGAGATCCACGAGAGCACCGGCATCGACTGGCTGGAACTCGACCTCGGGGTCGAGATCGAGGGCGAGCGCATCCCCCTCGCCGAGCCGATCGCGGCGCTGCTGGCGCGGCCCGACTTCGCGATCGAGTCGATCGACGAGGCCTCGTCCCAGCCGGTGATGGTGCCCCTCGACGACGGGCGGATGCTGGCGCTGCCGGGCGCGCGCCTGAAGCCGATCCTGCTCGCTTTGCGCGAGCTCAGCCTCGGGGCCGGCGCCGGCGAGGGCGGGCGCCTGCGGCTCGGCCTCGTCGACGCCGCCACCCTGGCGGCGCTGGAGCGCGTGAGCGAGGCGGCGATGCTGGCCTGGCGCGGCGGCGAGTCCTTGCGCGCCATGGGCCGGATGCTGCTCGCCGAGGGCGGCATCCCGCAGGTCTCGCCGCCCGAGACGTTCCGGGCCACCTTGCGGCCCTACCAGGCGGAAGGCCTGTCCTGGCTCGCCTTCCTGCGCGAGGCCGGCCTCGGCGGGATCCTCGCCGACGACATGGGCCTCGGCAAGACCGTGCAGGCGCTGGCGCTCATCGCCCGCGAGAAGGCGGAAACGCGCCTCGACCGGCCGGCCCTGGTGATCGCCCCGACGAGCCTGATGGCGAACTGGCGCCGGGAGGCGGAGCGCTTCGCCCCCGATCTCTCGGTCCTCGTCCTGCACGGCCAGGGCCGGCGGGAGCATTTCGATGCGATCGACGGCCACGACCTCGTGCTCACCACCTATCCCCTCGTCGCCCGCGACCACGGGGTGCTCTCAGGGCAGGACTGGCACCTCCTGATCCTCGACGAGGCGCAGACGATCAAGAACCCGGACGCGACGACGACCCAGCTCATCCACGGCCTGTCGGCCCGGCACCGGTTCTGCCTCTCGGGCACGCCGCTGGAGAACAACCTCGCCGAGCTGTGGTCGCTGTTCTCCTTCGCCTGCCCGGGCCTCCTCGGCGAGCGCAGGACCTTCGCCCGGACCTGGCGCACGCCGATCGAGAAGCACGGCGACCCCGAGCGCGGCCGGCTGCTCGCGCGCCGGATCAGGCCGTTCCTGCTGCGCCGGACCAAGGAGGAGGTGGCGCGCGACCTGCCGCCGAAGACCGAGATCACCGAGGAGGTCGAGATGGGCGAGGCCCAGCGCGCCCTCTACGAGTCGATCCGCCTCGCCATGCACGCCCGGGTGCGGGAGGCGATCGCCGCCAAGGGCTGGGATCGCAGCCGGATCGTCATCCTCGACGCCCTGCTCAAGCTGCGCCAGGCCTGCTGCGACCCGCGCCTGTTGAAGCTCGAGCGGGCGGAGGCGGCCGGCTCGGCCAAGCTCGATCGGCTGGAGGAACTGCTCGACGCGCTGCTCGCCGAGGGGCGCCGGGTGCTGGTCTTCTCCCAGTTCACCTCGATGCTCGCCCTGATCAAGCCGCGGCTGACCCGAGCCGGCATCGCCTACGCCGAGCTGACCGGCCGCACCCGCGACCGGGAGGGGGCGGTGCGGCGCTTCGAGTCCGGCGAGGTCCCGGTCTTCCTCATCAGCCTCAAGGCCGGCGGGACCGGGCTCAACCTCGTTTCCGCCGACACGGTGATCCTCTACGACCCGTGGTGGAACCCGGCGGTGGAGGCGCAGGCCGTCGACCGCGCCCACCGCATCGGCCAGGACAAGCCGGTCTTCGTCCACAAGCTCGTGGCGGCGCGCAGCATCGAGGAGAAGATGGAGGAGCTGAAGGCGCGCAAGAGCGCGCTGGCCGAGTCCCTCTTCGACCACGAGGGCGCGCCGACGAGCGCCCTGACCCCCGCAGACCTCGACATCCTGCTGGAGGAGTGAGGCCGTTGCGGACAGCCCGGCGCCAGCCAGGGCGGCTAGCCTCGCTCCTTGCCCGCTCTTCACAGGGGGTGGCCCCGAGTGAACGAATCGGCCCCGGTGACGGTTGCCTCTCGGCCGCCGCAATCGGCACTATGCTCGACACGGGTGAGATGACCTCGCGGATGCAGCGCGGAATGACAACGCGAACCGGCGACGTGGTGGGATGGTCCTGGTCGGGCGGCGGATCCGAGGGACCGCCCCCGCCCCGGTGGAGCCTGCGGCGCCGCCTCGCCCTCGCCCTCGCCGGCCTGGGGCTGAGCGCCGGCCTCGCGCTGGCCCTCGGCTTCCTCGCCTTCGTGGCCGGCCTCGCCCGCTCCGAGCGGCTGCCGCTCGGCCCCTCCGACGGGATCGTGGCGCTGACCGGCGGGGCGCAACGGATCGAGGACGCGATGGACCTGCTCGCCGGCGGCTACGGCCGGCGCCTCCTCATCACCGGGGTCAACGAGCGCACCAGCCGCGACGAGATCGCCCGGCTCAACCCGGGCCAGCAGCACCTGATCGCCTGCTGCGTCGACCTCGACTACCGGGCCCGCAACACCATCGGCAACGCCATCGAGATCCGGCGCTGGATGCGCGAGAACGGCTTCCGGAGCGTCGCCGTCGTCACCTCGAACTACCACATGCCGCGCACCCTAGTGGAGCTCGACCACGCGCTGGCGGAAGGCCACCAGGTGGTGCCGCACCCTGTCGTGCCGGAGGGGGTCGACCCCGACCAGTGGTGGCGCCACCCGGCCTCGGCGCGGCTGCTGGCCTCGGAATACGCCAAGTTCCTGGTCGCCTGGGTCCGCACCCGGTTCGAGACCGACCCCGAGCATTCGAGCGCGGCGGTGCTGGTCAGCCGCGGCCACCCGGTGAAGATGGTGGCCGAGCCGCTGGTGCGGTGAACCCTGGACATACGGTTTCCGCGTTGCGAACGCGATCCGGCAGGATCGCCTGAAGCAATCAGTCGGAAATCATGTCAGGCGATCTCGTAATCCCCCGGCGCGATGTCGGCGCTGCGCAGGAAGATCTGCAAGGCCGGCTGCATCGACCGGTGCAGGTGGGACACGTCCTCGCGCTCGGCCCCGAGCACCCGGGCCGTCGCCTCCTCCAGGGAGCCCGGGCCGTAGGGCGCCGCGCCGTGCACCGCCGGCACCCCGCGCGACGCGTCCCACCCCATCGCCAGGTGGCGGATCAGGGCGACGTGCTCGGGGCCGACCTCGAACACGATCTGCTCGGGCGACGTCCCGGTGCCCTCGTCTCGGAACACGTCGGAGACGTGGGACAGGTCGAGCTTGGTCAGGGGGTTGTGGTAGCTGTAGCGGCCGGGCTTCAGCTCGGCGTGGCGCAGGAAGGCGACCAGCGCCTGGCCCACCGCCCGGTGCTCCTCCGCCGCGCCCTCGTCGTCGCCGGTGACGTTGGCGATGTCGCCGTCGCGGTCGAGGCTGCCGTAGGGGGCGTCGGGATGGATCACCGGGGCGCCCTGCCCCGCCGGATCCCAGGCCACG
This sequence comes from Methylobacterium sp. Gmos1, assembly GCF_053764715.1. Classification (NCBI taxonomy): domain Bacteria; kingdom Pseudomonadati; phylum Pseudomonadota; class Alphaproteobacteria; order Hyphomicrobiales; family Methylobacteriaceae; genus Methylobacterium; species Methylobacterium sp. Gmos1. The sequence continues at coordinate 465,381 of NZ_JBSNCC010000002.1, read as the reverse complement.
ACCAGCCTCCGGATCAGGGCGATGCGCTCAAGCGTGATCTCGGTGGTGCGGCTGGTCATCGATGGGTCTCCCTGCGGCCCCTTCTGTAGAGCATCGATGCGACGGGAGGGAGTCTAGCGGCAGAACGCCTTTTCCTCACGTCGGCGCAGGGCTTGCCCGATGAATGAGGAGGCGCTGGCCTCTCCTCTCCCCGCGGGCGGGGAGAGGGGAAACCAGCGCCTCTTCTTTCTCGAAAGCTGTCATCGGCACAGCCGATTGGTTCGCCTCGACGAGCGCAGCCCTGCCTCGGAGATATTGTCGTCAAATCCCCAGATACACCCGCCGCACCTCCGGATCGTCGCGCAGGGTCGCGGCCGGCCCCGAGAGCATCAGCCGGCCGGTCTGGAGCACGTAGGCGCGGTCGGCGATGCCGAGCGACTCGGCGAGGCGCTGCTCGACCAGCAGGATCGTCGTGCCGGACGCCCGGATCGCCTCGATGGCGGAGAAGATCTCGTCGACGAGCTTGGGCATGATGCCCTGCGAGGGCTCGTCGAGCATCAGGAGGCGCGGCCTCGTCATCAGGGCGCGGCCGATGGCGAGCATCTGCTGCTCGCCGCCCGAGAGGGTGCCGGCGCGCTGCGGCAGGCGCTCCTTGAGGCGCGGGAACAGGGAAAAGACCCGCTCCAGGGGCGCTTCGCGGTCGGCGGCCTTGCGGTGGAGGTAGCTGCCGAGGCGCAGGTTGTCGGAGACCGACAGGCGCGGAAACAGCCGCTTGTTCTCTGGTACGTAGGCGATGCCCCGCGCGGTGATGGCGTGGCCGGCCAAGCCGTCGATGCGGGCGCCGTCGAACATCACCTCGCCGGAGCGCGGCCGCTCCATCCCGGCGATGGACTTGAGCAGCGTCGACTTGCCGGCGCCGTTGGCACCCGCCACGACGACGATCTCGCCGGCATCGACCTCGATCGAGACGCCCTGGATGGCGAGCAAGCCCTGATAGGCGGTGGAGAGCCCGCGGACCTCAAGCAGCACGGTGGCGCTCCCCCAGATAGGCGGTGATGACGCCCTCGTGGCGCACCACCTCGGTCGGGTGGCCTTCCGCGAGGACGCGGCCGAGATGCAGCACCACGGCGCGGTCGACCAGCGGCATCACCACCTCCATCACGTGCTCGACCATGATGACGGTGACGCCGCTCGCCGCGACCTTGCGGATCAGCTCGACGCCGGCCTTGGCCTCGCTCGGGGTGAGCCCCGTCAGCACCTCGTCGAGGAGGAGGAGTTTCGGCTCGGTGGCGAGTGCCCGCGCGACCTCGAGGCGGCGCTTCTCGGGCGGCGTCAGCTCGCCGGCCACCGCCTCGGCACGATGGCTCAAGCCCGCGAAGTCGAGGGTTTCGAGCGCCACCCGCCGCGCCGCCGCGGCGCTGGCGTGGCGGGCGAAGCCCCCGACGATGACGTTCTCGATCACGTTCATCGAGTCGAAGGAGCGCGGCACCTGGAAGGTGCGGGCGATGCCGCGCCGGCAGCGCTCGGGCGCCGAGAGCGGGGTGATGTCCTCGCCGCGAAAGAAGATCCTTCCTTCGCTCGGCTGGTAGGTGCCGGAGATCAGGTTGAACAAGGTCGACTTGCCGGCGCCGTTCGGCCCGAGCAGGCCGAGGATCTGGCCCTCGGGCACGTCGAGGCTGACATCGGCATTAGCGACGAGGCCGCCGAAGCGGAGCGTGACGTGGTCGATGCGCAGCAGGGAACCGCTCACGGTGTCGCTTCCTCGTTGCGGGCCTTGCGGGTGCGGCGAAACAGGCTGAGCACGCCTTCCGGCCGGGCGAGCGCCACCACCATCACGAGGACACCGTAGAGCATCAGGTCGAGGCCGTTGCCGCTGCCGCCGAGATACGAGCGGCTGATCTCGGTGAGCGGGATCAGGATCGCCGCCCCGACGAGCGGCCCCCACAGGGTGCCGATGCCGCCGAGCACCGCCGGCAGGGCGAAGAGCAGCGAGAAGCGGAAGCTCATCACGCTCTCGGGATCGATGTAGGAGACGTAGGCCGCGTAGAAGCCGCCGCCGATCGCGGTGAAGAAGGCCGAGACTGCCGCCGCCGCCATCTTGGAGCGGAAGACCTCGACGCCGAGGCTCTCGGCGGCCTGGGCATCGTCCTTGACCGCGCGCCACCAGTAGCCCCAGCGCGAGCCCTCGATCAGCCAGGTCACGAACCACACCACCGCCAGGAACCCGACCGCGAAGTGGACGTAAGGGATCTTGTCGCGGGCGAACTGGAGCGTCCACCACGAGTCGGGGTTGAACGGCCACTGGATGCCCATCGCGCCGCCAACGAAGTCCCAGTTGTGGACGAGCAGCAGGCCGATCTCGGCGATCACGATGGTGGCGATCGAGAAGTAGTGGCCGGCGAGCCGAAAGCACGGATAGCCGAGGATCAGCGCCACGACGGCCGACAATGCCCCGCCCGCCAGCATGCCGAACCACGGCAACACGCCGTAATTGACGAACAGGACCGAGGTGGCGTAGGCGCCGAAGCCGAAATACAGCGCGTGGCCGAGCGAGACCTGACCGCAATAGCCGCCCAGGATGTTCCAGCTCTGCGACAGGGCCGCGTACATCAGGGTGAGGATCAGGACGTTCTGGAGGTAGACGTCGCGGATGCCGTAGGGCAGCGCGGCGAGGCCCGCGAAGACGAGGAGCGCGACGATCAGCTTGCGCCGGCGCTTGGCGGCGTAGCTCGCCTCGGCCCGCGCCGGCGCGGAGCCCGGCGCGAGGGCGGTGGTCAGCGTGGTCATCTAAAGCCTCCCGAACAGGCCTTGCGGCCGCGCGAACACCACCGCGAGGTAGAGGGCGTAGACGCCGATGGATTTCAGCGCCGGCGGCAGGATCACCGCCGTGAACGCCTCGACGAGGCCGACGATGATCCCGGCGACGAGCGCGCCGCCGACGCTGCCGAAGCCGCCGAGCGCCACGGTGACGTAGGCGATCAGCGCGAAGCTCGCGCCGACCTGGGGGTGGATGTAGTAGAAGATCGCCAGCACCGCGCCGGCAAGGCCGACGAGCGCGGCGCCGAGGCCCCAGCCCAGCGCGAAGACCCGGTTGCGGTCGATGCCGACGAGCGCCACCGCGCCCTGGTCCTCGCGGGTCGCCTCCAGCGCCCGGCCGAAATCGGTGCGGCTCATCAGCAGGTGCAGGCCGCCGAAGGCGGCGAGCGACACGACCGCGCCGAAGATCTGCGGCCAGGGCAGGAAGATCCCGCCGAGCTCCAGCGTGCGCCCGCCGAGCCAGGTGTTCTGGACGTTGCGGTAGTCGGGCGTGAACAGGTACTGGGCGGCGCCCTGGAGCAGGATCGCGAGCCCGAAGGTCGCGAAGATCTGCACCATGCCCTGGTTGGCCTTGGCCCGCATGGCGAAGCGGACCACGCCCATATAGGCGGCGGCCCCGAGCATGAAGAGCAGGGCTGCTACCAGCGGCATCAGCACCACCGGATCGAGCCGGGTGACCAGCACCAGCCCGAAGGTCGCGTACATCGCCAGCATCAGGAACTCGCCGTGGGCGAAGTTCACCACGTCCATCAGGCCGAAGATGAGCGAGAGGCCGACCGCGATCAGGGCGTAGATCAAGCCCATCAGGAGGCCGCTCGCCAGCACCTGCACCAGGGCTTGCGTCGTCATGGGGGTCGGGGCTCCGGTGGGGCTTCCGGGAGATGCGAACGAGCACTGCCGCGTCGGAAGGGAACGCCTCCCCTCCCCCTTGTGGGGTGGGGTTTGGGGGTGGGGGTGGTGCCGCGTAAAGCTCAGCGGTCTATCCGGCACCACCCCCACCCCTAGCCCCTCCCCACAAGGGGGAGGGGGAAGAGCCATACTCACGCGTTCATCGGCCACTTCGCCGGCGCCACCGCGGCGGATTCCGGGAAGATCGTGACGAACTTGTCGCCGATCCATTGCAGCAGCACCGGGTCGGCGTGGGTGTTCTGGCCGTCGGGCCCGAACGCCACCTTGGACCAGGGCATCACCGTGCGGGCGCCCGGGATGTCGGTGGCGGCGAGCGCGGCGCGGATCTTCTGGCCGTCGGTCGAGCCGGCGCGGTCGAGGGCGTCGGCGAGCACGATCAGGGCCATGAACTGGCGCGAGGAATTGTCGTTGAGGTCGCGCCCGGCGCGGGCCTTGTACATGTCGTTGACGGTCGCGACCATCGGGCGCTTGGCGGCGAGGTCGAGGGAGAAGCTGCCCCGCGAGATCAGGCCCTGGAGCTTGTCGCCGACCGCGTCGTAGGTGACCTTCTCGGAGAAGCCGGCGGCTTGCGCGATGATGCTCTTCGGCTTGTAGCCGAGCTCGGCCATGGTCTTGGTGAGCAGGATCGCGTCGGTGGTGTAGCTCGTCGGCAGCAGCACGTCGGCGTTGGCGGTCTTGAGCTGCTGCACCTCGGCGGTCAGCGAGGGCGAGTTGCTCTTGTACTTCACGTCGGCGACGAGCTTGTAGCCGCGCTCGGCCGCCAGCTTGCGCTGCACGGTCGACGAATCGACGCCGTAGATCGTGTCCTCGAAGAACAGCGCGACCGAGTCGATCTTCTGGCCCCGCTTGCGCTGGGAATCCAGGAAGTCGAACATCGCGGTCGAGAACATCTCGTCGTGCGCGGCCGGGCGGAAGAAGTACTTCAGGCCCTTGCGGTGCAGGCTCGGCGAGGAGGAATCGGCGCAGACGAAGGGCACGCCGTAGCGCTCGGCGGTGGCGCTCACGGTCGCCGAGACCGCCGACTGGTAGCAGCCGACGAGGGCCGCGACCTTGTCCTGGGTGATCAGGCGCTCGGCCTCGGCGCGGCCCTTCTGGGGGTCGGCCTGGTGGTCGGCGAAGACGAGGCGGATCTTGGCGCCGCCCATGCCGGCAAGGCCTACGCCCTTGGCGCCCGGCAGGTCGAGGTCGTGGTCGTTGTTGATGAGGTCGAGCGCCGTCTCGATGGCGTGGCGGGCGTCGACCCCGACCTGCGCGCTCGCCCCCGACATGGCGTAGAGCACGCCGACCACCACCTCCGGCGCCGCCGCCCGGGCCGGTGCGCCCCGGAGCGAGGCGAGCGAGAGGGCGCCGGCGCCCACCAAGAGTTCTCGACGACGGATCATGCGCTGGCCTCCAGGGGGCGGGGATGTCTTCTAGAGCGCTTCACGATCACGTTGCAATCGCGAAGCTCTCTAGTTCATTGATTTTGCCGCATTTTCTGCGACGAACCGGCTTCCACTTCGTCGGAAATTGCTCCAAGCCTCATTCCGCCGGCTTTGAAAAGCCCGTGTCGAGACCGTTTCCAGTTCGACGGCGGAAATGATGCGCGAACAAGAACCTAAGACGAAAGGACCGGGGACATCTTTTCACAGAACCGCGTATTCGGTGTTGCGCCGGTCGGTGATCAGCATGCAGCCGGGCGCGTGGGTGATGGCGAAGGCCGGACGCACCGCGGCGATCACCGATTGCGGGGTCACGCCGCAGGCCCAGAAGACCGGGATCTCGTCGTCGCGGATCGCGACCGGGTCGCCGTAATCGGGCGCCCCGATGTCCCGGATGCCGATCAGGTCCGGCCGGCCGAGATGCACCGGCGCGCCGTGGACCGAGGGGAAGCGCGAGGTGATCTGCACCGCCCGGATGGCCTGCGCGGGGGTGAGCGGGCGCATCGACACCACCATCGGCCCGGAGAAGCGGCCGGCTGGTGCGGTGGGAATGCTGGTGCGGTACATCGGCACCCGCACGCCCATCTCGACGTGGCGCAAGGGGAGCCCGTCCTCGGCCAAAGCCGCCTCGAACGAGTATGAGCAGCCGATCACGAAGGCTACGAGGTCGTCGCGCCAGAACTCCGCGACCGATGAGCACTCCGCCACCACCTCGCCGTCGCGCCAGACCCGGTAGCCGGGAATATCGGTGGCGATGTCGAGGTCGAGGCCGAGTTCCGGGATGCTGCGCTCGCCCTTCGCGGACACGCCGATGATCGGGCAGGATTTCGGGTTGCGCTGGGCAAACAGCAGGAACTCATCGGCGAGGTCGGCCGGCAGCACCGCGAGGTTGCCCTGGACGTAGCCGTCGGCGATGCCGGCGGTGCAACCGGTGATGGCGCCGCTGCGGCAGGCGAGTCGCGCCGCCTCGCCGCTCATCCGCGCCCGATCGAAGGGAAGGGTCATCGCCGCTCCTGATCCCGGATCTCTGGTGGTGCCGGATCGCTCCGTGCCCAGCAATGCGCCATGTTCACATCGCAGGCAGTTAAGGGCCAATCGTCATTTCGCATCGGTATTGATAAGGTCTCCTTATCGGTCGCGGGCTCATCGGCGCCAGTCCGGAGAGGCCGCGACCTCGCAGGCGAGCCGCGCCGCCGTCGCGGCGAGCCCGCCATCGGGCGCGTTGGGGTAGGTCGCCGTGAAGGTGATGTCCGGCAGGGCCGGCGCCGGGGCGATGATCCGCAACGCCCCCTCGTCGAGGTCGCGCCGCACCACCTCGGGCGGGATCACCCCGATGCCGATCCCCTCCCGCGCCATCCGGACGATGGTGGAGAGCGAGGCGTTGCTGTGCAGGCGCGGCGGCGGCAGGTTCGACTGCGCCAGCATCTCGCGCAGGGACACGTAGGGGTTGGTGTTCTTCGGGTAGGTGATGAGCGGGTGCCTGAGCAGGCTCGCCAGGCTCACCTCGCCGGGGCCGAGATCGAGCTGAGGTGCGGCGATCCAGGCGAGCGACACGCTGCATAACGGCAGGTTGACGAGGCTCGGCATGGTGATCGGCCCGACCAGGAAGGCGAGGTCGAGGTCGCGGTTCAGGAGCGCGTCGCGCATGTTGGGCGAGATGTCGACCGCGATGTCGACGGTGATTCCCGGATAGTCCTCGTTCATCCGGGCGATGAAACGCATCAGCCAGGTATGCACGATGGTGTCCGACACGCCGAGACGCAGGACGCCGCGCATCGTCCCGGGCCCGGCCACCGCCTGCATCATCTCGGTGCGCAGCCGCAGGAAGCGCTCGGCGTAGGCCAGGAGGTCGCGGCCCTTGGCCGTCAGCACCACCGAGCGGGCACGCCGCTCGAACAGCCGCACCCCGAACTCCTCCTCCAGCGCCGCGATGCGCTGCGACACCGCCGGCTGCGAGGTGTGCATCCGCTCCGCCGCCTTGCGGAAGCTGCACAGCGAGGCGGTCCAGTAGAAGATCTCGAGGCTTCTCAGTTCCGCCATGCCCCGTCCCGGCTCTCGCACGGGAGTATAGTGAGCAAGGTTCGGACCACGCGCAAATGTGGGGGCGGGCGGCAGAAAAGCTAGGGGGCAAGACGCGGCGGGTTTCGCCCTTCCCCACCCGTGCGGGGCTGCCAGGGAAGGAAATGGCGCGGGTTTCCCCTCCCCCCTCTGCGGGGGAGGGGGCCTACGGAGTAGGCCGGGAGAGGGGCAGCGCGACGCTTCAGGACAAGGCGCCCTTCATCAAGGTCGAGACTTCCCCGGAAGCGGCGTCCCCTCTCCCGCCCCACTTCGCGGGGCACCCTCCTTCGCAGAGGGGGGAGGGGGAAACCCGAGCCATTCCTTTCCCGGACAGCGCTGCGCGGGTGGGGAGAGGAGAGGATCCGCACCTCTTCCTTCGCTGAACCGCCCGGCGCGCTGGCCCATGCTAGACATCCCGTCGACCGGACAGGACCAGGCCAGTTTGGACGCGACCCCTCCCACCCTCCCCGCCAGCGCCCGGATCGGCGCCGGCCTGAAGGCGCAGATTGCCGCGGGCGTCTACCCGCCGGGTGCCCCCCTGCCCTCGACCCGGGCGCTGGCGGCGGAGCTCGGGGTCTCGCGCACCACCGTGACGGCGGCCTACGACCAGCTGATCGCCGAGGGCTACCTGGAGACGCGTCCGGGCGCCCCGACGCGGGTCGCCGCCGGCCTCCTGCCGCGCGCGGCCCCGGCCGCGGCCGGGCCGGGCTTGGCGCCCCGCCTCTCCGCCTTCGGGCGGCGCGTCCTCGCCGAGCCGGCGCCCGAGGCCCTGCCGGCCCCGGCGATCGATTTTCGCTACGGCGACCTCTCGGGCGACGATTTTCCCGTCCTCGCCTGGCGCCGGGCGCTCAACGCGGTCCTGCTGCGCCGGCCGGCCCGGCTCGGCTACGGCGATCCGCGCGGGCTCCCCGAATTGCGCGCCGCGCTCCAGGCCTATCTCTGGCGCGCCCGAGGCCTCAGTTGCGGCCTCGACCAGATCGTGGTGGTCAACGGCTCGCAGCAGGGGATCGACCTCTGCGCCCGGCTCCTCGTCGATCCCGGCGACCGGGTGGTGATGGAGGATCCCGGCTACGGCGCGGCGCGCCGGGTCTTTGCCGCCGCCGGCGCCGCGATCGTGCCGGTCCCGGTCGACACGGAGGGCCTGCAGACCGGGCGCCTCGCCGAGGTCGGCCCGGCGCGGCTCGCCTACGTCACGCCCTCGCACCAGTTTCCCCTCGGCGGCGTCCTGCCCGCTAGCCGGCGCCATGCCCTGCTCGCCTGGGCGGAAGGATGCGGCGCGACGATCCTCGAGGACGATTACGACGGCGAATACCGCTTCGATGCGCGGCCGGTGGAGGCGCTGCGCAGCCTCGACCGGGCGGGACGCGTCGTCTATGCCGGCACGGTCTCCAAGACCCTCTCGCCGCAACTGCGCCTCGGCTACCTGGTGGTGCCCGAGTCCTTGAGCGCGGCCTTCGCGGAGGCCAAGCGCCTCGCCGACCGCCAGGCGCCGGGGCTGGAACAGGCCGCCCTCGCGGCTCTCCTGACCGAGGGCGGCTACGAGCGCCACCTGCGCCAGGCGCGACGACGCAATGCCGGGCGGCGCGCGGCTCTCCTCGCGGCCCTCTCGGAATCGTTCGGCGCCGCGGTGCGCGTCGAGGGCGCGGCGGCGGGCCTGCACCTCGTCGCGTGGTTCACGGGCGTCCCGGCCGCCGCCGAGGCCGGGATGGCGGCAGCGGCGCGGGCGGCGGGGATCGGCGTCTACCCGGTCGGCCCGCTCTACCATGATGCGTCGACGCGGCCGGACCGGGCCGGGCTGCTCCTCGGATTCGCCGGCAGCGAGCCCGAGACGGTCCGCACCGGCATCCGCCGCCTCGCCGCGGCGCTCGCCGGCCGGCCGGGCTGACACGAGCGCGGCCGGCCGCGACGGCGCCCCGGTTCGACCGGGTGCCGAAGCCTCGCAGAGTATCACGCCGCGACATAACCCCGATCCAACGGGCGAATGCACCGTCACGGGAGCCGATTCTAAGCGTTCGGCAAGGAATAACGCCTAGCCCGTCAGCAAAGGCCGCAGCAGGCCGGCACGTCGTGCCGGCCGTTTCCCGAGGGTCCCCGTGCAGCAACCATCTCCGGCACCGGCGGCGTCCCTCGGTCAGGTGGGGCGGCGGGAGGCCAGGCTCGGGCGCCGTCTCTGGGGCACCGCCCTCCTCCTCGCGGCGGGCCTCGTCGCCCTCACGGCGATCGTCCTCGCGCCCTCGGTCGCGGCCTACCGCAACGGGCAGAGCAACCTCGTGCGCATCAGCCGGCTGCGCCAGGTGCTCGAGGCCGCCAACCGCCTCTCGGCGGAGCGCGGCCCGGCGAACGTCATGATGGCGGTGGCGCCCGGCAGCGATCCGGCGGCGCTGGCGCGGCTCGGCGCGTTCCGGACCGCGAGCGACGGCGCGCTCGCGGCCCTGCGCGGGCCGGCGGCGGCGGACGAGCCCGGCCACGCCCTCCTCTACGGCCTCCTCGCGGCGACCGCCGCCCGGCTCGACGAGGCGCGGCGGGACGTCGACCGGGTAGCCGGCCTGCGGGCGGCGCAGCGGGACCTGGAGGACATCACCGGCGCGATCGCCCGGATGATCGCCGCGGTCGACGCGTTCCAGGACGTGGTCGCCTGGGAGATCCGCGAGATCGGCCGGGCCGACCCCGCCCTCGCCGGATCTGCCCTGATCGGCCACGCGGTGAGCGACCTGCGCGAGTATGGCGGCCGGATCGGCTCGGCGATCGTCCCAGCCGTCACCGTGCACCGCCCCCTCGACGCCCGTCAGTTCACCGACGCCACGCAGATCCGCGGCCGCATCCTGGAGCTCATGCGGCTCTTGCGCGGCCAGGCGGCGTTCGGTCCCGGGCAGCCGATGGAGGGGCTGTTTCGCGAGGTCGAGGAGACCTTCGCCGGGCGGGGGCTCGGCCTCATCGAGGCGGTGATCGCGGAAGGGGGCACCTCCGGCCGCTACGGGCTCACCGCCGACGAGCTCACCCACCGCTACGTGCCGACCCTGAAGCCGGTCGAGGCCCTGCGCGAGCGCTACCTCGCCGGCATGGTCGCGGACTTCGCCGCCGAGCGCGACGCGGTGCGCACCCGCCTCCTCGCGGTCGCCGGCGGCACCGTCGCGGTTCTCGTCCTGCTGGTCGCCCTGCTGCAATCCTTGCGCGCCTCGGTGCTGCGCCCGCTGCTCGCCGCGCGGGAGACCGCGATGGCGCTGGCCGAGGGCGGCGCGCCGCCCGCCGGCCCGCGGGTGCCGCTGCGCATCGTCGAGATCCGCCGGCTGTTCGACGCCCTCGCGGTGCTGGAGGAGCGGCTGCGCGAGCGCGCCTCCCTGATGGAGACCCTGCGCCGGCAGGCCGAGACCGACGGCCTGACCGGCCTGAGCAACCGCCGCGGCCTCGCGCTCGCGATGGCGCGCACGGCCCCCGGACGGACGGCCGCCGCCCTGATGATCGACCTCGACGGCTTCAAGAAGGTCAACGACACGCTCGGCCACGAGGCCGGCGACGACCTGATCCGGCAGGCCGGCGCGCGCCTGTGCGCCTGCACGGGCAAGGCCGGCCTCGTCGCCCGGATGGGCGGCGACGAGTTCGCGGCCCTGCTGCCCGGCTGCGACGAGGCCGCGGCGGTCACGGTCGCCGGGACGATCCTGCACAGCCTCTCCGAGCCGTTCCCGGTCGACGGCCAGACCATCCATATCGGGGCGAGCATCGGCATCGCGCTGAGCCCCGAGCACGGCCCCCTCGCCGACGGGCTCCTCGCCAGCGCCGACATGGCGCTCTACGAGGCCAAGCGCGCCGGGCGGCACTGCCACCGCGTGTTCACACCCGCCTTGCGCGACGCCACCCTGGCCTGGACCGCGCGCCAGCAGGAGCTGCCACGGGCGCTGGCGGCCGGGGAGTTCGCGCTGTTCTACCAGCCGCAGGTGCGCCTCTCCGACCGCCGGATCGTCGGCGCCGAGGCCCTGATCCGCTGGCGCCATCCCCGGCTCGGCCTGCTCGCGCCGGGCGAGTTCCTGGCCCCGCTGGAAGCCAGCCGCCTCGCCGCGCCGGTGGGCCGCTTCGTGCTGCGCGAGGCCTGCGCCCAGGCCGCCGCCTGGCGCCGGGCCGGGGCGGGCGACCTGCGCGTCGGCGTCAACCTGTTCGGGGCGCAGTTCCACTCGGTGGGCCTCGTCGACGAGGTCCGGGCGGCGCTCGCCGATTCCGGCCTGCCGCCCTCCTCCCTCGAACTGGAGATCACCGAGACCATCATCCTCCAGCACGACGAGGCGCTGATCGCCCCCCTGCGGGCGCTGCGCGACCTCGGCATCGGGATCGCCTTCGACGATTACGGCACCGGCTACGCCTCGCTGAGCCTGCTCAAGCGCTTCCCGCTCACGCGGCTGAAGATCGACCGCTCGTTCGTGCAGGGCATGGAGGCGTCGGGCCGGGACGAGGCGAGCCGGGAGCAAGCGGGCCGGGATCTGGCGATCGTCCGCTCGGTGCTGACCCTCGGCCGCAGCTTCGGCCTCTCGGTGATCGCCGAGGGCGTCGAGACCGAGGCGGTGGCCGGGCGGCTCCTCGCCAAGGGCTGCGAGGAGGCGCAAGGCTACCTGTTCGGCCGGCCGATGCCGGCGGAGGCCTTCGCTGCACTGGTCCGGCCGCAGGAGCGGCGGCGGGCGTGACGGCCGGCTCGGTTCCGTCCGCTTTCCCGGCGTGCTAGCGAGGCCCTCCCGTTCTCGAACCCGCGTCCCCGCATGAACCCCATCTTCGCCGACCTGCCGACCACCGTGTTCGAGGTGATGTCGGCGCTCGCCCGGGAGACCGGCGCCGTGAATCTCGGCCAGGGCTTCCCGGACGATCCGGGCCCGGCCGACGTGCGCGCCAAGGCCGCCGAGGCGGTGGTGGAGGGCTGGAACCAGTACCCGCCGATGATGGGGCTGCCCGAGCTGCGCCGGGCGGTCGCGGCGCATTACGCGCATTGGCAGGGGCTCGCCCTCGATCCCGACACCGAGGTGATGGTGACCTCCGGCGCCACCGAGGCGCTGGCCGGCGCCCTGATGGCGCTGATCGAGCCCGGCGACGAGGTCGTGCTGTTCGAGCCGATGTACGACGCCTACCTGCCGCTGGTGCGCCGGGCCGGCGGCGTGCCGCGCTTCGTCACCCTGACGCCGCCGCACTTCCGGATCACCGAGGAGGCGCTCGCCGCCGCCTTCTCGCCGCGCACGAAGGTCGTGCTGCTCAACAATCCGCTCAACCCCTCGGCGACGATCTTCCCGGACGAGGACCTGGAACTGCTGGCGAGCTTCTGCCGGCGCTTCGACGCCGTGGCGCTCTGCGACGAGGTCTGGGAGCACGTGGTCTTCGACGGTCGTCGCCACCGGCCGCTGATGGCGTTTCCCGGCATGCGCGAGCGCACGGTGAAGGTCGGCTCGGCCGGCAAGATCTTCTCGCTCACCGGCTGGAAGGTCGGCTTCGTGATGGCCGCCCCCGGGCTGATGAAGGGTCTGGCCAAGGCGCACCAGTTCCTCACCTTCACCACGCCGCCGAACCTCCAGGCGGCGGTGGCCTACGGCCTGGGGAAGGACGACGCCTATTACGAGGGCATGCGGGCCGACTTCGCCCGGGCCCGCGACCGGTTCGCCGACGGGCTGAAGGGCCTCGGCTTCAGCGTCCTGCCCTCGGCCGGGACCTACTTCCTCAACCTCGACATCGCCCCCTTGGGCGAGACCGACGACGTCGCCTTCTGCGAGCGGCTGGTGCGGGAGCACGGCGTCGCGGCGATTCCGGTGAGTGCCTTCTACGCCCACCAGCCGGTGCGCACGATCGTGCGGTTCTGCTTTGCCAAGCGCGACGACACCCTCGACCGGGCGCTGGAGCGCCTGAGCGGCCTGGCGGCCGGGCGCGCAGCCTGATGCGGGGCCTCCTTGTCGAGCCGGGGGGCCGGGGCCACATCCTGGAGCATGAGCACCACGCACACGCTCCGGAGCCCCGGGATGACCTCTTCGCAGACGGCCGGCCGCGTCCCGCCCTTCGGGGCTGGCTCCTTCGGCCAAGGCTCCTTCGGCAACGGAGCCGAGTTCAAGGCTGGCGAGTTCAAGGACGGCCGCTTCCCGCAGGACGATCCCTTCGGCTTGCGCGCCAAGGGGCCGAAGGCCATGGCCGGCTCGTCGCCCGAGCAGGTGATGGCGCGGCTCGATCTTCTCGCCCATCTCCTCGACACCGCGATCCTGCTGCCGGGCAACCGGCGCATCGGCCTCGACGCGATCGTCGGCCTGATCCCGGTGATCGGCGATGCGATCACCACGGCGATCTCGTCCTACATCGTCTGGGAGGCGCGTCGCCTCGGCGCGCCGCGCTGGCTGATCGCCCGGATGGCGGCGAACGTGGCGATCGACGGCGTGGTCGGCGCGGTGCCGATCGTCGGCGATTTGTTCGACGCCGCCTTCAAGGCCAACCGCCGCAACGTGCAGCTGCTGCGCAAGCACTTGGAGCGCAGCGGCGCATTGAAGCCCAGCGTGATCGACGTCACCGCGACCCGCATCGACTGACCCGAGACCCGCTGACCCGAGACGCACGGCCGGGGGACGCCGCATGAACCAGCGCCCCCCTGCCCCCGAACTCGACGCCGTCCCGGTCACCTCGCCGGCGGCGGGCCCGGTGAGCCTGCCGCTGCCGGGCCCCGCCGGCACCGGGCGGCTGTCGCCGCTGAACCGGCGGCGGCTCGCGAACTTCAAGGCGAACCGGCGCGGCTACTGGTCGTTCGTGCTGTTCTGCGTGCTGTTCGGGCTAAGCCTGTTCGCCGAGTTCATCGCCAACGACCGGCCGATCGTCGCCTCCTACAAGGGCGAGATCCTGCTCCCGATCGTGGTCGACTACCCGGAGGAGAAGTTCGGCGGCTTCCTCGCCCGCACCGACTACCGCGACCCGGTGATCGCCAAGGAGATCGCGCAGAACGGCTGGGCCGTCTGGCCGCCGATCCGCTTCTCCTACAACACCCACAACCTCGACCTGCCCGTCCCCGCTCCCGCCCCCCCGACCTGGCTCCTATCGGACGCCCAGTGCAAGAGCGTGGCGGAGAAGACCGGTGGCGCGACCTGCCGCGACATCGAGTGGAACTGGCTCGGCACCGACGACCAGGGCCGCGACGTCGTCGCCCGGCTCCTCTACGGCTTTCGCCTCTCGGTGCTGTTCGGGCTCACCCTGGCGCTGGTCTCCTCGGTGATCGGGGTGCTCGCCGGCGCGGTGCAGGGCTATTTCGGCGGCTGGGTCGATCTCGTGTTCCAGCGGGTGATCGAGATCTGGACCGCGATCCCGTCGCTCTATCTCCTGATCATCATCTCGTCGATCATCACCCCAAGCTTCTTCGTGCTGCTCGGGATCCTGCTCCTGTTCTCGTGGGTCTCGCTGGTCGGCGTGGTGCGGGCGGAGTTCCTGCGCGCGCGCAACTTCGAGTACGTGCGGGCGGCCCGCGCACTCGGGCTCTCCAACGCCCGCATCATGTTCCGCCACCTCCTGCCGAACGCCATGGTGGCGACGCTGACCTTCCTGCCCTTCGTGCTCAACGGCTCGATCACCACCCTCACCTCGCTGGACTTCCTCGGCTTCGGCCTGCCCCCGGGCTCGCCGTCGCTCGGCGAGATGCTGGCGCAGGGCAAGGCCAACCTCCAGGCGCCGTGGCTCGGGCTGACGGGCTTCGCGGTGATCGCCGTGACCTTGAGCCTCCTGATCTTCGCCGGCGAGGCGGTGCGGGACGCGTTCGATCCGAGGAAGACGTTCCGGTGAGGGGGACGAGGAGGGCTTGACGACCTTCGGGGAGAGCCGAGCAGGCTCTCAATCCCGGTACACCCGCTCGTAGCGCCGGCCGAGACCGGTCAGGATCTCGTAGCCGATCGTGCCGGCGCTGCGCCCCACCGTGTCGACGTCGAGCCCGTCGCCGATCAGGGTCGCGGGCGCGCCGCGGACCAGCGCCTCCTCCGGCGCCCCGGTGACGTCGAGGATGATGAGGTCCATCGAGACGTTGCCGACGAAGGGGCAGCGCACGCCGCCGACCACGGCCTCGCCGCGGCCGGTCGAGGATCGCGGAAAGCCGTCGGCGTAGCCGAGCGACAGGGTGGCGAGGCGCCGGGGCTCCCGGGCGATCCAGCGGGCGTTGTAGCCGGCGGTCTCGCCGGCCGCGACCTCGCGGACCTGGAGGATGCCGGCCTCGAGCCGCACCACCGGGCGCATCGGGTTGTCGCGGCCGGGCCGGGGATTGCCCCCGTAGAGGGCGTAGCCCGGCCGCGCCAGATCGGCGCGGCAGGAGGACAGGAAGTCGCCCGAGGAATTGGCGAGCGAGGCCCGGATCCCCGGATAGGCCGCGCGCACCCGGGCGAACTCCGCCGCCTGGTGGTCGGTGAGGGGATCGTGCTCGACCTCAGCGCTGACGAGGTGGCTCATCAGCAGGTCGGTCCCGGCCTCGGTCACGACCGGGTCCCCGGCGAGCGCCAGCCCCTCGGGCACCGACAGGCCGAGACGGTTCATGCCGGTATCGACGTGAAGCGCCGCCGGGCGGATCACGCCCTCGTGGCGATTCGCCGCCGCCCACTCGGCGATCTCCTCGCGCGAGCCGAGCACCGGCCGGAGGTCCGCGGTCCTGTAGGCCGGCGCGCGGCCGGGCGGAAAACCGTTGAGCACGTAGATCACGGCGTCCGGCACCGCCTCCCGGGCGACGAGCGCCTCCGACAGGTGGGCGACGAAGAAGGTGCGGCAGCCCTCGTCCCACAGGGCGGGCGCCGCCCTTGCGATGCCGCAGCCATAGGCGTCGGCCTTGATGACCGCGGCGGTCTCCGGGCATTCCGCGGCCGTCGCGAGGATCCGCCAGTTCGCCCGCAGGGCCGCGAGGTCGATGGTGAGGCGGCCGCCATGGCCGATGGGGGTGGGCTCGGTCATGATCTCGCTCCTGACGCTCCGTCTACCTCCCGAAAGGGGGCAGCGCCAAGGCCGCAGCGGGATGTGACCGACCGCGGGTCGGGCACCCTCATTAGAATCCCTCCGGGTCATCCCGGGGCCGCGCAGCGGAACCCGGGATCCATAACCGCTGACGATGCAGGACGAGGCGGAAGGCGACCGCCTTATCTACCACCGTCAGCGTTTATGGATCCCGGGTTCCCGGCTGCGCCGGGCCCCGGGATGACAGCGAGGGTGTCAGGTCCGTCGCGTGAGTCGCGCAGGCCTCAATGGGTGTCGGGCAGCCGGTCGCCCTGCGCGAGGTTCGAGAACCGGGTGATCTCGGCGTCGAACTGGAGCTCGACGGTGCCGGTCGGGCCGTGGCGCTGCTTGCCCAGGATCACCTCGGCCTTGCCGTAGACGCGGTTCATCTCGGCTTCCCAGGTGAAGAACTCTTCGGTGCCCTCGCGCGGCTTCTTGTTCTTGACGTAGTATTCCTCGCGGAACACGAACATCACCACGTCGGCGTCCTGCTCGATCGAGCCCGATTCGCGCAGGTCCGAGAGCTGCGGCCGCTTGTCGTCGCGGGCCTCGACCTGGCGCGAGAGCTGCGACAGGGCGACGATCGGCACCGCCAGTTCCTTGGCCAGCGCCTTCATGCCGGTGGTGATCTCGGTCATCTCCTGCACCCGGTTGTCGCCCTTCTTGGACGAGCCCGACAGGAGCTGGAGGTAGTCGACGACGAGGAGGTCGAGGCCGCGCTGGCGCTTGAGCCGGCGGGCCCGCGCCGCGAGCTGGGCGATCGAGATGCCGCCGGTCTGGTCGATGTAGAACGGGATCGTCTGCATGTCCCGGGCGGCGTCGGTGATCTTGTAGAACTCCTCCGGCCGGATGTCGCCGCGGCGGATCTTGTAGGAGGCGACGCCCGACTGCTCGGCGATGATGCGGGTGGCGAGCTGCTCGGCCGACATCTCGAGCGAGAAGAAGCCGACGATGCCGCCGTTCTTGGTCGCGATCGAGCCGTCGGGCTGCTTCTCGCCGACATACGCCTTGGCGATGTTGAACGCGATGTTGGTGGCGAGCGAGGTCTTGCCCATGCCGGGGCGGCCGGCGAGGATGATCAGGTCCGAGGCCTGGAGGCCGCCCATCTTGGCGTCGAGGTCGGACAGGCCGGTGGCGATGCCCGACAGCCGCCCCTCGCGCTGGTAGGCCTTGGCCGCCATGTCGACCGCCGCCGTCAGGGCGTCGGAGAACTTCTGGAAGCCGCCGTCGTACTTGCCGGTCTCGGCCAGTTCGTAGAGCCGGCGCTCCGTCGCCTCGATCTGCTCGCGCGGCGAGGTCTCGACCGGGGCCTCGTAGGCGCCGTTGACCAGGTCCTCGCCGATGGTGATGAGGCGCCGGCGCAGGGCCAGGTCGTAGATCGTGCGGCCGTAATGCTCGGAATTGATGACGGTCGTCGCCTCGGCGGCGAGCCGCGCGAGGTACTGGCCGACGGTCAGGCCGCCGAGATCGGCATCGCCCAGGTAGGTCTTGAGGGTGATCGGGCTCGCGAGCTTGCCGGCCTTGATCAGCGTGATCGACACCTCGTAGATCCGCCGGTGCACCTCCTCCATGAAGTGCTCGGGGAGCAGGAAGTCCGACACCCGGTAGAACGCGTCGTTGTTGACCAGGATCGCGCCGAGCAGCGCCTGCTCCGCGTCGATGTTGTGCGGCGCGACGCGATATTCCTGCTGCACGGGCTCGAGATTCGCCGTCAGGGTGCTGGGAATGGCCATCCGGCGGGGCTCCGGGCGAGAGGATTCGGGCGAGAGAGGCTTCGAGACCGGGTGTCGGATCAACGACGCGGCGGCGACCATCGCACCGCTATTGTTGACCAAACCTTGACCGAACGACGGCGGAGCGTGGCCTGAAACGACAGCGGGGCCCGCGACTCGCGCCGCGGACCCCGTCATGCTGGAACAAACTGGGAACAAGTCAAGCCCGATGGGCGGGCTTGTCCCCGCTGTCCCTGCTGTCCCGCCGCGAGGGGCGGGACAGGCGGTGGATCAGCCGCGGTCGTCCGCGTCCGGGCCGGCCTCGGCCAGGGCGGCACCGACCTCGAGCCCGAGGTCGTCGAGGTTGAACTCCTCGCGGGCGGTGGTCGACTCGCCGCGGGCCTGGCGCTCGGCCTCCTCGGGGCTGCGGGCGACGTTGACCGTGACCTTCACCTCGACCTCGGGGTGCAGCACCACCGGGACCTCGTGCAGGCCGAGCGTCTTGATCGGCTGCGCGATGCTGAACTGGTCGCGGTTGATGGTGAAGCCCTCCTGGGTCACCACCTCGGCGAGGTCGCGCGGGGAGACCGAGCCGTAGAGCACGCCGGTCTCGCCGGCCTGGCGGATCAGCACGAAGCTCTTGCCGTTGAGGGTCTCGCCGACCTTCTCGGCCTCCGAGCGGCGCTCGAGGTTGCGGGCCTCGAGCTGGGCGCGCTGGTCCTCGAAGCGCTTCTTGTTGCCTTCGGTGGCGCGCAGGGCCTTGCCGCGGGCGAGCAGGAAGTTGCGGGCGAAGCCCGGCCGCACCTTCACGGTCTCGCCCATCTGGCCGAGCTTGGCCACGCGCTCGAGCAGGATCACTTCCATGGTCGTCGTCCTTCGATGATGGGGCCTCGTCGGCCCCGGGTGGTGATGGCGGAGGATGTCCGCCGTCGGGGAACCGGATCGCCTCGGGCGGTCCGGGGATTTCGGGAGATCAGGCCACCGGCGGGGCCTGAGCGGGCCGGCGCCGCCCCGTGAGGGCGTCGAGGAGGCCGAACAGGGCGAGCGCGGCGAGCGCCAGCCCCTGGGTGAGGAAGACCAGCACGTAGAGGCCGATCAGGATCGGCGTGCGGCCGGGCTTGCCGCGGCTGCGGTCGTGCAGGGCGGCGAGGCCCTGGAGCGCCAGGGCGGCCGCGAGGGCGCCGAGCAGCGCGACCCCGAAGGCGCCGGCATAGCCCGGCGCGATCGACAGCACGGCGCCGACGACCAATCCCCACAGGGCCCGGCGCGGCAGCGCGGTGGCCGGGAGGTCGGGCCAGGGCCGGGCCAGGCGGCCGGAGATCTGCACCACCCGGGCGCCGGCCCAGAGATAAAAGGCCAGGAGCAGCGTGAAGGTCGTCGCCATGATGGCGGGCGCGAGGCCTGCGACCCGCTCGGCGATGCGGGCGAGGTCGTCCTCCTCCAGCCCGGCGCCGCGCGACGGGGTCTCCTGCATCTGCAATTGCAGCATCGCCCGGGCGAGGCGGCGGACCCGCTCCTGGTAGGCGGCGTGGTCGCCCGAGGACAGCATCACCACGACGACGAGCGCGACCGCCGCCGTGACGGCGACCCAGGCCAGCAGCCGGCCGGTCGGGTACCATTCCATCCCGCCCGCCGCCCCGCCGCCGGAGACCTTGGGACGCCCCAGCAGCGCGAGGTAGCCGAGCCACCAGGCGGGCAAGGCGGTCGAGACCAGGAAGGCGAGGCCGCGCAAGGGCGAGGAGACGAGCGCGAGGGCGAGCGTGCCGGAGGCGGCGGCGACGAGGCCGGTCCGGTGGCTCCAGCCCATCGCGACGATCAGGATCGGCAGCGGGGCGAGCAAGTAGAGCGCGAGCGCGAGCGGCGTCGCCTGGACGACGACCCCGATCAGGAGCGCCGAGGCGAGGCCGGCGACGACGCCGATGCCGGTGTGACGAACCATCGAAACCTTGTCCGCTGTCCCGCCGCCCCTCTCAGGGGCGGGGTTAGAGGCGGTGGAGAACCGCCCCAGCGACCCGGCGGCGCAGAGCCGCCGGGTTGTTCAATCGTTTTAGCGGATCACGTAGGGCAGGAAGCCCAGGAAGCGGGCGCGCTTGATCGCCTGGGCGAGCTCGCGCTGCTTCTTGGCCGACACCGCGGTGATGCGCGAGGGCACGATCTTGCCGCGCTCGGAGACGTAGCGCGAGAGCAGCTTCACGTCCTTGTAGTCGATCTTCGGGGCGTTGGGGCCCGAGAACGGGCAGGTCTTGCGCCGACGGAAGAACGGACGACGGCCACCGCCGCCACCAGCACCGAAAGCCATGGCTTACTGCTCCTCGTTGGTGTTGCGCTCGGCCCGCTCGGGACGCTCGCCGCGGTCCGGACGGTCGCCGCGCTCGGCGCGGTCACCGCCGCCGAAGCCGCCGCCGAAGCCGTCGTCGTCGCGGCGACGGCCGCGCTCGCGGTCCTTGCGCTCGTCGCGGTCGCGCTTCTGCATCATCGCGGACGGCTCGGACTCGAGCTCCTCGACGCGCACGGTCATGAAGCGCAGCACGTCCTCGGAGATGCGCATCTGGCGCTCCATCTCGGCGAGCGCCGCCGGGGGAGCGTCGATGTTGAGGAGGGTGAAGTGCGCCTTGCGGTTCTTGCGGATGCGGTAGGCGAGAGACTTCACGCCCCACATCTCGGTCTTCTCGACCTTGCCGCCGTTCTGCTCGATGACGGACTTGTAGGTCTCGACCATCGTTTCGACCTGCTGCGAGGTCACGTCCTGGCGAGCCAGGAACACATGCTCATACAGAGCCATGATGGGCCTTTCTCAGGGAGACTAGGGCCCGCTGCCTGGAACACGGATGTGCGTCGGGCGTCGGGCCGGTTCGTCCTCGCGTCGCACGGCGCCAAGCCCTTCGAGCCTGCAAAGGCCCGAGCGGTTGTTCGAAGGCGGAGACACGGGACGACGGGGCGAGCCCCTATGGCGTGCCGGAGGCACGCCACCGTCCGTTCAGCCCCCGGCCGGAGCGAACGCGAGGCGCGGTCGATAGCAGGTTTTCGCCGGAAGGCAAGAGGCCCGAATACCGGCAGGCGCTAATGCGGGCGTAACCATCGCACCGCTAGGGTCCTGCTTCCCTTACCGCAGGATGTCTCGCCCGATGGCCTCGGCCCAGGCCTTTCGACCCCCGAGACGGCCGCAGGCGGCCTCGCTCGCCGACCTCGTCGAGGCGGCCGAGCAGGTCGCGGACGCGGCACGCGCCCTCGACGGCGTCGCCGGCCTCCTGGTCGCCGGGGCCGACGGGCTCTCCGCCACGCAGGTCGGCGCCTTCGACGAGGTGCTGACGGCGCTCGTTGAGGGGGCGGGCCCGGGATCGCGCGGGCGGCTCGCCCGGCAGGTCACCGCGCTCGCCCGGCCGCCGCGCAAGGTCGCGCGGCGCCTCGCCTGCGATCCCGAGGCGAGCGTCGCGGTGCCGGTGCTGGCGCGCTGCGCCGCCCTGCCCGACGAGGTGCTGCTGCGCGTCGCCCGCAGCCGCGGACCGGTGCATCTCGCGGCCATCGCCCGGCGCGAGACGGTCGCTGCCCGGGTGGCGGACGTGCTCGCCGACCGGGGCGACCAGGCGGTGATGGAGACGCTCGTCGCCAATCGCGGGGCGCAGCTCTCGCTTTCGGCGCTCACGCTCCTGTCCGAGCGCATGGAGGACCGGGACCGCCTCGCGGCGGGGCTCGCGGCCCGCAGTAGCCTGCTGGCGCGCCAGCGCGACGCGCTCCTGCGGCCCGCCCCCCGCCCCGGCCCGACGCGGCGCGCCGTCGAGACGGTCGCCCGGCGGATCCGGCTCGGGCTCGACGAGGGCGACCTGCGCAGCTGGCTCGCGGATGGCCGGACCGCCGAGGCGCTGGCCGGCCTCGCCCACCTCGCCGGCTGCCCGCCCGAGCGGGCCGAGGCGGCGCACCGCCTCCCGGCCCCGCGGGCGCTCGCCGTGATCGTGCGGGCGGCGGATCTGCGGCTCTCGACCCTCGGCGCCTATCTGCGGGCCCGGCCCGGACCGACCCCGACCGTGGAGGCGGCCGGCGCGGCGGTGCAGGCCTACCGGTCCGTGACGGTGGCGCGGGCCCGCGAGCTGGTCGCGCAGCAGGGCTGAGCGGGGCGGGAGGATCGCGGCGTCGCACCCCGACGCTTCGCGACCGGCCCGGAAGGACGCCGCCTTCAGCAGACGTTCGCCCCGCTCGAATGGACCGTCGTCGTCCACCCCTTGATCGTGGAGCCGGTGATGCCGGTATAGAGCCGCGAGATCACCGGGAACAGGGCGACGTACTGGATCTGGATGACGACGACGATGGCGTTGTCCTTGTCCGCCATCTGGGCGAGGGCGCTCGAGGAGACGTCGTTTTCCAGGTACGTCATGTTGCCGGCGCAGATCTTGAGCGCGCCGTTGCTCTCGCTGACCTGCGCGATGCTGATGGTCGGCTGGTTCTGGCTGTAGCGGACCAGGGCATTGTCCTGCCGGGCGATGTAGGCGCTCATCGTGTTCGTCGTGCAGCTCTGGTCGCTCGACCGCGAGCAGCTGGCGATCAGGCTTCCGATCTGCGTCGACGAGCGCTCGATGTCGCGGGTGATGGTCGAGATCTGGACGAAGTCGACCAGCCCGGCGAACAGGACCAGCAGGCTCGTCGTCAGCAGGGCGAACTCCACCGCCACCGACCCGCGGCCGCTGCGGCGAAACCGTGCGATGCGGTGGAAGCCCCGCGGGCGGCCCGGCGCCGTCATCGCCGGAACACGACCGAGGCCTGCGCGGTGATCGCCGGGACGAGCGGCAGGATGCGCAGGGTCGGCAGTGCTGCCCGCAGCAGCAGCGCGTCGTTGGCCGAGCCGGCGCTGAAGGTCGACCCGGTGATGGCCGTGGCGGTGGTCGGCGCGTCGGACAGCCGCATCATCTCGACGACGATCCGCGCCTTGCACGACTCGGACTGCACGATGCGGATCTTCTCGCACACGGTCGCCTTGTAGACGCTCGCGCTGCCGAGCAGCAGTTCCGGCTCGGGCGCGGAGGCCGAATCGTACAGCGCGCTCGACAGCATGAGCTGCGTGTACTGGGCGATCACGAATTGCAGGACGCCGACGATCATGAAGATCGTCGGCCAGGCAAGCAGCGCCATCTCGACCGACGCGGCCCCGCCCTCGCCGTCGCGCAGCTTGCGGATGTGCTCGCGGATGTGACGGTATCCCATCGCCGCGCGCCTCAGCTCGGGCAGGAATTGCGGCAGATGCGCAGGTAGTCGATCAGGCCGCCATAGGTGTCCTCCCGGCCCGCCGCCCGCCAGCTGATCCGGTACTCCGTCGTGCTCGCCCTCGGATCGACCGGCACGACGAAGTCGACGACCCGCTCCGTCCACGCATCCGCCTGCACGCACACGTCGACCATCGAGGAGGCCGCGAAGGTGTAGTTGCCGGATTTCTCGATGTAGAGCTCGATGCGGTTGGTCTGCCCGTCGACCGTGTACCACGCCACGTCGCTGCTCCTGGCGCCGCAGATGACCCGTCCCGGCTGGTTCGGATCCCTCTGCCGCGCGATGTACCAGTACCTGACCTGGTACTTGCCCGGCGCCAGGTCCATGATGCGCGACATCGTCGAGTTCGAGTGGCAGTTCCTGTTGTTGGTGTTCGCCGAGGTTCCGCAATCGCTGTCGAGCTCGGCGAAGAAGTCGCCGAAGCGGATGACGTTGCTGGCCAGCTCGCGCTGGCCGTTGATCTCGATGCCGGCGTTCTGCGTCGTCCAGCCGTTCCAGCTGTTGGCGTTGTTGATGCCGCCGAGCACGCTCCAGCTGTTGTACGCCACGTTGTGGCTCGGCTTCTCGAACGACTCGGTGAACAGCACCTGCGGCGTGGTGCTGGTGGTCAGCGCGGTCGGCGCCGAGACGACCGCGCAATCCCGCGCGACCGCGAAGTCCACATTCTGCATCCGCAGGACCGAGCTGAAGACGATGGCCATCCGGCCGGTCGCCGTGACGTGGACGTTGACGTCGGTGTCGTTGGTGGCGGTCAGGACGTCGCTCGCCCTCAATCCCTTGGCGGCCTTGACGCGATCGGCGATCGGCTGGATGTCGGTCGCCGGATACAGTTTCGTGGTGTCGGACGAGCGCACGTCCTTCGGCTTTCGCGCGTTGACGTATGCCCGGGCCTGCGTGCAGGCGAGTTCGGCCGCGCTCGTCAGGCGCTGGCGATAAGCGATGGCACGAGAGGCTTCGATCGATCCGCCGACCCCGATCAGGAGGGCCGGCAGGGCGAGCGCGATGATGATTGCGACGCTGCCACTCTCATCGTTCCATGCCATAAACTCGATCCGACGATTCGTTCGCACAATAAACTGCGCCGGGATTCGCTTATTTTTCGATAATGAATTCCCCAAAATGAGCATTACTGCCCTGCGCGCATCGCGCGACTGCCCTGCGCGCCGCGATCCGGCCTTCACGGATAGAATACGAGGGCAGGATCCGCAGAATATCCCTTGCAGTACCGCACGTTCCGATGCCAAGCCGTCGGACTCGACTGCCCGTGGGTCATTGCAATCTTTTCAGATCTCGCGGACCGCGGCGGCTCGCGGAACCGTCCGGATGCAAGCCATGACAGACGAGACGAAGCAGCCGCCGCGCTGCGGGCCGCTCCGATACCCTGGTCATTTGCCGGGGCACCGGCCGGGACATAGGACTATAGGTCTATTCTTGTCCGGTGCCGCCGGACGCTGCGGCCCGCCCTCTGGAGGAGGCGCTCTGCGGCACGAACGTCGCCGACTCGACGAATCGTTGAGCAGCGCCGGGCGAGGCCGCCGGGCATACCGGACCACGGCGGCCGTGATCCTGCCCCGTCACGGCGCCTTCGCGGCCGTCCCCAGGTGCTTGTCGAGGAAGGCGGCGATCTCGGTGAAGACCTCGCGGGTCTCCGGCGCGTCCGGATCGAACAGGTACTGGGCGTGGCTCATGCCCTCGAACACCTGGAGCGAGGCCTCGACCCCGGCCTGGCGCAGCTTGCGGTGGGTGCGCACGGTGTTCGAGAGGAAGAGGTCGCGGGTGCCGGTGGTCAGGATGGTGGGAGGCAGGCCGCGCAGGTCGCCGTAGATCGGCGAGAGCTGGGGGTCGCGCAGGTCGTGGCCGTCGGCGTAGAGCTTCGCCGCCCGGTTCAGCACGCCGTCATAGGAGACCAGCACGTTGTCCAGCCACTCGTTGGCCTTGTAGCTGTCGCCGGTCTCGGTCAGGTCGGACCACGGCGTGCCGGGGGCGATGGCGGCCGGGAGCGGCAGCCCCTCGCGCCGGGCCCGCAGCATCAGCGCCAGGGTCATGCCGCCGCCGGTCGAGGTGCCGAACACCGCCATGTTGCCGGCCGGCTGCAAGGCGAGCGCGGCCCTCCACACCGCCATCGCGTCGTCCATCGCCGCCGGGTAGGGCGCGTCCGGCGGCATGCGGTAGTCGAACGAGATCACCGTGAAGCCGCCGAAGGCCGCCATCAGCACCGCCTCCAGCGTGCCGGCCTCGCCCGGATTGTAGACGTAGCCGCCGCCGTGGATGTGGACCAGCAGCCGGTGGCGGTTGCGTTCGGGCACCACCTTCGGGGCGATGATCCAGGCCTTGACGCCGCCGATCACCTCGGGCGTCGAGACCACGCCGAGGCGCTCGCGCAGGGCCGGCAGGGGTGCGGCGGTCTGGGCCGCGAGCTTCGTCACCAGCGCCTTCCACTCAGCCGCGCTGCCCGGGTCGGCGTTCCAGGCCGGGGTCTTGTAGGGCGCGGCGATCGCCGCCTGGAATTCAGGGCTCACCGTGCCCGGCACCGGGATGCGCCGGCCCGGCACGGTGCGCGGGCCGGGCGCGGCGTTGGCGGCGTTCTGGGCCGCCTCCATGCGGGCGAAATCCGACGCGTCGGCGCTCGGAGGCCCTGCCGGCGGCTGCTGCGCGCGGACGGCCGTCGGCAGCGCGGCGGCCAGGGGAATAGCCAGGAGCAGGGCGGCGAGGCGACGCGGGCCGGGCAATGGGCGCAATCCTGTCGGCGTGGGGCGCCGCACGATTCGCATGCCGGCCCCCATCCGGCAAGATGGTGCCGCTCCGCTACGGCAGGCCGCGCCGCAGGGGCGAGGCGTCGTAGCCGTCGAGCAGGTCCTGCGGGTCGCGGTAGATCGCGGTGCAGCCGGCCTCGCTCAACTGCGCCTCCGGGAAGCCGCCGCACAGGACGCCGATCACCGGCAGCCCGGCCTTCACCCCGGCCTCGGCGTCGTAGGGCGAATCACCGATCACGATCGCCTGGCCCCGGGGCGGCCGGCCGAGCTTGTCGAGCGCCGCCTCGAAGATGTCCGGGTGCGGCTTCGAGCGCTCGGCCTCGTCGGAATTGGTCGCCACGTCGACGAGGTCGCGGATGCCGGCGATCTCCTGGTAGCGCTCGACCTCCTCGGCCTTGCCGGAGGAGGCGAGCGCCAGGACGTGGCCTTCCGCCTTCAGCCGCTCGAACAGCGCCCGCACGCCGGGAAACGGCTTCACCTCCGGCAGGTATTTCTTCGTGAACAGCTCGGAGCGGAATTTTTCCAGCGCCTCGCCCTCGCGCTCCAGGCGGTCCTCCGGCACGAAGACCGGCATCAGCTGGTCGCCGCCCTTGCCGATCTGGCCCCGGACCTGGTCGGCGGACACCGTGATCCCAAAGGCGGCGAACGCCTCCGCCCAGGCTTTCGCGTGCAGATCGACGCTGTCGAGCAGGGTCCCGTCGATGTCGAAGATCAGGTGGCGGATCATGCGGGAGACTCCTGTTGCAGCCGAGCACGAAAATCACGCAAAGCGCCGAGGTTCCGTGCGGGTGAAGCGGCGCGGCTGGCCTTCGGGCGCCTTGGCCGTTAGAGGTTCGTCAACGCCGTTCCCGCCGGCCGGCGGGACGGCCCCTCGCGAACCCGGGAAACGTCGATGTCCGTCCTGTCCAGAGCCTGCCTCGTCGCGGCCGTGGCCGCGCTCGCGGGCGGCTGCATCAACAATCCCCTCGGCCAGGTCGGCGGCGTGCTCCCGGCGGGCGATGTCGGCCCGCCGCCCTCCTTGCGCGGCGACGTGAAGCTGCCAGCCCGCAGCAGCGGCGACCTCGCCCAGGCGGCGACCGAGCCGACCCGCCGCCTCAACGTCCCGGCCAATTCCCGCGCCAGCGGCGACACCCTGAGCGCCCCGCCCCGGCGCATCCGCCGCGAGGATATCGAGGGCGAGGGCGGCGCCGGCGGCAGCAGCGGCAACAGCCTGTCGCCCACCATCGGCTCGGGCGGCTCGGTCGGGCTCGGCGGCAAGTTCTAAGTGCACCTCGCAAAACTCCCGCTGCGCTGGCGCCGCCACATCGAGCGACGCCGGTGACCGGGAGTTTCGTGAGAGATACTCAGTCGGCCGCATCCTAAGTCGTCCGGGAGTCGCGGCTCTCCGCGTCGGCCCTGGCGGCGGCGCGGCGGGCCCGGGTCTCCTGCGCCCGCGCGGTCTCGCGCAGGCGCCGCAGGCGCTCCTCCAGGCCGGTGCGGGTCGCCGGCCACCAGCCGCGGCCGGGCGCGTCGGGCGCCGCCGCCGGCACCGTCTCGGCCACTTCCCCGAAGGTCGGGATCCGCCACCAGCCCCAGACCAGCGGCCCCGGCGCGGTGATGGCGGGGTAGTGGGCGAGCGCGTCGGTCTCCGCGATGGGCGCGTCGTCGAGGGCCTCGAACACCACCACCCCCGCCTCCGCCACCTCGACCGCGGCGCCGAGCGGCGGGGGATCGCCCCGGGGCACCGGGTGGCGCTTGCGCCGGCGCTCCGCCTCGGCCGCAGGGTCGCGGGCAGCCTCGCGCCGGGCGCGCCGCGCCTCCGGCTCGTTTGCCGCCGCCGCCGCCTCGATCACGGCCCAGGCCTCCTTCAGCGCCTCGTAGGAGCGCCAGGGCACCCGCCAGGCCCGGATCTCCGGCGCCCAGGCGGCGAACGGGATGGTGCGCAGGGTGTCGACGACGATGCGCGAGTAGGGCGTGCGGACGAGCAGCGCCTCGGGCTCGGCCGCGAGGTAGCGGCTCTCCAGCGGCTCGAAGGCGTAGGCGTCGCGGCCCTTGTCGTCGCCGTAGGCGTCGAGGGCCGAGATCTCCCGGGCGATCCAGGCATCGGCCCGCTGCTCGGCGGTCGTGCCGGGCACGAACCAGCGCCGGAGCTTGCGCCGCCAGCGGGCGGTCGGGAAGGCCTCCTTGAAGCGGGCGAGCAGCGCGCGGTCGAACGGCATCGCCACCAGCACCCCGGGGCGCTTGGCGGTGCCGGGCGCCACCGCGAAGCCCGCCCCACGGGCGACCTCGCCTTCAGGTCCCCCCTGCCCGTCCTCCCGTCCCGCCTCGGCCATGGTCGCCTCAGATCGTCGTGGCCCTGCCGCCGTAATAGTCGTCGAGGCGCCCGCCGTAGCCGGGATCGGTGAACGGGTCCTCGCCGGGGCCGTGACGCGGGGCGCCGGCCAGGGTGTCGGCGTCGATGTCGATGACGTAGCCACCGAGCCGCACGTCGTAGGTCAGCGCCTTCCAGGGCACCGGGTGGTAGCTCTCGCCGAAGCCGAGGAAGCCGCCGAAGGACAGGACCGCGTAGGCGACCTGGCCGGTCACCTTGTCGACCATGAAGTTGTAGACGCTGCCGAGATGCTCGCCCTTGCGGTCGTAGACGGCGGTGCCCTCGACCTTGTTCGAGGCGATGAGCCGGCGGGTCTCGTCGAGGGCGATGCCGTCGCCGGACGGGTCGAGCTCCATCGTGCCGGGCTCGCGGTAGGCGCGCTCGTTCGGCGAGGCGCGGTTCTGCGGGAGTTCGGTCGGCATGGCAGGCTCCGTGCTCGAGGTTCCTCCGGGGGAACCGGGCTCGCCCGCGACGGTTCCGCGCCCTCAGCGCGACCATTCCGTCTCTGCGCGCCCTCAGCGCGCTTGGACCTCCTCGGCGCTCTCCTCGGCCTCCTCCCGCTGCTGCTGGTCGACCTCGGTGCGCACCGTGCGGCTCGCCAGCATCATCTCGATCGCGAAGGCGGTGAGCGAGGCGAGCGTGCAGACGATCGAGATGCCGAACAGGAGGAACAGCACGCTCGCCACCGCGGCGTCCCGCAGGGTGCCGAGGAACAGGGTGAGCACCGCGCCGCAGATCGCGACGCCGCCGAGCGCCGCGATCACCACCGCCACGTCGAGGGCGAGGCTGCGCCGGCGCAAGTCCCGCAGGCGGGCCTGATCGCCGGGCCGCTCGGCGATGCGGTCGGACAGCTTCTCGACCTGGTCGGCGATGCGGGCGTGGCGGGTCGAGAAGACGTTGAGCAGCGTCGCGATGCCGGAGAGCAGGAAGACCGGGGTCAGCGCCACCTGGATGATATGGGCGATCGAGTCGACCTGGGACGGATCGGCGGAGGGGATCATGCGGGATTTCGGGGAAAGGCGGGGGGCGCGGCCGGGCGCCGGACCAGATCCGCCACGAAATAGGGCGCGGCGGCACGGTATCACGCCGCGCGGATGCCGCAGCGCAGCAGTGGGAGCGATGCCAGTCCATCCGCGTACAAGTACTCCATTAGAGTACACGTGGCGAGACGAGGACAGTCACGGCCTGGGACGCAGGGGCGTCACGTCTTCACTGCGCGCGATCCGCCCGGCGCGCCGCGGCGAGCAGCCCCTCATCCGGATCGTCGTGGGGATGCATTGCCGCACGGGATGCGGCGCGGCGCCGGAACCTTGACGCCTAGCCGGTATAAAACTACTGATACCCGTGGGAGTTGCAGCTTTTCCGTGGGCAACCTGCCGGGACGCGCTCCAGTGGAGGGGTTCGTGCGGGGACGAGACGGGACGCCGGCGGAACCGCCGGCGGGAGGGCTGGCGGCGGCCTGCGCGGCGCAGGACGCGGTGGCGACCTGGCAATGGGACATCGGGCGCGACGTCCTGTGCGGCGACGACCGCATGGCCGCCCTCTATGGGCTCGATCCCGCCCGCCTGCGCACCGGCGCGCCGATCCCCCTCCTCCTCGACCGCATCCACCCGGAGGACCGGGGCGGCGTGCGGGCCCGCATCCGGCGGGCGGCGGAGGAAGGCGGGTCCTACGTCCTGCCCTACCGCCTGCTGTCGCGGGACGGCGGCGTGCGCTGGGTGCTGTCCTGCGGCCGCTGCACCCGCGACGCCGCGGGCCGGCCGCTCGAGGGACGGGGCGTCGTCATCGACCTGACCGGCGGCCGGGCCCACCCCCTGGAGCGCGCCGCCGAGCACGGCATCGCGGTCCGCCGGGCGGTCGACGACTGGCACGACCCGTTCCTGCACCGCCTCGCTGACATGCTGCTCCTGGAGATCGGCCGCGGGCTCGCAGCGGACCGGGTGCCGTCGGCGTGGAAGAATTGAGGGTGTTGTATCGTCTGTTCGGGTCGCGACACCGATAGGAAGGCCGCAGGATCTCCCCCTCTCCCCGCGGGCGGGGAGAGGGGAAGGCCCACCCGCCGCCTCACCCCGCCACGATCGCGAGCCGCGCCCCGTGGGTGAGGCGCGGGTCGAGCTCGCCCGCCCCCATCGCAGACCGGAAGACGGCCGCGACCGGCCCCTCGCCCCGCTCGGCCAGCGCCCCGGCCAGCACCCCGTCCGCGCCCGCAGGGCTCGCCAGGGTGACGGTGGTGGCGGAACCGAGCGGCAGGGTCACGGCGCGGGCCGGACTTCCGAAAATCTCGGTCTCGACGATCGGCGCGTCGGCCCCGGTGCCGAGGAGGGCGGCGTAGCGCGCGCGGGAGGCCGCGACGTCGCGCACCGCTACCGTGAGGGAGGCGACCCCGGTGACGCCGTTGTCGTGGCGGCGCACGTCGCCCTCCTGCACGCGCAGCCCGCGGGGCGTGACGTCGCCGCACAGGAACGGCACGTCGGAGCCCGGCGCCCGGGCGGTCTTCCAGTCGAGGCGGGCGCCGTCCGGCCGGAAGCGGCCGCCGGGCTGAGGATCGGCGATGTCGAGGCCGCGGGCTTGCGCGGCCTCGACGTCGGCCTCGATGTTCGAGGGCAGCAGCGCGTGATCGAGGAAGCCCTCGCCGGCGCGGTGATAGACCTCCGACCAGCGGTTGCCGGGCTCGGGCTTCTTGAACGCGATCAACTCGAGATAGGCGCCGTCCTGGAGCACCACCAGCACGTTGTGGGTGATGCCGTTCTGGTGCTCGCCGCCGCGGATCACCGTGAAGCCGAGGCTGGAATAGTCCGCGAAGGCCGCGTCGAGGTCGGCGACCGCGATGACGAGGTGGTCGAGGGTGAGGGACATGACGTTTCCTCTTCAGGCGGCCGGCATCTGCGGCCGGCCGGGGATCCAGGAGCGGCCGGGCACCGCCTCCAGGAGGGCGCGGGTATAGGCGGCCCGCGGGGCGGAGAAGACCTCCGCGGTCGGGCCCGCCTCGACGACGGCGCCGTCCTTCATGACGGCGATCCGGTCGCAGATCTGGCCGGCGACGCGCAGGTCGTGGGTGATGAACAGCATCGAGAGCCCGAGCCGATCGCGTAAACCATCGAGCAGCGCGAGCACCTGCGCCTGCACCGAGACGTCGAGGGCCGAGACCGGCTCGTCGGCGACCAGCACCTCGGGCTCCAAGGCCAGCGCCCGGGCGAGCCCGATGCGCTGGCGCTGGCCGCCGGAGAATTCATGCGGCAGGCGGTCCATCGCCGCCGGGTCGAGCCCGACGAGGGCGAACAGCTCGCGCGCCTTCGCCATCGCCTCGGTCCGGGGGACGCCGTGCAGCATCGGCCCCTGCGCGACGAGGTCGCCGGCGCGGCGTCGCGGGTTGAGCGAGGCGAAGGGGTCCTGGAACACCATCTGCACCCGGCGGGCCTGCTGCCGCATCGCCTTGCGCGACAGGCCCGCCAGATCGGTGTCGCCGAGGCGGATCGTGCCGCCGTCGGGATCGAGCAGGCGCACGATGCAGCGGGCGAGCGTCGACTTGCCGGAGCCCGATTCGCCGACGATGCCGAGCGTCGTGCCCCGCGGCAGCGACAGGCTCACGTCCCGGACCGCGTGCGTCACCCGGGCCCGGCCCGGGATCAGGCCGCCGCCGGTGCGATAGGTCTTCGAGACGCCCTCGAGCGTCAGGATCGCTGCGCCCGCCGCCGGGCGGGACGGGCGCGGCAGCAAGGGCGGCACCGCGCCGATCAGCGCCCGGGTGTAGGCCGCCTGCGGGCGGTTCAGCACGGCGTCCGCCGGTCCCTCCTCGACGAGGCGCCCGGCCTGCATCACGGCGACCCGGTCGGCGATCTCCGCCACCACCCCGAAATCGTGGGTGATGAACAGCACTCCCATGCCGCGCCGCCGCTGGATGTCGCGGATCAGCGCCAGGATGCGCCCCTGCGTCGTCACGTCGAGGGCGGTGGTCGGCTCGTCGGCGATGAGGAGCGCCGGCTCCAGCGCCAGCGCCATCGCGATCATCACCCGCTGGCGCTGACCGCCCGACAATTCGTGCGGATAGGCGCGCAAAGCCGCCGTGGGATCGGGCATCCGCACCTCTGCCAGCAGCGCCAGGGTCTTTTCGCGGATCGCGCGGGCACTCAAGCCGGTGTGGATGCGAAACGTCTCGGCGATCTGGTCGCCGGCCCGCCGCAGCGGGTTCAGGGCCGTCATCGGCTCCTGGAAGATCATGCCGATCTCACGGCCTCTGAGGCGCCGCATCTCGGCCTCCGGGGCGCCGACGAGGTCGCGGCCGCGAAACAGCACCTCTCCCGCATCGGGCCGCACGCCGGCCGGCAGCAGCCGCATCACCGTGTTGGCCAGCACCGACTTGCCCGAGCCGGACTCGCCGACGACGCACAGGATCTCGTTGGCGGCAAGCGACAGGGAGACGCCGGACAGCGCGTGGCTGCGGTCGGCCCCCGGCGGCAGGCGGACCGAGAGGTTCTGGACCCTGAGAAGTTCGCTCATGACACGGCCTTCACCGGGGCGCGGCCGCGCAGGCGCGGGTTGAGGGCGTCGTTGAGGCCCTGGCCGACCAGCGACACGGCGAGCACCGTCACCAGGATCGCGACGCCCGGAATCGCCGAGACGTACCATTGCGTGCGCAGCACGCCGCGCCCGGCCCCGATCAGGTTGCCCCAGGAGGCGACGTTCGGGTCCGAGAGGTTGAGGAAGGCGAGCGCGCTCTCGAGCAGGATCGCCACCGCCATCACCACGCTGGCGTAGACGATCACCGGCGGCAGCGCGTTGGGCAGGATCTCCCGGGCGATGATGCGGGCGTCGCCCATGCCGAGCACCCGGCAGGCCTGGACGAATTCGCGGTTGCGCAGGGTCAGGAACTCGGCCCGGGTCAGCCGGGCCGGGGCCGGCCAGGAGACGAGGCCGATCGCCACCGTGACGGTGGTGATGTCCGAGCCGAACACCGCGACGAGCACGAGGAGCAGCAGGAAGTTCGGCAGGGTCTGGAAGGCTTCCGTGATCCGCATCAGCACGTCGTCGATGACGCCGCCGTAGAAGCCCGCGACCGCGCCGACCGCGATGCCGATCGCGATGGCGATCACCGTGGCGACGAGGCCGATCAGGAGCGAGACCCGGGCGCCGTGGAAGACCTGGGCGGCAATGTCGCGCCCGCTCCCGTCGGTGCCGAGCCAGACCTTCGGGTTGACGAAGGGCCATTGCAGCGGCCGGCCGGCAAGCCCGAGCGGGTCCTTGGGAAACAGCACCGGGGCGGCGAGCGCCACCGCGATGACGAGGAGGAGGAGCACGGCGCCGAGCAGGGCCGCCGGGTTGCGCAGATAGCGTGTCAGGGCCGCCATCGCCTCAGCGCCCCGCCGCGATGCGCGGATCGAGCCGGCCGTAGATCAGATCGACCAGGAAATTCACCGTGATGACAAGGAGCGCGGAGACGAACACGATGCCGAGAAGCGTGTTGAGGTCGCGCTGCACCACCGATTCGTAGGCGAGCCGCCCGAGGCCCGGCAGCGCGAACACGCTCTCGACCACCACCGAGCCGCCGAGCATCGTGCCGGCCTGCAAGCCCACCAGGGTCACCATCGGCAGGAGCGCGTTGCGGAGCGCGTGGCGCACGATCACGCCGGTCTCGCCCAGCCCCTTGGCGCGGGCGGTGCGGACGTAGTCGAGGCTCATCACCTCCAGCATCGAGGCGCGCATGATCCGAAGATACGTGGCGAGGAAGACGAGGGCCAGCGTCAGCGTCGGCAGGACGAGGTGGCGGGCGATGTCGAGGATGCGGGTGAGGCCGGTGTAGCCGGCACCGACCTCCTCGAAGCCGCCGGCCGGCAGCCAGCCGAGGCGGATCGCGAACAGCACGATCCCCATCAGTCCGAACCAGAACGAGGGCGTGGCGTAGAACATCAGGCCGAGCGTCGAGATCAGGGTGTCGGGCCACTGCCCGATCCGCCGCGCCGCCAGCACGCCGAGGCAGGTCCCGCCGGTAAAGGCGAGGGTGAGGGAGGCGCCCATCAGCATGAGCGTCACCGGCAGCCGCTCGGCGATCACGGTCGCGACCGGCTTGCCGTAGATCGCCGACTGGCCGAGGTCGAGCTGCACCAGCCGCCACAGGTAGCGGGCGAGCTGCGCCGCCGCCGGCAGGTCGAGGCCGTAATAGCGGCGCAGCTCCTCGGCGGTCGCCGGATCGCCGCCGCCCATCTGGGCCATCAGCGCGTCGACGGTGTCGCCGGGGGCGAGCTGGAGCAGCAGGAACAGCCCCGCCAGGATCACGAGGAGGGTGGGCAGGCTGGCGGCGAGGCGGCGCAGGGCCAGGAGGAGGATGGTCATCGAATAGCCTCGGGCACCGCGCCGCCCCGACCCCTCCCCCCTCTGCGGGGGAGGGTGCCCCGCGCAGCGGGGCGGGAGAGGGGAACCACGCTTCCGGAAAGGTCGCGACCGTCATGAAGGATGCGAGCTGGATCAGCGTCGCGCTGCCCCTCTCCCGGCCTGCTCCGCAGGCCACCCTCCCCCGCAGAGGGGGGAGGGTTGAGCGTCGTGCGCGTCATCGACGGGTCGCTCACCCCTCGATCCACGCATCGTGCCAGTCGCCCGAGCCCCAGCGCGGGGTGTTGTGGTCGCCATGCACCCGCTTGCTCGTCGCCGACAGGAAGGTGCGCTCGGTCATCATCCAGACCGGGATCTCGTCGTTCACCGCCTTCACCCATTGGGCGTAGAGGCCTTTACGCTTCTCCGGATCCAGCTCGCTCGCCGCCTCGTCGATGAGGCGGTCGACGAGGTCGGATTGCCAGCCGTACTGGTTGGTCCAGGGCGCGCCCTTCGGCGAGCCGGAGCGGTACCAGACGGTGGTCGAGACCGCGGGATCGCCGCGGTACTGGTGCCATCCGGTGGCGAGGTCGAAGTTCCAGTCGCGGTAGACGGTCGAGAGGGCGCCGGCCGTATCGAGGTTGACGATGTCGACCTTGATCCCGACCGCCTGGAGCGATTGCTGGATGAAGGTGGCGAGGAGCGGCACGTCCTCGCCGTTCATGATCGGCACGAGCTTGAGCGAGAACCGGGTGCCGCCGGCGCCGCGCTTGAACCCGGCCTCGTCGAGGAGTGCTGCCGCCTTCTTCGGGTCGAACGTGTAGGGCGGCGGATTGTCCGGGTAGAAGGCGGTCGAGGAGGACGGGATCGGGCCCGTGGCCGGTTTGCCGAGGCCGTAGATGAAGTTCTCGATGAAGAACGGCACGTCGATGGCGTGCGCGATCGCCCGGCGCACCCGGACATCCGCCAGTTCCTTGCGGCGGGTGTTGAATTCGAGCGTGTTGTTGAAGGCGTTGGCCTCCAGCCCCTTGCTCGACACGGTGAAGCGCGGGTCGGACTTCAGCCGGTCGAGATCGGCGAGCGCCAGCGCGTTGTAGGTCGAGAGCTGGACCTGGCCGGTCTCGAGCGCGGCGGAGGCCGCCGCCTTGTCGGTGATGAAGCGCCAGACGATCCGGTCGAGATAGGGAAAGCCCTCGCGCCAGTAGCCTGGGTTGCGCTCGGCGATGACGTGCTGGCCGCGCTCGTAACTCACGAACTTGAACGGCCCGGTGCCGATCGGCGCAGTGTTGGCCGGGTTCTCCAGAACGTTGGTGCCCTCGAAGACGTGCCGGGGCGCGACGTAGCCGAGGTCGCAGAGCGCCCGCAGCAGGAGGTTCAGCGGCATCGGCCGCGAGTAGCGGAAGACGGCGGTGTGGGAATCGGGCGTGTCGACGGCGTCAAGGTACAGCTGGAGCTGCGTGCCGTAGTTCAGGTACTTCTTCCACATCTCCATCGCGGTGTACTGCACGTCCGCGGAGGTGAAGGGCTTGCCGTCGTGCCAGGTCACGCCGGGCCGCAGGCGGAAGGTCACGGTCTTGCCGTCGGGCGCCGCCTCCCACGAGGTGGCGAGCACGCCGGCCGGCTTGCCGTCCTGGTCGAGATCGACCAGCGGCTCGACGATCTTCGAGGTGATGACGTAGACGCCGGTCGAGGCGCGGAT
This sequence comes from Methylobacterium sp. Gmos1, assembly GCF_053764715.1. Taxonomy (NCBI): domain Bacteria; kingdom Pseudomonadati; phylum Pseudomonadota; class Alphaproteobacteria; order Hyphomicrobiales; family Methylobacteriaceae; genus Methylobacterium; species Methylobacterium sp. Gmos1. The sequence goes on along the minus strand of NZ_JBSNCC010000002.1, from coordinate 429,172 downwards.
CGCCGGGTTGAGCACCCGCTGCTCGCCGTTGAGCTGCACCGTCAGCACGCCGCCACGCCGGGGGGTCCCCGTCGACGTCCCCGTCCCTTGGGCGAGCGCCCGCGTCAGGGCCGCCGGGCTCCAGGCCGCGGTGCCGAGCGCGAGGAGGCCGGCCCGCTTGAGGGCGTCGCGGCGGTCGATGATCATCAGGTGTCCCCGTCGTCGTTTGGGCGCCATCCTTGCTGCAACGCAGCGCCGGCGCAATGGACGAAGCGCGGCAATTTCCGCCCCGTCCGCAGACACTTCGTCTCCCGCGAGGCCGATCGGAAGAAGATTTGTCGTCGCTTGGTCGCCGGGGCGGGCATCGGGTCGCGGGGCGCGATCGACCGGGCGAGGAAACATCGGACGCGACCTGGCGTTCTGGCCTCGACTTCGTTCCACCTCCTCGACCAGGAGCCTCCGATGCCGATTCCCGCCCGCGCCGCCGCGGCCGCCGCCTTCCTCGCGCTTGCCCTGTCGGGCGGGGCCCGCGCCGCCAATGACCTGCCGCCGCCGAAGACCGACGCGATGCCCCCGGTGGAGGTGACGATCACCGCCGAGAACGGCGCGCCGCGTTGCGCCCCCGCCGAGCTGCGCCTGCCGGCGCAGACCAACGTCGATTTGCACGTCACCAACCAGTCGAACCTGCAGGTGTCGCTCACCGCACCGCAGATCTTCCAGAACAAGAACGTGCTGCACCACGACGGCGACGTGGTCCACGTGGCGAGCAACGACGCCTACCTCGTCAAGGCCAACGGCAAGGGCGAGATCCGCCTGCGCACCATCGCGCCGGGCGAGTACACCTATGGCTGCACCGCCACCTCGAAGCAGGACCAGCCGTTCACCGGCAAGCTGACGCTCGTCGACCCAGCGAAGTAGCCGCGACCGCCGCGATCGTCCCGGGGATCCGGACGGTCGCGGCGAGCCCCCTGGCCGGGCCCGTCATTCGAAAATCCGGTACGGCGCCGGTGCGGCCCGCGCCTGCGGCACCTTTCGAAAAGACGGTTTTGCTCGCGCGCGGTTGGCGCTAGGCTCCTTCCCGAACAGGCCGGGGCGCGAGACCCCGGCGACGGGAGGAACCGCGGATGGACTTCACCCTCTCCGAGCGGCAGCGCCACTGGCGCGACCGGGTCCGGGCCTTCATGGACGAGCATGTCCGCCCGGCCGTGCCGACCTACAAGGCCGAGATGGAGGCCTTCGGTTCCGAGCGCTGGCAGCCGGTGCCGGTGATCGAGCGCCTGAAGCCGAAGGCCCGCGAGGCCGGCCTGTGGAACCTGTTCCTGCCCCCCTCGCCCGAGCACGACGACGGGGATTTTCGCGGCGCCGGTCTGACCAACCTCGACTACGCGCTCTGCGCCGAGGAGATGGGCCGGATCCAGTGGGCGTCCGAGGTGTTCAACTGCTCGGCGCCGGATACCGGCAACATGGAGGTGCTGCACCGCTACGGCACGAAGGCGCAGAAGGAGCGCTGGCTCACGCCCCTGATGGCGGGCGAGATCCGCTCGGCCTTCCTGATGACCGAGCCGGACGTGGCGTCGTCTGACGCCACCAACATCGAGACCAGGATCCGCCGCGACGGCGACCACTACGTCATCAGCGGCCGCAAGTGGTGGTCCTCGGGCGTCGGCGACCCGCGCTGCGCCGTCGCGATCGTGATGGGCAAGACCGACACCAGCGCGCCCCTGCACCAGCAGCAATCGCAGATCCTCGTGCCCCTCGACACCCCCGGGATCGAGGTGGTGCGGATGCTGCCGGTCTTCGGCTACGACGACGCGCCGCACGGCCACGCCGAGGTGGTTCTCAACGACGTGCGGGTGCCGGCCGAGAACCTGCTGCTCGGCGAGGGCCGCGGCTTCGAGATCGCGCAAGGCCGACTCGGGCCGGGGCGCATCCACCATTGCATGCGCACCATCGGCGTCGCCGAGGAGGCGCTGGAGAAGATGGCCAAGCGCCTTTTGACCCGCGTCGCCTTCGGCAAGCGCATCGCCGACCACTCGGTCTGGGAGCAGCGCATCGGCGAGGCCCGCACCGATATCGAGATGACGCGGCTGCTCTGCCTCAAGGCCGCCGACATGATGGACAAGGTCGGCAACAAGGGCGCCAAGCTCGAGATCGCGATGATCAAGGTTGCGGCCCCGCGCATGGCGCTGAAGATCATCGACGACGCGATCCAGGCCCATGGCGGCGCCGGGGTCAGCAGCGATGCGGGCCTGGCCTATTCCTACGCCCGCATCCGCACGCTGCGCCTCGCCGACGGGCCGGACGAGGTCCACAACCGCTCGATCGCCCGGCTGGAACTGGCCCAGTACGGCAACCGCGAGCGGCCGAAGGCCTGACGGCGCGATAAGGAAGATCGGCCGCGCGGGGAGCCCGATCGGGAGAACGGGCTTTTCGCGCGGGCGATAAATAAGCAAGACGATGCTTTTGACGGAGCGGACGGCGCTCCGGATACTCAGGGTCAACCGCGCCGCCCGCCTGGGCGGTGCCGGCTCTTCTTGCACAATAAGACGAGCGAGGACCCGCCATGACGCACGCCGTGACGCCGCACGATCCTGAGCCGATCCGCTTCGCCTACTGGGTGCCGAACGTCTCCGGCGGCCTCGTCATCAGCAAGATCCCGCAGCGCACGTCCTGGGACGCCGACTACAACCGGGAACTCGCGCGCATCGCCGAGCGGGCGGGCTTCGACTACGCCCTGACCCAGATCCGCTTCACCGCCGGCTACGGTGCCGAGTACCAGCATGAATCGGTCGCCTTCAGCCACGCGCTGCTCGCCGCCACCGACCGCCTGAAGGTCATCGCCGCGCTCCTGCCCGGGCCGTGGAACCCGACGCTGGCCGCCAAGCAAGTGGCGACGATCTCGCAGCTCACCGGCGGGCGCATCGCCGTCAACATCGTCAGCGGCTGGTTCTCGGGCGAGTTCCGGGCGATCGGCGAGCCCTGGCTCGACCACGACGAGCGCTACCGCCGCTCGGAGGAGTTCATTCGCAGCTTGCGCGGGATCTGGACCGAGGACGATTTCACCTTCCGCGGCGATTTCTACCGCTACACGAACTACACCCTGAAGCCCAAGCCCGCCGAGCCCCTGCCGGAGATCTTCCAGGGCGGCTCGTCGCGGGCGGCGCGCGACATGGCGGCCCGGGTCTCCGACTGGTACTTCACCAACGGCAACACGCCGGAGAACATCGCCAAGCAGGTCGAGGACATCCGCCACAAGGCCGCCGCCGAGGGGCGCAGCGTGAAGGTCGGCGTCAACGCCTTCGTCATCGCCCGCGACACGGAGGAAGAGGCGCAGGCCGTGCTGCGGGACATCATCGACCAGGCCGACCCGGAGGCGGTGCGCGCCTTCGGCCACGAGGTGAAGAATGCCGGCGCCGCCTCGCCGGAGCGCGAGGGCAACTGGGCGAAGTCGAGCTTCGAGGACCTGGTGCAGTACAACGACGGCTTCCGCTCGAACCTGATCGGCACGCCGGACCAGATCGCCGCGCGCATCCTGGCGCTCAAGGATGCCGGCGCCGACCTCGCCCTCCTCGGCTTCCTGCACTTCCAGGAAGACGTGAAGTATTTCGGCGAGCAGGTGATACCGCGGGTGCGGGCGCTGGAGGCGGCGCGGGCCGAGCGGCGGGCGGCGGCCTGACGAGGCCGAGCCGCCGCTCAGATGAACCACAATTTAATCGACCCGGCTCGCACGTAGCCGGATCATCGGGCCCGTTGAAACGGCGGCCCGGTCATGCCTCTCCTTCCCTCCTGCACGGCGGCGCTCCTCCTCCCGCTCGTCTCCGTGCAGGCCCTCGCGGCGGAGGGGGACCGGGCCCGCGTGCTGACCGAGCCGGTCTATATCCGGCCGATCTACGGCACCTACCGCCAGTGCGGCGGCGCCTGCCTCAAGAGCGGCAGCCTGTCGTGGTTCTGCGGCGCGCGCCAGCAATGCAGCCTCGACTGCGCGACCGCGCCGCCTGTCCGCCGCTGCGCCTCGCCATAGATCGGGTGGGTGACGAGAGGAGGCGGGCATGGACGAACCGATCGCGGGACCGATCCACGCCTTTCTCACCGGGAGCGGCCACGACGGACGCGGGCGCAGCCTCGCCACGGTGCTGGCCTTCGACGACGATCACATCGAGGGCGTGCACGACTTCATCCAGTGGCTGTTTCCGCTCGCCGAGGCGAGCCGGGCGGTGCCGGGCGCGCCGGTGCTCGGAGCGGCGGAGGCCGAGGCGATCCGGGCCGATCCGGCGGCGCGGGCCGGGCTCCTGGCCGCGCGCGACCGGATGCTGCGGTTCTATGCCGGGACCGGCCGGTGGCTCACGGCCTTCGACCACAACCACCTGCGCATCACCCGCATCCTCACGTCCCTGCGCGACCTCGTCGGGCCGGACGAGGCGCGGGCCTTCCACGAGAGGATCGTCGCCCTCGTCCGGGCGGCAGGCTCTCCGGTGAACCCGGAGAGCCTTGAGTATTGGCGCAGAGCGACCGAGGATTAGAAGAACGCCTGCAAGCCCGTCTGCGCCCGGCCGAGGATCAGGGCGTGGACGTCGTGGGTGCCCTCGTAGGTGTTCACCGTCTCGAGGTTCTGGGCGTGGCGCATCACGTGGTACTCGCCCATGATGCCGTTGCCGCCGTGCATGTCGCGCGCCTCGCGGGCGATGGCGAGCGCCTTGCCGCAATTGTTGCGCTTGACGAGCGAGATCATCTCCGGCGCCATCCGGCCCTCGTCGAACAGCCGGCCGACGCGCAACGAGCCCTGGAGACCGAGCGCGATCTCGGTCTGCATGTCGGCGAGCTTCTTCTGCACCAGCTGGGTCTGGGCGAGCGGCCGGTTGAACTGCTTGCGGTCGAGCGTGTATTGCCGCGCCCGGTGCCAGCAATCCTCGGCAGCACCCAGCGCGCCCCAGGAGATGCCGTAGCGCGCCCGGTTGAGGCAGCCGAACGGACCTTTGAGCCCCGAGACGTTCGGCAGCAGCGCGCTCTCCGGCACCTCGACGCCGTCCATCACGATCTCGCCGGTGACCGAGGCGCGCAACGAGAGCTTGCCCTTGATCTTCGGCGCCGAGAGCCCCTTCATCCCCTTCTCCAGGATGAAGCCGCGGATCTGGTTGTCATGCGCGGGCGACTTCGCCCAGACCACGAACACGTCGGCGATCGGGGCGTTCGAGATCCAGGTCTTGGCGCCCGACAGCCGGTAGCCGCCGTCGATCTTGTCGGCGCGGGTCTTCATCCCGGCGGGGTCCGACCCGGCATCCGGCTCGGTCAGGCCGAAGCAGCCGACGAACTCGCCCGATGCCAGCTTCGGCAGGTACGTCTTGCGCTGGGTCTCGTCGCCGTAGGCGTAGATCGGGTACATGACGAGCGAGGACTGCACGCTCATCATCGAGCGGTAGCCGGAATCGACCCGCTCGACCTCGCGGGCGACGAGGCCGTAGGCGACGTAAGACGCGCCGGCGCAGCCGTACTCCTCCGGCAGGGTGACGCCGAGCAGGCCCAGCTCACCCATCGCGTTGAACAGCGAGCGGTCGGTCTTCTCCTCGGCATAGGCTTCGACGATGCCGGGCAGCAGGCGCTCCTGCGCGAAGCTGCGGGCCGAGTCGCGGATCAGGCGCTCGTCGTCGGTGAGCTGGTCGTCGAGCAGGAACGGGTCGTCCCACCGGAAGGCGCCGCGGGTCCCCTCGTTGGGCTTGACCGGGCTGAGGTTGGTCTGGGTCGCGACCGCGGCGGACGGGGGGTTCATGGCGTCTCCTCCTTGCAATTCGGGCCGGACGTTACCTCGGGTGCGCCGGCTTCACCAGGATGCGAAACCGCATTCCGCACGCGCCAGCCATGCAGGCGGCCGGGGGGCCGCGGCATGGGCGGGATCACTTGATCGGCTGCTTGTCGAGCTTGCGGGCGAGCGTGCGCCGGTGCATCCCGAGCCGGCGCGCGGTCTCCGAGATGTTGAAGTCGGTCTCGACCAGGGTCTGGTGGATGCGCTCCCATTCGAGCGTCTTGATCGAGGTCGGCCGGCCGTCGAGGGAGACGTCGACGTCTCCTGCCGCCTTCGAGAACGCCGCCTCGATGTCGTCGGTGTTGGCGGGCTTGGCGAGGTAGTGGCAGGCGCCGAGCTTGATTGCCTCGACGGCCGTGGCGATGCTGGCGTAGCCGGTGAGCACGACCGTCAGGATACCGGGATCGTGGTCGTGGAGCGCCTTGACGCAGGCGAGGCCCGATTCACCGTTGAGCTTGAGATCGACCACGGCGTAGGCCGGCGTGCGCTCGGCGAGCAGCGCCTCGAGGGGGGCAAGGCCGGCGAGGCTCACCACGGTGTAGCCGCGCCGCTCGAGCGAGCGGGTCAGGGTGGCGGCGAAGCGGTCGTCGTCCTCGACGATGACGAGCAGGCGGTCGTCGTCGGACATCCTACACCGTCAGGCTGGAGAGCGGCAGGCTGATGGTCACGACGGCGCCTCCGTAGCTGCGGTTGCGGGCCTCCACCGTGCCGCCGAGCTTGCGCACGACGTTGACGACCAGGAACAGCCCGAGCCCGCCGCCGAGGCGCCCCTTGCTCGATGTATAGGGCTGGCCGAGCCGCGCCAGCATCTCGGGCGCGAAACCCGGGCCGCGATCGGTGACCGAGAGCCGCAGGGTGTCGCCGTCGCGCGAGAGCACCAGCTCGACGAAGCTCGGCGACAGGTCGAGGGCATTGTCGAGGACGTTGAACAGCACCTGCTTGAGGGCGGTGTCGGAGACGATCTCCTGGTCCTCGCCGAACTCGTCGCGGACCTGGAAGCAGAAGCACGAGCGCATCCGCCGCCAGTCGCCGACGAGCTCGGTGACGAAGCCGCGCACGGTGGTGAGGTGGGGCGCCTCGCCGCGGGCGGCGCCGGCGGCGAGCAGGATGCCGGTGACGATCGCCTTGCAGCGTCCCACCGCCTCCTGCATCTCCTCGATCTCGCGGGCGATGTCGGGGGAGGCGGTGAGCTCGGGCATCCGGCGCCAGTCGCCGAGGATCACCGAGAGCGAGGAGAGCGGCGTGCCGAGCTCGTGCGCGGCGCCTGACGCCAGCAGGCCCATCCGGACGATGTGGTCCTCCTCCGCCGCGCGCTGGCGTAATGAGGCGAGCCGCGCATCCTGCCGGCGCAGGTTGCGCGAGATCCGGGTGACGAACACCGCGATGAGCGCGGCGTCGATCACGAAGCTCACCAGCATGCCGACGAGGTAGAGCCGAAACAGCTCGCCGCTGTCGCCCGGCGGCAGCACCAGCGGCCGGTAGGCCAGCATCAGGACGCCGAGCGCCGCGGTGGTGATGGCGACGAGGCCGATCGTCGCCCGGCTGCTGAGCAGCACCGCCGCGAGGGTGAGCTGGAGCAGGAACAGCGAGGTGAACGGGTTGGTGGCGCCGCCGCTCAGCGAGAGTTGCAGCGTGAGCGCCACCACGTCGAGCAGGAGGGCGATGAACAGCACCCCCTCGGTGACGCCGCCGCCGCGGGCGATCCAGCCCAGGCTGACGAGGTTGAGGAGGACGAGCCCGGCGAGCACCACCGCCATCGCCCCGAGCGGCAGGGCGATGCCGAGGCCCGCTTGCGCCACCGCGATGGTGACGACCTGGCCCGCCACCGCGATCCAGCGCAGCTGCACCAGGAGGAGGAGGTTCTGGCGGCCGCCGTCGTGATCCTCGAGCGCGCCGGACTCGCCGAGGCCGGCAAGCGAGCCGATGCCGAGGTGGCGGGCGGCGGCGACGAGGGTGGCGCGGGCGGTGCGGCGCAGGTCGGGCCAGTCGGTCATGAGATCACCGACGAGGCACGCGCGAGAACCCTCCCCCCACGGAACTCGGGCAAGCCCGAGTTCCGTGGGGGGAGGGTTCTCTCACGCGCGTTCCGACCTGGACTCATCACCCCGAATAATCCGCCTCACCGCTCCCGCAGCGTCCGATACACCGCGTACCCCGACAACGCCGCGAGGCCGAACCAGGTCAGCGCGTAGATCAGGTGGTGGTTGCGGAACGCCACGACGGTGAGCCCGCCGACCGGCCCGCCGGGGCGGTTGGCCGACGCATCCGCGTCGATGAAGTAGGGCGCCACCGGGCCGAGCCCCTTGGCGTCGGCGATCGCCGCGACGTCGCGGGAGTACCAGCGGTCGTGGGCCGGATCGTTGCTGCGCAGGAAGCCGCCGCCGGGCTCCGGCAGGCGCAGCAGGCCTGTCACCGTCGCGGCCCCCTCCCCGTCTCCTCTCGCAGGCTGCCAGTCCGCGGGCACGAAGCCGCGGTTGACCAGGATGGTATCGCCGGCCTCGGTCACGAGGGGGACGAGGAGCCAGGAGCCTGCGCCCTTCTCGGTCACCGCCATGGTGCGGACGGCGCGGTCGGAGAGGAAGCGGCCCGAGGCGGTGACGCGGCGGTACTCGTCGGCGTCGCGGGAGATCGCCGGCCACGCGGCCCGGCCGGGGGCCGGGACGGGGGGGCTGGCGAGCCGTGCCTCGACCCGAGCGATGAGGTCGAGCTTCCAGGCCCGCCGCTCGACCTGCCAGATCCCGAGACCGAGGAACAGGGCGGTGGCGAGCAGCGACAGCGCCACCAGGAGGAGGCGCTTGCGCCGGGACGGCGGAACCGTCCCGGCAGGCTTTGCGAGATCGGTGCTCGCCGTCACGGCATGGTGCGCATGTCGCCCGGCGACATCGGCATCATGTTGGTGTTGAGGTGGTACATCACCCACAGCGAGCCCGAGAGCGCGATCACCACCAGCACGATGGTGAAGATCAGCGCCATCATGGTCCAGCCGCCCTCCGAGCGGGCGTTCATGTGCAGGAAGTAGACCATGTGGACGACGATCTGCGCCACCGCGAAGCCCATGATGACGAGGGAGGTGACGCGGGAATCCGAGAAGACCTCCGCCATCACCAGCCAGAACGGGATCGCCGTCAGGATCGCCGACAGGACGAAGCCGGTGATGTAGCCCCGGCGCGAGCCGTGGCCGGCCTCGTGGTGGTCGTGGACGACCTCGACGTGGACGTCGTCGGAGATGGGAGCGCGGACGCTCATTTCAGGGACCCCATCAGGTAGACGAAGGTGAAGACGCCGATCCAGATCACGTCGAGGAAGTGCCAGAACATGCTCAGGCACATCAGCCGGCGGCGGTTGGCCTCGATCAGGCCGCGCTGGTGCACCTGCACCATCAGGGTCACGAGCCAGACCAGGCCGAAGCTGACGTGCAGGCCGTGGGTGCCGACCAGGGTGAAGAACGACGACAGGAAGGCGCTGCGCTGGGGCGTGGCGCCCTCGTGGATCAGGTGGGCGAACTCGTAGAGCTCGAGGCCGATGAAGCAGAGGCCGAAGGCCCCGGTGATCGCGAGCCACCGCTGCGTCATGCGCTGGTCGCCCTTCTCCATCTCCAGCATGGCAAAGCCGTAGGTGATGGAGGAGAACAGCAGCATGGCGGTGTTCACCGCCACGAGCTTGAGGTCGAACAGGTCCGCGCCGGACGGGCCCGCCGCGTAGTTCCGTCCGAGCACGCCGTACGTCGCGAACAGGATCGCGAAGATCAGGCAGTCGCTCATCAGGTAGAGCCAGAACCCGAGCATGGTCCCGCCCTCGGCGTGGCCGTGCTCGTCGTCCGTGACGTAGAAGTGCAGCTCGCCGTCGTCCGCTGCGGCGGTGTGTGCGTGTGCCATGGGTTCCTCAGGCTCCCACGGGGGTGGCGGCCGGGGCCGTGGCGAGCGCGCGGGTGCGCGCGTCCTCGGTCCGCGCCACCTCGTCGGCGGGGATGTAGTAGTCGCGGTCGTAGTTGAAGGTGTGGATGATGGTCGCCGCGATCACGCCGACGAAGGCAAGCGCCGCGAGCCACCAGACGTACCACACCATGGCGACGCCGAAGACGGTGGCGATGGCGGAGATGATCACGCCCGCGCCAGTGTTCTTGGGCATGTGGATGGCCTTGTAGCCCTCCACCGGACGCGTGTGGCCGCGGCTCTTCATGTCCCACCAGGCGTCGCCGTCATGCACCATCGGCGTGAAGGCGAAGTTGTAGGCCGGCGGCGGCGAGGAGGTCGCCCATTCGAGGGTGCGGCCGCCCCAGGGATCGCCGGTGAGGTCGCGAAGCTGCTCGCGCCGCAGGATGCTGACGGCGAACTGGACGATCATCGCGCCGATGCCGCAGGCGACCAGCAGCGCGCCGAAGGCCGCGATGACGAAGAGCGGCTGGTACTCGGTGCCCGAGAACGAGCTCATGCGCCGGGTCACGCCCATCAGGCCGAGGATGTAGAGCGGCGTGAACGCGACCCAGAACCCGCTGACCCAGCACCAGAACGAGACCTTGCCCCAGAACGGGTCGAGGCGGAAGCCGAAGGCCTTCGGCCACCAGTAGTAGATGCCGGCGAACAGGCCGAACAGCACGCCGCCGATGATCACGTTGTGGAAGTGCGCGACCAGGAACAGCGAGTTGTGGAGGATGAAGTCGGCCGGGGGCACGGCGAGGAGCACGCCGGTCATGCCGCCGACGACGAAGGTCAGCATGAAGGCGACGGTCCACATCATCGGCAGGTCGAAGCGGATCCGGCCGCGATACATGGTGAACAGCCAGTTGAAGATCTTCGCGCCCGTCGGGATCGAGATGATCATCGTGGTGATGCCGAAGAACGAGTTGACGCTCGCCCCCGACCCCATGGTGAAGAAGTGGTGCAGCCAGACCAGGTAGGACAGGATGGTGATGACGACGGTGGCGTAGACCATCGAGGCGTAGCCGAACAGGCGCTTGCCGGAGAAGGTCGAGGTCACCTCGGAGAAGATGCCGAAGGCCGGCAGCACCAGGATGTAGACCTCGGGGTGGCCCCAGATCCAGATCAGGTTCACGTACATCATCGGGTTGCCGCCGAGATCGTTCGTGAAAAAGTTGGTGCCGACGTAGCGGTCGAGGGTGAGGAGCGCCAGCACCGCCCCGAGGACCGGGAAGGAGGCGACGATCAGGATGTTGGTGCAGAGCGAGGTCCAGGTGAAGACCGGCATCTTCATCAGCGACATGCCCGGCGCCCGCATCTTGACGATGGTGGCGATCAGGTTGACGCCCGACAATGTCGTGCCGACGCCCGCGATCTGGAGCGCCCAGATGTAGTAGTCGACGCCGGTGCTCGGCGAGTAGGCGATGTTGGAGAGCGGCGGATAGGCGAGCCAGCCGGTGGCCGCGAACTCGCCGACGAACAGCGACATCATCGTCAGCACGACGCCGCCGGTGGTCATCCAGAAGCTGAAGTTGTTGAGGAACGGGAAGGCGACGTCGCGGGCGCCGATCTGGAGCGGCACCACGAAGTTCATCAGCCCGGTGACCAGCGGCATCGCCACGAAGAAGATCATGATCACGCCGTGGGCGGTGAAGATCTGGTCGTAGTGGTGCGGCGGCAGGAAGCCCTCGGCGCCGCCATGCGCGATCGCCTGCTGCGAGCGCATCAGTACCGCGTCGGCGAAGCCGCGCAGCAGCATGACGAGCCCGAGGACCATGTACATGATCCCGATCTTCTTGTGGTCGACGCTGGTGATCCAGTCGCGCCAGAGCGGGCCCCAGAGCTTGTACTTGGTCAGCACGCCGAGGACGGCGAGGCCGCCCAGCGCCACGACCAGGAAGGTCACCACCACGATCGGCTCGTGGAGCGGCAGGGATTCGATGGTGAAGCGGCCGAACAGGAGCCGCCACCAGTGCGGGTAGGCTTCGATCGGATTGTGCTCGGAGTTCATGGCTCAGCCTGGAGTGCAGGTAGCTTCTTTTAAGGGCCCGGGCCGGGCGGGGCCGCGCGAGGGCGGCTCCGCCCGGGGTCTCGTTCCCCGCATCGCCGTGCCGCCGGACCGGTGACCAGTCCGGCGAACGGGGCTCAGTTCAGGCGCAGGCTCGCGGCGGCGGACGCCTTCGAGGCGTTGCCGAGGCCGTAGGCGTCGGCGGGGGTGCAGAGCGCGGTGACGAAGGTCGCCTGCTGGGTCGCGCCGGTTCCGCGGCGGACGGCCTTGTCGTAGGTCAGGCTCATGACGCTGTGCAGGCCCTCGCGGCCGCCGCCGCCGCGGGCGTCGATCGCCGCCATGTCGTGCATGCACATCTTGGCGCGGTCGACGCACATGTTGAGGATCGCGTCGTAGAGGTCGGCGTCGACGGTCTTGTAGTAGCGCACCGGCTCCTTCTCGCTCGGGCGCTCGAGCTTCAGGTAGCCGGCCCGGTCGAGGCCGCCGCCCTGCTGCTTGACCTTGTCGACCCAGGCGTTGAAATCCGCCTCGTCGACGCCCTTGAAGGCGAAGCGCATGTGCGAGAACCCGGCGCCGCTGTAGTTGGCCGAGAAGCCCTCGTAGTCGCCGACCTTGTTGATCACGGCGTTGAGCCGCGTCTGCATGCCCGGCATGGCGTAGATCTGGCCGGCGAGCGCCGGGATGAACAGCGAGTTCATCACGGAGGACGACGTGATGCGGAACTCGATCGGCCGGTCGACGGGGGCGGCGACCTCGTTGAGCGAGGCGATGCCCTGCTCGGGGTAGAGGAACAGCCACTTCCAGTCGAGGGCGACGACCTGGACCACCAGGGGCTTGCCGGAGACCATCGGGTCGCCGACACTCGACACGATCGGCTTGGCGGCGCTGATGCGGCTCACCGGCCGGTAGGGATCGAGCAGATGCGTGCCGAGCCAGGTGAGCGCGCCGAGCGCCACGATGATCAGCAGGGGGGCCGACCAGATCACCACCTCGAGCCCGGTCGAGTGGTGGAAATTCGGGTCGTAGACGGCCTTCTTGTTGCCCTCGCGGTAGTGCCAGGCGAAGGCGACGGTCAGCGCCATCACGGGAATGATGATGAGGAGCATCAGAACCGTGGAGGCGATCAGCAGGTTACGCTGCTGCAGCGCCACGTCGCCGGAGGGCGAAAGCAGCACCATATTGCATCCTCCGGTGAGGAGGATGAACGGAAGTACGAGGAAGAGGCGCAAGTGTTTCACGGGCAGCCCGGACGATCAGCTTTCGGCTCCTGTCCTGTACGCCCGCCGGAGGCCTCGCGGGATTGGACGTTTTGTCCAGGCCCCCAGATGCCCGGTTCTCCTCTAAGGAAGGGGCCTTCGTAGCGTGACGAAGCAGGAATCCGATATGGCCACGATCACGGCGGACCCCGCCGCCGCCAACTCCTCCAAGCCGGAACGGGACGCCCGCCTGGTCTCGTCGGAGCCCGGCCACGTCGCCCCCGGCGAGATCGCCCTCGGGGTCATCATCGGCCGCACCTCCGAGTTCTTCGACTTCTTCGTGTTCGGCCTCGCCTGCGTGCTGGTGTTCCCGCGCCTGGTGTTCCCCTGGGCCGAGCCGGTGACCGGCACGCTGTACTCCTTCGGGCTCTTCGCCCTCGCCTTCGTGGCCCGTCCCGTCGGCTCGGTGCTGTTCATGACGATCGACCGGCGCTACGGCCGGGCGACCAAGCTCACCATCGCGCTGTTCCTGCTCGGCCTCTCGACCTGCCTGATCGCGTTCCTGCCGGGCTACGAGACCATCGGGCACTGGTCGGCGGTGCTGCTCGGCCTGTGCCGGATCGGCCAGGGCCTGGCGCTCGGCGGCGCCTGGGACGGGCTCGCCTCGCTGCTCGCCCTCAACGCGCCGGAGAACCGCCGCGGCTGGTATGCGATGCTGCCGCAGCTCGGCGCGCCGGTCGGCTTCATGCTGGCGAGCGGGCTGTTCGCGTTCTTCCAGCTCCAGCTGTCGGATGCCGACTTCATGGGCTTCGGCTGGCGCTACCCGTTCTTCGTCGCCTTCACGATCAACGTCGTGGCCCTGTTCGCGCGGCTTCGCCTCGTCGCGACGGAGGAATTCCGCCGCCTGCTCGAGGCCGACGAGCTCGAGCCGGAGCCGGTCCTCCAGACGGTGCGGGCGAGCGGGCGCAACATCCTGGTCGGCGCCTTCGTGCCGCTGGCCTGCTACGCGCTGTTCCACCTCGTCACGGTGTTCCCGGTCAGCTGGATCAACCTGTTCACCGGCCGCTCGGTCGGCGAGTTCCTGATGGTGCAGTTCGCCGGCGCCACGATCGCCACGATGACGATCGTCATGTCGGGCCTGATCGCCGACCAGATCGGCCGGCGCTCGACCATCGCGATCGCCGCCGCCCTGATCGGCCTGTTCGCGCTGGGCAGCATCGTCGCCCCGCTGCTCTTCGGCGACAGCATGGCCGGGCAGACCATCTTCGTGGTGGTCGGCTTCGCGCTGCTCGGCCTCGCCTACGGCCAGAGCTCGGGCGCCATCGCGGAGAACTTCGGCACCAAGTACCGCTACACCGGCTCGGCGCTGACCTCCGACCTCGCCTGGCTCGTCGGCGCGGGCTTCGCGCCGCTGGTCGCGCTCTACGCCTCGAGCCATCTCGGCCTGCCGTGGGTCGGCGTCTACCTGCTGTCGGGCGCGGTCTGCACGCTCGGCGCGCTCGGGCTCAACCGGCGGCTGGGTACGACGGCCTAGAATAACGGCAAACAATCAAAGCGCGGGACCCCCTCTCCCGAACGGGAGAGGGAGACCCGCGCTTTTCTTTTCACCTGATCGTTTTTGAGATCAGCTTTGCCCCACCCGGAACCGCGCCGCGTGGCTGCCGATCTCCTCGAAGGCGCCCGGCGCGACCCCGGCCTCCGCCAGCGCCGCTCGCGCCTCCTCCGGGCTCACGCCCCCCGGCAGCGCCAGAAGCTGGCTCAGGCCCCCGCCGATCCCGGCGCTCGCCACCACCTCGCCGCCCAACTCCACCACGGCCTCTGCCGCCTCGTCGCGCCAGCGCTCGAACCGGGCGGCGTAGAGCACCCAGTCGCGTTGCGCCGCGCTCGGATCGTCGAGGGGCTTGGCGATGCAGAAGACCGGGGTGCCGGCCGGGTGTCCGGGCCGCTCGATGAAGGGGAGGCGAGCGATCACCTTCGGTCTCCCGGCGCCGGCGAGCTGACGCCACCAGGCGCCCGCCGTCACGCCCTGGTCGAGGCGGAACACCCCGAGGTCGCCGCGCGAGGCCGCCACCGCGGCGATCACCGCCGCGGCGCTCGGATGCGGGCGGTAGGGCACCGTGAAGCCGAAATGGAACCGGGCCGAATCGCGCATCGGCGCGTCGCCGCCCGAGACGTCGGCATGGACCGCGAACGGCGCCTGGACGTAGGTGAAGGTCGCGATGATGACCCGCCAGATCCCCTCCACCGTGTCGAGGGGCAGGAGCCCCTGGTGGCGCTCGGCGATCATGCGCATCATCGAGGCCTCGCGGCCGGGCCGGAAGGCCGAGCCGGAGGCCGAGGTCTTCTTGACGGCGATCAGCCGGTCGATGATCCGGCCGCGCTCCATCAGGAGGTCATGCATCGCCGAATCGATGCGGTCGATGTCGGCCCGGAGGGCGGCGAGGTCGGCGGGCGGGGTCGTCATGGCGTCCCGTAAGAGTGCGGCGGAAAGATCCGTCTTACGACCGCCCTCGCCCGCGGGCCAGGGCCACCGTCGCGCGAGCCCTCGGGAGAAGTCCCTTCCGTCGATTGACGGGGTGGCAGCGAAGCCCTACCTCTTTCGTCCGTCGAAACGGAATTTTTGGACGCTTTAACGACCGGTCCGGTTTGGAGAACGAACCGCCTCCGGTTTTTTCAGCCACAGCCTCGTCAAGCCCGCCGTCCGGCGACAGCCCCGTGAGAAGCATGGCCACACCACTCCTGAAGCCCGGCCTCGATCCCGCCTCCCAGGCGGTCGAGCCGACGAGCCCCGTCGCCCGGTTCGGCGCCGACGAAGCCCTGGCGATGGATGCGGGCGTGGACCTGGCGCCCTGGCAGATCGCCTACCAGACCGCGGGCACGCTCAACGAGGCGCGCAGCAACGCGGTGCTGGTCTGCCACGCGCTCACCGGCGACCAGCACGTCGCCAACACCCACCCGGTCACCGGCAAGCCCGGCTGGTGGGAGCAGCTGGTCGGGCCCGGCAAGCCGGTCGACACCGACCGCTACTTCGTGATCTGCGCCAACGTCGTCGGCTCCTGCATGGGCACGACCGGGCCGGCCTCGCTCGATCCCGCGACCGGCCGGGCCTACGGCCTCGACTTCCCGCTGGTGACGATCCGCGACATGGTGCGCGGCCAGGCGATGCTGCTCGACCGGCTCGGCATCAAGGACCTGTTCCTGTGCATCGGCGGCTCGATGGGCGGGATGCAGGTGCTGCAATGGGCGGCGAGCTATCCCGAGCGGGTCTTCGCCGCGATGCCGATCGCGACGGGGGCGCGCCACTCGGCCCAGAACATCGCCTTCCACGAGGTCGGCCGGCAGGCGATCCTCGCCGATCCGAACTGGCACGGCGGACGCTACCTCGACGTCGGCACGCGCCCGGCCAAGGGGCTCGGCGTCGCCCGGATGGGCGCGCACATCACCTACCTGTCCGAGCCGGCGCTCCACCGCAAGTTCGGCCGCCGCCTCCAGGACCGGGACGCCCCGACCTTCTCGTTCGATGCCGACTTCCAGATCGAGAGCTACCTGCGCCACCAGGGCATCACCTTCGTCGAGCGCTTCGACGCCAACGCCTACCTCTACCTCACCCGGGCGATGGACTATTTCGACCTCGCCGCCGACCACGGCGGCGTGCTCGCCAACGCCTTCCGGGGCACCAAAACCCGGTTCTGCATCATGTCCTTCACCTCCGACTGGCTGTTTCCGACCGCCGATTCGCGGGCGATCGTCCACGCGCTCAACGCGGCGGCGGCCCCGGTCGCCTTCGTCGAGGTCGAGAGCGACAAGGGCCACGACGCCTTCCTGCTCGACGAGCCGGCGATGATCTCGGCGGCCAAGGGCTTCATCGCGGCCGCGGCCCGGGAGCGCGGCCTGTGAGCGCGACCACCAGCCCCTCCCTCGCCCCCGCGGACCTGCCGCAGGACGCCACCGGCTCGGCCCGCATCGACCACCTGGTGATGCTCAACCTCGTCGAGCCGGGATCCCGGGTGCTCGACGTCGGCTGCGGCGACGGCTCGCTGCTGGCGCTCCTGCGCGACCGGCGCGGCGTCGACGGCCGCGGCATCGAGCTCTCGCGCGAGGGCGTCAACGCGTGCCTCACCCACGGCCTGCCGGTGATCCAGGGCGACGCCGACACCGATCTGGCGGCCTATCCCGACGACGCCTTCGACTACGTGATCCTGTCGCAGACGATCCAGGCGACGCGCCAGCCGAAAGAGGTGCTGGAGCACCTCCTGCGGATCGGCCGGCACGCGATCGTGTCGTTCCCGAATTTCGGCCATTGGCGGGTGCGCAGCGAATTGCTGCTGCGCGGCCGGATGCCGGTGACCGACACCCTGCCCGATCCCTGGTACGCGACCCCCAACATCCACCACTGCACCATTCGCGACTTCGTCGGCCTGTGCCGCCTCGTCGGCGCCCGGATCGAGCGCGCCTCGGCGCTCGACGCCTCGGGCCATCCGATGCGCTTCGCCCTGCCGTGGTGGGTGTGGAACCTCGTCGGCACGCAGGGGGTGTTCCTCCTGCGGCGGGGGTGAGCGGGACGAGACGCCGGCGATCCGCCGGCGCCCGTTCGCCGTCGCTCCTCGTCGTCGCCCTCGCCTGCGGTCCGGCCATGGCCGAGGAGGCCGACCTTCCGGCCCTCGAGACCCGCTGGCACGCCTGCGTGCGGCAGGCCTTCTCGGGCCAGCCCCTCGGGACGGAGCGGCGGGCGGCGCAGCGCGCGGCGCTCGCCGCCTGCAAGCCGCAGGAGGATGCCTACGTCCACGCGATGCTGGCGGAGCAGGAGGCCGAGGCGCGCGCGCGGGCGACCCGCGGCGTCGCCGCCCGGGCGCGGGACTGGGCGGTCGGTGCGGCGGGCTCGGCGCGGGCCGCCATCGGCGGGCTGATGGATCGCCTGCGCTGGTGAACCGTGGCGCTCCGGCCCGGTTGAAGCCCTGGAAGCCTGCATCACCCGCAGGTCTGTCGGGAGAAGGAAGGAGCGCGGGTCCCCCCTCTCCCGAGTGGGAGAGGGGCTGGGGGTGAGGGTGGCTCGGTTTCCGCAACGATCCTGAACCGTTGAGCTGCCAGCACGACGCTCGGTGCTTCACGCGGACACGTCACACCCTCACCCCTGCCCTTCTCCCACACGGGAGAGGGGATCCCACGCCAGGCCTTGAAAAGGTTTTTCTCTCGGACAGCCCTCAACCGCCCGGAGACCCGACATGACGACCCTCTCGCGTACCCTTCTTCTCGCCGCCCTGCTCGCCGCCGCCCCCGCCCTCGCCCAGCAGCCGGCGGCCGCCCCCGATCCGGCGGCGGGATTCCTGACCCGGCCGGAGCCCGGCAGCATCCGGGCCTCGAAGCTCGTCGGCGTGAAGGTGATCGGGATGGACCACGTCCGGGTCGGCGAGATCGAGGACGTGCTGCTCACCGAGGACGGGCGGGTGCGGGCGGTGGTGATCGGCGTCGGCGGCTTCCTCGGCATCGGCCAGAAATCCGTGGCGGTGCCGTTCGACAAGCTGGCCTGGAACACCGGCGCGGCCGCGGCCGAGGCCCCGGCCTCCCACACCACGCCCGAGCGCGCGCCGAGCGAGGCCGCCGCGAACACCGCCAAGCCGGAGACGATGCCGGGCGCCAAGGTGACCGACCAGGCGCTCGCCGCCGTGCCGGCCAAGCGCAGCGGTACCGTCGACGAGGCCACCGGCTCGGTCGCGGCGCCCGAGCCCCGCGGCCGCGCCACGGTGCTGGCGACCGGGCCGGACGGCACGGTGCGGGAGGCGGAGGTGCGGCTGACCAAGGCGCAGCTCCAGGCCGCGCCGACCTTCACCTACGAGGCCGCCCGCTGACCACGCCGGATCTCCGCTGGCGCCCGCTGCGGGCGTCGGATCTCGCCGCCGCCTCGACCATCGCCGCCAACGTCCACCCGGATTACCCGGAGGACGACGCGGTGATGGCCGAGCGCCTGCGGCTGTGCCCGGAGGGCTGCTTCGCGCTGACGGCCGACGGTGACCTGCTGGGTTACGCCGTCGGCCACCCCTGGCTTGCAAGGTCGGTGCCGGACCTCGATACGCTGCTCGGAGCCCTACCCGATCCGGCCGGCGCCTGGTGCCTCCACGACGTCGCCCTCGCCCCCGAGGCCCGCGGCCGCGGCGCGGCGTCGGATCTCGTCGGGCTGATGCGGCACGAGGCCCGGCGGCGGCGCCTGCCGGCGATCGTGCTAGTCGCGGTCGGCGAGGCCGCCGGCTTCTGGCGCCGCCACGGCTTCCGGGCGATCCCCGAGGCACCGCCTCCCGGCTACGGTGCCGGCGCGACGCTGATGACGCAGGACCTGTGACCCGTCTGCCCCAGCGTGAGGCGATGACGCGCCGGCTGTGACATTCGGCCGTTCCCGGCCCCGCGGCCCCTGGCCGGGGCCGGACGCTGCGCCACCTAGCTTGGCATCGTTCGGAACTAGGTTGCGGCATGACGAGGACGGCGTGCAGAGCGTGATCCCCGCCTTGATTCTCGGCGGCCCGGCCCAGGGCCGGGACGGGGCCTGACGCCGTGCGCCAGCTCTTCGCGCCGGGCGCCGACGCCCTCCTGCGCCTCGCGCTCCTCACCGGTGCGGCCTGCCTCGCGGCCCTGCCGGTGGTGGGGGCGGGGCTGGTGCGCTCCTCCTACGTCACCGGCGTCGGGGTGGCGCCGGCCCAGCCGGTGCCGTTCAGCCACAAGCACCATTCGGGCGAGCTGAAGATCGACTGCCGCTACTGCCACACCACGGTCGAGACACAGGCCACCGCCGGCATCCCGCCGACCCAGACCTGCATGACCTGCCACGGCCAGATCTGGTCCGGCTCGGAGATGCTGGAGCCGGTGCGGGCGAGCTACGCCAAGGACCAGCCCCTGGTCTGGACCCGCCTGAACAAGCTGCCGGGCTACGTCTACTACAACCACTCGGTCCACGTGACCAACGGCATCGGCTGCTCGACCTGCCACGGCAGCGTCACCGACATGCAGCTCACCTACCGGGCCAACGCCTTCGAGATGAGCTTCTGCCTCGATTGCCACCGCAACCCCGAGAAATACGTGCGGCCCAAGGACCAGATCCTCGACATGTCCTGGAGCCCGCCGGCGAACCAGGCCACGCTCGGGCCCGAGCTGGTGCGCCAGTATCACATCCGCGGCGGCGAGCGGCTGACCGAATGCGGGATCTGCCACCGATGACCGACGACATCGCGCTGCTCCGCGCCCGCCTCGCCGCCGGCGACGGCCCGGCCTTCTGGCGCAGCCTCGACGCGGTGGCGGATTCGCCCGAGTTCCGGACCTTCCTCGACACCGAGTACCCGGCCGCCGCGCGGCTGGCCGCGGCGCCCGACCGGCGCGGCTTCCTCAAGCTGATGGCCGCCTCCTTCGCGATGAGTGGCCTTGCCGCCTGCGGCCAGCCGGACGGGCGCACGCAGGAGATCCCCTACGTCCGCCAGCCCGAGCGGATCGTGCCGGGGGCGCCGCTCGCCTATGCCTCGGCGGCCCTGACCGACGGGTTCGCCAACGGCATCACGGTCACCACCCGCAACGGCCGCCCGCTCAAGATCGAGGGCAATGCCGAGCATCCCTGGAGCCGCGGCGGCACCGACGTGTTCGGACAAGCCTCCGTGCTCGGGCTCTACGACCCGTTCCGGCTCCAGACGCCGCAACATCTCGGCCGGCCGAGCTCCTGGCAGGCGTTCCGCGCCGCGATGACAGGGCGCTTCGCCGCCCTCAAGGCAACGGAAGGCGGGCGCGGCCTCCACCTCGTCACCGGGCCGGTGACCTCGCCGTCCCTGGCAGCCCAGATCGCCGCGATGCGCCGGGATTTCCCGGGGATGCGCTGGCACGTCTCGGCCCCGACCGGGCGCGAGGCGCTCTACGAGGGCGCCCGCCTCGCCCACGGCCGCCCGCTCGAGACCCGCTGGCGCTTCGACCAGGCGCGCGTCGTCGTCTCCCTCGACGGCGACCTGCTCGATCCCGGGCCGGGCCAGGTCGGTCTGGCGCGCGACTGGATCGAGGCCCGCCGCAAGGCCGCGGCCGGGGGGCGCCTGCTCGCCCTCCACCACGCGGGACCGAGCCCGAGCCTGACCTCGGCCAAGGCCGATTCTCCCCTCGCCGTCGGTTCGGACGGCCTGGAGCGGCTGGTGCGCGACCTCCTCGCCGAGGCCGGCGGCGGCGCGGCGGAGGATCGCAGCGGCCCGGCCGCCGCGTGGCGCAGACAAGCCTTCGCGGCGCTGAACGCGGCGCGCGGCAGCGGCCTCGTGATCGCCGGGGCGCAAGGAGGGCCGGAGCTGCTGGCGCAGGTCCACCGCCTCAACGCGGCGCTCGGCAATACCGGCCGCACCGTGTTCCATACCGCCCCGGTCCCGGTCCTCGACCCCGAGCCCCTGGGCGCCCTCGCCGAGGCGATGCGCCGGGGCGAGGTGCAGGTGCTGGTGATGCTCGACGTCAACCCGGTCTACGAGGCACCGGGCGACCTCGGCTTCCTCGACGCGCTGGCCCGCGTGCCGCTCAAGATCCATGCCGGGCTCTACCAGGACGAGACCGCCTTCCACTGTGACTGGAACCTGCCGCTCGCCCACCCGCTCGAAGCCTGGGGCGATGCCCGCTCCCTCGACGGCACGGTGACGCTGATCCAGCCGACGGTGCGCCCGCTCTACGACGGCCGCTCGGGTCCGGAGGTGCTGTCGATTCTCACCGATGCCGAGGCCAAGGACGGCGCCGCTCTCTTCGACGCCCATTGGCGCCGGCCGGACGAGACCGACGCCGCCTGGAAGACCCGGCGCGAAGCCTTCCTCCAGGCGGGCTTCCTCGCCGACACCGCGTTTCCGGCCGAGACCGTCGGTGCGCCGCTCCCGGCCAAGATCGCCACTGCGCGCCTCGCCCCGTCGCCGGCGGGTCCCGCCCGACGGGTCGAGGTGCTGTTCCGGCCCGACGCGACCGTCTGGGACGGCAGCCTCGCCAACCTCGCCTGGCTCCAGGAGTTGCCCAAACCCCTGACCAAGGTGGTGTGGGGCAACGTGATCGCGGTGAGCCCCGTGCTGGCCGAGCGCGAGGAATTGCGCCAGGGCGACGTCGTCACCCTGGAGGCCGAGGGGCGACGGATCGAGGGGCCGGTCTGGATCCAGCCGGGCCAGGCCGACGAGTCCGTCACGGTCTTCCTCGGCTACGGCCGACGCATTCCCGAGCAGCTCGCCGACGGCCTCGGCTACGACGCCTACCGTTTACGCCGCAGCGCCACGCCCTGGCGCGTCGCGGAGGCGACGCTCGCCGCCACCGGCCGCAAGGCGCCGCCGGTGACGACGCAAGATCACGGCACGATGGAGGGGCACGACTTCGTGCGCGTGCAGGCGGTGGGCAGCACGACGCCCGTCGCCTCCCGCGAGGCCCTGCCCTCGCTCTACCCGCCGGCCCCGACCTCGCCCGGCGGGCGCTACGACAAAGAGCGCGCCTGGGGCATGGTGATCGACCTCGACGCCTGCATCGGCTGCAACGCCTGCGTCACCGCCTGCCAGTCCGAGAACAACATCCCGGTCGTCGGCAAGGAGGAGGTGGCTCTCGGCCGCTGGCTGCACTGGCTGCGGATCGACCGCTACTACGAGGGCGGCCTCGACGACCCCAAGACCCACTTCATGCCGGTGCCCTGCATGCATTGCGAGCAGGCGCCGTGCGAGGTCGGCTGCCCGGTGGAGGCGACCGTCCACGACCGCGAGGGGCTGAACCTCATGGTCTACAACCGCTGCGTCGGCACGCGGGCCTGCTCCAGCTACTGCCCCTACAAGGTCCGGCGCTTCAACTACCTCGACTATTCCGGCGACATGGCGCCGGTGCAGCAGCAGCAGCGCAACCCGGAGGTGACCGTCCGGGCCCGCGGCGTGATGGAGAAGTGCACCTACTGCGTCCAGCGCATCGCCGCCGCGCGGATCGACTCGACGCGGGGCGACCACGCCCCGATCCCCGACGGCGCGGTCGAGACCGCCTGCCAGGGCGCCTGCCCGACCCGGGCCATCACCTTCGGCGATCTGCGCGATTCCGGCAGCCGGGTCGCGCAGGCCGCCGCCGATCCGCGCAATTACGGGCTGCTCGCCGAGCTCAACACCCGGCCGCGCACCACCTACCTCGCCCGGCTGGTCGAGCAGGCTTCCGTGAAATCCGGGAGCACCTTATGAGCGGCACCGTGATCCCCCGCGCCGGCCTGCTCGGCAGGGCCGAGGACTTCGCGTCGATCGGCCGCGCGGTGACCGGGGCCCCGGCCCGCACCCGCTCGCGGGCATGGTGGATCGCCTTCGCGGGAGCCTGCGGGCTCCTCGGAATCTTCGCCGCGGCGCTGGCCTGGCTGCTGATCAACGGCGTCGGCATCTGGCACAACAACAACCCGGTCGTCTGGGCGCTCGACATCGTCGCCTACGACTGGTGGATCGGCATCGCCTGCGGGGCGCTCCTCACCTCCGCCACCTTGCGGCTCACCGGCGCCGCCTGGCGCTCGGGGATCGACCGCATCGCCGAGACCACCGCGATCCTCGCCGCGGCGGCGGCCGCCCTCTACCCGATCATCCATCTCGGGCGGCCTTGGGTGTTCTACTGGACCCTGCCCTACCCCAACACCCTGGCGCTCTGGCCGCAATTCCGCTCGCCGCTCGTCTGGGACGCGGTCGACATCATCAGCTTCCTCGGGGTCTGCCTCAGCCTCTGGTACGTCGGGATGCTGCCCGACCTCGCCGCCTTGCGCGACCGCGCCTTCGAGGCGGTGATGGCGGAGGCCGACGCGCGCGGCCGTCCGCGGCGGCTGACGCTCCTCAAGGCGCAGGTCTACGGCATCCTGGCGCTCGGCTGGCGCGGGGCCTCGACCCACTGGGAGCGCTGGCTCATCGCCACCCGCACCCTCTCTGCCCTCGCCCTCGTCCTCGTCGTCGCGCTCCAGACCGGGGCCTCGGTGATGCTCGCCGGCACCGTCCTGCCGGGCTGGCACGACACGCTCCTGCCGGTGACCTTCCTTGCCGCGTCGCTGCTCTCGGGCGTCGGCGTCACCGCGGCGCTCTGCGTGCTGGTGCGCCGGGCGCTCCAGCTCGAGGCGCTGATCACCGAGCGCCACCTCGCCCTGATGGCCCGCCTGATGCTGGGTCTCGGGCTCGCCTCGGCCTATTGCTACGCCACCGAGATCTTCTCCAGCCTCCTGCACGGTGACGCCTACGACAGGGGCGTGCTGGTGCGCCGCCTCTCCGGCTCGCATGCCTGGGCGTTCTGGATCATCGTGGTCTTCGCCCTCGTCCCGGTGCAGCTGTTCTGGTTTCGGGCGTTCCGCCGCTCCGGCCTCGTGGTGGCGCTCGTCGGCGTGGCGGCCGCCATCGGCAGCTTCGGCGACCATTTCATGCTGCTGATCGTGACGCTCAGCCACGACTTCCTGCCCTCCTCGGCGCATCCCTACACAATGGGCGCCTGGGGGCTGGCGACGCTCGCGGGCTCCGTCGGCCTCTTCCTCGCCCTGCTGCTCTTAGGCCTTCGCACCCTGCCGATGGTCTCGATCACCGAGACCCGCCGCTTCGCCGAGAGCCACCCCGACGGACAGCCGAGCGGCGAGCGGGCCCCGACGCTCGCCGAGACGGCCGAGGCGCCGCTCTGGGGCGTCAGCGCCGAGTTCGACGATGCCGGCACCCTCGCGGCCGCCGTGAAGGCCCTCAAGGAGCGCGATCTCGGCGCCCGGATCGAGACCTACGGCCCGGTGCCGATGCGCCGCGCCGCCGACGCGCTCGGCCGCCCGGCCGGGATCCTGGCGCTCCTCGCCCTCGGGGCGGCGCTCGCCGGCGGCGTCGCCTTCATGGCGATGTGCCTCTACGCGTCGGGCTTCGACTACGTGTTCGACGTCGGTGGCCGGCCGCGCTTCTCCTGGCAGGCCTTCATGGTGCCGAGCGTGTCGTTCGGCACGCTCTGCGGCGGGCTGACGACGCTGCTGGGGCTGCTGTTCCAGAACCGCCTGCCGCGGCTCAACCACCCGGCCTTCGCGATTCCGGGCTTCTCCCGCGCCAGCGAGGACCGCTTCTTCCTCGCGCTCGAGGCGGCGGGCCCGCGCTTCGACCCGGCCCGGATCGAGCAGGCCCTGGCGCGGCTGCCCGAGGGACGCCCCCTGATGGTCCGGAGGGTGCCGCTGTGAAGCGCCTCGCCCTCCTCCTGCCGCTCGCCCTCGCGGCCTGCGACCAGGCCAACATGGTGAGCCAGCCCAAGTCCAAGACCTGGGACGCGAACCCGTTCTTCCCGCAAGGTCAGACGATGCGGCTGCCGCCCCCCGGCACCGTGGCGCGCAAGAGCCCCGACCGGCCGGTGCCGCAGCCGGCCTCCGCGGGCCCGGAGCTGCTGGCGCGGGGCCAGGAGCGCTACGACGTGTTCTGCACCCCCTGCCACGGCGGCGCCGGCCACGGCGACGGGCTGATCGTGCAGCGCGGCTATCCGCGCCCGCCCGCCTTCGACGAGGCCCGCCTGCGGGAGGCGCCGGCTCAAGCCTTCTACGACGTGATCAGCAACGGCAAAGGCAACATGCTCCCTTACGCCGCGCAGGTGCCGCCGGCCGACCGCTGGGCGATCGTCGCCTATATCCGCGCGCTCCAGCTGAGCCAGGGCGCGACGCTGGCGAGCCTGCCGGCGGAGGACCGGGACGCGGTTGCGGCCGCGTCGCGACAGACCAAGGCGAGGGACCCGCGATGAGCCGCCGCCCGATCTCGCTCGCCCTTGGCGTGGCGGCGCTCGCGGCCTGCGCGCTCGCGGGCGCCTCCGGTACCCCGGTGATGCCGTCCTACCTCGCCGCCTGGCTGGTGCTGGTGGCGCTGCCGGTCGGCGCCCTGCCGCTCCTGATGGGGCTCGAACTCGCGGGCTTCGCCGCCGGCCCGATGGCCGCGTCCTTGCGCCGCCTGCTCGGCCTCCTGCCGATCGCCGGCCTGCTGCTGCTGCCGGTGCTGCTCAGCCTCGGCGGCCTCTACCCCTGGGACCGCGGCGTTCCCCCGCGCACGGCGTTCGCGGCCGCGTGGTTCACCCCCGTCTTCTTCATCCTGCGCAGCCTCGCCTACCTCGCCGTCTGGCTCTGGCTCGCCGACATCTTCCGTCGCCCGGCCGCCGAGCCCGGCACCCCGGCGGCGGCGCGCCGCCGCAGCCGCGCCGTCCTCGGCCTGATCCTCACCATCGTCACGGCGACGCTGGCGGCGGAGGACTGGGTGCAATCGGCCGATCCCGGCCTCGCCTCGACGGCCTTCGGCCTCCTGGTGATGACGATCCAGGCGGGCCTCGCCCTCTCGGCGGCGGCCTTGATCGCGGCGCGCGATTCCTCCGGCCGGCCGGGGCGCGACCAGCGCACCGCCGCCGCCTTCGCCGACCCGATCCTGGTGCTGCTGGCGATCTGGGGCTTCGTCCACGCCGCGCAGTACCTCACCGTGTGGTCGGCCAACCTCCCCGAGGAGGCGCGCTGGTATCTCGCCCGCGACGGCGCGCTCGGCCGCCTCGGCCTGTGGGCGGCGATCGGCGTGATGGTGCTCGCCGTCCTCGTGCTGGTGCCGCGGCGCACCGCCGGCCGGCCGGCTCTGCTCGCTGGCATCGCCCTCCTGATCCTGCTACTGCACGGGGCCGAGATCTTCTGGCTCGTCACGCCGGGCTTTCGCGGCGCCTTCCGCTTCACCTGGGCCGACGCGCTGGCGCTGATCGGGGTGGTCGGCGTCGCCGGCGGCCTCTACGGCCCGGTCGAGCGCCGCCTGCGGGGGCAGGCATCGTGAGCGATCCGATCTCCAGGCCCGGCCCCTTCGCCATGCTCTCGGCCGTCGCCGCGGCGGGCCTCGTGCGCCTCTCCGGCCTCAAGCCGGCCGCACCGCCCGAGCCCGATCACGGCCCGCACAACCCGGAAGGGTTCGAGGAGGAGGACGTCGACGTCCGCCGCACCACCTTCGTGGTGGCGGGGCTGGCGGCCTCCGTCGCCGCTGCGATCGGCGCGGTCGGGCTGATGATGCACCTGTTCGGCGCCTGGCACGTCAGCGCCACCCCGCCGCTGACGCCGCAGCAGACCGCGAAGGTGCAGCCGCCGCCGCCCAACCTCCAGGGCGCGCCCTACGAGGACCTCGCCCGCCAGGAGGCGCGGGACAGGGCGCAGACGACGACCTACGCCCCCCTCCCCGACGGGCGTGCCCGCATCCCGGTCGAGCGCGCGATGCGGCTGATCGCCGGCAAGTCCCTCGATCCCTCTGCCCTCGATCCCTCTGCCCTCGAGTCCTCGGCGCCCCTCCCGCCCGAAGGCGGAGCCCCCGTTCGATGAACCCGACCGACCTCGCGCTCCAGCTCTGGCCGCCGGCCGCCTCCGCGACGGCGGTCGAGACCGACTGGCTGATCCTCGCCTTCACGGTCCTGACGCTGCTGCTGACGGTGCCGGTCTTCGTCGCCATCACGTGGTTCGCGATCCGCTACCGCCAGGGCGAGGCGGCCGACCGCAGCCACGGCAACACCCGCAGCGTGCTGATCGAGATCAGCTGGATGCTGATCCCGTTCCTGCTCACCCTGATCTTCTTCGTCTGGGGCGCCCGGCTGTTCTTCATCTCGAAGCAGGTGCCGGGCGACGCCATGGTGGTCGAGGCGATCGGCCGGCAATGGATGTGGAAGTTCCAGCACCCGACCGGCCAGTCCGAGATCAACGACCTGCACCTGCCGATCGGCCAGCCGATCAAGATCCGGATGATCAGCCAGGACGTGATCCACAACCTGTACTTCCCGGTGTTCCGGATGCAGATGGCGACCCTGCCCGACCGCTACACCGAGATGTGGTTCAAGGCCGACCGCACCGGCAGCTACCGGCTGTACTGCTCGGAATATTGCGGTACCGACCACTCGAAGATGGACGGGACGCTGACCCTGATGACCCAGGCCGACTACGCCGCCTGGCTCCAGAACGCCGGCGCCAACCAGGGCGGCCAGGCCGGCGCCGGCCGCGTCGTCTACGAATCCTACGGCTGCGGCGCCTGCCACGATCCCGGCGCCAAGGTGCGGGCACCCTCGCTCGCCGGCCTCTACGGACGCGAGGTCAAGCTCGCCGACGGCCGCACGGTGACGGCCGACGAGACCTACTTGCGCGACAAGATCCTCAATCCGAACCGGCAGAAGCTCGCCGCCGACTACAAGCAGGTGATGCCGGCCTTCCGCAACGTGATCCCACCCGACGACCTCGACCGTCTCGTCGCCTACCTGAAGAGTTCGGGGGCGACGGCGCAGCAGGACACCATGCCAGGAGGTCCGGTTCAATGACCAGCGGCACCATCACCGACGGGCCAGCCCTGCGCGACCCCCACACCCCGGATTCCCGCCTCGGCCACGGCTCGGACTACCTGCACGCCGAGCACACCCTGCGCTCGTGGTTCTTCACCACCGACCACAAGCGCATCGCGCTCCTGTATCTCGCCAGCATCACCGCCTTCTTCGTCATCGGCGCGGTGACGGCGGGGCTGGTGCGCCTCGCCCTCGTCGTGCCGGACGGGCAGGTCTTCACCAACGACACCTACAACAAGCTGTTCACGATCCACGGGGTCGTGATGGTGTGGTTCTTCCTGATCCCGAGTATCCCCGCCACCTTCGGCAACTTCCTGATCCCGCTGATGATCGGCGCGCGGGACCTCGCCTTCCCGAAGCTGAACCTCGCCTCCTGGTACGTGTTCATGACCGGGGCGCTGTTCACGCTGGCGAGCGTGGTCTTGGGCGGCGTCGATACCGGCTGGACCTTCTACACGCCCCTCTCCACCGCCTTCTCGAACACCTGGGTGGTGCCGGCGCTGATCGGCGTCACTATCGTCGGCTTCTCGTCGATCCTCACCGGCCTCAACTTCGTGGTGACGATCCACACCATGCGGGCGCCGGGCATGACCTGGTTCCGGCTGCCGATCTTCGTCTGGACGCACTACGCCACCAGCCTGATCTTCCTGCTCGCCACCCCGGTCATCACCGTGGCGCTGATCCTGCTCATCGCCGAGCGGGCCTTCCATATCGGGGTGTTCGACCCCGCCTACGGCGGCGACCCGGTGCTGTTCCAGCACCTGTTCTGGTTCTACTCGCACCCGGCCGTGTACATCATGGTCCTGCCGGGCATGGGGGTGATCTCCGAGATCGTCCCGGCCTTCGCGCAGAAGAAGCTGTTCGGCTACAAGTTCGTCGCCTACGCGGCGATCGGGCTCGCCTCGGTGACCTTCTTCGTCTGGGGCCACCACATGTTCGTCAACGGGCAGAGCGACTTTGCCAGCGTGGCGTTCTCGGTGCTCAGCTTCGCCGTCGCGGTGCCCTCGGCGGTCAAGGTCTACAACTGGACGGCGACGATCCACAAAGGGTCGCTCAAGCTCGACACGCCGATGCTCTACGCCATGGGCTATATCGGGCTGTTCGTGCTCGGCGGCCTCACCGGGCTCTACCTCGCGACGCTAGCCATCAACCAGCACGTCCACGCCACCTACTTCGTCGTGGCGCATTTCCACTACATCATGGTCGGCGGCACGGTGCTGGCCTTCCTCGGCGGCCTGCATTTCTGGTGGCCGAAGATCACCGGGCGGATGTATATCGAGGCCTGGGGCCGGATCTCCGCCTTCCTGATCTTCATCGGCTTCAACGTCACCTTCTTACCGCAATTCATCCTCGGCTATCTCGGGATGCCGCGGCGCTACCACGTCTATCCGCCGGAATTCCAGTTCCTCAACATCCTGTCCTCGGCGGGATCGACCATCCTCGCTGTCGGCTACATCTTCCCGATGGTCTACCTTGTCTACTCGATCTGGTTCGGGAAGCGGGCGCCGGCCAATCCCTGGGACGCCAGGGGCCTCGAATGGACGGTGGCCTCGCCGCCGCCGGCCCACAACTTCCTCACCGAGCCGGTGGCGCCGAAGGTGCCGTACGACTACCCGCTCCAGGCCCAGGAGACCGGGAGGCAGCACTCGTGAGCGCGGGCGCCACCGAGACCCCCGTCGGCGTCAAGCTCGTCTCGCACTTCGCCACAGTCGAGCAGCAGAAGCGCGCCGCCGTGCTCGGGATGTGGGCCTGGCTGCTGACCGAATTGCTGCTCTTCGCCGGCCTGTTCCTCACCGCGCTGATCCTGCGCCTGCGCCATCCGGAGGCGATCCAGGAGGCGGCGCGCCACCTCAAGTTCTGGATCGGCGCGGTCAACACCGTGGTGCTGATCGGCTCCAGCCTGACGATGTCGGGAGCGATCCAGCTCTCGCGCCTCGGCTGGCAGCGCGGCATGGTGCGCTTCATGCTCGCCACCGCCGCGCTCGGCACGCTGTTCCTCGTGCTCAAGGGCTACGAATACTACGCCGACTACCACGAGCACATGATGCCGTTCCTGACCGACCGGCCCTACGAACTGAAGGACTCGCCCCCCTCGCGGCTGTTCGTAAACCTCTACTACGTCGCGACCTCGCTGCACGGCCTGCACCTGATGACCGGCATCACCATCCTCATGGTGATGACCTGGCAGGCGAGCCGGCCGGGTTTCTTGAGCCTGCACCAGAACCGGATCGAGATCTTCGGGCTCTACTGGCACTTCATCGACCTGATCTGGATCCTCGCCTTCCCGACCCTCTACGTGCTCAACCGGTAGGAGTTTCGCCTTTGTTTGGCACCAGCGACGAGCGCCGCATCCTCTGGCAGCACATGCGCGAGCCGGTCCTGACCGCGGGCGCGCTCCTGGTGCTGCTCGGGATCAACGTGGCTTTAGGCGCCACCCTCCCCTTCGCCCATGTCTGGATCGTCGAGTTGCTGGTCGCCGCCGTGATGGTGGCGACGATCCTGGTGTTCTCGATGGAGGTCCGCCACGAGCCGCCGCTGGTCAAGCTGTTTGCCGGCATCGGCTTCTTCTGGGTCGGGATCCTGTTCACGATGACGCTGGTGGACTACTTGACGCGCACTTAGGGTCATGCGGGATCGGAAAGCCCGTCCGAACAACCGGGCGTGGATCTGTCGGCATGATCGCCGCTCCGTTCAGCGGACACCAACGCTTGATGGAAACCAAGCCATATGACATATAACGTCATATGGCGAAGGCTGTTCTGCTCTTCTCCGAGAAGCGGGTTTACCAGGATGGGGCGATTCTACAGGCCAAGCTCTGGATGCTGCCCGATGCGAAACGGGTCCCGGGATCGGCTCATCCGCTAAAGTACTCCCTCTATTACGGGCGACCGGGACACAGAATCGTTGCCTACGACAACGAAGCCGGAAAGGGCGATCACGTTCACCGCGGCAATGTCGAGACACCCTACCGATTCGTTTCTGTCGAGAAGCTGATGAAGGATTTTCTCGAGGAGGTCCGCGCCCTTCGCGGAGGAACGATATGACGGACGACCTGAAGATCCGGATCGGCGGTTCGGCCGAGGATATGGGACATCGCTTCATCGACGCTTGGCACAAGGCCGAGCGCGGAGAGGGCGTCCCGTCGGCCCACGGCCTCACCTTCGAGAATTGGGACACCTTCGTGGCGACGCTCTCGCCCGCCCGGATCGCGCTGCTCAAGCGGCTCGCCGCGGACGGGCCGGCTACCTCCGTCAACGCCTTGGCCGTGGCGCTCGGTCGTCCCTACCGCCGCGTCCACGATGACGTGGCTGCACTCCATGCCGCCGGCTTGGTGGAGCGGGCGGGCCGATCCGTCGCGCTGGCGGTCTCGACGGTCTCGGCCCATCTCGACCTGAGCGCCGCCTGAACCTGTCCCGCGGTACTGCGGCACCGCTTGCCGACATACGGTGAGGCTCGCCGTTCACTCCCCGCTCACCGCCCGAGCCCTATAGTCCCCGCCATGTGCGAATTGCTCGGCATGAGCGCCAACGTCCCGACCGACATCCGCTTCAGCTTCGCCGGCCTCGCGCGCCGCGGGGGCGAGACCGGGCCGCATCAGGACGGCTGGGGCATCTCGTTCTACGAAGGCCGCGGCTGCCGCAGCTTCCACGATCCGGAGCCGAGCGCGCGCTCGGAGATCGCCCGGCTGCTGCGGCAATACCCGATCAAGAGCCGAATCGTGATCGCCCATGTCCGCCGGGCCAATCGCGGCCGGGTGGCGCTGGAGAACACCCATCCGTTCAGCCGTGAGTTGTGGGGCCGCACCTTCACCTTCGCGCATAACGGCCAGCTCAAGGGGGTGAAGCACCTGAAGCTCGGCCGCTTCAAGCCCGTCGGCACCACCGACAGCGAGCACGCCTTCTGCTGGATGCTGGGGAGGCTCGAGGAGCGCTGGAGCACGCTGCCGAAGCCCACCCGCCTCGACGGGGCGGTGCGGGAACTCTGCGCCGACCTGCACGGGCTCGGCGTCTTCAACATGCTGCTCTCCGACAGCCGCACCCTCTACGCCCATTGCGGCAAGCGCCTGTGCACCCTGACCCGCCGGGCGCCGTTCGGCACCGCGACCCTGATCGACGAGGACTGGCGGGTGGATTTCGCGCAGGAGACGACGCCCGACGACATCGTCACCGTGGTGGCGACCCGCCCGCTCACCCGCGACGAGCGCTGGACCGACCTGGCGCCTGGCGAGGTGCTGGCCTTCCGCCTCGGCGTGCCGGACGGCGACGAGACCGGGGCTGGCGCGGGCGGCTGACGCTCCCCCGTGACGCCGCGGCCCTATCGGTTCCGGCGTGTTTCTCGCTAAGCTCGCCCTTTCCGGTCGCGGCCCCCGGGCCCATCTTCCTTCAGGCAGGCAGACGCGAGAGCCATGACGCGAGACACCGCCCCGAATCCGTCGGCCGAGGATCGCCCCGGCCTGTCGGCCAGCATCCGGTCGCATCTCGGCACGCAGCTCCGGGCGACCTACGAGGCCCTGGGCAACGAGGACCCGGACAACCGGTTCGCCGAGCTCGTCGCGCGCCTGGAGGCGGCGCTCAAGGCGCAGGGCGAGGTCGTCCTGCCGGAATTCCGCGACGGGCTCTTGCAGGCGGTACCGTCCTTGCGCGCCTTCGCGCTGTCGCTCACCAGCAACCCGGCCCGGGCCGACGACCTGGTGCAGGACACGCTCCTGAAGGGCTGGCAGCACCGGGCCCGGTTCCAGGCCGGCACCAACCTGAACGCCTGGCTGTTCACCATCCTGCGCAACATCTTCTACTCGGATCACCGCAAGCGGGTGCGCGAGGTCGAGGACCAGGACGGCTCCTACGCCGCGCGGCTCGCCACCGCGCCGCACCAGGGCGACCGGCTCGACGTCGAGGACCTGCAGAGCGCGCTCGCGAAGCTCCCGCCGGACCAGCGCGAGGCCCTGGTCCTCGTCGGCGCCGAGGGCGTCTCCTACGAGGAGGCGGCGGCGATCATGGGCTGCAAGGTCGGCACGGTGAAGAGCCGCGTCAGCCGCGCCCGCGGCCGCCTGGCGGAGCTCTTGGGCTACGACGAGGAAGATCTCGGCACCGACCGGCTGATCCAGTCGGCGATGCCGAAGGACGCGTGATTCGCGACACGTACTCCTGCGGGGTTTAACCGGAATTTTTCGGCCATCACGATTGAACCGTTTCGCCCACGGCGACGTTACTCCCCCCGAAGAGCTGCCCCGCTCGCCGGGGTGGACTGGACGAAACGGAGATCGATCCGATGAAGACCAAGACCTTCCTGGCCACCGCCGCCCTCGCCCTGTCCCTGCCGATGGCCGCCCACGCGCAGGGCCTGATCGGTGGCGCCCAGCGCGGCGCCGAGGACGGCGCGGATGCGGCCGGCCCGGTCGGCGCGATCGTCGGCGGTGCCGTGGGTGCCGCGACGGGTGCCGTCGGCGGCCTGCTCGGCGTCGACGATCGTCCGCGCTTCCGCTCCTACGCCGTGCGCCAGCACCGCTCGTACGACTGGGACGGCGACGTCCGCGTCGGCACCGTGCTGCCCTCCTCGGGCGTGAGCTACTACGAGGTCCCGGCCGATTACGGCATCCGCGGCCGCCGCTACACCGTGGTCAACGACCGCGTCGTGCTGGTCGATCCGGGCACCCGCCGCATCGTGCAGGTCATCGACTAAGACTTCTGAGAGTTGCGAGCGCGCCGTCTCCCGGGCGGCGCGGCCCTCGCGACCGAAGAGCCCCGGCCCTGCGCCGGGGCTTTTTCGTTGTCGGGGCACGCCGTTCCTCACCCGGCACGACGTCGTCGCCTGCAACGAAACCGGCCCTATCGTCGTTCTACTTCACTGAAGGCCCGGATGGATTAGCCATCGCGCCACGAAACCTCAGCAATACGGATCCCATGCCCTCCGACCCGCACGAGAACCACGACGCCGCGCTGCCGCAGCCGGTGCGCGAGCACCTCGGGCAGCAGCTCCGCTCGGCCTACAACGCCGAGGCCGCGAAGCCGGACTACCTCGGCGATCCGAGCCTGCCGCCGGAATTCACCCCGCAGCTGCGCCGGCTCGAGGGCCGCCTCAAGGCGCACGAGACCGGCCGCGAGGCGGTAGAGGACGCGATCAAGGACATCCTGAACGAGCTGCCGGGGAGGCGGTGAGAGCTCACTCTGATCGACTCGACGCAGGCGACGCCCTCCGGGTCAGTCCGGGGCCGCGAAAGCGCAGCCCGGACCCCAGAGACCCCGGTGCTTCCGAAAGGAGGCGCGACGGTCTCCGCCTGATCCTGAACCACCACCGGTTCTGGACCGACCCTTCAGCACTCCGGGCTCCGCTTTCGCGGCCCCAGGATGATCCTGCGCGGTGGGGACGGATGCGCAGATCCCGACCTGCCCGGCGCCGACCGGCCGGGCAGTCTCACCGCCGCGCCGCCAGCAGGTCCCGGATCTCCGTCAGGAGCTTCACGTCGGCCGGATCCTCCTTCGCGACCTCCTCGCGGCGGACCATCTGGTTCATTCCCCGGATCACCATGAACAGCACGAAGGCGACGATCAGGAAGTTGAGCGCCACGGTGATGAACTGGCCGTAGCCGATCACCGCGCCCTGCTTCTTGGCCTCGGCATAGGCCAGCCCGGTCTGCACCTTCGACGACAGCGGCAGGTAGTAGTTCGAGAAATCGAGCCCGCCGGTGATCGCGCCGACCGTCGGCATGATGACGTCCTGCACCAGCGAGGTGACGATGGCGCCGAAGGCCGCGCCGATCACCACGCCGACCGCGAGGTCGACGACGTTGCCGCGCAAGGCGAACTTCTTGAATTCCTCGAGCATGTCGGATCTCCTCGCGGGCGCCGGTTCGGAGCGCGCCCACATCGTCAAGCTGGGGCGCGACCGCGCGAGGGGGAGTCGTCCGATGGCGGATTGGGATGCGGGCCAGTACCTGAAATTCGCCGACGAGCGCACGCGCCCGGCCGCCGACCTCCTGGCGCGGGTGCCGCCCGCCGCCCCCGCCCGGGCGGTCGACCTCGGCTGCGGGCCCGGCAACAGCACCGCGCTCCTCGCCGCGCGCTTCCCCGCGGCCGCGATCACCGGCCTCGATTCCTCGCCCGCGATGCTGGAGGAGGCGCGCCGCACCCTGCCCGCCCTCACCTTCGTCGAGGCCGACCTCGCCGCCTGGGAGCCGGACACCGCGCCCGACCTGATCTTCGCCAACGCCGTGCTGCAATGGCTGCCGGACCACGCGCGCCTGCTGCCGCGCCTCGCCGGCTTCCTGGCGCCGGGCGGCTGCCTCGCGGTGCAGATGCCCGACAACCTCGACGAGCCGTCGCACCGGCTGATGCGCGAGGTGGCGGGGGAGCCGCCGTTCCGCGCGGCGCTCGCCGGCGCCGCCGGCGCCCGCACCACGCTCGGAAGCTTCCAGGATTACGATGCCTGGCTGTCGCGGGCGGGCTGCACTGTCGATCTGTGGCGCACCACCTACGTCCACCC
Organism: Methylobacterium sp. Gmos1; assembly: GCF_053764715.1. Lineage (NCBI taxonomy): Bacteria > Pseudomonadati > Pseudomonadota > Alphaproteobacteria > Hyphomicrobiales > Methylobacteriaceae > Methylobacterium > Methylobacterium sp. Gmos1. The sequence continues at coordinate 393,505 of NZ_JBSNCC010000002.1, read as the reverse complement.
GATGCAGGGGCACCGCGGCATCGTCGAGTGGGTGCGCGCGACGGGCCTGCGGCCGTTCCTGGCGCCGCTCGATCCGGAGCAGCGGGCCGATTATCTCGCCCGCTACGAAGAGGCGTTGCGCCAGGCTTATCCGTCACAAGGGGACGGGCGGGTGCTGCTTCCGTTTCCGCGGCTGTTCATCGTGGCGCGGCGGGCCTGACCTGTAGCGCCGATCGCCAGGACTGCCCCGTTCGATCCGGCGGGCCGAACCGACTTCCTCGGTGTCGTCCCGGGGCCGCGCAGCGGAACCCGGGATGACGCGGAGAGGTGGCGGCGCATGTGCCGGATCGATGGGCGTGAGCGATCGAACGGGCTCTCAGCCCACCGGCGCCTCGTCGCTCGGCAGCGCAGGACCCTGCGCCGCCTCGGCCTTGGCTTTCCGCCGGTACTGGTTGGCGCCGATCGGGATCGCGCAGAGATAGCCGAGGCTCAGGAGCGCCAGGATCTCGAACGGGAAGCTGATCAGCAGCCCGAACGCCGCCACCGTCACGACGAAGATCGGCAGCACGTATTCCCGCGGCACGCGCTTGCCGACGGTCTTGCCCGAGAAGGTCGGCACCGTGGAGATCACCATCAGGGCGATCACCAGCGTGTAGATCAGCGCCACCGGCGCGAGGCCGGGCGCCATCTCGAAGCCGAGGAAGTGGAGGTAGAGCGGCAGCATCACCGTCAGCGCGCCGGCCGGGGCCGGCATGCCGACGAAGAAGTCCTTCTTCCATTCCGGCCGGTTGGGATCGTCCAGCATCACGTTGAAGCGGGCGAGCCGCAGCGCCATCGCGATGGCGAAGATCAGGGCGACGATCCAGCCGAGCTGCTTCAGGTTGTGCAGCACGAAGCTGTAGAGAATCAGCGCCGGGGCGCAGCCGAAATTGACGAAGTCGGCGAGCGAGTCGAGCTCGGCGCCGAAGCGCGAGGTGCCCTTGAGCAGGCGCGCCACCCGCCCGTCGACGCCGTCGAGCACCGCGGCGGCGATGATCGCGATCACCGCCGGCTCGAACTTGCCCTCGAAGCCGAAACGCACGGCGGTGAGCCCGAGGCAGACCGCCATCAGGGTGATCATGTTGGGGATGATCAGCCGCAACGGCACCGCCTTGAACCGGCGCGACTTCGTCTCGACCGACTTGGGCTCGTCGGGCTCCGGCGCGAAGGGCGGGAAGAGGTCGTCCATCTCAGGCTCCCCCCGTCAGGTGCGGCGGAACTGCCGCACCGGGCCGGTCCCGCGCAGGTCGGCGAGCACGGTCTCGCCCGCCACGGCCTTCTGGCCGAGGCCGACCAGCACGCGGGTGCCCGCCGGCAGGTAGACGTCGACCCGCGAGCCGAAGCGGATCAGGCCGAACCGGTCGCCGACGGTGAGGTCGTCGCCGGGCTTGACCCAGTCGACGATGCGGCGCGCGACGAGGCCGGCGATCTGCACCACGCCGATCCGCACCGGCTCGCCGTTCTGGCGCGTCTCGATGACGAGGCCGTTGCGCTCGTTGTCCTCGCTCGCCTTGTCGAGCTCGGCGTTGAGGAAGAGGCCCGGGGTGTAGTGGACCTGGTCGATGCGGCCGGTGACCGGGACCCGGTTCACGTGGCAGTCGAACACGTTCATGAACACCGAGATCCGCAGCATCGGCACCGAGGGCAGGTCGAGCTCGGAGGGCGGCAGCACGGTGCTGATGAGGTTCACCCGCCCGTCGGCCGGCGAGATCACCAGGCCGTCGCCGACCGGCACGACCCGCTCGGGGTCGCGGAAGAAGTAGCAGACCCACAGCGTCAGCAGCAGGAAGATCCAGCCGAGGAACTGCACGAAGGTGCCGGCGAGCACCGTCAGCACGATGCCGATCGCGATGAAGGGATAGCCCTCCTTGTGGATCGGCACCAGCACGCGGCGGATCGTCTCGAACAGGTCGGTCATAAGTCCTCGGGTGCGTCCTCGGGTCTTGTCGCCGGGTCGCGACCGCGCCCGGGTTCAGCGCCCGCGGATGGCAGGCGCGTGGCCCCACGTCAATCGTCAGAAGGGCGTGGGGCTTCGCCTCACGACACCGAGGCCGGCTCGGGCTCCTTCGCCACCGGTCCCGGGATCACCCCCGGCTCCAGGTGCGTGCGCAGGCTCGCGCCCTCCTCTGCCTCGACCCGCTTCAGCGCCTCGCGGGCCGCATCCGCCTCGCGCTGGCGGTTCCACATCGCCGCGTAGACGCCGCCTTGCGCCAGCAGCGCCCCATGGGTGCCGCGCTCGGCGATGCGGCCCTGGTCGAGGACGATGATCTCGTCGGCGCCAACCACCGTCGAGAGACGGTGGGCGATGACCAGCGTGGTGCGGCCCTGGCTGACCCGGTCGAGGGCGTCCTGGATCTCGCGCTCGGTGAAGGAATCGAGCGCCGAGGTCGCCTCGTCGAGGACGAGGATCGGCGGTCCCTTCAGGATGGTGCGGGCGATGGCGACGCGCTGCTTCTCGCCGCCCGAGAGCTTCAGGCCGCGCTCGCCGACCGGCGTGTCGTAGCCCTCCGGCAGGGCGGCGATGAAGCGGTCGATCTGCGCGAGGCGGGCGGCCTCCCGTACCTCCTCCTCGGAGGCCTCCCAGCGGCCGTAGCGGACGTTGTAGCCGATCGTGTCGTTGAACAGCACCGTATCCTGCGGCACCATGCCGATCGCGGCGCGCAGGGAATCCTGCTGCACCGAGGCGATGTCCTGCCCGTCGACCGTGATGCGGCCCGATTGCGGCTCGTAGAACCGGAACAGCAGGCGCGACAGCGTCGACTTGCCGGCCCCCGACGGCCCGACGATCGCGACCGTGCGGCCGGCCGGTACCGTGAAGCTGATGCCGCGCAGGATCGGCCGTTCCGGCACGTAGGCGAAGTGCACGTCCTCGAACCGCACCACCGCGTCACGGATCGCGAGCGGCGCGGCGCCCGGCCGGTCGGCGATCTCGGGGTTGCGGTGCAGGATCTTGAACATATCGTCGATGTCGATCAGCGCCTGCTTGATCTCGCGGTAGATCATGCCCATGAAGTTGAGCGGCATCGAGAGCTGCACCAGCATGGTGTTGACCAGCACGAATCCGCCGATCGTCGCCCGTCCGGCCATGATGTCGCGGGCGGCGAGCCACATCACCACGCTCATGCCGATCGTGAAGATCACCGCCTGGCCGGCGTTCAGCACCGCGAGCGAGACGTAAGTTTGCGTCGAGGCCTTCTCGTAGCGGGCCATCGACTGGTCGTAGCGCGACGTCTCGCGCGCCTCCGCGCCGAAGTACTTCACCGTCTCGTAGTTGAGCAGCGAATCGACCGCCTTGGTGTTGGCGTCGGTGTCGGAATCGTTCATCCGCCGGCGGATGGCGATGCGCCACTCCGTGGCCTTGTAGGTGTAGCCGAGATAGGCCGCCACCATCACCAGCACGACGAGGGAGTAGGACAGGCTGAACTCGTAGGCGAGCGTGCCGAGCACCAAGAGGAACTCGACGATGGTCGGCACCAGCGTCAGCACCATCAGGCGCGAGAGTTCCTCGATGCCGTTGCGCCCGCGCTCCAGCACCCGGGTCAGGCCGCCGGTCTTGCGCTCGAGGTGGAAGCGCAGGGACAGTTGGTGCATGTGCCGGAAGGTCTGGAGCGCCAGGCGCCGCACCGCGTGCATCGCCACCTTGGCAAACAGCCCGTCGCGAACCTGGGTCAAGAGCGCCATCGCGATCCGGGTGGCGCCGTAGAGCCCGATCATCAGGGCCGGCGCGGCCCAGATCCCGGTCGGGACGGACCCTTCCTTCCCCCCGACCACCGCCACCAGCGCGTCGGTCGCCCACTTGAAGGTGAACGGCATCGCCAGCGTGACGACCTTGGCGACGAGCAGCAGCCCGAAGGCGGTGAAGACGCGGCGCTGGAGGTCGGGCCGACCATGGGGCCAGAGGTAGGGCCACAGGCGGCGATAGGTGGCGACGAGGCCGGGCCGCTCGGGCTCGGCCGGGGAGTTCGAGTCAGTGGACAAGGGACCGGTTCCGGACGGATTTTCGGCTGCCTATAAGCCATGACCGAACGACGGGACAGCGCGCCCGACGCGGCCCGGACCTGCGGGCGGGGCCGTCCCGGCCCCTGCGACCGGCTCGGCAACTTGCACTGCAACTTGGCGGAAACCCGCGCGACACGTCGACGAAACCCGCCTAGAACGGCGGCATTCCGGCCGCGCCGGCCTCGCGCGTCCCCTCCCCCTTCGTCACGCCCGGATCGTCCATGCTGCTCCCGTCCTCCCGCGATGTTCGGCGCCCGCGCACCGGGCCGGCCCTGCTGCCCGTGCACGCGCTCCCGTCCTGGGGCGGGGATTCGACGGCTGCTTTGCTCGAACGCTGCCTCGCGCGCTGGCGCCGCTACGAGGCCGAGGCCGTCGATCCGGCGGTCTCGCCCCACGACGACATGCTGGTCGACACCCCGGAGGGCCGGGCGCATTACCGCGCCGTCGGCCTCTCGGCCCTGCGCCTCGTCACCGAGGCGATGCTCCTGACCGGGCGCACCGATCCGCGCCGCATCCTCGACCTGCCCTGCGGCGGCGGGCGGGTGACGCGCCACCTGGTGAAATTCTTCCCCGAGGCCGAGATCTCGGTCGCCGACCTCGACGCCCGCAAGGTGGCGGACGTGGTGGCGCAGTTCGGCGTGACCGAGATCGCGAGCAGCAAGGACTTTTCCGCGCCTTTGCCCGGCGCCTACGACCTGATCTTCGTCGGCTCGCTGGTCACGCATTTCGACGCGCTGCTCTTCGCCCGGGCGGTGAACGTGATGATCGACGCGCTCGCCCCCGGCGGCGTGCTGGTGCTGACCTCGGCCGGGCGCAACTGGGCCGCGCTCGCGGGGGTACAGGACCGCGATGCGGGGATGGTGCCCTTGCGCTGGTGGCGGGCGGCGCTGGCGCTCGTTGGGGGGAAGAAGGTCTCCGACCGCCTGCGCGTGCTGGAGGGCGACTACGCCCGGCACGGCTTCGGCTACACCGAGGTGCGCAGCTGGACGAAGCTCTACGGCCAGAGCTACGGCGGCAGCTTCGCGGCGCCGTCCTGGCTGATGCGGGTGGTCGAGGAGCGCAACGACGCCCTGGTGATCGGCCTCAAGGAGCGTGGCTTCGACAACCTCCTCGACGCGACGCTGATCCAGCGCGCGGGCTGACGAGAAATCAGCCGCGGCCCTCCGGCTCCCGCGCCTGCGGCCCCTCGCCCGGCAGCACGAAGACCTGGCCGGGATAGATCCGGTTGGGATCGCGGATCTGGCCCTGGTTGGCGTCGAAGATCACAGTGTAGCGCAGGCCCTTGCCGTAGGCCCGGCGGCTGATGCTCCATAGGTTGTCGCCGCGGATGACCTTCGCGGTGCTGATGCCGGGCACGAACACCGTGCCGGGATCGGCGGGCGCCGGGTCGGCGAGGCGCGCGGCCGCCTCCGCGCCCGGCGCCGGCCCGGGAGCGCTCGCCGGCGGAAGTGCCGCCGGGGGCGCCACCGCGACCACGGGACCGCCCGCGGGCGCGCCGCGCACCAGGGACTGGCGCGCCGGCGCCTCGGCCGCCCCGGTGACGGCCGGGCCGAGGTTGGGCGGCACCGCGAAGGCGGTCTCGGCCCGGGTCTTGACCGCACCGGAGGCGGGATCGACCTGGTCGATCCGCACCCGGTAGTCGCCGGGCTTGACCCCGCGCCCGATCGTGAAGGCGACGCGGCCGTCGGGCCCGGCCTGGCCGGGTGCCACCAGCGTGTCGTTGAGGTAGAGCCGCAGGTCCGCCTTGGGGGCTCCCTGCGCGGTGACGTAGAGCCGCCCGCCCGGCTCGGCATCGACGCCGACGACCTTGACCGGCGGCGGAGCGGATTTGGGTTCAGCCTTCGTCTCCGCCCTGGCCTCCACCTTGGCGGGCTCCGGCAGCGAGAGCACGGCGGTCGGCTGGCCGGGCGCCGTCACGGCGACGAGGGGCTTGGTGCGGCGGTCCGGCGCCACCACCACCACGGCGCTGGCCTTTCCGGCGGCGGTGGCGCCGTCCGGCGCGGTGCTGCGCAGGGTGATCTCGTGGCTGCCCGGCGGCAGGGCGGGCGGCACCAGGGCGAAGTTGCCGGCCTCGTCGGCCTTGGTGCGGGCGAAGGGCTGGCCGTCGCGCAGGACCTCGACCTCGGCCCCGGGCCGGCCGCGCCCGGCGAGCACGCTCGCCCCGTCGGGCTCGACCCGGATCACGTCGAAGGACGGCGCGTCGCGCGCCGCGGCGGGCGCCTCGGGCTTCGCCGGCAGGGCGGCGAGGGGCGTCACAGGCGGCGCCGGCGCGGTCGGCGCCGGATGCGGCGCCGTCTCCGGCGCGTCGAGCGAGAACAGCCGCGTGCCGCTCGCCGCGACGCCGATGAGCACGAACCCGGCGACGAGGCCGACGGCCGCGAGGACGATGCCCCTGCGCAGCTCGCTCGTCCGTAACTCGGTCGTCATGGCGCAACACTCCCGCTCACGGGTCCTCCCGGGCGATGGCCGCGCGACCTTTCGCCTCCGGTCGACACGCCCACGCCATCGCCATCATAGTAGCAGGACTGGCGGGGCGAGACCACGCGGCGCTCACTCGCGCGGCTCGGCCGGAAACTTGCGTGGCGCAAGGTTGTGATAGGGCTTGCCGGTTTCGGCTGCGAACGGTGCGGAGACTCGATGCGGACGGTTTGCGTGTATTGCGGCTCGGGGTTCGGCACCGATCCGGTCTTCGAGGCGACGGCGCGGGCGCTAGGGCGCCACCTGGCCGAGGCCGGCATCGCCCTGGTCTATGGTGGCGGCAATGTCGGGCTGATGGGCACGGTGGCGCGGGCGGTGCTCGACCATGGCGGCCACGTCACCGGCATCATCCCGGACTTCCTGAAGTCGCGCGAGCGGATGCTCGACGACGTGCAGGAGACCATCGTGGTCTCCGACATGCACACCCGCAAGAAGCTGATGTTCGACCGCTCCGACGCCTTCGTGGCTCTGCCGGGCGGCATCGGCACCCTGGAGGAGCTGGTCGAGCAGATGACCTGGTCGCAGCTCGGCCAGCACGCCAAGCCGATCCTGCTGCTCTCGGTGGCCGGCTTCTGGTCGCCGTTCCTCGCCCTCCTCGACCACATGCGCCGCACCGGCTTCATCCGCGAGGGACTGGACCTCAGCTACCTCGTGACCGAGGCACCCGACCAGGTGGTGCCGATGCTGCGCGAGGCGGTCCGGAAGGCGGCGCCGCGGCCGGAGGCCGAGGCGCTGATCGAGGAGAAGTTCTAAAAGCCGGCGACGGCTTGCGGAGGAACCTGCCGCGGTCGGTATCGATCCGGACGCGGCAGCAAGTTTTACGATCTCTCCCACTCACGACCTCATCCTGAGGTGCCGCGCAGCGGCCTCGAAGGAGGCTTCCAGAAGTCTCCGAGCGAGCTGGAGCCCTCCTTCGAGGCTCGCTTCGCTCACACCTCAGGATGAGGTCGTGAGTGGGATCAAACGTGTGACGTCACGAGGAGCCCACCTTGCCCACGAATCCGGACGCGAAGCCCCCGAACGACGGGCTGCCCTACCGCCTGATCACCGGCAAGGACGACGCCAGTTTCTGCCGCCGGATCTCGGAGGCGCTGGCGCTGGGCTACCGGCTCTACGGCTCGCCGTCCTGCACCTTCAACGGCACGGACGTGATCGTGGCGCAGGCGATCGTCTGGCCGGCGGCCGTCAAGGAGTGAGGATCCCCGGGCCGTCGCGCCGCATCGCCCGGACGAGGGCGGGATCGGGGTGGAGCGCCGGATCGCTCCAGGCGCTCTGCGCGACGGGGTGAGCCTGGATGTCGAGGCCGTCCTCGATCGGCCCCATGCCGCCCTCCCCCTACTGGCCCACCGTCCAGGTCGTCGTCCCGTCCTTGTTGTCCTTCACCGTGACACCCAGCGCGGTGAGCGCGCCGCGGATCCGGTCGGATTCCGGCCAGTCCTTGCGGGCGCGCGCCTCCTTGCGCTCGGCGATGAGGCGTTCCACCGCCGCGGCGTCGACCCCGGAGGCCGCGACCGCCGCCTGCTCGCGCGCGGTCTTCGTCTGGCCGAGCAGCCCGAGCAGGCCGGCGCCGGCCTTGAGCAGCGCCGGGTCGTCGAGGCGGTGCACCTCGCCGAGCGCCGCCGGGGTGTTGAGGTCGTCGAGCAGCGGCTCGAGCACGCTGTCTGGTGCAGGGCCCGGCTGTGCGTCGCCGGCGGCGTCGTACCAGCGGTCGAGGGTGCGGCTCGCCTCTTCGAGGCCGCGCAGGGTCCAGTCGATTGGCTGGCGGTAATGGGTGCGCAGCATGGCGAGCCGCACGACCTCGCCGGGCCAGTCCGCCAGCACCTCGCGCAGGGTGACGAAGTTGCCGAGCGACTTCGACATCTTCTCTCCCTCGACCTGCAGGAAGCCGTTGTGGAGCCAGATGTTGGCCATCACCGGGGTGCCGAAGCAGCAGCGCGACTGAGCCACCTCGTTCTCGTGGTGGGGAAACACCAGGTCGATGCCGCCGGCATGGATGTCGAAGGTCTCGCCGAGGTGCTTCCAGGCCATGGCCGAGCACTCGATATGCCAGCCCGGCCGCCCCGGCGCCGCGATGCCGGCGGGCGAGGCCCAGGACGGCTCGCCGGGCTTCGAGGGCTTCCACAGCACGAAGTCGAGGGGCGAGCGCTTGTAGGGCGCGACGTCGACCCGGGCGCCGGCCTCCATCTCGTCGAGGGGGCGGCGCGACAGCGCGCCGTAATCGGGCATCGAGGGCACGTCGAACAGCACGTGGTCCTCGGCGACGTAGGCGTGGCCGGCCCGCACCAGCCGGTCGATCAGCGCCGTCATCTCGATGATGTGGTCGGTCGCCCGCGGCTCGATCATCGCCGGGGGCTTGCCCGCCAGATTCACGGCGTCCGGCATCAGGATGCCGAGGCGGCGGATGTCGTCGTGGAACTGCGCCAGCGTGCCGTCGGTGAGCTCGCGGATGGTGATGCCGCGCTCGGCCGCCCGGGCGTTGATCTTGTCGTCCACGTCCGTGACGTTGCGGGCGTAGGTGACCGCGTCGGCACCGTAGACGTGGCGCAGCAGCCGGAACAGCAGGTCGAAGACGATCAGCGGCCGGGCGTTGCCGATATGGGCCGCGTCGTAGACCGTCGGGCCGCAGGCATACATCCGCACCCGGCCCGAATCGATCGGCCGGAGCGGCTCCTTGGCCCGGGAGAGCGTGTTGTAGAGGCGCAACAGCGAGGCCATGAAACACCTGCGGGACGGGGTCGGGCCGGGTCGCTGTCGAACGCTCCGGCCGAGGTTCTAAGTCGTTGCCGGATCGGGCTCGGTCCCGTCCGGCGCCGTCCTCCGGCGCCGCCCGCACGGGCGACCGAAGCGGCCGCCTGTTGCACGGGTGAGACGCCGCCGGGGACCGATCCGGGTTAGCCCAAATCCGTGAGCAATTCGAGACGGCAGGCGCCGCGGGGGCCAACCCCTCGCCGGACCCTGCGTAATCGGGCCCGCTCGCACGATGCGTAGAGAGATTGTTTACCACCCACGCCCAGTGTCGGGCCGGAGCCGGATGCCGGCGGCTTCGATCAGAAGGTTTGCCCCATGCGTCGCTCCCTCGCCGCCCTCAGCGCCCTCGGTGTCCTGGTCTCCGTCGCCGTGCCGGCGCTGGCCGCATCGCAGACGCCCGGCGTGGAAAAGACCTTCCTGATCCCCTCCAGCGACGGCTACGGCGTCGCCGAGTGCCTGACCACCGGCGGCGAGTGCGGCCAGGTGGTGGCGGATGCCTGGTGCGAGTCGCAAGGCTACGCCAAGTCGGCCTCCTTCGGCGTCGCCGCCCAGGACGAGTATACCGGCGCGATCGAGGCCGCTCCGGCCGTGAAGACCTCGGACCGTCCGATCCGGATCACCTGCCGGGATTGATTTTTTTGCGGGTTGGGCTCGCGTAGGGTGAGGCGGATGCCCGCCTCGCGAAGTCCCCTTCTCCTGTTCGTCTCGACGGATCTGACACCCTCCGGGTCATTCCGGGGCCGCGAAGCGGAGCCCGGAATCCAGATACTCGGACGGCTTAAGATAAAGCGGCCAGCTTTCCGTTCGATTCTTTTCCACCTGCGGTTCTGGATTCCGGGCTCAGCTACGCGGCCCCGGAATGACGCGGTGGATGGTGAAATCGTCGAGCGGAGACTTCGCCGGGTTGTCACGCCCGACACATCGGCTTCACCTCTCGTCGCCGTGACCCGCTGGCGCGCCGCTCCGATCCCGCTATCTCGGATCGCACGGATAGCCGGGCAGGAGCGGGAGAAGCAGGATGATCCGAAGCATCGTCATCATCGCCGCGGCCCTGGTGCCGGCCCTGGCGCTCGCCGCGCCGCGAGCCCGCGAGCCCGCGCCCGTCGGCCCGGTGATCCCCGGCCTGCCCGGCTACGATTGCCGGATGTGGTCGCCGTTCGATCACGACGTCGTCGGCTCCGCCCCGCGCCCGGGCGCCCGGCCGGTGCGGGCGGCGGACGGCTGGGGCCGCACCGCCTACGGCTACGGCACCGGCGGCGCCACGGCTTCCGGTGCGGTCGCGTTTCCCATCGACAGCGCGGCCGAGTGCGACATCGGCGAGCTGACCTTCGGCCGCGCCGGCCTCGACATCCTGCCGCGCTGAGGCCGGGTCACGTGCCCGGCTGGCCGTGCACCGCCTTGTAGAAGAAGTCCTTCCACTCCTTCGGCCGGTTCTTCAGCACGCCGGCCTTCGCCAGGTGATCGGCCTGCAGCATGGTGCCGTAGGGCGTGGTCGAGAACACGACGCCGGGCTGCTTCATCATCGCGACGAGTTCGTCGGGCTCGAACTTCTCCTTGGTGGCGCCGAGGTAGAGCGTGGCCGCCCGCTTCGGGTCGTCGCGGATCAGCGCGTTGGCCTCGTCGATGGCCGCGAGCACCGCGGCGGTGGTCTTCGGGTTCTGCTCCATGAACTTGCTTCGCCCGAACACGATGGCGTTGCTCAACGGCCCCCCGACCACGTCGTAGGAGTTGAGCACGACATGGACCTTCGGGTCCTTTAGCTCGATCTGCTGGTAGGGCGGCAGCGAGAAGTGGCTGTTGACCTCGCTGGTGCCCCCGAGCAGCGCGCCGACCGCGTCGGGATGGCCGAGCTGGATCGTGATCGCGTCGAGCTTGTTGCGGCCGGCCTCGCCGAACTGGCGCTCGGCGGCGATCTGGAGCATCACGGCCTGGGCCGAGACCTTCACGGTCGGCACCGCGATCCGGTCCTTGGCCGAGAAGTCGGCGAGCGTCTTCACCGCCGGGTTGCGGGTGACGAGCATCATCGGCGCGCCGGCCGAGGCTGCGAGCCCCTTCACCTCGCCCCGCGTGCGGTCCCAGGCGAGGAGCAGGTTGGTGGCGCCGCTGGTGACGAAATCGACGTTGCCGGAGATCAGCGCGTCGACCGAGGCGCCGCCGCTCGTCAGCGTGACCCAGCTCACCTTCACGTCTCCGAGGCCGGCCGACGCGACGTGCTTCTCGACCAGGCGCTGCTGCTCGGCCAGCACCATCGGCATGTAGATCAGGCCGGGTTGGCGGGTGAAGCGGACCTCGCCGGTCTCGGCGTTCACGGAGGTGGCGAGGCCGAGGGCGACGGCCAGCGCGCCGACGGCGCGCCTGAGGAACGGCATGGGCGTAATGCTCCCTGTGTCCCGGCCCCTGTCCGCACGCTCGGGGAGAGCGCGCGCCGGTGCCGTTCAGGGCGCCAGGGTCCGGAAATGCTCCGGACACGTCAAGCCGCGACGAAGGAAGGGGGTGTCAGGCCGAGACGGCGGAGCCGGCCCGGGCTTGCGCGGCGCGGGTGCGGTTCGCCACCATGCGGTCATGCAGGCGCAGGATCGTGCGCGAGCCGGTGCTGGTGAAGGCGAAGGGCAGCAGGCCGTGCACCAGGCAGGCGAGGCCGCCGGCGATCATGCTCAGGCCGAAGCCGGTGGCGACGCCCATATGCTCGAAATAGGTCTCGCCGACGGCGGCCGGATGCTCGGAGAAGGACAGCTTCGACATGGGATTCCTCGGGCGAATCGGGGTCTCGAAAGGCATCCTGAGACTCGCACGGGTGGGGCGAAGCCGGATTGCGAATTTCCCCCGTCCTTCCTAGGATCGCGCAAGCCAATTGCGCGATGACGCGAGAGAGTGGAAAATTTTCGCGTGGACGAGTTCGACCGGAAAATCCTGTTGTGCCTCCAGGAGAACGCGGCCGAATCGCTCGAGGCGATCGCCGCCCGGGTCGGCCTGTCGGCGTCGCCGTGCTGGCGGCGGATCCAGAAGCTGGAGGCGCAAGGGGTGATCCAGCGCCGGGTGGCGCTGCTCGATCCCGACCGGATGCGGGTCGGCGTCACGGTGTTCGTCTCGGTGCGCACCAACCGCCACACCGCCGACTGGGCCGAGCGCTTCTGCGCTGCGGTGGTCACGATCCCGGAAGTGGTCGAGTTCTACCGCATGAGCGGCGAGACCGATTACCTCCTGCGCATCGTCGTGCCCGACATCGCGGCCTACGACCGGGTCTACAAGCGGCTGATCCAGTCGGTCGACCTCTACGACGTCAGTTCGGCCTTCGCGATGGAGCGGATCAAGTACACCACGGCATTGCCGGTGACTTACGCGGAGTGAGCGAAGGCCGGGCCTTCACTGCGCGGGCCTGACATGCGCCGGGCGCCGGTTGCTTTCTCGGGCCATCGGTTTAGCTGCGCCGGAAGGCCCCTCCCCTGCCGAAAAGCCCCGACCATGACGACCTCCCGGACGACGCGCCGTCCCCTCGTGATCGCCGCCGTGATGGCCGCGATGGCGATGGTGGCGATCGAGGCGACCATCATCTCGACGGCGATGCCAGGCATCGTCGGCGAGCTCGGCGGGCTGTCGCTCTATGCCTGGGTCTTCTCCGGCTTCCTCCTCACCCAGACCGCCGCCACGATCGTGTTCGGCAAGCTCGCCGACATCCACGGGAGGAAGCCCGTGCTGCTCGCCGGCATCGCGGTCTTCCTCACCGCCTCGCTGCTGTGCGGCTTTGCCTGGTCGATGCCGGCGATGATCGCCTTCCGGCTGATCCAGGGCATCGGCGCCGGCGCGATCCAGCCGGTGTCGCTCACCATCGTGGGCGACCTCTACAGCGCGCAGGAGCGCGGGCGGATCCAGGGCTTCCTCGCCAGCGTCTGGGCGATCTCGGCGGTGGTCGGTCCGGTGGCGGGCGGCTTCATCATCGCGCACGCCTCGTGGTCGTGGATCTTCTGGATCAACCTGCCGGTCGGCGTGGTCGCCGCGGGCCTGTTCGTCGCCTTCCTGCACGAGGGCGAGCGGCGCGAGCGCCGGCCGGTCGATTCGGCGGGCGCCGCCCTGTTCACCCTCACGGTGGCGGCCCTGATGGTGGCGCTGACCGAGGCCGGCGAGGTGCGCTGGACGGTGGTCGGCGTCGCCGCCGCGCTCGGGATCGTCGCGGCCGTGCTGCTGGCGTTCCAGGAGCGCCGGACGCCGGAGCCGGTGATCGACGCCGCGTTGTGGCGCCGCCGGCCGATCGCCGCCGCCAACGCCACCTCGCTCCTCGCCGGCATGGCGCTCATCGGGCTCACCACCTTCCTGCCGATGTACGTGCAGGGCGTGCTCGGACAGACGCCGATCGTCGCCGGCTTGGCGCTCACCGTGATGGTGCTCGGCTGGCCGATGGGGGCGACGCTCGCGGCGCGCTCCCTGCACCGCTTCAGCCTGCGCCGCATCCTCGTCACCGGCAGCCTGATGCTGCCGCTCGGCGCCATCGCCGTCGTGACGCTCCAGCCCGGCAGCCACCCGGTCCAGGCGGGGGTCGGCTCGCTCGTCATGGGCTTCGGCATGGGGCTGGTCAGCAACGCCTCCCTGATGCTGATCCAGGAGATCGTGCCCTGGACCCAGCGCGGCAGCGCCACCGCCTCGAACATCTTCTCGCGCAACCTCGGCAGCACGCTCGGCGCCACGGTGTTCGGCGCCGTGCTCAACCACGGGCTCTCGGCCTCGGGCAGCACCATCACGGCGGACAGCCTCCAGCAGGCGCTCGCGGCGGGCGGTCTGCCGGGTGAGGCCGAGACCGTGCGGATGGTGCTCCAGCACGCCCTGCACCAGACCTTCTGGGCGGTGCTGCTGTTCTCCGCGGCGGCCTTCGCCACCGCGCTGCTCGTGCCGCACGTCGCGATCGGGCGCGCCCGCGAGGTGCCGGCGGAGTGATCCTGGTTCAGGAGGCGCGCGCCCGCGGATGCGCCGAGTCGAACGCGTCGAGGAGGCGGGCGGCGTCGACCTTGGTGTAGACCTGCGTCGTCGCCAGGGAGGCGTGGCCGAGCAGCTCCTGGATCGCCCGCAGGTCGCCCTGGCGGCCAAGCAGGTGGCTGGCGAAGGAGTGGCGCAGCGCGTGCGGCGTCGCGGTGTCGGGCAGGCCCAGCGCCCCGCGCATCGACGCCACGGCGAGCTGCACGATGCGCGGCGAGAGCGGACCGCCCTTGGCGCCGACGAAGAGCGGGCCTTCCGCCGGCAGCGCGTAGGGGCAGAGCTTCAGGTACTCCGCCACCGCGGCCTGGACCTGGGGGATCACCGGCACGCTGCGGGTCTTCTGACCCTTGCCGACCACCGTGACGGCGTCGATCCCGTCGACCGGCGCGTCGCGTCGCGTGAGGCCGAGCGCCTCCGAGATGCGCAGGCCCGAGCCGTAGAGCAGCGCCAGCACCGCGGCGTCCCGGGCCAGCACCCAGACCGGGCGCTCCTCGCCGGCGCGGATGTCGGGGCTCGCCATCGCGATCGCGGCGGCGACGGGGAGCGGGCGCGGCAGGCGCCGCTCGACCTTGGGCGAGCGGATCGCACTGAGCGCCGCGACGCTGCCGTGGCCCTCACGGTCGAGGTGGCGGGCAAAGGAGCGCAGCCCTGCGAGCCCGCGCATCAGGCTGCGCCCGCCGACGCCCTCCTGCCGCCGCGCCGCCATGAAGCCGCGCAGGTCGCGGGGCTTCAGCCGGATCAGGGTCGGGATGTCGGGATTCGTGCCCTGGCGGGCGAGATGGGCGAGGAACTGGCGCAGGTCGCGCCGGTAGGCCTCGACGGTGTTGGGCGACAAGCGCCGCTCCGAGGCCAGCCCCGCGAGCCAGGTGATCGCCGCCGCCCGCACGTCGGGCGCACCGGGCAGCAGCAGGTCGGCGGGTTCGGCGTCGGACATGAGTGGCCGGGCTCCGGGTCGGGGAACGGCGAGTAGGCCCCGGACCCGGTTGACGACCGGTTGACGCGTCGAGGGCTCAGGCCGGGGTGAAGCGCAGGGTCACGCCGTGGCGGGCGCTCGCCCCCGGCGCCAGCAGGACCTGCGAATCGCGCTCGGCCAATTCGCCCGAGAAGCCCGCCCAGTCGGCGTGGCCGGTCCAGCATTCGAGCGACAGGAACGGCGCCGTCGGCCGGGTCCAGACCGCGAGATGGCGAAAATCCTCGGCCTCGAGCGCGATGGCCGCGCCCGAGGGCGCGGTGAAGTGCATCGCCCGGCTGCGGGCGTTCAGGAACACCAGCGCCTCGGCGAACATCTCGGGGTCGAGGGGCAGGGTGTCGCCGTCGAGGGGCAGCGGCCGCTCGGATCGCAACAGGAGCCCGCCGGTCCCGACCTCCGGCACCGCCGGCCGCTCGGGATGCTCGAAGCGCACCGCGTAGCCGCCCCCGGCCGCCCGCTCGCCCCCGGCGAAGGGCCAGGGGAAGGCCGGGTGGAAGCCGAGCCCGTAGGGCAGCGGCTCGGGGCCGGGGTTGTGGACCTCGCAGGCGAAGGCGAGCGCGCCGTCCTGGACCGTGGCGGTGATGTCGAGGCGGAAGGCGAAGGGATAACGCGTCCGGGTCTCGGCGCTGTCGGCGAGGCGGAGCGTCACGCTGTCCTCGGCCTGCGCCACCACGGTGAAGCGGCTGTCGCGGGCAAAGCCGTGCTGCGCCATCGGGTAGCTGCGACCGGCCACCGTGACGGCGGCGCCGGCCGACGCCCCGACGACGGGAAAGAGCCAGGGCGCGTGCCGGTTCCAGTGCGCCGGATCGCCCGACCACAGGTACTCGGTGCCGCCGACCCGCCAGGAGACCGGCTCGGCCCCGGTGAGGGCGAGGCGGGCGGTGGTGTCGCGGTGGCGGATCTCGACGGTATCGCTCATCGGGGCCTCGTGGGGCTGGCCAGTCATGATCCCTCCCCCCTCTGTGGGGGAGGGATCAAGAGGGGGTTATCACCCCCGCCGGGCGTAATTCCGCCGGGGCTGGCGCTGCTGGCGCGGCGGCACCTCGCTCTCGCCGCCGGCCAGGGCCTCGACCTGGAGGTCGGCCGGGCCGGTGCGCGGGAAGGCGTGGGCGAAGCGCTCGGCGGCGCCGCCGCGGACCTCGAACTTGGTCTCGCGGTCGAAGATGCGGATCGCGCCGATCTCCTCGCGGGTCACGTCGCCGCGGCGGCACAGCATCGGCAGCAGGCGACGCGGATCGGCGTTGTCGCGCCGGCCGACATTGAGGCGGAACCACACGCTCGACCCGAACGGGGCGCGCGGCGCGGTCTCGCGCTTGGCGGCGGCGGTGCCCCGGCCGGTGGCGAAGCCCGGATCGGTGACTTCCTCGGGCGAGGGCATGCGGGCGCGGTAGGCGCGAACCAGGGCGGCGGCGATATCCTCGGCCGAGCGCTGGGCGAGGAGCGACTGGGCCATGGCGCGGTCCTCGTCGCTCACCTCGTCGGTGACGAGCGGGTCCTGGAGCAGGCGGTCATGGTCGAGGGCGCGGATCTCGTCGGCCGGCGGCGGGCCGGACCAGACCGGCACGACGTTCGCCCGCACCATCAGCTCCTCGGCCCGGCGGCGGCGCGACGGCGGCACGAGGAGCACGCTGATCCCCTTGCGCCCGGCCCGGCCGGTGCGGCCGGAGCGGTGCTGCATCACCTCGGCGTCGTTGGGCAGCTCGGCGTGGATGACGAGGCCCAGACCCGGCAGGTCGATGCCGCGGGCGGCCACGTCGGTGGCGACGCAGACCCGGGCGCGACCGTCGCGCAGGGCCTGGAGGGCGGCGTTGCGCTCGCCCTGGCCGAGTTCGCCCGACAGGGCCACCGCCTGGAAGCCGCGCTCGGTCAGCACCGCCTGGAGGTGGCGCACGGAATTGCGGGTGTTGCAGAACACGATCGCGGTGCGCGCCTCGATCTGGCGCAGGGTGTTGACCACCACGAGCTCGGTCTCCCGCGGCAGGATGCGGAAGGCGCGGTACTCGATGTCGGCGTGGGCCTTGGTCTCGCCGACGACCGCGATGCGCATCGCGTCGCGCTGGTAGGCTTCCGCCAGCGCCACGATCGCCTTCGGCAGGGTGGCGGAGAACAGGAGCGTGCGCCGCTCGGCCGGCGTGGTGGCGAGGATGAATTCCAGGTCCTCGCGGAAGCCGAGATCGAGCATCTCGTCGGCCTCGTCGAGCACGGCGGCGCGCAAAGCCGTCGGATCGAGGTTGCGGCGCTCGAGGTGGTCGCGCAGGCGGCCGGGCGTGCCGACCACGATGTGGGCGCCGTCGGCGAGCCAGCGGCTCTCGCGCCGCGGGTCCATGCCGCCGACGCACGACACCACGCGGGCGCCGGCCGGGCCGTAGAGCCAGGACAACTCGCGGTGGACCTGGAGCGCCAGCTCGCGGGTCGGCGCGATCACGAGCGCGAGCGGGGCGCCTGCCGCGCCGAAGGTCTCGGCGTCGCCGAGCAGGGTGCGGGCGAGCGCCAGGCCGTAGGCGACGGTCTTGCCCGAGCCGGTCTGGGCCGAGACGACGAGGTCGCGCCCTTCCGTCTCGGGCTCGAGGACGGCGGCCTGGACCGGCGTCGGGTCTTCGTAGCCGCGGTCGGCGAGGGCCTTGGCGAGGGGGGCGGGCAGAGCAGGAAACGGCACGTGATTCGATCCCGGGTGATGCGACGCGCGGGGATCGGATCGGCTCCGGAGGCAGGGCTTGGTAGCACATGGCCTCGACAGAGGGCCCGTCCGCATGGCGGCGGGCGCTCGCGGCGCGCGGGATATCCCTACGGTCTTTTCGTGGAGGACCGTGCTGTTACAGGTGTTCGGGCCCGAGGTCCACCCCGCCCCCTGCATGGGAGATCGCCGCCCGGGGGATGGTTCCCCCCGGATTAGCCCTCGATCATCGCCCGGATGCGCCGCGCCAGCAGCTCGATCGGGAACGGCTTGGTGATCATCTGCATCCCGGGCGCCAGAAACCCCGCCATGGCGGCGTTCTCGGCGTAGCCGGTGATGAACAGCACCTTGAGGTCGGGGCGGTGCTCGCGGGCGGCGTCGGCGAGCTGGCGGCCGTTGAGGCCGGGCAGGCCGACATCGGTGACGAGGAGGTCGATGCGCCCGGTCGCGCGCAGGGCCGCGAGGCCGGCCGGGCCGTCCTTGGCCTCCAGCGCCCGGTAGCCGAGGTCGCGCAGCACGTCGACGATGAGGCTGCGCACCGCCGGCTCGTCCTCGACGACCAGCACCGTCTCGCCGCTGCCGGCGGGCGGCGTCGCGGCCGGCGCCGGCGCCGGCGCCTCGGCGGCGAGGGCGCCGGTGTAGCGCGGCAGGTAGAGCGCCACGGTGGTGCCGCGGCCGACCTCCGAGGTGATGACGGCGTGGCCCTCGGACTGGCGGGCAAAGCCGTAGATCATCGACAGCCCGAGGCCCGTGCCCTGCCCCAGGGGCTTCGTCGTGAAGAACGGGTCGAAGGCGCGGCGCACCACCTCCGGCGGCATGCCGGTGCCGGTATCGGTGACGGCGAGCCGGATATAGGCGCCCGGCGCCACGTCGGCGTGGGCGGCGGCGAAGACCGCGTCGAGCTCGACGTTGCGGGTCTCGATGGTCAGGCGCCCACCGTCCGGCATCGCGTCGCGGGCGTTGATCGCGAGGTTGAGGATCGCGCTCTCGAGCTGGTTGGCGTCGCAGAGCGTCGGCCACAGGCCGGGAACGAGGCCGGTCTCGAGGGCGACGGTCTCGCCGAGCGTGCGGCGCACCAGGTCCTCGAGCGAGACGACGAGCGCGTTGGCGTCGACGGGCTGCGGGTCGAGGGGCTGGCGCCGGGCGAAGGCCAGGAGCCGGTGGGTCAGCGCCGCGGCGCGGTGGGCCGAGGTCAGCGCCGCCTCGATGTAGCGCGGGGCGACGTCGAGGCGGCCCTGCGAGAGCCGGGTCGAGAGCAGGTCGAGGGAGCCGACGATGCCGGTGAGCAGGTTGTTGAAGTCGTGGGCGATCCCCCCCGTGAGCTGGCCCACCGCCTCCATCTTCTGCGACTGGCGGAAGGCCTCCTCCAGCTCGCGCTGCTCGGTGACGTCGCGCCCGACCGCGTGCAGGTGCTCCTCCCCCGGCACCGCGGTCCAGGACAGGGTGCGGTAGGAGCCGTCGGCGTGGCGGTAGCGGTTCTCGAACAGGAGCGTCGCGTGGCCGTCGGCGAGGCGCTGCGTCTCCGCCAGCGTGCGCGCCCGGTCGTCCGGGTGGACGAGGTCGAGGAAGGGGCGGTCGATCAGGTCCTCGGCCTGCCAGCCCAGCACCGCGTGCCAGGCCGGGTTGAGGGCCGTGATGGTGCCGTCGAAGCGCGCGACGAGCATCACGTCGCGCGACAGGCGCCACATCCGGTCGCGCTCGCGGGTGCGCGCGGCGACCTGGGCCTCGAGGGTCTCGTTGACCCGCCGCAGGGCGTCCGCCGCCTCGTGCCGGACCCGGGCGAGGCGCAGGTTGGTCTCGACCCGGGCGAGCAGCTCGCGGGCGGAGAACGGCTTGATCAGGTAGTCGTCGGCCCCCGCACCTAAGCCCTCGATGCGGGCCTCCTCGCCGGCCCTCGCCGAGAGCAGGATCACCGGGATGCCGCGCAAGGCCGGATCGGCCCTGAGTGCCGCGAGCAGCCCGAACCCGTCGAGGCCCGGCATCATCACGTCGGAGAGGACGAGGTCGGGAGCGTGGCGGCGGGCCGCCTCCAGCGCCGCCTGCCCGTCGCCGACCGCCTCGACGACGTGGCCGCCGTCGCCGAGCAGGCGCCGGACGTAGTCGCGCATGTCGCCGTTGTCGTCGGCGAGCAGCACCCGGCCGGTGAGGCCGCCGGGCCCCGGGGCCTCGACGAGGTCGGAGGCCGGCGCGTCCTCGTCGCCGAGCCAGCGCGTCGCCTCCTCGACGTAGACGTGGGAGCGGGTGGCGGTCGAGCGGCCGGGCCGGGCGGCGCGGACGCGGTCCTGCGGCAGGTGGGCGCGGCCGAGCGGCAGGCGCACCGTGAAGGTGCTGCCGTTGCCCAAGGTGCTCGCCACCCCGACCGTGCCGCCGTGCAGCCGTACCAGCTCCTGCACCAGGGCGAGCCCGATGCCCGAGCCCTCGAAGCTGCGCCCCTGCGCGCCCTCGACCCGGTGGAAGCGCTCGAACAGCCGCGGCAGCTCGGCCTCCGGGATGCCGAGGCCGGTATCCGCGACCGTGAGCACCGCGTGGGGCCCTTCCACCCGCAGCCGCACCGCGATGCGGCCCTGGAGCGTGAACTTGAAGGCGTTGGAGACGAGGTTGAGGACGACCTTCTCCCACATCTCCGGGTCGACGAAGGCCGGCTCCGGCAGGGGGGCGCAATCGACGTCGAGGGCGAGTCCGGCCTTGTCGGTGGCCGAGCGGAAGCTCGAGGCCAGCTCCGCGGTGAAGCGGGCGAGGTCGAGGGGCTCGAAGGCGGCCTGGGCCCGGCCGGCCTCGATGCGCGAGAAGTCGAGGAGCGCGTTGACGAGCTTCAGGAGCCGCAGGCCGTTGCGGTGGGCGAGCTCCACCAGGCGGCGCGTGTCGGGATCGACGGGCGCGGAATCCAGCACCTCGGTCAGCGGCCCGAGCATCAGGGTCAGCGGCGTGCGGAACTCGTGGCTGACGTTGGAGAAGAACACGGTCTTCTGCCGGTCGAGCTCGGCGAAGGCCTCGGCCCGGCGCCGCTCGGCCTCGTAGGCGTTGGCGTTGGCGAGCCCCGTGGCGATCTGGCCGACGAACAGGTCGACGAAGCCGCGATACGCTTCGTCGAGGGGCCGGTAGGGGTTGAGCCCCGCGACGAACAATCCGGCCGGACGGTCCTGGCCCTGCCGGGCGATCGGCACGACGAGGGCGTGGGTGGGCGCGCGGTCCCAGGGGCCGGCCGGCAGGTCGGCAAAGAGCGGCCCGAGAGCCTCCACCGGTACCCGCGCCGGGCCGGCGGGATCGTGATGCGCCAGCGCGTCGGCCGCCGCCGCCCGCCCGGCGGCCGGATGGTCCGGCCCGATTCCCGCCCGGGCCAGCAGGGCCGGCTCGTCGCCCGTCAGGTAGGCGAGCGCCACCGGCAGATCCCCGGTGCCCTCCCCGAGGCAGGCGGCCACCACCGCGCCGACCTCCGCCACGGTGCGGGCCGCCGCCATGCCGGCGCCGAGATCGCGCAAGGTGCGCAGGCGCCGCTCGCCGATGACCCGCTCGGTCTCCTCGGAGACGACGCAGAGCATGCCGGTCACGGTGCCGGAATCGTCGGCCAGCGGGCTGTAGGAGAAGGTGTGGTAGCTCTCCTCGGTGAAGCCGCGCCGCTCCAGGAACAGCAGCAGCGCCTCGTCCCAGGTCGCTTGGCCGGTGCGCAGCACCTGGGCGATGCGCGGGCCGATGTCGGGCCAGATCTCGGCCCACACCACGTCCGAGCGCGCGCCGAGCGCCCAGGCCTCCTTCACGCCGAGCGTCGGCTTGTACGCATCGTTGCAGAAGAAGGTGAGCTCGGGCCCCCATGCCATCCACATGGCGAAGCGCGAGCCGAGCATGATCCGCACCGCCGTCGTCAGCGATTGCGGCCAGCCCGCGACCGGCCCGAGCGCCGTCGCCGGCCAGTCGTGGGCGCGCAGGCGCGCGCCCATCTCGCCACCGCCGGGGAAGAGGGTCTCGTGCGGGGTGGGCGGGTTACCGGCCATGAGTATTGTCCAGCATGCCCCCGGCGATGGCACGGGCGCCGCGGACTGTCAAAAACCAGTCTTAAGAAATGTGAAATCCCAGAGCCGCCGGCGCAGATCAGGGGCCTTCGGGATCAGGGACCCTGGACCGCCTGCCCGGTCAGGGCCTCGCCGATCTCGGCGACGATCTGTTGCGGCGTCGCGCCGACCGAGACCACGAGCGGTCTCTCGTCGGGCGCGGGCTCCTCCAGGGTGCGGAACTGGCTGTCGAGCAGGCTCGTCGGCATGAAGTGGCCGTGGCGGGCGGCCATGCGCCGGCCGATCAGCTCGCGGTCGCCCTTGAGGTAGACGAGGCGCACGTCCGGCCGGTCGCCGACCAGGATGTCGCGATAGGCCCGCTTGAGGCCCGAGCAGGTCACGACCCCGTGGCGTCCTTCCGCCCGCACCCGGTCGATCCAGGCCGCGATCGCCGAGAGCCAGGGCCAGCGGTCCTCGTCGGTGAGCGGGGTGCCGGCCTGCATCTTCTCGACGTTGGCGGCCGGGTGGAAATCGTCGCCGTCCTCGAACTCCCAGCCGAGCCGGCCGGCGAGCAGGCTCGCCACCGTGGTCTTGCCCGAGCCCGAGACGCCCATCACCACGACGACCGCGGGGGGAGCCAGGTTGCCTGCCGCATCGTCCATCGTGGCGCGTCCTCGCTGGTTGTTATTTCTTGATTGCTCGCTGTTTCCCCTCCCCACAAGGGGGGAGGGGAAAACGGTTCACTTCACATGTGCAGCGCGCGCTTCTCCACTGCGAGCGCGGCTTCCTTCACCGCCTCGGTCAGGGTCGGGTGGGCGTGGCAGGTGCGGGCGATGTCCTCGGACGAGGCGCCGAACTCCATCGCCACCGCGACCTCCATGATGAGGTTGCCGGCGTCGGGCCCGACGATGTGGACGCCGAGCACCCGGTCGGTGGACGCGTCCGCCAGCACCTTCACGAAGCCGTCGGTGGTGTGGTTCACCTTGGCGCGGCCGTTCGCGGTGAACGGGAACTTGCCGGTGTTGTATGTGATCCCGTCCTTCTTCAGCTCCTCCTCGGACTTGCCGACCGAGGCGACCTCCGGCGTGGTGTAGACCACGTTCGGGATCACGCCATAATTCACGTGGCCCGCCTTGCCGGCCAGGATCTCCGCCACCGCGACGCCCTCGTCCTCGGCCTTGTGGGCGAGCATCGGGCCGGCGATCACGTCGCCGATGGCGTAGATGCCGGTGACGTTGGTGGCGTAGCGGTCGTCGGTCTGGATCCGGCCCTTGTTGTCGAGCTGGACGCCGACCGTGTCGAGGCCGAGGCCCGCGGTGTAGGGCACGCGGCCGATGGCGACGAGCACCACGTCGGCGTCGAGCACCTCGGCGGCGCCGCCGGAGGCCGGCTCGACCGTGACCTTGGCGCCCGCGTCGGTGCGCTCGACGCCCGTCACCTTCTGCGACAGACGGAACTGGATGCCCTGCTTCTGGAGGATGCGCTGGAACTGCTTGCCGACCTCGCCGTCCATGCCGGGCAGGATCCGGTCCAGGTACTCGACGACCGTGACCTCGGCGCCCAGGCGCCGCCAGACCGAGCCGAGTTCGAGGCCGATCACGCCGGCGCCGATGACCACGAGCTTGCCCGGGACCTTGGCGAGGTCGAGGGCGCCGGTGGAGGAGACCACCACCTCCTCGTCGATGGTGACGCCCGGCAGGTTGGCAACGTCCGAGCCCGTCGCGATCACGACGTTCTTGGCCTCCAGGATCTGGTTCGACCCGTCCTCCGAGGTGACCTCGACCCGGCCGGCGCCGGCGAGCCGCCCGGTGCCCTGGAACGCGTCGACGCCGTTCTTCTTCAGGAGGAACGCGACGCCCTTGGTGTTGCCGTCGACGCCCTCCTGCTTGAACGACATCATCTTCTTGAGGTCGAGCTGCGGCTCGCCGACGGTGATGCCGAGCACCGGCAGGTGCTTGCTCACCTCCTCGAACGCCTCGGAGGCGTGCAGCAGGGCCTTCGACGGGATGCAGCCGACGTTGAGGCAGGTGCCGCCGTGGGTCGGGCGCTTCTCGACCACGGCGGTCTTCAGCCCGAGCTGGGCGGCGCGCAGCGCGCAGACGTAGCCGCCGGGGCCGGTGCCGATGACGACGAGATCGTAGGAGGACATGGAAGGACTCGCGAGGTTGGGAGCGGCGGGCCGGGACGGCGCCGCCGCCGGATGGCGTGATGGGTGAAGATTTGTGTCAGCGGCCGCCCGAGATCGTCAGGGTCGTGCCGGTGGCGTAGGAGGCCTCGTCCGAGAGAAGCCACATCACCGCGGCGGCGACCTCGTCGGCGGTGCCGGCGCGCTTCATCGGAACCAGCGGGCTCAACCGCGCCAGCCGGTCGGGCTGGCCGCCGCTGGCATGGATCTCGGTCTCGATCAGCCCGGGGGCGACGCCGGTGACGCGAATCCCCTCCTCGGCGACCTCGCCGGCGAGCCCGGTGGTGAAGGTGTCGATGGCGCCCTTGGACGCCGCGTAGTCGACGTACTGGCCCGGCGCGCCGAGGCGGGCCGCCACCGAGGACAGGTTGACGATGACGCCGCCCTGGCCGCCGTGCCGAGTCGACATCCGCCGCACCGCCTCGCCGGCGCACAGGAACGAGCCGATGACGTTGGTGGTCATCATGCGGTTGAGGCGCGCAAACGTCATCTCGTCGACCCGCGCGGCGTAGTCGACGACGCCGGCATTGTTGACGAGGCCGCCGAGCGTGCCGAGACCGTCGGCCGCCTTGAACAGGGCCGGGATGTCGGCCTCGACGGCGACGTCGCTGCGCACGGCGAGCGCGGTGCCGCCGGCCGCCTCGATCTCCCGCACCAGGGACTCGGCGGCGTCCTTGGCCGCGACGTAGGAGAAGCAGACCCGCCAGCCGGCCCGCGCCGCCCGCAAGGCGACCGCCCGACCGATGCCGCGGCTGCCGCCGGTGACCACCAGGACTTTGTCAGCCTTGTCCATGATGTCGTGCTCCCTGGTGCCAGAGGCCCTACCCTCCCCCGAGCGGTGAGTCTGTTCGAGGAAAAGAAAAGGCGCGGGTTCTCTCCTCTCCCCGCGGGCGGGGAGAGGGTCACGACCCCCTTGTCGGGGTCGTGACGAGCGCAGGCGGAGCCGGAGCGAGGGTGAGGGGGTGTTTCCGGAGGAGCCTCTTCCTGAAATACCCCCTCACCCCCGCCCTGCGGGCTTGCTGCATCCCCTGGACGGGGACGCAGCCCTCTCCCCGCCCGCGGGGAGAGGGGAAACCCGCGCCACTCTCGTCGCACAGGCTTCCCGGAGGCCCCTCCCCCGGATGGGGAAGGGGCTGGTTTCAGCCGAACCTCAGAGGTCGAGCACGAGGCGCGCCGGGTCCTCCAGGGCCTCCTTGACCCGCACCAGGAAGGTCACGGCTTCCTTCCCGTCGACGATGCGGTGATCGTAGGACAGGGCGAGGTACATCATCGGCCGCGCCTCGATCTTGCCGTTGCGCACGACCGGGCGCTCCTCGATGCGGTGCATGCCGAGGATGCCCGATTGCGGCGCGTTGAGGATCGGGGTCGACATCAGCGAGCCGTAGATGCCGCCGTTGGTGATCGTGAACGTGCCGCCCTGCATGTCCTCGATCGACAGCTTGCCGTCGCGGGCCTTGCGGCCGAAGCCGGTGATGGCCTTCTCGATGCCGGCGATCGACAGCTGGTCGGCGTCGCGCACCACCGGCACGACGAGGCCCTTGTCGGTGCCGACCGCGATGCCGACGTGGTAGTAGTTCTTGTAGACGATGTCCTGGCCGTCGATCTCGGCGTTCACCGCCGGCACGTCCTTCAGGGCGCCGATCACCGCCTTGGTGAAGAAGCCCATGAAGCCGAGCTTAGCGCCGTGCTTCTTCTCGAACACGTCCTTGTACTGCTGGCGCAGGGCCATCACCGCGCCCATGTCGACGTCGTTGAACGTCGTCAGCATCGCGGCGGTGTTCTGCGCGTCCTTGAGGCGCCGGGCGATGGTCTGGCGCAGCTTGGTCATGCGCACCCGCTCCTCGCGGGAGGCATCGTCCGGCGCCGACGGGGCGCGGGCGACCTGCGGGGCAGGCGCGGGAGCGGGAGCCGAGGCGCTCGACGAGATCGCCGAGAGCATGTCGCCCTTGGTGACGCGGCCGTCCTTGCCGCTGCCCTTCACCGACGACGGGTCGACGCCGGATTCGTGCGCCAGGCGCGCGACGGCCGGGCCGTTGTCGCCGGAGGCATGACCCTTCGGGGCGGCGTCGCCGTGGGCGCCGTAAGACGCCGACGAGGACTTGGCGGGCGCCTCGGCGGCGGCCTTCGGGGCCTCCTTGGGAGCCTCGGCCTTGGGAGCGGCCGCGCCGTTGCCGGCGGAGGCGCCGCCCTCGACGATCGAGCCGAGGAGCGCGCCGGGCTCGACCGTCTCGCCGTCCTTGGCGACGATGTCGCCGAGCTGGCCGGAGGCCGGGGCGTTGACCTCGAGGGTGACCTTGTCGGTCTCGAGCTCGACCAGCGGCTCGTCGGCCTTCACGGTGTCGCCGGGCTTCTTGAACCAGCGGCCGATCGTGGCCTCGCTCACGGACTCGCCGAGCGTCGGGACGCGGATTTCGGTGGCCATGTCTTCCGTCAGGGTTGGGGCGGGGGAGTGTCGCCCGAAAGAAAGGTCAGGCGGCGCCCCGCGAGGGGCGCCGGTGAAGGGGGATCAGACCGCCAGGGCCTCGTTGAGGAAGGCCTGGAGCTGGTCGAGGTGCTTCGACATCAGGCCGACGGCGGTCGAGGCCGAGGCCGGGCGGCCGACGTAGCGCGGGCGCTTGGAGGCGGAGCCGGCCTGGTTGAGGACCCACTCCAGGTAGGGCTCGACGAAGGCCCACGAGCCCATGTTCTTGGGCTCCTCCTGGCACCACACCACCTCGGCGTTGCGGAAGCGCGAGATCTCGGTGGCGAGCGACTTCAGCGGGAACGGGTAGAGCTGCTCGACGCGCATCAGGTACACGTCGGAGATGCCGCGCTTCTCGCGCTCCTCGTAGAGGTCGTAATAGACCTTGCCCGAGCACAGCACGACGCGCCGGACCTTGTCGTCCTTCGACAGCTTGACGCCGTCCTGCGCCTTCTCGGCGTCGTCCCACAGCACCCGGTGGAAGGTCGAGCCCTCGGCGATGTCCGAGAGCGGCGACACCGCCCGCTTGTGGCGCAGCAGCGACTTCGGGGTCATCAGCACCAGCGGCTTGCGGAAGTCCCGCTTCAGCTGGCGGCGCAGGATGTGGAAGTAGTTCGAGGGCGTCGTGCAGTTGGCGACCTGCATGTTGTCCTCGGCGCACATCTGGAGGTAGCGCTCCAGGCGGGCGGAGGAATGCTCCGGACCCTGGCCCTCGTAGCCGTGCGGCAGCAGCATCACCAGGCCCGACATGCGCAGCCACTTGCGCTCGCCGGACGAGATGAACTGGTCGACCACGACCTGCGCGCCGTTGGCGAAGTCGCCGAACTGCGCCTCCCACAGCACCAGGGAGTTCGGCTCGGCCAGGGTGTAGCCGTACTCGAAGCCGAGCACCGCCTCCTCCGAGAGCATCGAGTTGATGACCTCGTAGCGGCTCTGGCCCTCCTTGATGTGGTTGAGGGGCGTATAGCGCTCCTCGTTCTCCTGGTCGATCACCACCGAGTGGCGCTGCGAGAAGGTGCCGCGCTCGACGTCCTGGCCCGACAGGCGGACCCGATGGCCCTCCGTCAGCAGCGAGCCGAAGGCCAGGGCCTCGGCGGTCGCCCAGTCCAGGCCCTCGCCGGTCTCGATCGCCTTGGCGCGGTTGTCGAGGAAGCGCCGGATGGTGCGGTGCAGGTGGAAGTCCTGCGGCACCGTGGTGATGGCCTTGCCGATCTCCCGCAGGGTGTCGGCCGGCACGCCGGTGCGGCCGCGGCGCGGGTCGTCCTCGTCCTCGCGCACCGCCTTCAGGCCCGACCAGCGGCCATCGAGCCAGTCGGCCTTGTTGGCCTTGTAGCCGGTGGCGATGTCGAACTCGCTGTCGAGGGTGGCGCGGAACTCGGCCTTGCGGTCGTCGAGCTCCTTCTGGCTCAGCACGCCGCTCTCGGTCAGCCGCTTGCCGTAGGTCTCCAGCGTCGAGGGGTGCTTGCGGATGATCTGGTACATCTTCGGCTGGGTGAACGCGGGCTCGTCGCCCTCGTTGTGGCCGAAGCGGCGGTAGCAGAGCATGTCGATCACCACCGGCTTGTGGAACTTCTGCCGGTACTCGGTGGCGATCTTGGCCGCGAAGGTGACGGCCTCGGGGTCGTCGCCGTTGCAGTGGAAGATCGGCGCCTCGACCATCTTCGCCACGTCGGACGGGTAGGGCGAGGAGCGCGAGAAGCGCGGATCGGTGGTGAAGCCGATCTGGTTGTTGATGATGAAGTGGATCGAGCCGCCGGTGCGGTGGCCCTTCAGGCCCGACAGGCCGAAGCACTCCGCCACCACGCCCTGGCCGGCGAAGGCGGCGTCGCCGTGGATGAGGAGCGGCAGCACGTTGGTGCGCTGCTCGTCGCCCTGCTGGTCCTGCTTGGCGCGCACCTTGCCGAGCACCACCGGATCGACGATCTCGAGGTGCGAGGGGTTGGCGGTCAGCGACAGGTGGACGGTGTTGCCGTCGAAGGCCCGGTCGCTCGACGCGCCGAGGTGGTACTTCACGTCACCCGAGCCCTCGACCTCGGCAGGCGACGACGAGCCGCCCTTGAACTCGTGGAAGATCGCCCGGAAGGGCTTCGACATCACGTTGGCGAGCACGTTGAGGCGGCCGCGATGCGCCATGCCGAGCACGATGTCGGTGACGCCGAGCGCACCGCCGCGCTTGATGATCTGCTCAAGCGCCGGGATCATCGCCTCGGAGCCGTCGAGGCCGAAGCGCTTGGTGCCGGTGTACTTGAGGTCGAGGAACTTCTCGAAGCCCTCGGCCTCGATCATCTTGTTGAGAATCGCGCGCCGGCCCTGCTCGGTGAACGAAATCTCCTTGTCCTTGCCCTCGATGCGCTCCTGGATCCAGGCCTTCTCCTCCGGATCGGAGATGTGCATGAACTCGACGCCCAGCGTCTGGCAGTAGGTCCGCTCCAGGATCGCGACGATCTCCCGGATGGTGCCGAATTCGAGGCCGAGCACGTTGTCGAGGAAGATCGGGCGGTCCCAGTCGGACTCGGCGAAGCCGTAATGCTGCGGGTGCAGCTCCTCGTGGTCGCCGCGCGGCTGGAGGCCCAGCGGATCGAGCTTGGCGTGCAGGTGGCCGCGCATGCGGTAGGCGCGGATCAGCATGATCGCGCGGACCGAATCCTTGGTGGCCTGCTGGACGTCGGCCGGGGCGACGGGCTGGCCCTTGGCCTCCTGCTTGGCCTTGATCTTCTCGCCGACCGCCTTCTCGATCTGGGCCCAGTTGCCGTCGAGCGCCGAGACGATCTCGCCGTTGGCGGCGATCGGCCAGTTGGGCTTGGCCCAGGACGCGCCCTCGGCGTTCTTGACGACGATCGCGCTCTCCTCCTTCAGGCCGGAGAAGAAGCTGCGCCACTCGGGGTCCACCGCATTGGGATCCCGGGTGTAGGTCGCGTAGAGCTCCTCGATGTAGTCGGCGTTGCCTCCGTAGAGGAACGAGGTTCCGAGGAGGGCGTCGTTCGCGTCCTGGCGTGCCATGGCGATCTGTCTATCCGCGCTGGTCGATCGGGGGCCGGCTTCTCGCCGCGGGTTGAGGCGGGAGGATGGCGGTCCATCGACGGTGGGGGCGCCCGGATGTCCGGGCGCCAGGATGTCTTACGAACTCAAGAGAGTTGACGTTTGCTTGCGATGTGGGTGCGGAACCGCAATTCCGCACGCCACGCCTGCCATGCGCGAGGCGAAGAGCACTGGCGTCCTGACGAACGCTTTAGCCCTTCAGGACCTCGACCAGGGTCTTGCCGAGGCGCGCCGGCGACGGCGAGACGCGGATGCCGGCCTCCTCCATCGCGGCGATCTTGTCCTCGGCGCCGCCCTTGCCGCCCGAGATGATCGCACCGGCATGGCCCATGCGGCGGCCGGGAGGGGCGGTGCGGCCGGCGATGAAGCCGACCATCGGCTTCTTGCGGCCGCGCTTGGCCTCGTCGCGAATGAACTGCGCCGCCTCTTCCTCGGCCGAGCCGCCGATCTCGCCGATCATCACGATCGACTCGGTCTTGTCGTCGGCCAGGAACATCTCCAGCATGTCGATGAACTCGGTGCCCTTGACCGGGTCGCCGCCGATGCCGACCGCGGTGGTCTGGCCGAGGCCCTCGTTGGTGGTCTGGAACACCGCCTCGTAGGTCAGGGTGCCGGAGCGCGACACGATGCCGACCGAGCCCGGACGGAAGATGTTGGCCGGCATGATGCCGATCTTCGACTCGCCGGCCGTCACGATGCCGGGGCAGTTCGGGCCGATGAGGCGCGACTTCGAGCCCTCGAGCGAGCGCTTGACGCGCACCATGTCGAGGACCGGGATGCCTTCGGTGATGCAGACGATCAGCGGGATCTCGGCGTCGATCGCCTCGCAGATCGCGTCGGCGGCGCCCGGCGGCGGCACGTAGACCACCGAGGCGTCGGCGCCGGTGGCGTGGCGGGCTTCCTTCACGGTGTCGAACACCGGCAGGCCGAGATGGGTCGCGCCGCCCTTCCCCGGCGAGGTACCGCCGACCATCTTGGTGCCGTAGGCGATCGCCTGCTCGGAGTGGAAGGTCCCGTTCTTGCCGGTGAAGCCCTGGCAGATGACCTTGGTGTTCTTGTCGATGAGGATGGACACGTGCGATCTCCGGAGATCTGCATTCGGGAATGGGCGGTGCGGCTCAGGCGGACCGAGCGCGATGCATCGCCTCTGAGAAAGCTGCGCTGAAGAGGAGCCCGGTCTTTACGGGCCCCACTCACGAGAAGGGCGCCCGTCCCGGGCGCCCTGCCCCCCTCAGCCCTTGCGCACCGCCGCGACGATCTTCTGCGCCGCGTCGTCGAGGTCGTCGGCCGGGATCACGTTGAGGCCCGAGGAGCGGATGATCTCCTTGCCCTTCTCGACGTTGGTGCCCTCGAGGCGGACCACCAGCGGGACCTGGAGGCCCACCGTCTTGACGGCCGCGATCACCCCGTTGGCGATCACGTCGCACTTCATGATGCCGCCGAAGATGTTGACCAGGATGCCCTTCACGTTCGGGTCGGCGGTGATGATCTTGAAGGCCGCGGTGACCTTCTCCTCCGAGGCGCCGCCGCCGACGTCGAGGAAGTTCGCCGGCTCCTCGCCGTAGAGCTTGATGATGTCGAGGGTCGCCATCGCGAGACCCGCGCCGTTCACCATGCAGCCGATCGTGCCGTCGAGCGCGATGTAGGCCAGGTCGTACTTCGAGGCCTCGATCTCCTTCTCGTCCTCCTCGGTGATGTCGCGCAGCTGCACGATCTCCGGGTGACGGTAGAGGCTGTTCGAGTCGAACGAGATCTTGGCGTCCAGGCACTTCAGGTGCCCGTCCTTGGTGACGATGAGCGGGTTGATCTCCAGCATGCTCATGTCCTTGGCGGTGAACGCCCGGTAGAGCTTGGTGGTGAGATCCTCCGCCTCCTTGGCGAGCGGGCCGGTGAGGCCGAGCGCCTTGGCGACCGCGCGGCCGTGATGCGGCAGCACGCCGGTGGCCGGGTCGACCGAGAAGGTGATGATCTTCTCGGGGGTATCGTGGGCGACCTGCTCGATGTCCATGCCGCCCTCGGTCGAGACCACGAAGGCGACCTTGCCGGTCTCGCGGTCGACGAGCATCGACAGGTAGAACTCGGTCTCGATGTCCGAGCCGTCCTCGATGTAGAGGCGGTTGACCTGCTTGCCGGCCTCGCCGGTCTGCACCGTCACGAGGGTGCGGCCGAGCATCTGCTCGGAGAAGGCCTTGACCTCCTCGACCGACTTGGCGAGGCGCACGCCGCCCTTCTCGCCGGCCTCGGCCTCCTTGAACTTGCCCTTGCCGCGCCCGCCGGCGTGGATCTGGGACTTCACGACCCAGAGCGGGCCACCCAGCTCCTTGGCGGCGGCCTCGGCCTCGGAGGCCTTGAAGATGGCGCGGCCGTTCGAGACCGGCAGGCCGAACTCCTTGAGGACGGCCTTGGCTTGATACTCGTGGATGTTCATGGGGCGACAAGCTTTCTGATGACAGGCGGGGCGTCCGGGAGGCGGCGCGGGGAGGTCCCCGCGCCGCCCGGGTCCGGGCTAAGCCAGCGCGCCGTTGATGCCCTTGCAGGCTTCGACCAGGCCCTTCACGGAGTTGACCGACTTCTCGAACATCGCCTTCTCCTCGGCCGTGAACTCGACTTCGACGATGCGCTCGACGCCGTTCTCGCCGATCACGATCGGCACGCCGATGAACAGGCCGTCGACGCCGTACTGGCCGGTGAGGTGGGCCGCGCAGGGCAGGACCCGCTTCTTGTCCTTGAGGTAGCTCTCGGCCATGGCGATGGCCGACGCCGCCGGCGCGTAGAAGGCCGAGCCGGTCTTGAGCAGGTTGACGATCTCGCCGCCGCCTTTACGGGTCCGCTCGACCATCGCGTCGAGCTTCTCCTGGGTGGTCCAGCCCAGCTTGACGAGATCGGTCAGCGGCACGCCGGCCACCGTCGAGTAGCGCACCAGCGGCACCATGTCGTCGCCGTGGCCGCCGAGCACGAAGGCGGTGACGTCCTCGACCGAGACCTGGAACTCCTCCGACAGGAAGTGGCGGAAGCGGGCCGAATCGAGCACGCCGGCCATGCCGACGATCTTCTTCGGGTCGAGGCCCGAGAACTTCTGCAGCGCCCACACCATCGCGTCGAGCGGGTTGGTGATGCAGATCACGAAGGCGTTCGGGGCATGCGTCTTGATGCCGGTGCCGACCGCTTCCATCACCTTCAGGTTGATGCCGATCAGGTCGTCGCGGCTCATGCCGGGCTTGCGCGGCACGCCGGCGGTGACGATCACCACGTCGGCGCCGGCGATCGCGCTGTAGTCGCTGGCACCCGAGTACTTGGCATCGAAGCCGTCGACCGGGGCCGACTCGGCGATGTCAAGGCCCTTGCCCTGCGGCACGCCGTCGGCGATGTCGAACAGCACGACGTCGCCCAGCTCCTTGAGGCCGGCGAGGTGCGCGAGCGTGCCGCCGATCTGTCCAGCGCCGATGAGCGCGATCTTCTTGCGTGCCATGTAGAACCGATCCTTCGCGGTGTGATGGAACCGTCGGGGGCCGGGGTCCGCTCGCGAGGAGCCCGCGCCGGCGGGTGCCTCTTTGGCGAAAAAAGCCCGGGCCGACAACCCGAACCCCTCGCACGAGGCGTGCCATCGCCGCCAGGGCCGCGCTCACGGCGCGTCACGCGATCGATATTTCTACAATAAATCAGATATTTAGCGCAAATGCCAGACGTGCGTTACATTTTGGATAGTTTGTCAGCGGCTCTACAGGGTTCCGATGCGCAGGATCCGCAGCATCGCCCGGATGACCGCGCCGAGGCGGGCCTCGATCAGGTCGCGAGGCACCTCGGCGTCGAGCTGGATCGAGACCGGGTGCAGGAAGCGGTGGCTGGTATCGAAGATGAAGGCGAGGCCGCGCTCGCGATCGCGCAGCGAGAAGGTGCCGGCATTCATCCCCTCCTCGATCACCCGCTCGACCAGTTGGCGCAGGCGGCCGCGGTGGCGCCGGGCGATCGGCCGCGACTCGACCGTGGCGTCGCGGTGGACTGCGAACAGGTGGGGATCACGCGCCAGCACCTCGCGCTGCATCGAGGCCAGCGCCAGAAGCAGGCGCTCGAGCTTGTCGTCGGCGGGGTCGGGCGCGTCCGCGATGGCGCCGAGCTCGGCCTCGACCTCGCGCAGCCAGCGGCCCGCCACCGCGTCGACGAGCGCGGTCTTCGACGGGAAGTAGCGGTAAACGTTGGCGTGCGTCATGCCGGCCTCGGCCGCGACGCCCACCACCGTGACCTGCCGATGGCCGAGCCGGCGCAGGTGGTCGGCGGCGATCGCGAGCAGCCGCGCATCGGCCGAGAGCGGCGCCGGGCGGGTGCGGGAACCGGAGGCTTCGAGAAACGGCCCGTCCGTCGGGGGCATCTCGTCGCGGGGCTGTGCGCCGGAGCGGCTGCGGGACATGGGACTCGGAGACAAGACGGGACCGGTGGCGCGACGATCCCATCAGGGTAGCGGCGGGCCGGCGGCAGGTGAAGCCCCGATCCGGCGCAGCAAAAGACGCAGTATCAGACCCGGTATCGCCGGTGCAGGCTCGACACCACGTCCTCGGCCAGCCCCAGCCGCTCGGCGAGATAGGCGAGATACAGCTGGTTGACCCTGCGGCGCTGATCGACCGCGAGCAGCGAGGCGACGTAGGCGTAGGCGCCGAGATCGGCGTCCAGGATCGCGTCGAGGAGGTCGCCGAGCGCCAGCGGCGCGGCGAGTGCCTTGTCGAGGCGCTGGCGCTCGGCCTCCGCCGCGCTGATCCGGGTGAGCGCGTCGCGCACCGGCGCCGGATCCTGCCGCCGCCCCTGCGCCAGGAACGCCGCCGCCATCGCCTGGATCACGAGGTCGCGCTGCGCCGGCTCCAGCACCCGCAGGTTCAGGGTCAGCGGCACCAGGGTCTGGTGGCGGTTCTGCAGGAAGGCGTGCAGCACCTTCTGGGCCAGCGCCTCGGTCACCACCGCGTCCGCGCGCCCCGCCCGCCGGTCGCGCCGCGAGGCCCGGGCCGGGGCGGCCTCCGGCGCCTCGGCCTCGTCGGTCGCGTCGCGCCCGAAGGCGCGGGTGAGGAAGGCGAAGCTCATGCGGGGGTCTCGGGCGGGCAGGGATCCGCATCAACGTGCGACCGGTCTGGCAGGCTCCGGGTCATCCGCCGGCGATCGGGCGCAGGACCGGCACGTCGAAATAGACCCGGTCAAGGGTGATCTCGAAGCACACCGCCTCGAACCGCAGGGTATGGTCCGGCGCGGTCAGCACGTCGCACACCCAGCCCTCCGGCTCGCGCCGATAATGCTCCACCCGCATCTGATCCTGGTAGACCAGGACGATGTGGCGGAGCGTCGGCAGGGACTTGTAGAAGGCGAGCTTGGGCCCGCGGTCGCGGTCCATGGTGCTCGGCGACAGCACCTCGACGACGACCATCGGATCGGTGACGAAGGTCCGGTTCTGCCGCGGCCCGCAGCGCACGACGATGTCGGGCTTCGGCTTGTCGCGGCCCTGCCCGTGCTCGTCGCGCTGCACCCGCATCCCGCCCTGGTAGCTGCGGCAGCCTTGCGCATCCATCGCGAGCTTCAGCGGCGCGCCGATATTGCCGGCGATCTGCTCGTGGTTCTCCGTCGGGTTCGTCATCATGACGACCTCGCCGTCGACGAGTTCCCACTCGCGCTCGTCCCGCTGCGCCTCGACGAAGCGGTCGAACTCGGCGATCGAGAACGGGCCGGGCCGGTGGACCGTATCGTGCATGATGGTGCTCCACCGGGGCGGTGCAGGGCTGGTCGTTATCGGGAGGCGGCGCGGCTCTCTCCGCTCCGGGCGATGCCGGGCTTGCCCGTTATCGCTGCAAAGTACGGGAGAGGGGCCAGGTGATCCACGATCCCGTGAGGATGGCGCGCTTGCGCAGTAAAAGGCAAACCTCCGCGCTGACAGCGTCACGATCCAGTCGGATAATCGAGCGCGCGCGTCCACGCACGGTCGGCGGCGCAGGTCATACAGGAATTCCGTTCAGTCCCCACCCATGACGGCCGATCGGTTCGACCCCGCCGAGGACGCGATCGATGGCCGGAAGCACATGCTGGCCCTGGCCTTGGGCGACCGGAGCGTCGAGGACGACGAGCGTCTGCGTATCCCGTAAATTCGTGCGGTCGACGCAGAGGAGAGGTTCAAAGTGGTCGGGATCGTCGAGGAGAAGCTGTTTACCGGCGTGTTCGTCTGGAGGGGTGACCTGCCCCGTTTCATCTCGGTGAGAAGGAGCAACACGGGTGAAGAGCGAGCCTATCGCGCTGCCGGCTGACCCGGCCGACGCCGAGGATTTCGAGGTGAGCGCCGATGCGCTGGATCGTGGCGAGCGCGCACGCCTGATCCGCAGGACGCGCACCGGGCTCGGCCTGTCGCAGACCGAGTTCGCCCACCGTTTCTGCGTCCCGGTCGGAACGCTGCGCGACTGGGAGCAGGCGCGGGCGACAGCGCCGGATTTCGCCATCGCCTACGTGCGGGTCATCGGGCGGCATCCGGACATGGTGGCTGACGCCGTCGCGTAGGTCCCTGCGGGTCCGGGCGCGCTTCTCTGGAATCCTGCCGGCGATCGTCGCGGTGGTCCTGCTGCGGGCAGCCGAGGCCGTCGGAGGAGCACGACGCGGGCGATCGACGCAAACTCTTCGCCGCCCCGCCCTGGGCGCCGGCTCCCGCCACCCAATCTAGGGAGGCCCGATACCCCGCATCAGGATCACCGCCCCGGCATGACCCGCGCCCGACCCGTCGCCCGGAGCCCCCGCGCATGACCCTCGACCAGGGCCTCGCCTTCGGCCTCATCGGGGTCACCGTCCTGCTCTTCGTCTGGGGGCGCCTGCCCTACGACCTCGTGGCGCTGCTCTCCCTCATCGCCGGCGTCGCGCTCGGGCTGGTGCCGGCCGCCAAGGCGTTCGACGGCTTCGCCGACGACGTGGTGATCATCGTGATGAGCGCGCTGGTGATCTCCGCGGCGGTATCCCGCTCCGGCGTGATCGAGAGCGTGATGCGGCCGCTCCTGCCCTACCTGCGAAAGCCCCGCCAGCAGGTGCCGGCGCTGGCCGGCGCGGTGATGGGTCTGTCGATCGTCACCAAGAATATCGGGGCCCTCGCCATCCTGATGCCGGTGGCGCTCCAGCTCGGGCGCAAGACCGGCACGTCGGCCTCGCAGCTCCTGATGCCGATGTCCTTCGCCTCGCTGATCGGCGGGCTCGTGACGCTCGTCGGCTCGTCGAACAACATCATCGTCGCGAAGGTCCGGGCCGACGTCGTCGGCGAGCCGTTCGGGATGTTCGACTTCACGCCGGTCGGTCTCGGCCTCGCGGTGGCGGGCCTCGCCTTCCTGTCGGTGAGCTACCGGCTGCTGCCGCGGGACCGGCGGCCCGGGGGCTCGCTCGCCGCCGCCTTCCGGCTCGAGGCCTACACCACCGAGGCCTGCCTTCCGGACGACTCGCCCCTCGTCGGCGCCACGGTGGGCGAGCTCGAGGCGCTCGGCGACGGCGACGTGACGGTGGCGACCGTGATCCGCGAACGCTTCCGCCGCTACGTGCCGGGGCCGGACTGGCGGCTCCAGGCCGGCGACGTCCTGCTCCTCGACGGCGAGCCGGAGGACCTGGAGCGCCTGGTGGCGCGGGCCCGGCTCACCCTCGTCGGCACGCAGGGCGAGGCGGGGGAGGTCGCGGTGATCGAGGCGGTGATCCCGGACGGCTCGGCGCTCGCCGGCACCACGGCGGCTGGCGCCGATCTCGCCGGGCGCCACGGCACCGCGCTCCTCGCGGTGAGCCGCTCCGGCGCGGCGATCACCCGGCGCATCGGCAGCGTGCGCCTGCGCGCCGGCGACGTGGTGGTGCTGCGCGCCTCCCCCGACCGGCTCGCCGACATGCTTTCCGAGTTCGGCCTGCTGCCGCTCGCCGAGCGCAAGCTCGCGCTCGGCCACAGCCGGCGCAGCTACATCCCGATCGCGGTGCTGGCCGGGGCGATGGCGCTGGTCGCGCTCCACCTCGTGCCGGTGGCGATGGCGTTCTTCGGCGCCGCGGTGCTGATGCTGCTCCTGCGGGTCATGACCATGCACGAGGCCTACGAGACGATCGAGTGGCCGGTGATCGTGCTGCTCGGCGCCCTGATCCCGGTGAGCGACGCGGTGCGCGCCACCGGCGGCACCGACCTCATCGCCAGCAACCTGTCGGGCCTGATGCAGAGCGTACCGCCGGTGGTGGCGATCGGCCTCCTGCTCGTCGCCGCGATGGCGGTGACGCCGTTCCTCAACAACGCCGCGACGGTGCTGGTGATGGGGCCGATCGGCGCGAGCCTCGCCCAGAAGCTCGGGCTCAACCCGGACCCGTTCCTGATGGCGGTGTCGGTGGGGGCGGCCTGCGACTTCCTCACCCCGATCGGCCACCAGTGCAACACCCTGGTGATGGGGCCGGGCGGCTACCGCTTCGGCGACTACGCCCGCCTCGGCCTGCCGCTCTCCATCATGGTGATCGTGGTCGGCACGCTGCTCATCAGCCTGTTCTGGCCGGTGGCGCCGCGCTGACGGCCGGGCTGTCC
The DNA here is from genome assembly GCF_053764715.1 of Methylobacterium sp. Gmos1. Lineage (NCBI taxonomy): Bacteria > Pseudomonadati > Pseudomonadota > Alphaproteobacteria > Hyphomicrobiales > Methylobacteriaceae > Methylobacterium > Methylobacterium sp. Gmos1. Next base: position 355,446 of record NZ_JBSNCC010000002.1, on the reverse strand, counting down.
AGCGAGGGATTGTCCGTACGTGACACCGTGTCGCCACGGGCGATAATCGTGTCTCCCGGGCACGGGGGATACAGAAGTGACATGACGGCGATCTGGTTCATCTTCGCGCTCATGACCGGCCTGGCGGTGCTCGCCCTGCTCTGGCCGATGTCGCGCCGCCTCGCGCTCGCGGCCGTGCCGGAGGGCGAGGCGCGGATCGCCACCGAGACGGGTTTCTATCGCGACCAGTTGCGCGAGATCGACCGCGACGCCGCCCGCGGGCTGCTGGCCGAGCCGGAGGCCGAGGCCGCCCGGGCCGAGGCCGCGCGCCGCCTGCTGCGGGCGAGCCGCGAGCCCGGCCGCACCGCCGGGGCGGTCGGCGAGCCGGCCCTGCGCCGGCGCCGGGCGGCCTCCGCCTTCGCGCTCTCGACGGTGCCGCTGGTGGCGCTCCTCGTCTACGGCATCTACGGCTCGCCGGACCTGCCGGCCCAGCCCCAGGCCGAGCGCCTGGCCCACGCCAAGTCGGCCGGCAACGACCTCGCGGCGGCGGTGGCGCAGATCGAGGCGCACCTCGCCAAGGCGCCCGAGGACGGCCGCGGCTGGGCGGTGCTGGCTCCCGTCTACCTGCGCGTCGGCCGCGGCGAGGACGCGATCAAGGCCTACGAGAACGCGCTCCGGATCCTCGGCGACGATGCCGGACGCTTGGCCGATTACGGCGAGGCCCTGGTGGCGGTGGGCGACGGGGTCGTCTCGTCGCGGGCCCGCGACGCCTTCGAGCGGGCGCTCAAGCAGGATCCCACCGCGGTCAAGCCGCAATTCTACCTCGCCCGCGCCGCCGAGCAGGACGGCGACCGCGCCCAGGCCCGCGCCCGCTATGCCGCGCTCGCCGCGGGAGCGCCGCCCGAGGCGCCCTGGCTGCCGATGGTGCGCGACAGCCTCGCCCGTCTCGACGGCACCGCGCCGCCGCCCGCGGCCAAGCCCGCCGTGGGGCCTGCCGAGGGTCCTGCCAAGGGACCTGCGATGAGCGAGGAGCAGCGCGGCATGGTCCGCGGCATGGTCGAGGGGCTGGCCCAGCGCCTCGCCGCGCAGGGCGGCACGCCGGAGGAATGGGCCCGGCTGGTGCGCTCCTACGGCGTGCTCGGCGAGCGACCGAAGGCGGAGGAGATCCTGGCGCAGGCGCGGACAGCCCTCGGGAACGATCCTGCCAAGCTCGCGCCTGTGGAGGAGGCGGCCCGCGAGATGGGCGTGGGCACGGCGAAGGCGGCGCCGTGAGGAACGCGACGGCCGCGCGGGTGAACCCTCCCCCCTCTGCGGGAGAGGGTGGCCCGGCCGTGAGGCCGGGTCGGGAGAGGGGAAGCCGCTCCCGGAGAGGCCGCGACCGGCACGAAGGGCGCCACATCCGGCTTCGTCGCGATCCCCTTTCCCGCCCCACTCCGTGGGGCAACCTCCCCCGCAGAGGGCAAGGCTGTCTGGGGAAAATGAATGGCGCGGACAGTCCCCTCTCCCCGCGGGCGGGGAGCGGCCTGAGCTCCGAAGGGGCTCAGGGAGCAGCGAACCGTAGGTTCGCCGCGAGGGTGAGGGGGTGGTTCCGGAGGAGTCTCACCCGTCGATACCCCCTCACCCTCGCTCCGGCTGCGCCTGCGCTCGTCGCTTGCACGACAAGGTGCAAGCGACCCTCTCCCCGCCCGCGGGGAGAGGAGAAGACCCGCGCCTCGTTCTTTCCCGGACAGTCCTGCGCAGAAGGGGGAGGGTTCAGGCCGGCGCATCTCGGCTTCGCCACACAAGCTCTGCTATATGATCACAACCAACAGAGCCGGTCCCGTATCGGCCGCCCCCGGGAGACGCCTCTCATGACCCTCGCCACCCCCCTCCCCCACCACCCCGCCTGAGCCCCGCCCCATGACGCGCCGGCGCCGCCGTTCCGTCCTCATTCTCGTCTGCGGCGCCGTGCTGGCGGTGGCCCTCGGGCTCGTCCTCTCGGCGATGCGCGACACCATCGTGTTCTTCCGCTCGCCCACCGAGGTGGCGGGCCAGAAGGTCGCGCCGGGCACCCGCTTCCGCCTCGGCGGGCTGGTGGAATCCGGCTCGCTCAAGCGCGAGGCCGACGGCAAGGTGGCGTTCGCCGTCACCGATACCGGCTCGACCGTGCAGGTGCGCTACCGCGGCCTGCTGCCCGACCTCTTTCGCGAGGGCCAGGGCGTGGTGACCGAGGGCGTGCTGGAGCCCGACGGGATCTTCCGCGCCGACACGGTGCTGGCCAAGCACGACGAGACCTACATGCCCCGCGAGGTCGCCGACGCCCTCAAGGCGCAGGGGCGCTGGCAGGAGGGCGGCGCCAAGCCCGTGCCGGGCGCCTCGGGCCAGGCGCAGGCCGAGCCCGTCTCCCGCACCGCCGTCAAATAGTCCCGCCCCGTGCGGCGGAAGGTCTTGGCGGCGCTCGGCCCGAAGCGGACTAAGGTGACGGCCGCGATCCGCCGCGGCAGGACGCCGGGCGGGAGAGCCGTCGACCGATCTCCCGTCCCGATGGACTTCACGCTCACCGAAAGGTCGCCCTGGTGCTGATCGAGGTTGGTCACTACGCCCTCGCCCTGGCGCTCGCCCTGTCGCTGACGCAGATGGTGATGCCGATCTGGGCGAGCCGCACCGGCGACCCCGTCTTGCGCAGCGTCACGGGGCCGGCGGCGCTCGCCACCTTCGCGTGCATCGCCTTCGCGTTCGCGGCGCTGACCTACGCCCACGTGACCTCGGACTTCTCGGTCCAGAACGTCGTCGAGAACTCGCACTCGATGAAGCCGCTGATCTACAAGATCTCCGGCGTCTGGGGGAACCACGAGGGCTCGATGCTGCTCTGGGTGCTGATCCTGGCGCTGTTCGGCGCCGTGGTGGCGCTCGCCCGCAACTCCGTGCCGCCCACCCTGCGCGCCAACACGCTCGGCGTGCAGGCCGCGATCACCGCGGTGTTCCTGCTCTTCATCCTGGTGACCTCGAACCCCTTCGCCCGGCTCAACCCGGCCCCGATGGAGGGGCGCGACCTCAATCCGCTGCTTCAGGATCCCGGCCTCGCGATCCATCCGCCGCTGCTCTATCTCGGCTATGTCGGCTTCTCGATCACCTTCGCCTTCGCCATCGCGGCCCTGATCGAGGGCCGGATCGACGCCGCCTGGGCCCGCGCCGTGCGGCCCTGGACGCTGGCGGCCTGGTGCTTCCTCACCGTCGGCATCGCCATGGGGTCGTACTGGGCGTATTACGAGCTCGGCTGGGGCGGCTGGTGGTTCTGGGACCCGGTCGAGAACGCCTCGCTGATGCCGTGGCTCGCCGGCACCGCGCTCGTCCACTCCACGGTGGTGATGGAGAAGCGCGACGCGCTCAAGGTCTGGACGGTGCTGCTCGCCATCCTGACCTTCTCGCTGTCGCTCCTCGGCACCTTCCTGGTGCGCTCCGGCGTCCTCACCTCGGTCCACACCTTCGCCACCGACCCGACGCGCGGCACCTTCATCCTCGGCATCCTGGTGCTGTTCATCGGCGGCTCGCTGGCGCTCTACGCCTGGCGCGCGCCGACCTTGCGCCAGGGCGGCCTGTTCGCGCCGATCTCGCGCGAGGGCGCGCTGGTGATGAACAACCTCTTCCTGTCGGCGGCCTGCGCCACGGTGCTGGTCGGCACGCTCTATCCCCTCGTCCTCGAATCGCTGACCGGCGAAAAGATCTCGGTCGGGCCGCCCTTCTTCAACCTGACCTTCCTGCCGCTCGCGGTGCCGCTGCTCCTCGTGGTGCCGTTCGGCCAGACGCTGGCGTGGAAGCGCGGCGACCTCGCGGCGGCGAGCCAGCGGCTGTTCGTAGGCTTCGCGCTCGCGCTCGCCGTCGCGCTCGCGGCCATCGCGGTCACCTGGGGCGGGCCGGTGGGGGCGCCGCTCGGCATCGGGCTCGGCGCCTACCTGATCCTCGGCGCCGCCCTCGAGATCGTCACCCGGGCCCGGGGCAAGACGCTCGGCCTGTCGCTGCGCCGCGCCGCCGGCCTGCCGCGCTCGGCCTGGGGCACGGCGCTGGCGCATGCCGGCGTCGGCGTCACGGTGATCGGCATCGCCGCGCAGGCCTGGAGCGTCGAATCCCTCGCCACGATCCAGCGCGGCGGCGAGTTGCGCGCCGGCCCCTACGTTGCGGCGCTGGAGGGCGTCCTGCCGCGGACCGGGCCGAACTACACCGAGACCGTGGCCCACCTGACCATCCGCGAGGGCGGGATTCCGGTCGGGGTGATCGAGCCGGGCAAGCGCTTCTACGCCTCGCGCAACATGTCGGTGAGCGAGGCGGGCCTGCTCACCCTCGGGGCGAGCCAGGTCTATGCCAGCGTCGGCGAGACCGGGACCGACGGTAGCGTCGGCATCCGCCTGTACTACAAGCCCCTGGTGCTGCTCATCTGGCTCGGCGCCGTGGTGATGGCGCTCGGCGGCGCTCTCTCCCTCACCGACCGGCGCTTCCGCGTCGGCGCCCCGGCCCTGCGCCCGGCGATCCGCGACGCGGCCGGCCCGGTGCCGCCGCACTCGGTCCCCGCAGAGTAGGACGATCAGTAGGCCCGATGCGCGCGCTCCGCTCCGCCCTCCTTGCCCTCGCGCTGCTGATGCCCGTCGCCGCCGGCGCGGTGCAGCCCGAGGAGGTGATGAAGGACCCGACGCTCGAGAAGCGGGCCCGGGCGATCTCGTCGGGCCTGCGCTGCCTCGTCTGCCAGAACCAGTCGATCGACGATTCCGACGCGCCGCTCGCCCGCGACCTGCGGCTGATCGTGCGCGAGCGCCTGCGCCAGGGCGACGACGACGACACGGTGCTGCACTACGTGGTCCAGCGCTACGGCGAGTTCGTGCTGCTGCGCCCGGTGGTCGCCTGGCACACCGCGCTCCTCTGGCTGACCCCGGTGCTGGTGGTCGGCCTCGGCGGTCTCGCCCTCTTCGCGGCGTCCCGGCGGCGGAGAGGGACGGCCGGGCCCAAGGCCCTCTCCGCCGCCGAGGAAGCGGCGGTCGCCGACCTGATGCGGCGGGCCGACTCGCGGTGAGCGGAAGCCTCACCGACATCGCCGGCATTCGCGTCGGCCACGCCGAGGACGCCCGGGCGCTCTCCGGCGTCACCGCGATCGTCTTCGATGCGCCCACCGTGGCGGCGGTCGACGTCCGCGGCGGCGGCCCCGGCACCCGGGAGACCGACCTCCTCGATCCCGAGCGTACGGTGGCGGGGGTCGACGCCCTCGTGTTGTCCGGCGGCTCGGTCTTCGGGCTCGACGCCGGCGGCGGGGTCGTCGCCCGGCTCGCCGAGACCGGCCGCGGCTTCGCGGTCGGACCGGCACGGGTGCCGATCGTGCCGGCGGCGATCCTGTTCGACCTCCTCAACGGCGGCGACAAGGCCTGGGGCCGCTACGCGCCCTACCGCGACCTCGGCTACGCCGCGGCGGTCGCGGCAAGCGGCGGTCCGGTGGCGATGGGCTCGGTCGGGGCCGGGCTCGGGGCGCGCACCGCCAACCTCAAGGGCGGCCTCGGCAGCGCCTCGGCCCCGGTCGAGGGCACGGGCGCCCGCGTCGCCGCCCTGGTGGCGGTGAACGCGCTCGGGCGCGTCACGGTCGGAGACGGCCCGCATTTCTGGGCCGGGCCGTTCGAGATCGGCGACGAGTTCGGGGGCCTCGGCCCCGCGCCGAGAATCCCGGCCGACGCCTTCGCCTGGCCGGCAAAGCCGATGCCCGGCGCCAACACGACGATCGCGGTGGTCGCGACCGACGCCCGCCTCACCAAGGCCGAGGCCCGCCGCCTCGCGGTGACGGCGCAGGACGGCCTCGCCCGGGCGATCGTGCCGGCCCACACCCCCCTCGACGGCGACCTCGTCTTTTCCGCCGCGACCGGTGCCGTGCCGCTCGCCGATCCGGTCGGGGATCTGGCGCGCCTCGGCGACGCGGCGGCGCGGGTGCTGGCGCGGGCGGTGGCTTTGGGGGTCTACCATGCGCGGGCGTTGCCGGTGGCGGGGGCGCAGGCGGCGTGGCGGGACCGGTTCGGTGGGTGAGGGAAGGCGTGCGGTGCACATCCACGCCATGCACCACTCCTTAAGCGAAGCGGCTCGACAGCCGCGAGGGATAGGGTTGGAACGGACCTGCTGCCCAATGGTATCTGGACGGCTGTGCCCAGCCTTCTTACCTTGTTGACGTAATCGTTCGCACGCGGAGAACCGGGAGGGCGGACACAATGACGACGACGGAACGTCAGCAGGAGCGGCGCGTGTCGATCAGCAACACCGCGTCGAACATGCTGTCATCACTGTTCCCGACGAGCAAGGCGAAGGTCGATGCCGCCTTCGAGACGATCAAGGCTGACATGGCCGATCCGGCCAATGTCCAGAAGCTCGCCGGGTTCGACGATGTTTACGTGGCACGTGGACATGGAATCCGTGTCGTGTTCAAGCAGGATGGTGACGGCACAGTGATTACAGCCGTTGCCGCCGAGGGCTGATGGTCAAGCCCTACTTCGAGGATCATAGTTTCGACCTCGCCGCGGCCGAACTGGAACTCGCGGCATTCAAGCACCTTCTCGACACGAATACGGACTTGGCCGAGCGCGGGCAGGTGCTCGCTAATTTTGACCGATGGCCGAACTTGTGCGCGATGTTCGGCTTCTATCACGCCAGGATCCAGTTCGCCGATCGGATCAAGCGCGAGTTTCGCATCGGATCTTTCTTTCGGACCGATCTGACCGTCAGACGCTCGGATACGGACAGCGTTTGTGTCGTCGAGTTCGAGGGTGCTTCGAGCAAGGATATCTTCGAGCCGAGCAAGAGAGGCATCGACCCATGGGCCCGCACCTTCGAGAAAGGCTTCAGCCAGATCGTCGATTGGGCTTGGGCGCTCGATACCTACCGTACAAATCCTGATTTCATCGACGCATTCGGAAGTCCGCGGCCGAACTTGGTCGGCGTTCTCGTGATCGGTCGCGCGACCAGCCTCGCGAATCGGACTGCGAAGGATCGTTGGGAGTGGCGCCGCAATAAGGTGAATGTCGACGGAATGAAAGTATCGCTGATCACGTTTGATGAACTCTGCGAAGATTTCGAGGTGATGCTGACACTGAAGAAAACAGGATTGGCTCGGTAGGCGCAGCCGGCGACTCGGCGCCATATGAAATCCGTTGCGGCGCGCGGTCCGCGATTGTGCCGAGTTGATACCCACAATGGCATCGAGCACATTTTCATGCATTCCGTAGCTAATGACTTAAAACCGCAGATATACGCCCCAGATTTCATTCGCAAATAGCAAATTTTAGGATAAATTTATTTGTTATGGAGAGCAACGGTGCAGCAGATGCTGTCTGAAATGCGGGAAAGGCGTCGAATCCATGAGCTACCTGGTGGTCTTTCTCGGCGCCGGCCTCGGCGGGGCCCTGCGCCACGGCGTCAACCTCTGGGCGGCGCGGGCGGGCAGCGGCTTCCCGTTCGGCACGATGCTAATCAACATCGCGGGCTCGATCCTGATGGGGGTGCTCACCGGCTGGTTCGCGGCCCGCGGCGGAGGCCCGCAGGCCCTGCGGCTGTTCCTCACCACCGGGGTGCTCGGCGGCTTCACCACCTTCTCGACCTTCTCGCTCGAGGCCTTCCTGCTCTGGGAGCGCGGCGCGCACGCGGCGGCGCTGGCTTACGTCGGGGTCTCGGTCGCGGCCGGCATCGCGGGCGTCGGGGTGAGCCTCTGGATGCTGCGCCAGCTCGCGTGAGCGGACGCCGCGCGGGTTGACAAGCGGGGGGATCGGAGGCGGAGTCTTCCCCACGATGAGCGACACCGTCCCCCGTCCAGAGGCCGAGAAGCCCCGCATCGCCATCACCTACTGCACCCAGTGCAACTGGCTGCTGCGGGCCGGCTGGATGGCGCAGGAGCTGCTCTCGACGTTCCGCGACGCGATCGGCGAGGTGGCGCTGATCCCCGGCACCGGCGGCGCCTTCGCGATCACCTGCGGCGACGCCCTGATCTGGGAGCGCAAGCGCGACGGGGGATTTCCCGACATCAAGACCCTCAAGCAGCGGGTGCGCGACCGGATCGAGCCCGGCCGCGACCTCGGCCACATCGACAGGGCCTGACCCCTTGACCCGACCGCGCCGCCCGCGCGCGACCAGGACCCCACCTCCGGACCCCGTCATGAGGACCACGCGATGATCCGCCGCCGGCTCCACGCCCTGCGGCGGGACGGGCTGTCGACGCAGGTCTACCTCGTCGCCCTGGCGATCGCGCTGATCGGGCCGGGCCTGATCTTCACCGCCGTTCTGCTCGGCCGCTACGCCTCCCTGGAGCGCGTCCGCTTCCAGCAGGATGCCCGCGAGAGCGTGCGCGGCATCGCCCTCAGCATCGACCGCGACATCGCCGGGCTGGTCTCGGTGCTTCAGACCCTCGCGGCCTCGCCGCGGCTTCGGCAAGACGGCCTCGGCGGCTTCGAGACCCAGGCCCGGGCGGTGACCGAGACGACGGGCCTCCACCTCTCCTTGCGCCGGCGCGACGGGACGCAGCTGGTCAACACCGCCCTGCCCCCCGGCGCGCCGCTGCCGCAGGACCCGCATCCCGAGGATGCCAAGGTGCTGGCGACGCGCCAGCCGGTGGTCGGCGGCGTCCGCGCCGGCGCGCCCGGGCGGCCGCCGACCTACGACGTGGCGGTGCCGGTGACGATCGAGGGAGCGCCGGCCTACGTGCTCAGCGTCACGGTGCCGGTGGAGCGGCTGCACCAAATCCTGGTCCAGGACCTCGCGCCGGGCTGGACCACCGGCATCATCGACCGCAGCGGCCTCCTGCTCGCCCGCTCGGAGGACCATGCCGGTCTCGCCGGCCAGCCGATGCAGGCCGCCCTGCGCAGCTCCCCGACCGGCTCCGCCGACATCTGGGAGGGGATCGACCGGCGCCGGCGGCCGGTGCTCTACGTCGAGACCACCGCCAAGGCGGCGGGCTGGACCGTCGGCGCCAGCATCCCGCGCCAGCAGGTCGAGGCGCCGTTGCGCCACTGGGTCGTGGCCTTCGGGGGGTTCGGGCTCCTGGCGCTCGCCGTCTCGTCGGTGCTCGCGGTCAAGCTGTGGGCCCGGGTCGCCGAGCCCCTGCGCCAGCTGGCCGCGGCCGGCGGGGCGCTCGCCGCCGGCCAGCCGGTGCCGCGGGTCTCGACGCCCATCCGCGAGATCCGCCAGCTCGCCGACACCCTGGCCGACGCCTCGCAGAGCCTGCGCCGCCGCATCGCCGAGCGCGACCAGGCGCTCGACCAGCAGAGCCGCAGCCTCGCGGCGCTCCGCGAGAGCGAGGCGCGCTTCCGTCACATGGCCGATTCCGCCCCGGCCCTGATCTGGATGACCGACGAGGCGGGCGAGGTCGTGTTCGTCAACCTCCATTTCGGCTACCTGTTCGGCCGCCAGGCCGACACCCTGACGGAAGGCCGCTGGCGCGAGATCATCCACCCGGACGACCTTCCCGCCTTCGAGGCGGCGTTCGAGGGCGCGTTCTCCGCGCGCACGCCGTTCCGCCACGCCACCCGGGTGATCGACCGGCACGGGGCGACGCGCTGGATCCTGTGCGAGGGCGTCGCCCGCCTCGACGATCACGGCCGCTTCCTCGGCTATACCGGCTGCAACGTCGACGTCACCGAGGCCAAGGACGCCGAGACGGCTTTGCGCGAGGGCGAGGAGCGCCTGCGGCTGGCGCTCGCCGCCGGGCGGCTGGGCACCTGGGAGATCGATCTCGCGACCGGGCAGCACCGCCTCTCGGCCCGCTCGGCCGAGATCTTCGGGACCGCTCCGCTCTCGCGCGAGGCCTGGACCCGCATCGTGCACCCGGAGGACCGGGCCCGGATCGAGGCGGCGCTCGCCGACCTGCTCGCGGGCGCGGCCGAGTACCGCACCGAGTTCCGGATCCGGACCGACGACGCCCCCCTGCGCTGGGTCAGCGCCCAGGCGATCGTGCAGCGCGACGCCGGGGGCCGGGCGCGCCGGGTGATCGGCATCCACCAGGAGGTGACCGAGCGCAAGCGGGCCGAGGAGCATCTGCGCCTGCTGGTGCACGAGCTGAACCACCGGGTGAAGAACACGCTCGCCACCGTGCAGTCGATCGCGATGCAGAGCCTGCGCGGCCTCGACGGGCCGCAGGCGGCGGCCGCCAAGACGGCCTTCGAGGCGCGGCTGATCGCGCTCGCCCGCGTCCACGACGTGCTCACCCGCGAGAGCTGGGAGGGGGCGGAGCTGGCCGAGGTGGTGAGGGACGCGCTCGCCCCCCTCGACGGGCCGGGCGCGCGCTTCCTCGTCGGCGGTCCGGCCCTGCGCCTGCCGCCCCGCATCGCCCTCTCGATCGCCATGGCGCTGCACGAGCTCGCCACCAACGCGGTCAAGTACGGCGCCCTCTCGGTGCCGGCGGGCCAGGTCGCGCTGTCGTGGAGCGCCGCCGAGGGGTGCCTGTCGCTGCGCTGGCAGGAGCGCGGCGGGCCGCCGGTCGTCCCCCCGACCCGCACCGGCTTCGGCTCCCGCCTGATCGAGCGCAGCCTCGCCCGCGAGCTCGACGGCACGGTGAGCCTGAGCTTTCCGCGCGAGGGCGTGGTCTGCACCATCGTGGCGCCGCTCGCCGAGCCGGGCGGCGCGCGACCGGAGCAGGCGGAGAGCGGCGTGCCGGCCCGGCGCCGGGTGGCGGGGCAGGGATGAGGCGCGGCGTCCGGACCGGTCGTCCCGTCGGTCGGGTCATGGAATAATCATCCCATACCCTACGTCATCCGGAAGTAGGCCGCCCGGTCGATGGCGGCCGCCGGGGCGCGCCCCATATCGCCGGGAGCCGAGGGCCCGTCCCGCGCCCGGCGCCGGACGGATCCGCCATGACCCCAGACCCGACGCCAAGCCCCCCGGGCCGCCGGCCGCTCCGCGCGCGGCTCGGCGCCGTGCGCGGCCGGGCCGGGCTCACCACCGCGGGCGCCGCCCTGCTGCTGCTGGTCGGCTCCGCCAACGGGTTGCTGCTGGCCTGGCAGAGCAGCGTCCAGCACCGCATCACCCATACCCTGTCGATCGATCGCACCCTGATGCAGGTGCTGGCCGACCTCCTCGACAGCGAGACCGGGCAGCGCGGCTACCTGCTGACCGGCGATCCGGCCTTCCTGGTGCCCTACACCGCAGGCCAGGCCCGGATCGCCGCCGAGCTGCCGGTGCTGGAGGCGGAGCTGCGCGCCTCCTCGACCCAGGAGGCGCGCCTTGCCACCCTGCGCCCCGCCATCGACCGCAAGTTCGCCGAGCTCGACCGGACGCTCGCCCTCGACCGCGCCGGCGACCGCGACGGGGCCCTCGCCCTGGTGCGGGCGGGCGAGGGCAAGGCGGAGATGGACGAGATCCGCCGGATCATCGAGGCGATGCGCGCCCAGGAGGACGCGCTGCTGATGGGCTACCAGCAGCACGCCCACCGGATCGAGGCGATGGTCGGGATCGGCAGCGTGGTGTCGGTCGGCATCATGGCGCTGCTCGCGGTCCTAGCCCTGCGCGAGGCGGCGCGGCGGGCCGCCCTGTCGCGCTTCCTGCCCGCCGAGCTGGCGCCGCTGCTCGAGCGCGGCGGCAGCATGGAGCAGGGCGGCGGCCTGCGGCTCGGCGAGCGGCGCCACGCGGCGATCGCCTTCGTCGACATGCGCGGCTCCACCACCATCGCCGAGCGGGCCGACCCCGAGACGGTGGCGATCCTGGTCACGGGCTTCCGCCGCTGCGTCGCCCAGGCCGCCCGGGAGACCGGCGGCGTGATCGACAAGTTCATGGGCGACGGCGCGCTCGTGGTGTTCGGCGTGCCCGACGCACGGGCGGACGCCGCGGCCGAAGCCCTCGACTTCGCCGGACGTCTGGAGGTCCTGGTGGCCGAGTGGAACGCGGGATCGGGCGAGCCCCCGGTGCGGATCGGCATCGGGGTGCATTGCGGCGAGGTGTTCGTCGGCGTGGTCGGCGACGACGACCGGCTCGAATTCACCGTGCTCGGGGACGCGGTCAACGTCGCGGCCCGGCTCGAGCAGGCGACCAAGACCTTCGGGACCACCACGCTCGTGTCGCAGGCCGCGCTCGACGCGGCGCGGGCCTCCGGGACGGAGTGGCACGAGGTCAGCCGCCAGCCGCTGCGCGGCCGGCAGGAAGCCTTCCCGATCTACGGCCGGGCGGCCTGAGACGGGTGGAGGCGAAAACGGCGCGGGACGGGTAGCGGTCCCGGCCGGACTTTGCTAGAGAATCGTCCGATCGCGGTGCGATCGGACGATGCTCTAGGTTATTGGTTTTGCCGCATTTTCTTCGACGAACCGGTATCCACTTCGTCGGAAAATGCTTTAGCGCAGCCGCCCCGGCCGGGTCGGCTCGAAGACGATCCGGCGATGGAAGGCGCACCAGCTCTTGCCGTCCTGCACCGGCGCGCCGCAGCAGACCGCACGGTCGTTCGGCTCGCCGATGATGAACTTGCACACGAAGGCGCCCGATTGGGCGAACGGAACCCGGAGGCTCGGGGAGGGCTCCTCGACGGTGTCTGCGGTCACGATATGCGACATGCGCACGAGCTGGTTCATCGGGTACTGACTCGCTGGCCTTGCGTCACCCTCGACCAGGAGGGTACCGGGCCGGTTCGTGGCGGGCAGGTCCGTCACCGGATTCCGCCCCCCATGGGTACCGCGGCCCTGAGAGACCCGTGCGCACACGCGTCACAGGGCAGCGGTGATCATCCGAATTTGGGGTTGCGTTGCGCAGAACGCAAGCCCCCTAAGCATTTACCCCTGTTTTTCCTCACCCCGGACGGGTCCGCGCGCGGCCGGGCCGGTTCCGGCGCCGTCATCGACTTGCCATCCACAGCTCCTATCCTTTGGTCGCACAGGCGCCCGCGGCGAGACCGCCCGAGCCGGCGCAAGGCAGGGTCGCGAGGAGCCTCACCGCATGTCAGACGCCGCCCTCGCCCCCGACCGCGCCGGCGCGGCGCCCGCTCGCGCCCGCCCCGGCCCCCGCCTCGACCACGGCCTGCATCCGGCGGCGACGGTCGGCTTCCTGGCGGTGCTCGCCGCGGGCCTGGCCTATGGCGGCTACAACCTCGTCTCCGACATGCAGCGGGCCGGCCAGCCGCCGCTCGCCATCGGGGCCTTCGCGCTCCTCGGCCTCGCCCTGGTGATCGCCCTCGCCTTCGAGTTCGTGAACGGCTTCCACGACACCGCCAACGCGGTGGCGACCGTGATCTACACCCACTCGATGCCGCCGGTCGTCGCGGTGGTCTGGTCGGGCGCGTTCAACTTCCTCGGCGTCATGGCCTCGACGGGGGCGGTGGCCTACAGCGTCGTGACGCTGCTGCCGGTGGAGCTGATCCTCCAGGTCGGCTCGGGCGCCGGCTACGCGATGATCTTCGCGCTGCTGCTCGCGGCGATCGTGTGGAACCTCGGCACCTGGGCGCTCGGCCTGCCGAACTCCTCCTCGCACGCGCTGATCGGCTCGGTGATCGGCGTGGGTCTCGCCAACCAGCTGATGGCGCCGGGCCACGCCGCCTCCGGCGTCGCCTGGGGCCAGGCCCTGAACGTGCTCGAATCGCTCCTGTTCAGCCCGATCGTCGGCTTCGTCTGCGCCGCCCTCCTGCTGCTGGCGCTCAAGCGCCTGGTGCGGCGGCCCGACCTCTACCGCGCGCCCGAGGGAGAGGCGTCGCCGCCGCTGTGGATCCGCGGCCTCCTGATCCTGACCTGCACCGGCGTGTCCTTCGCGCATGGCGGCAACGACGGCCAGAAGGGCATGGGGCTCATCATGCTGATCCTGATCGGCGCCGCGCCCACCGCCTACGCGCTCAACCGCACCATGCCGGATTCGAGCACCCCGGCCTTCGTGCAGGGCTCGCAAGGGGCGAGCCGGGTGTTTCGCGACCATGCCGGCTCCGCCGCCGTGCCCGACCCCGCCGGCGCCCGGGCGAGGATCGGCGAGGCCCTGAAGGCGGAATCGCCGGCCAAGGCCCTCGCGGCGCCCGACGGCCTCGCGGCGCTCGCGGGCCTTGCGGACGACATTGCCACCGAGGTGAAGAACTACGGCGCCATCCGGCACGTGCCGGCGGAGGCGACGCAGAACCTGCGCAACGACATGTACCTCGCCGGCGACGCGGTGCGGCTCCTCACCGGCGAGCACTCGCCCTTCTCCGACACGGAGAAGACGACCCTCAAGGACTACCAGCGCACCCTCGACGACGGCACCCGCTACATCCCGACCTGGGTCAAGGTCGTGGTCGCCCTGGCGCTAGGCCTCGGCACGATGGTGGGCTGGAAGCGGATCGTCGTCACGGTCGGCGAGCGCATCGGCAAGCAGCACCTGACCTACGCGCAGGGAGCGTCGGCGGAAGCGGTCGCCGCCGGCACGATCGGGCTCGCCGAGGCCTACGGCATGCCGGTCTCGACCACTCACATCCTGTCGAGCGGCGTCGCCGGCACGATGTGGGCCAACGGCACCGGCTTGCAGACGGCGACGGTGCGCAACCTGGCGCTCGCCTGGATCCTCACCCTGCCGGCGGCGATCACGCTGGCGGGCGTGCTGTACTGGGGCCTGCGGCACGTGTTCTGAGAGTGCGTGTTCCGCGGGCGGCGCGCGGGTCTGGCAACCCGGCCCGCCCTCGTGTAACCGCCCCCGGCGGGCACTCGGGCCCGCGAGCCACGCGCCCCAAGGACCCGCCATGCGCTTCCTCGTGACAGGCACGGCCGGCTTCATCGGCTTCCACTGCGCCCGGCGCCTGCTCCAGGCCGGCCACGAGGTCGTGGGGGTCGACGGGCTGACCGACTACTACGACGTCGCCCTGAAGGAGGCGCGGCTGGCCCACCTCGCGGCCCTGCCCGGCTTCTCGTCCCACGCCTTCATGCTGGAGGAGCCCGGCGCCTTCATGGCGCTGATGGCCGAGGCGCGGCCCGACGTGGTGGTGCACCTCGCCGCGCAGGCCGGGGTGCGCTACAGCCTGGAGCACCCGGAGGCCTACGTCTCGGGCAACGTGGTGGGCACGTTCCAGGTGCTGGAGGGCTGCCGGGCGCATCCGGTGCGCCACCTGCTCTTCGCCTCGACCTCCTCGGCCTATGGCGGCAACCAGGCTGTGCCGTTCCGCGAGACCGACCTGGCGGTGTGGCCGCTCACCATCTACGCCGCCTCGAAGCTCGCCGGCGAGGCGATGGCGCATTCCTACGCCCACCTGTGGAAGATCCCCACCACCGCGTTCCGGTTCTTCACCGTCTACGGGCCGTGGGGCCGGCCCGACATGGCCTTGTTCCTGTTCACCCGGAAGATCCTGGCCGGCGAACCGATCGAGGTCTACGACCACGGTCGCGCCGTGCGGGACTTCACCTACATCGACGACCTCGTCGAGAGCATCGTCAGGCTGGTCGACGTCCCCCCTCCCCCGCCCGGCACGGGCGGCGTCTCGGCCGCCGACACCCTGAGCCCGGTCGCGCCCTACCGGATGGTCAATATCGGCGGCGGCCGCCCGGTCAGCGTCTCGGCGATGCTCGACGCCCTGGAGGCGGCGCTCGGCCGCAAGGCCGTGCGCCACCTGCGCGACCTGCCCCCCGGCGACGTCGAGCGGACGGAGGCGAGCACCGATCTCCTGCGCGACCTCGTCGGCTACGTGCCGGCAACCCCCGTCGAGGCCGGCATCCCCGCCTTCGTCGCCTGGTACCGGGAGCATTACGGCACGACGGCGTGACGACGCGGGCGGGAGAGTGGCCCCGACGAATCACCGGCTTGTCACGGGGCCCGCGACAGTGCTCAATCCCCCCATGCCCCGCAGCCTCGATCCCGAGACCGCGCCCGTTCCCGACGCGGCGCCGCGCCAGACCCGGCGCTACGCCCAGAAGCGCGACGCGATCCTCCACGCCGCCGCCGCCCTGATCAACGAGGCCGGCGTGAAGGGCACGACGCTCACCGACGTCGCCCGCAGCGTCGGGCTGATGACGAACAGCGTGACCTACTACTACCGCCGCAAGGAGGACCTGGCGGCGGCCTGCTTCCTGCACACGATCGGGGTGCTCGACGCCCTGGTGGCGCGGGCCGAGGCGGCGCCCGACGGGCCGGCGCGGCTCGCCCGCCTCCTCGACCTGATGGTCGCCCACCGGGCCGCGATGGCGGCGGGCGAGGAGCCGGACCTCGCGGTGCTCCACGACGTGCGGGCCCTGCCCGCCCCCCAGGCCGAGAGCGTGTTCTTTGCCTACAACGCGCTGTTTCGCCGCCTGCGCGGCCTGTTCGACGACGGCCTCGACCGGGCGGACCGCAACGCCCGCACCCACCTGCTGCTCTCGGTGATCCACTCGACCCGGCTGTGGATCGGCCGCTACGAGCCGCGGGACTACGCCCGGGCCGGCGCCCGGATGACCGACCTCCTGACGAACGGCCTCGCCGCGCCGCGCTCGACGTGGCGCCCCGCCCTCCTGCCCGAGCAGGCGCCGCCGGAGGAGAGCGAGGTCTCGCCCGAGGCGTTCCTTCGCGCCGCCACGATCCTCATCAACCAGCAGGGCTATCGCGGCGCCTCGGTCGAGAAGATCTCCGGCCTCCTCAAGGTCACCAAGGGCTCGTTCTACCACCACAACGACAACAAGGACGACCTCGTCGCCAACTGCTTCGCCCGCAGCTTCGCGCAGATCCGGGCGGTGCAGGACGCCGCCGACGCGAAGGGCGGCAGCGGCTGGGACCGGATCTGCACCGCATCCGCCACGCTGGTGCGCAGCCAGCTCGGCCCCGGGGGGCCGCTCCTGCGCGTCACCGCCTTCAGCGCCCTGCCGGAGGCCCTGCGCACCGAGACCCGGCGCACGATGAACCGCCTGACCGAGCGCTTCGGCTTCTGCCTCGTCGACGGCATGGCCGACGGCTCGGTGCGCCCGCACGATGCCGGCATCGCCGCCCAGCTCGTCTCCAGCATGGTCAACGCCGCCGCCGAACTGCCGTCCTGGGTGCCGGGGGTGACGCCGGACAACGCGGCGGATCTCTATGCGCGGCCGTTGTTTCTCGGGTTGTTCGCGCCGGCGGCGCGGTGAGGGCAGATCGGATCGGCCTGACCGTGGTTGGGGCTGCTTTCGACCCCAACTCGGACGTACCAGCGGTGTTCGCCTGATCCACGCCGCTGATCGAAAGCGGCGCCTGCCGGCCGCTGTGGGGAATCTCCGGTCGCGAGGGTTTTCCGGTCATTCGATTTCGTGACACGGGCTTCCTACGCCGGAGCGAAGCCGATTTCCGCATTGCGAACGCGATCCGGCAGGATCGCCTGAAGCAATCAATCGGAGATCGCATGACACTCACCTGGCCGCCGCACTCTCACGTTACGTGCGTCAGCTGGAGCCTGCTGCTGGCCCGTTAGGTTTACCGTCTTGTTTCTCACAGTTGCCTGAGTTGCAAGCCGAGTTCGTGTTAAAGGCAGCCATCAGCACTGGTGTCGGGCCGGGCATTCTGCCTTTTGGTGCGCTAAGTAATTCATAAGCAAGAGAAATTTAATATCCGAGGCGGAGCCGGATGTATCTATGACAATAATATATGGCCGTCTAGGACATTATACAATTTGCAAATGAGACAACACGAGCATCTGCGTGAGGCATCGGAGCACTTGGCCACACGCTGCAAGCTAGTAGTCCCTAGCCAATAGACGTACGAACTTGCCATTGTGAGGTGCCGGTTTCGCCATTTGAGCCGATAGCTGGGGCGAAGCTCCGCGCGCATCTTCGTATTTAATACATCGTAGAGCGTGTCACAGCGATATATTTCCAGTATTTACTGGGTTAGTAATATACATTAAGTAATAAACTACCGCTAATATTTACAGCACACCGCAATTTATGATCATATAATTTCTATATAAGCGGTATATATCTTAATATCGGAGGAATGACATGCAACGCATCCCGGAAATTCAAGGTTTGAGGGCCATCTGCATTTTTACAGTCTTGATATTTCACACTAGTCAACGCTGGCTTCCTTCAGGGTATCTCGGAGTTGACGCGTTTTTTGGCATCAGCGGATTTGTCATAACAGGCCTCATCATGGATCAGTGCCGCTCTGGTCGCTTCAGCTTGCGGCAGTTCTATATTGCTAGAGCCGCTCGCCTGCTTCCGAGCCTCATGGCGACAATCGCGCTCACTATGGTGGGGTTCTCGCTTTTATACGGCTTCAACGATTTTCGCCCCCTATCTCAATCAGCTCTTGCTGCTACATTATCTTCATCAAACATCTTATTCTGGCTGGAGGCAGGATATTTTGATGAAAGTTCTATGTACAAACCTCTTCTTCATACATGGTCTCTCGGAGTAGAAGAGCAATTCTATCTTATATGGCCTTTGTGTCTAAGTTTATTTATTACAAGCCGGAAAGATGCGCTCAGACTTACGGCAGTCATCACGCTGCTAGGCTTGGCCGCAGCTCTCGCTGCAAGTGTTGCAAACCCAGAAGCGGTGTTCTTCCTGACACCATTCCGTCTGCACCAATTCGGCTTCGGGGCTGTCTTTGCCATGCTGAGCCGGAGCAAACAGAACCTCCTCCCAGACGTGCTACTCAAGCCGTTAATGATCGGGTCAGGGTTGTTCCTGTGCGCAATCTCGCTGGTCCCGTCCCAGAGCACGCTGTCGCAAGTTACACTACAATCCGGTGCGTCGTTCGTTGCCGCGGCGGGCTGTTGGGCAGCCGCGAGTTTCCGTGCGCGCGGATATCGCAGCGTCCTCGGGGGGCGGGTGGCCGTGTTTTTCGGGGATCGGTCGTATGCGATCTACCTGGCACATTGGCCGGTGATCATCGCCTTCCTGACACTCGTCAATGAGCCAACCAAGTTTGAGCGTCTATGCATGCTCGCGCTCTCGGTTGCCGCGGGACTGGCTCTCTCGGCCGCCGTGGAGCGTCCATCGAGACTTGTGGGCAGACGCGACCCTGCGCAGGCGCGAAAGCTTGCTGTCAGTCTCGGTTCAACCGCGACCGCGGTCATCCTGACGGGCCTTGCTCTGCTAGCGCCGCAGCGGTGGTGGCTGCGGCCCAGCGAACAGGCGGTCGACGCCAAACACGTCGCGGTGGAACTGAACGAGGCTCTACAGACCATCTGCCGCGTGCCTATCACGACGCAGATTCGACCCTCCGACGTCGAGGCGTGTTTCTCACCTTCCGAGAAGAACATCCTCGTCGTTGGTGATAGCAAAGCTGCGGCGATTGCGCTGGCGCTCACGGGGTATTCGGGCATCCGTGTTACAGAGTTAAGTCTCGAAGGGTGCCCACCTTATTTCGGTGCCGACAACAATCTGCTGAAATGGGAGTTCGACCACCTGCAACCATGTCGGACTATGTCGGGCAAGCCGTGGGCCCGAACTGGAGAACTAATACTTAAATTAAGCGGTCTCCATGGATTGGTTTTAGCTGGTAACTTTAATGCTCAGGAATTTTCTGCTAGTCACCTAATAGAGAACGTGGCGTGGCTTCAAGACCGGCATTTCATATCAGCTGTTGTCGATAACATGCCCCATTGGGTTACGTCAGCTATCCGGCTGCATGACGCCCATCGGATCGTTTCGAATGATCTGAGGCCATTCATTGACTTGCAGCATCACCCGGACCAGCGAGATAGGGCAATCGTTGTACAGCAGGAAGGCGCTAAACGGGGAGTTCATTCTTTGGAAGTCTTCGACGCCCTGTGCGGCACACGTTGCCCCGCTTATGCCGGAGATAAGATTATGTATTTCGACCGCCACCATCTCACCGCCGCCGGTGCGGCAGCACTCGGTCGAAGCGGCGTCTTCGACCATTTCGTAGACACTGTCCTAACACAACATCCAGATTCAACCTTCAAAAAACGGGTCGATGCACACCCCGACCTTTGATGCGGCGGCGTTTGTGGCGCGATCCGGCCGCTGGGCATTCATTCGGTGAATCGCCGCTTCCCGCCCCCGGCGGCCCATCACCCGGTCAAGCCGATCGAGTTTCGACCTGCACC
Organism: Methylobacterium sp. Gmos1; assembly: GCF_053764715.1. NCBI lineage: Bacteria > Pseudomonadati > Pseudomonadota > Alphaproteobacteria > Hyphomicrobiales > Methylobacteriaceae > Methylobacterium > Methylobacterium sp. Gmos1. The sequence goes on along the minus strand of NZ_JBSNCC010000002.1, from coordinate 335,549 downwards.
GACGTCGCCCCCAACAAACAGATTCGCCGCGTCACCCGCCACGAGGCCGCAAAGGCCGGCACCGGCAGGAACTCGAACCGCGAGTGGAAGTTGTGGGCGCCGGTGAAGTAGTTCGGCGTCGGCAGGCCGCGGGCCGAGAGGGCGGCGCCGTCGGTGCCGCCGCGCATCGGGATCTGCCGCGGCGCGATGCCCTCGGCTTTCAGCGCGGCGAACAGGAGATCGACCGAGCGGCGATCGTCGCCGAGGCTGTCGTGGATGTTGCCGTAGGTGTCGGTGATGCGGCACGCGACCCGGCCGGTCGGATAGAGCGCGGCGATCTCCTCCGTCACCGCGTGCAGGCGCGCCTTGCGGGCGGCGAAACTGGCTTTGTCGAAGTCGCGGATCATCGCCTGGAGGCGGGCCTCGCCGGAATGGGCCTGGAGGCCGTTGAACCAGATGTAGCCCTCGCGCCCCTCGGTGTTCTCCGGGGTCTCGGCGCGGTCGAACCGGCCGATGAAGTCGTGCGCCATCAGGAGCGGGTTCACCAGGACGCCCTTGGCCGACATCGGATGCGCGGCGACGCCCGTGAACACGATCTCGGCGCCGGCCGCGTTGAAGGTCTCGATCACCACCTCGCCGAGGCCGCAGGCATCGATCGTGTAGGCGAAGTCGCAAGGCAGACGCGCGAGGTCGAGGGCCTTGGCGCCGCGCAGGCCGATCTCCTCGTCGGGCACGAAGGCCACCAGGATGTCGCCGTGCGGGTCCTCCGGCGTCAAGGTCGCCAGCAGCGTCATCACGACGGCGATCGCCGCCTTGTTGTCGGCCCCGAGCACGCTGGTCCCGTCGCCGACGATCACGTCCTCACCCGTATAGGCCGCGATCTCCGGATGCTCGGCGACCCGCAGCCAGATGTCCCGGTCGCGGTTGAGGCAGAGGTCGGCGCCCTCGAAGCGCAGCACCTGCGGGCGGATCTCGGGCGAGAGCCCGACATCGACGGTGTCGAGATGGGCGACGAAGCCGATCGGCGGGGCGCCGGGCCGGGTGCCGGCTTTTCGCGCCGTGAGGATCGCGTGCTCGTCGAGCACCACGTCGGAGAGGCCGAGGGCGCGCAGCTCCCCGGCCAGGAGCTCGGCCAGCGCGTGCTGGCCCGGCGTGCTCGGCAGGGTGGTGGCGCGGGCATCGCTCTGGCTCGCCACCGCGAGGTAGCGGAAGAAGCGCTCGATGAGCTGGGCCCGGATGGCCGTCTCGTCTATCATATCGCGTCGTTCCATCAGGTCAGCGCCACCGAGAAGCCGCGCTGCACACCTGAGCGCGCCATCAGCGCCTCGTACCAGCGCTTCACGTTCGGATGATCGGCGAGGTCGACCCGGTGCCGGGCGTGACGCCAGGCCCATCCGAGGATGGCGAAATCGGCGATCGACAGCTCCCCGGCGACGAACTCGCTCTCGGCGAGCCGCGTGTCGAGCACGCCGTAGAGCCGGCGCGTCTCCTTCTGGTAGCGCTCGAGCCCGTAGGCGCGGTCCTTCTCGTCGACGCCGAGGAAGTGGTGGACCTGGCCCGGCATCGGCCCGAAGCCGCCCATCTGCCACATCAGCCACTCCATGACCTGGACCCGGCCGCGCCCGCTCGCCGGCAGGAAGCGCCCGGTCTTCTCGGCGAGGTAGACCAGGATCGCGCCGGATTCGAACACCGAGATCGGCGCGCCGTCCGGCCCCTCCACGTCGACGATCGCCGGGATGCGGTTGTTCGGGCTGATGGCAAGGAAATCGGGCTCGAACTGCCGGCCCTTGGTGATGTCCACCGGCTCGACCCGATAGGTCAGCCCCATCTCCTCCAGCGCGACGCTGATCTTGCGGCCGTTCGGCGTGTCCCAGGCATAGAGCTGGATCATGCTTGCGCTCCTCGCGATGCGGGCCGGAAGGTAGAGCGGTTCGGTCGCGGAGTCGCGCCGGTTGTGCGGGGAGAGGCGGCACGGCTGATGCGCTCCCAGGGCATGCGGGGCTGATCGGGCACAGGAGAGGCACGGGCCTTCCCCTCTCCCCGCGGGCGGGGAGAGGGCTGCTGACCCCTTGTCGGGTCAGCAGCGAGCCCGGAGGGCGAGGGTGAGGGGGTATCTCCGGATGAGACTCTTCCGGCACCACCCCCTCACCCTCGCTCCGGCTGCGCCTCCGCTAGCTGTGTCCCCTGAACGGTGACACAGCCCTCTCCCCGCCCGCGGGGAGAGGGGAACCCCGCGCCTCTTCTGTCCCGGACGGCCCCGAGCCCCCGAACGGCCAGCGCAGCCGCGCGACGTACGGGTACAGGGCCGGCAGCACCACCAGCGTCAGCAGCGTCGCGGTGACGAGGCCGCCGATCACCACCGTGGCGAGCGGGCGCTGCACCTCGGCGCCGGCGCTGGTCGAGAGCGCCATCGGCAGGAAGCCGAGGGTCGCGACGAGCGCCGTCGTCATCACCGGGCGCAGGCGGCGCTCGGCCGCCTCGGTCGCGGCCTCGCGCGGGGAGAGGCCGGCGCGCTCGAGATCGCGCAGGGTGCTCATCAGCACGACGCCGTTCAGCACCGCGATGCCGAAGGTGGCGATGAAGCCGATCGCCGCCGAGACCGAGAACGGCAGGCCGCGGGCGTAGAGCGCCAGGATGCCGCCGGTCGCCGCCACCGGCACGTTGAGGAAGATCAGCCCCGCGACTCGGATGTCGGAGAACAGCACCACCAGCATCACCAGGATCGCCGCGAGTGCGGCTGGCACCACCACGGAGAGGCGCGCGGTCGCCTCCTGGAGGTTCTGGAACTGGCCGCTCCAGACGAGCGAGTAGCGCGGCGGCAGGCTCACCTGCGCCTTCACGGCGGCTTGCGCCTCGGCGACGAAGCTCTGCACGTCGCGGCCGCGCACGTTGGCCTGGACCGAGATGCGGCGCTGGAGCCGCTCGCGGCTGATCTGGGCCGGGCCGGTCGCGACCTCGACCGAGGCAACGAGGGAGAGCGGCACGGTCGTCTTACCCCGGCCCACCGGCAGGGCGCGGACCCGCTCGATGTCGCCGCGGTCGGCGCCCGCCAACCGCACCACGATGTCGGTGATGGCGTTGTCGTCGCGGTAGACCGAGCCCGAGGGCCGGCCGCCGATTGCCTCGACGACGTCGAGGATGTCGCTGGCGCTCACCCCGTAGCGGGCGGCCGCTGTCCGGTCGACCGCGATCGACAATGCCGGCATGCCGGCCTGGGCCTCGGCCTTGACGTCGCTGGCGCCCGACACGCCCGAGACCGCCCGCACGATGGCGTCGGCCTTGTCCTTCAGGACGCCGAGGTCGTCGCCATAGAGGCTGATCGCCACGTCGCCGCGCACGCCCTCCAGGAGGTCGTCCATCCGCATCTGGATCGGCTGCGAGAACGCGTAGGCGACGCCCGGCACCTCCTGGCGCAGGCGCTCGCCGAACGCCGCGACGAGGCCGTCCTGGGTCGTGGCGGTGGTCCAGGTCGAGGGATCGGTCAGCGTGATGAAGCTATCGGTCGATTCGACGCCCATCGGGTCGGTCGGGATCTCGGCGCTGCCGGTGAGCGAGACCACCCGCTTCACCTCCGGGAACGACTTCAGCACCGACTCGATCCGGCGCATCGTCTTCAGGGAGGCGTCGAGGTTGATGCCCGGCAGCTTCTCCGAGGTGACGACGATCGAGCCCTCGGAGAGCTTCGGCAGGAACTCGCCGCCGAGCCGGGTGGCGAGGAGGCAGCTTCCGGCAAACAGCGCCAGGGTGACGAGGATCGTGGCCCCCGCCCGCCGCTCGGCGAAGAGCAGGACGGGCGTGTAGACCGACCGCATCCCGTGGACGAGGCGGGTCTCGCGCTCGCCGATCCCGCAGCCCGACAGCACCAGGGCGGCGAGCGCCGGCATCAGGGTCAGCGTCAGGAGGAGCGAGCCGGCGAGCGCCAGGATGACGGTGAGCGCCATCGGCCGGAACATCTTGCCGGCCACCCCTTCGAGGGCCAGCACCGGCAGGTAGACCAGGATGATGATCGCGACTGCCACCATCACGGGCTTGGCCACATCCGCCGCGGCGTCGCGGATGACGCCGTGCGCCGGCCGCTCCGGGTGCTCGCCGCGGGCGCGCAAGATATTCTCGATCATCACCACGGCGCCGTCGACGATGAGGCCGAAATCGATGGCGCCCAGGCTCATCAGGTTGCCCGACAGGCCCAGCACCCGCATGCCCGCGAAGGCGAGCAGCATCGAGAGCGGGATCGCGGCCGCCACCACCAGCCCGGCCCGCAGGTTGCCGAGCAGGAGAAGCAGCACCACGATCACCAGCACCGCCCCCTCGACGAGGTTGTGCGCCACCGTGTGGATCGTGCGCTCCACGAGCGCCGAGCGGTCGTAGTACGGCACGATCGCGATGCCGGGCGGCAGGAGCGGACGCAGGTCCTCGATCGTCGCCTTCACCCGCTCGACGACGGCGCTGGCATTCTCGCCCTGCTGCATCATCGCGATGCCGACCACGGTCTCGCCGGCGGCGTCGCGGGTCACCGCGCCGAGTCGCACTTTCGGCGCCTCCACCACCTCGCCGAGGCTTGCCACCGTCACCGGCACCCCGCCGGGGTTCGTCGCCACCACGATCCGGGCGATGTCCTCCGGACCCGTCGCGAGGCCGAGACCCCGGATCACCTCCTGCTGGTCGTTGTGCTCGAGATAGGCGCCGCCGCGGGCGAGGTTGTTCTCGGCCAGCGCCGTGTAGACCTGGCTCAAGGAGACGCCGTAGCGCTGCAGGCTCTCGGCCGAAACCCGCACCTCGTAGGTCGGCAACTGCCCGCCATAGATATTGACGTCGGCGATGCCCGGCGTGAGCTTGAGCCGCGGCGCGATCGTCCATTGCAGCAGGCGCTTCAGCTCCATCGGCGAGTAGGCCGGCCCGCGCAATTCGAACTGGTAGATCTCCCCTAAGCCCGTCGCCATCGGCCCCATCTGCGGGTCGCCGATGCCGGCCGGCATCATCGCCTTGGCCTGGGGCAGGCGCTGGAACACCTGGGAGCGCGCCTCGGCGATCGGCATCGCTTCGTCGAAGGTGACGTAGACCGCCGAGACGCCGAAGCGCGAGGTCGAGCGGATGCCGGTGAGCCCCGGGGCGCCGGCCATCGCGCTCTCGACCGGAAAGCTCACCAGCCGCTCGACCTCAAGCGGCCCGAGCCCGGGCGAGAGCGTCAGGATCATCACCTGCTTGGGCGAGATGTCCGGCACCGCGTCGATCGACAGGCCGCGCAAATTGACGATGCCGCCGGCGGCGCCGGCGAGCGCCATCACCAGGACGAGCCAGCGGCGGCGGATCAGGAGGGCGAACCAGGCCTTCATGGGCAGCCTCAATCCGTCGAGCCGAGGAGGCTGCGCAGCAGGATCGCCTTGAGGCCGAAGCTGCCTTGCGTCGCGACCGTCTCGCCGGGGGCCACGCCCGTCTTCACCTCGACCCAGTCGGCCCGCTGCACCCCGAGCGCCAGCATGCGCTTCTCGAACCGGTCGTCGGCTTTGCGCACGAAGGCCACCGGGCCGTCCTCTGTCTGCTGCACGGCGCTCGCCGGAATCGTCGTGCCGTCGCGCCCGAGATCGGCGGAGATCTCGACCGAGACGAACATGTTGGCGCGCAATGCCCCCTTCGGGTTGGCGACCTCGATGCGGGCCGGGGCGGTGTTGGTGGCCGGATCGATCGCGGCGTTGACCGAGCGGACCCGGCCCTCGAAGACCGGGTGGTCGGGCACCGGGGCCCGGATGGTGGCGGCGTCGCCCGCCTTCACCGCCGCGATGTCGCGGCCGTAGAGGTTCGCCAGCACCTGGATCCGCGACGGATCGGCCACCGTGAAGGCGTCGCGGTTGGTGTCGACCACCTCGCCGAGGGTGATGCCGCTCGTCGTCACCACGCCGTCGATCGGCGACACGATGGCGCTGGTGCCGGCCGGCGCCCCGGGCTCGGGGGCGAGGCGGGCGTATTGCGCCGAGTAGAGATCGACCTTGGCCTTCGCCGCGAGCGTCGCCGCATGCGCCTTGGCGAGATCGACCTGGCGGCGGTCGACGTCGGCCTGGGCCACGCCCATCACCTTCAGGAGGTCCTGGCCGCGCTTCAGGTTGATTTCGGCGACCTTCTCGGTCGCCTGCGCCTCGGCGAGATTGGCCTGCGCCTCGGCGAGCCCGTTGCGGGCATCGAGCAGGCCGGCGGCGTCGAGGGTGGCGAGGGTCTGGCCGGCCCGCACGGGATCGCCCGGCTGCACCGCGAGGGTGAGCACGCGCCCGGCGGTGCGGGGCTTGAGATGCGTGACGCGGCGCTCGTCGAAGGCGACCGTGCCGGGCGCACGCACGGCCAAGACGATGCGGCGGGTCTCGGCCGTGCCGAAGGCGAGGCCGATGCGCGTCTGGCCGGCCTCGTCGAGGGTGACGAGGTTCGGGTCGGACGGGGCGGTCGCCTCCTCTGCCGCGGGGGCGGGCGCCGGGGTCGCGAGGCCGATCTTGGTGAGGATCGGGGCGAGGGCCGCCTCGGCCGCGTCGCGCTCGTACCAGCCGGCGCCCGCAAGCGCGACGAGGACGACGAGGAGCGCCAGGCCACGCCACGGCGGCCGCCCGCCCGGACGCCGCACGGCCGGGGTCTCGGTCTGACGCTCGCGCGGGCGCGCCTCGCTCTTCGCGACGCGCGCGACGGTCTCGACGGCCAGGAGCACGGCCTCACTCACCCTGCTGGATTGGAATCATTCCAACACCTATGCGCGGGGCCGGCCCTGGCCACTAAATTCGCGTTCACCTTTCCGTTTCCGCAGGGACGGCGGGCGCATTTCAGGACAAATCACGTTTTCCGGTTCGCACCTCCCCTCCCCCTTGTGGGGAGGGGTCATGGGGATCGAAGATCCCGCGTGGGGGTGGTGCAGACGGCACCACTGAGCCTCCTCCGGCACCACCCCCACCCCTAGCCCCTCCCCACAAGGGGGAGGGGAAAGCGCGACCTTTCACGACGAATTGTCTTTCATTGACGAAGCAAGATCCTGCGAGACACACGTGGCAAAGCTGCTGCTGATCGAGGACGACGCCGCGACGGCGGAGGAGATCCTGGGCGACCTGCGGGGCCGCGGGCACGCGGTCGCCTGGGCTGCGACCGGGCCGGAGGGGGCGGAGCGCGCCCGGGGGGAAGCGTGGGACGCGATCCTCCTCGACCGGATGCTGCCGGGGCTCGACGGCCTGACCCTGCTGCAATCCCTGCGCGGCGCCGGCGACCGCACGCCGGCCCTGGTGCTCTCGGCCTTGTCCGACGTCGACGAGCGCATCCGCGGCCTGCGGGCGGGGGGCGACGACTACCTCGCCAAGCCCTTCGTGCTGGCGGAGCTCGCCGCGCGGATCGAGGCGCTGCTGCGCCGCCCGGCCGACACCCGCGAGACGATCCTGCGGGTCGGCAGCCTGGAGATCGACCTGATCGCCGGGACCGGCCGGCGCGGCAGCCGCGACCTCGACCTGCTGCCGCGCGAGCTGACCCTGCTCGAATACCTGATGCGCCGCCCCGGCCAGGTGGTGACCCGGGCGCTGCTGTTCGAGGAGGTGTGGAACTACCGCTTCACCCCGAAATCGAACCTCATTGACGTCCATCTCGGCCGCCTGCGCCGCAAGCTGGAGGCCGCCGGCGAGGCGCCGGTGATCCACAGCGTGCGCGGCATCGGCTTCACGCTGATCCCCGACGACGAACCGCGATGACCGACCTTCTCCGTTCCACCACCTTCCGCTGGGCGCTCGGTATCGCCCTGTGGTCGGCGCTGCTGGCGCTCGCGATGTTCGGCTTCGTCTACTGGCAGACGGCGGCGTTCCTGCGCGAGGAGCTGGCCGAGACGCTGCGGCTCGAGGTGCGGGCCGCCGCCGAGGACCCGGCCGTCGCGGTCGGCCGGATCGAGACCTGGATCGCCATGGACCGCCACGCCACCCATTACGGCGGGGTCTATGGCTCAGACGGAGTGCGGCGGGCCGGCAACCTCGCCGCCCTGCCCTCGGGCCTCGCCCGCGACGGCGACGCCGCCCGGGTCGGCGCAACGATCGAGACGACGGACGGCCCGCTGGCCGACGAGATCTGGGCCACCGCGCTGGCGCTGCCCGGCGGCGGCACTGTGGTGGTCGGCCACGACACCGACGAGATCGACCGGGTGCGGGCGACGACCTTGAGGGCGATGGGCCTGGGGCTGGTGCCGGCCCTCGCGCTGTCGGGCCTCGGCGGCCTGATGCTCGCGAGCCGCGCGAGACGACGCCTCGCCGCAACGGAGGTGGCGCTCGCCGAGGTGCGCCGCGGCGACCTGCGGCGGCGCCTGCCGGTCGGGACGAGGGGCGACGAGTTCGACCGGCTCGCCCGCGACGTCAACCGGATGCTCGACGAGATCGAGCGCCTGCTGGAGGAGGTCCGCAGCGTCGGCGATGCGGTAGCGCACGACCTGCGCACGCCGCTGACCCGGCTGCGGGCGCGGCTGGAGCGCAGCCGCGACCAGGCGGCGAGCGTCGAGGAGTTCCGCGCGGCGATCGACCAGGGCCTCGCCTGGATCGACCAGACCCTCGCGATGGTCACCGCGGTCCTGCGCATCGGCGAGATCGAGCACGGCCGCCGCTCGGCCGGCTTCGCGCCGTTCGACCTCGCCACGATCGTCCGCGAGGCCGCCGAGCTGTTCGAGCCGCTGGCCGAGGATGGCGGCGTCGCGCTCGCGGTCGCCGTGGCGGGCGAGCCCGCACCGGTCCGCGGCGACCGCGACCTCGTGTTCGAGGCGCTGGCGAACCTGATCGACAACGCGGTGAAGTTCACGCCCCCGGGCGGCGCGGTGCGGGTCGGCCTCGTCGAGACCGAGCGCGGCGCGCTCGTCACGGTCGAGGATACCGGCCCGGGCATCCCGCCCCTTGAGCGCGAGCGGGTCTTTCGCCGCTTCTACCGCGCCGAGCGCGCCCGCCAGGCGCCGGGCAACGGCCTCGGACTGGGTCTGGTCGCGGCGATCGCCGGGCTGCACGGCTTCTCGGTCGAGGTCGGGGAGGCCGAGGGCGGCGGGGCCCGCTTCGCGCTCCTGTGCCCGCGGGAGGGGGTGGGGCGGGTCTCCGCGTAGACCCCCGACCCGTCCGCAGAGGGACGAGCCTCGGCGGGACGCGCGGCGAGGCCGCGCGCCCCGCCGGATGGCGTCAGTACCCGATGGCGCCGCGCTTGAAGCCGAAGCCCGGGACCTCGCAGCCGCAGGACGAGTTGAGCGGGGCCGGCCGGGTCGGGCAGTTGCCGCGGGCGGTGACGCAGATCCGGCCGATGCGGCCGCCGCCATACTCGCCGCGGTAGCGCGGACGGTCGTACTCGTCGCGGTAGCGCGGGCGGTCGTAGTCGTAGCGCTCCTCGTAGCGGCGGCGCGGGCGATCGTCGTCGTAGCCGTAGCCGTACTGCGCGAAGGCGGGCGCGACCCCGAGGCCGAGGGTCAGGGCGGCCAGGGCGGCGGTCATCACGGTTCTCACGGGGTCTCTCCTCACGTTTGGACGGTTTGTGTCGGACCTTTTTCTCGCCGGTCACGCTAGGCGGCGCGACATGAACGCCGGCTGAGGCGATTCGGTGCCGCTGCGACAGGCGGCCTCGCGCGAAATACCCGGTCCCCCGCCATCGGCGGGGCGATGGTTGTCGTCGGCGGGGGCCGTCGCTACCTGTGTTCAGTATCACTCCTCCAGCGCGGGCCGGCCGCTCGACGGACCGGCCCCAAGCACAGGGACGCCGACAGTGAAGGACGCGGAGATGGAGCTCCTGAAGCTCGCTGCCCTCGACGCCGACGATCTCGCGGTCATCTCGACCCACCTGCAGGATGCGGTCCTGCGGACCGGAGACCTCGCCTACCTGCCCCGCGAGCGCCGCTTCGCCCTGGTGGCGCGGCGCTTCGACTGGGAATGCCCCGACGGCGCCCCGCCGCGCCGGCGGCTGACCGGCCTGCACTTCGACCGGGTGCTCAACGTCCGCTGCCGCAACCTCTCCCGCGACGAGCCCGACAGCCCGCTCGAACTGCTCGCCATCACCTTCGAGCCCGGCGAGGCGCCGTCCGGCATCGCGACCCTGGTCTTCTCCGGCGGCGGCGCGATCCGGCTCGAGCTCGAATGCATCGAGGCGGCGATGAAGGACCTGGGGCCGGTCTGGCAGGCCGAGAGCAAGCCGGCCCATCTCGACATGCCCCTCGACGCGGCCTGAATTTTTTGGCAGTCGGCAGGCGGTTTTCCCGCCGACCACGAGACCGGATCCCGCATGCAGCGCCTCGATTCCCGCGACCCCGACTTCGAGGCGCAGTTCATCCGCCTGCTCTCGGTCAAGCGCGAGGTGGCGGAGGACGTCGACGCGGCGGTGCGCGACATCATCCGCGACGTGGTCGAGCGTGGCGACGCGGCGCTCGTCGACTACACGACCCGCTTCGACCGGCTCGACCTGACGCCCGGCACGATCCGGGTCTCGGCCGAGGAGATCGAGGCCGCGACCGCCGCGTGCTCCGCGGAAGCCCTCGACGCCCTGGCGCTGGCGAAGGACCGGATCGAGACCTATCACCGCGCCCAGGTCCCGGCGGACCACCGCGAGACCGACGCGCTCGGCGTCACCCTCGGCTGGCGCTGGACCGCGCTCGAATCGGTCGGCCTCTACGTGCCGGGCGGCACCGCGAGCTATCCCTCCTCGGTGCTGATGAACGCGGTGCCGGCCAAGGTCGCGGGCGTGCCGCGCCTCGCCATGGTGGTGCCGACGCCCGACGGGGTCACCAACCCGCTGGTGCTCGCCGCCGCGAAGCTCGCCGGGGTCGACGAGGTGTTTCGCGTCGGCGGTGCCCAGGCCGTGGCGGCACTCGCCTACGGCACGGCCACCATCCGCCCGGTCGCCAAGATCGTCGGCCCGGGCAACGCCTACGTGGCGGCGGCCAAGCGGCGGGTCTTCGGCCAGGTCGGCATCGACATGATCGCCGGCCCCTCCGAGGTGCTGATCCTCGCCGATGCCTCCGCCAACCCGGACTGGGTCGCGGCCGACCTCCTCGCCCAGGCCGAGCACGACGCGGCCGCCCAGGCGATCCTCGTCACCGACAGCGACGCGCTCGCCGAGGCCGTGGCGGCGGCGGTCGAGGGGCAGCTGAAGACCCTGCCGCGCTCGGAGATCGCGACGGCGAGCTGGCGCGACTACGGCGCGATCGTGCGCGTCGAGAAACTGGCGGACGCGATCCCGCTGGTCGATCGCCTGGCGCCCGAGCATCTCGAGATCGAATCGGCGGATGCCGAGGACCTGGCGGCGCGGGTGCGCAATGCCGGGGCGATCTTCCTCGGCGCCCACACGCCGGAGGCGATCGGCGACTATGTCGGCGGCCCCAACCACGTCCTGCCGACCGCCCGCTCGGCCCGGTTCTCCTCCGGCCTCGGCGTGCTCGACTTCATGAAGCGGACCTCGCTCCTCTCCTGCACGCCCGAGGCCCTGCGGGCGCTCGGGCCGGCGGCCGTCGCGCTCGGCCGCTCGGAGGGGCTGGAGGGGCATGCCCGCTCGGTGGCGATCCGCCTGAACCTTTAATCAGTTCCGGGTCATTCTAGAGCGCCGCCCGATCACGTTGCGATCGGGCGGCGCTCTAGGTCTTTGATTTCGCCGCATACCTCCGACGAACCGGTATCCACTTCGTCGGAATATGCTCTAGGTCCGGCTTGCGCGCAGGGTCGCGCTCGCCTCTGCTGCACGTCCTGGACGACATCCGGGGAGGAGATCCGATGGCGAGCGAGGCTCCCGATCCGCGACAGCGCCTGGCGAAGGTGACGCTCGACGAGGATTCGATCGGGCGCGGCAATCCCGACCAGGAGCACGAGCGCGCCATCGCGATCTACGACATCCTGGAATCGAACAGCTTTCGCGTCGCCAACCAGGATGGCGGGCCCTACGCCCTGGCGCTCGGCCTCGTCGAGAACAAGCTGTCCTTCGCGATCTCCACCGCCGACGGCCAGCCGGTGATGACCCATCTCCTGTCGCTGACGCCGTTCCGCGGCGTGATCCGCGACTACGAGATGATCTGCGACAGCTACTTCAAGGCGATCCGCACCGCCTCGCCGAGCCAGATCGAGGCGATCGACATGGGCCGGCGCGGGGTCCACAATGAGGCGTCGGAGCTGCTACGCCAGCGCCTGGAGGGCAAGGTGGAGATCGACCACGACACCGCCCGCCGGCTGTTCACCCTGATCTTCGCCCTGCACTGGAAGGGCTGAGCCTTTGTCCGGAAGCCCCCTTCCGGACAGTGCCGCTCCCGCCGGGGCCGACCCGTCGAAGCCGGACCCCGGGAGACCCGAGCCGCCGAGACCGGGCAAGCGGGTGCAGTCGGTGCTGTTCGTCTGCAACTTCAACGCGGTGCGCTCGGCCTGCGCCGAGGCGCTGGCCCGGCACTATTTCGGCAAGTCGGTCTACGTCCAGTCCGCCGGGGTGCGCGGCGGCGAGCCCGCCGACCCGTTCATGATCTCGGCCCTCGACGAGATCGGCATCGATGCCTCGCGCCACCGCCCCCGCACCCTGGAGGAGCTGGAGGAGTGGGAGGGCCTGAACTTCGACCTGATCGTCTCGCTCTCGCCGGAGGCCCACCACGCGGCGCTGGAGCTCACCCGCACGGTGGCGGCCGACGTCGAGTACTGGCCGACCCCGGACCCGACGGTGTCGCAGGGCTCGCGCGAGCAGCGGCTCGATGCCTACCGCGACGTGCGCGACGGGCTGGGGTTTCGGATCCGGCAAAGGTTGCGGTGAGGGCAAAGGCGCTCTTCGAGCCGTTTCGGTCGCGAACGGCTTGCGCCGGCCGCGCCTACAACCCCACCGCCCGCCCGGCCGCCACCACGCCCAACCCCGCCAGCACCGCCGCCAGCTCGAACCGGGTCAGCGCCATCACGCCCGCGGCGGTGACGAGGCCGAGGAGCCCCGGCAGGCCGGCGGAGAGGCCGGTGGGGAGCGCGGTCGCCACCACGATCGATCCCGGCAGGGCGCGCAAGCCCCGCTCGACCCGCGGGGTGAGGCGCACCCGGCTCATCAGCACCACGCCCGAGGCGCGGCAGAGATAGGTGACGAGGGCGAGCGCCAGGATGGCGATCCAGGGGCCGGCGGGGCCGGCGAGGAGCGCATCGATCATCGCGCCGCCCCGTCATCGACGAGGAGGCCGGCGACGAGACCCGCGGCAGCGCCGGCCGCGATGAAGGCGTAGCCCGGCACCAGCCGCTGCACCACGAGCGCGACGAGGCCGGAGGCGAGCCAGGGCAGGGCCGGCCGCACCCCGCGCCAGAGCGGCGCCAGCATCGCGGCGAAGAACACCGGCAGGATCATGTCGAGGGCGTAGGCCCGGGGCTGGGTCACCAGGGCGCCGGCGAGGTGACCGGCCGCCGTCGAGGCGATCCACAGCGGCCACAGGCCGATGCCGGCGCCGAACAGCACCCCGAGGTCGCGCCCGCCCTCCGATCGGTGGCGCACGCCGATGAGCCAGCTCGCATCGACGAGCACGAACAGCGTGACGGCCGTGCGCCAGAGCGGCGTGCCGCGCATCCAGGGCTGGATCGTCGCGCCCATCAGGATCATGCGGGCGTTGATGAGACCCGTCACCGTCATGGCGGCCAAGAGCGCGCTCACCGTCCAGGGCTGGCCCCAGACCTCCAGCGTCACCATCTGGGCCGAGCCGGCATAGACCAGGGCGCTGGCGCCGACCGCCTCCGCCAGGCTCAAGCCGCGCTGGGCCGCCGCGGCCCCGAAGGCGGCGCCGAACACCGCGATGCTGGGCCAGAGCGGCAGGCTGAGGCGGATGCCCGTGAGGATGCCGGCCCGGGTGAACGGCGCGGCGGACGCGTGGGACATGAGGGGCGCGAGAGAGCGTGGCGGCAGCGGGAGCCCTGTTCTGTCGCGCACCGGCCCGGCGGGCGTCAATCCGCGGTTGCGCCTGCCTGGGTTGCGGGGGCCGCGCCCGCAACTGGGCCGGTCAAGGTTGACGAAACCTCACCGCGGCGCATCACCTCTGCGTTTCCACGTGAAACAGCCGTGCCTCACGACGGCAGCGGCAGCACGATGACGACCTGACGCTCGCGGCCGGTCTCGGTGATGGTGGTGACGGCGCGCAGGTCGTAGGCGAGCATCCGCTCCAGCATCTCGCCGCGCAGGGTCCCGCCGCCGCTGCCCGCCACCGCGCCGGGCCGCGCGCGCTCGCGCCAGATCAGGGCGAGGTGGGTCGGCGTCGTGGTCCAGGTCGCGGCGATCCGGTCGTGGCCGTCGAGCACCGCGCCCAGCACCAGCTCATGCAGGGCGAGCCCGAGCTTCTCGGCCACCTCGACCGGCAGCCGCACCGGCGGGCCGGAGAGTTCGCTCGGCTCCGGCAGGGCGTGGGCCGACAATTCGTCCCGGATCAGCACCTCCAGGGCGACGCCGCTCAACGGCTCGCGCGAGACCTCGGCCTGGATGCGGGCCATGGCGGCGAGGCGATCGTCGACGTAGGACACGACGTCGTCGGCCGTGACCGCCGTATCGGCGATGCGGCGCACGATCCCGCGCGTCACCGCGAGATTGTTGCGGCCCTGGCGCTGCAATTCGTGGATCAGGCGCGCCTGCGTCTCGCGCATCAGGTACAGGGCGTGGATCTCGGTCGACGTGCCGAACCACGCGAGCGGCCGGCCGTCGCCGTCGTGCCGGGGCGTGGCCCGGGTCGAGAACCACAGGTGGTCATCCCCGGTCCCGTCCGCAGCGTGGCGGCGCAGGCGGTGCTCGATCGCCAGGTGGCCGGACCGGGACGCCGCCTGCCAGGCCTGGAGCGTGCGCTCGCGGTCCTCCGGATGGACGGCGTCGAGCCAGCCGTAGCCGTTGCTGCGGCCGGGGCCCTGCCCGGTGAAGGCGGCCCATTGCGGGCTCGCCCAGACCCAGTCGCCGTGCGGGTTCGACTGCCAGACGAGGTGGGGGATGCTCTCGACCATCCGGCGGAAGTCGGGCTCCTCCGCGCTCTCCTGTGCGTCGTCCCGCCCGGCGGTCGCCTCACGCCTCATTGGAATCGAGGTGCCGTCCCTCGCGGCCCAGATGGAGGTAGTTCGGGTTGAACTGGACTGCCCGTTGCAGCGCCTCGAGCCGGTGGATGGTGAGTTCGCGGCCGCGCAGGGATATCAGCCCGACGCTGCGCAGTTCCTGCAACGTGCGATTGACGTGCACCACCGACAGCCCGATCGTGTCGGCGATCTCGGCCTGGGTCAGGGGCAGCTCGCAGGTCGTGCCCTGGGTGAGGCCGACGGCGCGCAACCTGACATAGAGCTCGCAGAGCAGGTGACCGAGGCGCTCGAAGGCGGTGCGCTGGCCGATATTCACCGTCCATTCGCGCTGGATCGCCGCCGCCACCAGGGATTCCCAGGCCAGGGCCTGCGACAGCCGGGCGTGTCCCGCGGTGAGCTGGCGCATGGCCTCCGTGGGGATCTCGGCCAGGGTGACGGCGGTGACGGTGCCGATCGAGTGGTCCATCTCGCCCAGCACCGAGACGTTGTGGTCGCACAGGTCGCCCGGCAGCAGGTAGGCGATGATCTGGCGGCGACCATCCTCGAGGGTCTTGTAGCGGCAGGCCCAGCCGTCGAGGATCAGGTTCACGCCCTGCGGCAGGTCGCCCTCGTGGACGATGTCGTCCCGCGAGCGGATGCGGCGCGTGCGCTGGCGCGACGCCTGGTCGAGCGCGAGCTTGTCGTCGGAGGACAAGCTCGTGAAGTGCTCAAGCTTGCGAATGAGAAATTCGGCCAAAGCGCCCCACCACACCACATGAGGATTGCACTAACACATATATGTTCACAATCTGATAACAAAAGTTAATCCTGGCCCTTTGATTTAACTGTTTTCAACCAATTGATATCGGTCGTCACCAATTGTCGTTCGCGGCTACACCGAATGGAGTTGGATTGAGGCCGCGTCCGGCACCCGCCCGGACCGCGACGAGACCGGGCCCTGGGCGAGTGCGCGGGGTGTTGCGGTGCCACAACATCGCGGTCGGAAGTGGAAGCTCGGCCACAGTACGGGGATTGTGATCCGCGGCCGGATGGGCAGTTTTGGCGGCGAGGGCGGCTCCTGGAACGCGAGGCTGCGATGATGTCACGGGCGATGCACGATCGACCCGGCGGGCCAGTTCCCGCCATCCCGGCCCCGGCCCGAGGGGACGGTAATGCAGGCCGCACGGCCGCGTCCCTAGCCGCGTTCCTGTCCCCCGGCCTGCACGCCGCGTTCGACGGCTGCCTGGCCGAGGCGCTGCCGGCGGATCTCGCCGACCTCCTGAGGCGGCTCGACCGTCCCGGAGGCGCACGCAAGCCGGACGCCGCGCGCGGCTGCCGCACACCCGATTCCTTCCAGCGTTCGTAGAGTCACCATGAGCGAAATCGCCGCCGAAACCACCCGCATCGTCGCCTTTCCGCAGGCCGTGGCCGCGGCCCCCGTCGACGAGAACACCGCCTCGATGATCGAGGTGCTCCAGGAGCAGCTGCGCCTGGCCCGCGAGGGCAAGCTGCGCTCCGTCGCCGTGGTGTCGGTCTCCTCCGACGGCGGGGCGATCGGCACGCAATGGTCCTGCACCCACGGCGACATCAGCAGCCTGATCGGCAAGCTGACGGTGCTGACCCACGACATGATGGCCGCCCGCAAGTGAGCGGCCTTGGACGGTGAGCGGCTGCCGCGTCGCCGCGGGCGGTCGCCGTGGTCGTCACCGGTCCGGTGGCGACGAGAGGTAGCGGGTCGGACGATCGTTTTTCCATCCCGCGCCCGTTCCGAGCCCGGAAAGGGCGCGTGAGAGACGTGGAGCTGTTTGCTCCGCGGGCACGGCCATGTGTTCCTGTCCTGTCGGGGACCGTGCGTGCAACTCCGGCGAGCGAGCCGCAAAGACGAAAGCCGCGACGATCCGGCCCCGCGTCAGCCGCGGCTGAGCCTCCGGGCGTTGGCCCGGACCTTGCGGCGATAATCCCGCACCACCCGCTCGGCCGTGCCGCCGGTAGCGATCGTCATCGCGGCCTCCGCCGCGGCTTCCAGCTTCTCCGTCACCATGCGCTGCGCCTCGACCTGCGCCGCCGCGCCGCCGAGCGAGAGCTTGGCCAGCCGCAGGGCGACGACCGTCTGGGCCTCGAGGCCGAGGCGAACGGTGTCGAAGCCGAGGCGCAGCCAGGAATCGTACATCGCGTGACGTCTCCGAGATCGGGTCGTTGAGAGGAGGAATCGGCCGCCCGCGGACGAACGCCGCGACGGCCGGGGTGTTTCCGCGGGGAAATCGGGAAAGCTCAGGGAATCGCGCCCTGCGGCAGCATCAGGCCGCCGGGCGTGCGCGAGGGCGCGCCCTCCGGTGCCGCCGCCTTCTCGCGCTTCGGCTTTGCCGCCCGTTTCGGGGCCGGCTTCGGCGCATCGGCCGCCGGCTCGGCCCCCTCGGCCTGGGCGCCCTCCGTCGTCGGGGCGTCCGGCTTCGGCTCGGCCTTCTTCGGGGTCCCTTTGCGGGCAGTGGGGACGGGCTTTTGCGCCTTCGGTTCCGCCACCTTCGGGGCGTCGCCGCAGGCCTGGAACGCGAGCTCGGCCAGGACCTGGCCGCCGTCGTCGGCGACGATGCGCAGGGTCGGCGGCAGGGAATCGGGGCTGCCGGCCCACTGGATCGTGGCGCCGTTCTGCGCCTCCAGGGCGGCCGGCGACGGCCCGCGGCGCAGGCCCGACAAATCGGGGCCGTAGGCCGTGGCGAGCTTGTTGCGGATCACCACCTGCAGCACCTGCACGGTCTCGGGCGAGAGCGGGCGGAGCGGGTTGCTCCAGGTCATGGTGCCCTGGCGGGTGACGAACAGGCGAAACCCCTTGGCGCCCGCGAACTCGGCCGCCTGCGGTGCCGGGCAGGCCGGGGCCGCGTCGCCGGGGGCGGCATGAGCGGGGACGGCCGAGAGGGCGGCCAGAAGGACGGCCTGCACCGCGGCACGCTTCACCGGGATTCTCCGTCGCGCTTGGGAGGATGGAACCTCGGGAGGTCGAACGCTCGGTCGCCGGGCTCGGGCAGGCCGGGCTCCGCCGGGTCGTGGTCGATGGTCATGCCGCCCCTCGGGCGGAGCCTCGGCGCGTCGGGGGCCTCGAGCCGCTCGGGGCGGGCGCGCGGCGGCGCCGGCCGGTGCGCCGCCTCTTCGAGCAGGCCGGCGAGGTCCTCGTCGAAATCACGGAACAGCTCGTCACCCCGGTCCTCAAGCTCCTGCTCGCGCGGGAGCCGCAGGGACGGACGCCGGCCGCGGCCATGTGCGAACAGAAGCACCAGGCCGACGAACACCAGGGCTGCCACGGCAGCCAGAATCACGATCATCTCCATCGTGATGCCAGCCTTAGAGCATTTCCGGCGACCTGTCCGGTCGCATGAAGACGGTCGCGCATGCAATCGCGCATGCAGGAACGGCGTTCGCCCGCGGCCTCCGGTCCGGCCGCGTCAGGCCGGGAGGTAGCCTGCCTCGCGCAGGCCCGCCTCGATGGCGACGAGCAGGGCGCCGTCCGCCGGCGGCGTCCCGGACTCGTCCTCGTCCTCGGCCTCGCGGATCGTCCGCACCGGGGCGCGCTCCCCGATCAGCCCGGCGGGCAGGGCGGTTCCGACGAGGGTGGTGGCCGCATTCAAGGCAGCTCCGATCGACATCATGGCGCGTTGCTCCGCGAGTCGGCATCTTCGGGGCGGTCAGCATGGGGCGTTAAGGAGATCTTAACCATCGCAAGGGCGCCGCCGTGAGCGATTCGGCCCCGGGCTGTGTCCTGGCGGCCGCAGGGTCCGCGCGGCGCGCCGGCCGGTGGCGCCCGCGCCGGTGCGCCGCCTATATCCGCTGCGGAACGCTCCTTGCGTCGGGGCATCCAGGCGCGAGCCCGCGCGCCGCGCGATCCGGACGGTGATCCGGCCACAGGACGAAGCGACCCGATGGACAGGCTTCAAGGCTCCGACCGCCACGGCTCCGACATCCGCTCCGCCGCGACCCTCGAGGCGGACCTCATCGGGCTGGTCGAGGAGGCGCGCCACCAGGCGAGCCAGGACCCGTTCCGCAACCCCGTCCTCACCGTGGCGCTGGCGATCAGCCGCCTGTTCGACCGGGACGAGATCGGCGAGGACGATCTCGCCGGCCTATTCGTGCGCCTGCGCGCCCAGGCGCTGGAGGCCCGGGCGGCGCGGCTGCGGGCCTATCTCGGCCTCGGCTCCGAGCCGGACTCGGCCGCCGCGACCGAGGCGGTGGCGGCCGCCGCCCTCGGCGATCCGGAGATGAGCTTCGAGACCGCCCGCACCCGGGTCGAACGCACGCGATTCGCCGCCGTGTTCACCGCCCACCCGACCTTCGGGATGCCGAAGGCGGTGGCGGCCCTCCTGGCCGAGGCCGCCTCCGAGCCCGATCCGGCGGCGCGCCGCGCCCCGATCGAGCAGGCCGCCGCGCTCTCGGCCCGGGCCGACCCGGTGATCACCCTCAACGACGAGTTCGATCAGGCCCGGCACGCGGTTCAGCACGGCCGCGCCGCCCTCGATCGCCTCAACGAGGCCCTGCTGCGCGCCGCCCGCGAGCGCTGGCCGGAGAGCTGGAGCGAACTCGTCCCGAAGCCCGTCGTCATCGCCTCTTGGGTCGGCTGCGACACCGACGGGCGCACCGATATCGGCTGGTGGGACACCCTGCGCTACCGGCTCGAATCGAAGCGCACCCAGTTCGACCGGGTGCTGGCGCAGCTGCCCGACGATCCCGCGGCGGAGCCGGCGCGGCGCCTCGCCGAGGACGCGCGGGCGGCCGTCCTGCGC
Source organism: Methylobacterium sp. Gmos1 (assembly GCF_053764715.1). Classification (NCBI taxonomy): domain Bacteria; kingdom Pseudomonadati; phylum Pseudomonadota; class Alphaproteobacteria; order Hyphomicrobiales; family Methylobacteriaceae; genus Methylobacterium; species Methylobacterium sp. Gmos1. The sequence goes on along the minus strand of NZ_JBSNCC010000002.1, from coordinate 315,829 downwards.
CAGCTCGCAGTGGCGCCGAAGCTCGGCGAGCAGCCGGCGCTGGAGGCGGTGCACCGCTTCGCGCTCGCCCTCATCATCGAGCGCGACCGGGCCCAGACCGAGGCCGGGCCGCTGCTGGCCCTCCTCGACCGGGCGGTGCGGGAGGCCGCCGACGACGAGGCGCGCCTCAAGCTCTGCGGCTTGCGGGCCGGCGTCGCCGCGCACGGGCTCCAGAACGGCCTGCCGCATTTCCGGCTCAACGCCAGCCAGGTCCACAACGCCGTGCGCCGGGCGCTCGACCAGGACGGCGACCCGACCGATCCGGCCCAGCGCCGCTCCCACCTCGCCTCGATCAACGCGCTCCTCGACGCGGTCGCGGCGGTGCCGGTGGATTTCGGGGCGCTCGCCGCCGAGCGGGCCTCGGCGGCGCGCCTGATGATGACGATCGCCCAGATCCTCAAGCACGTCGACGGCACCCACCCGGTCCGCTTCCTGATCGCCGAGACCGAGACCGGCTACACGCTACTGGCCGCGCTCTGGCTCGCCCAGCATTTCGGCATCGGCGACAAGGTCGAGATCACGCCCCTGTTCGAGACGGCGTCCGCGCTCGAGCAGGGCGTGCACGTGATCGAGGATGCGCTGCGCTCCCCCCACTGGCGCGCCTACCTCAAGCGCACCGGGCGCCTCGTCGTGCAGTTCGGCTACTCGGATTCGGGCCGCTACGTCGGCCAGCTCGCCGCCACCTTCTGGATCGAGCGCCTGCGCTTCCGCATCACCGAGCTGATGGCGGCGCACGACCTCACCGACATCGAGCTCGTGATCTTCGATACCCATGGCGAGTCGATCGGCCGGGGCGCGCACCCGACGAGCCTCGCCGACCGTCTGGCCTACCTCGCCCCCGACCACGCGCGGCGGCGCAACCGCGAGGCCGGGATCCGCACCAGCCTCGAATCGAGCTTCCAGGGCAGCGACGGCTACCTGATGTTCGGTACGAAGGCCCTGGCCGAGGCGACGGTCGCGCGCATCGGCGAGCACATCTACAGCCGGCTCCAGCCCGCCCCCGACCCGATATATGCGGAGGCCGATTTCGCCACCGAGTTCTTCACCGGCGTGCGCCAGGACATGGAGACCTTGGTCAACGATCCCGGCTACGCGGCGTTGCTCGGCACCTTCGGGCCGAACCTGATCGACCGCACCGGCTCGCGCCCGGTGGCGCGGCAATCCGACGGCGGCGGGCCCGTCGCCATCACCCATCCGCGCCAGATGCGGGCGATCCCCAACAACGCGATCCTCCAGCAGCTCGGCTTCCTGGCCAATTCCCTGCACGGCGTCGGTCGGGCGGCGGGTCGCGCCCCGGACCTGTTCGTCGAGATGCGCGAGCGCTCCGAGCGCTTCGCCCGCGCCTTCCGGCTGGTGCAGGAGGCGACCGCCGTCGGCGACCTCGACGTCCTGCGCGCCTACATCGATACGCTCGACCCCTCGATGTGGCTGGAGCGGGCGCGGCGCGCGACGCGGGACGGGCGGCGGGAAGAGATCGTCGCGGTCGCCGCCGCCCTCGACCGGCTCAACCTCGCGCCCCACCTGCGCCGCCTGTTCGGCCGGCTGACGCAGGACCACCTGATGCTGCACATGGTCGCCCCCGACCTGCCCGGAATGACGCCGCGGCTGGCGCTCCTGCACGCGCTGCGCCTGGCGCTGATCCACCGGATCTGGTTCCTGGCGGTGCACATCCCGGGCTTCCGGCCGCAGAACGGCATCACCCGCGAGGCGCTGATCGAGCGCATCCTGCGCCTCGACGTCGAGAGCTGCCTGAAACTCCTCGACGACATCTTCCCGGTCACGCCCGACCCGACGCTCGGCCTCAATTTCGGCGAGCCGGCGGGGCCGCGCGGGGTCGGGACCTACGAGGCCGAGCACCGCACCCTGTTCGCCCCGATCCGCCGCCTGTTCGTCCTCGTGCGCGAGATCAGCGGCATGATCCAGCACGAGGTGGGGGCGTTCGGGTGACGGCGCGGGCGGCGGGATCGGTCCGCCGAGCCCGAGATCTTCAGGGCCTCGCCCAGATCCCGAGCTTGCCGGTCCGCGCGTGGCGCTCGGCCTCGACGAGGTCCGGCGTCGCCTCGGGCGTGGCGCGGCCGCCGCCGTTGTAGAGCACCACCTCGGAGAGGTCGTGCCCGTCGACGGTGCAGATCCAGGCGGTCTTCGCCGGGCTCGGCTGGCAGTTCACCGGGCGGCCGCCGAGATAGCCCGTGAGGTCGCTCGCCTGCGCCCCCCGGGCCGCCTCGACGCCGTAGAGGCGCAGGGTCCGGCCGCCGAGCCGCAGAGTCGCGGTGTCGAGCACCTCGGCGACGCCGGCGACCGGGCCGGGCGCGTCCGGCACCAGGGCCCCGGTCTCGACCGGCTCGCGCTTCGCTTCCTGTCCCTTCGACTCCTGGACTTTCGAATCTTGGGCTTTCGCTTCCTGGCCCTTCGACGCCGCCGCGGCCGGCGCGAGCTTCGCCTCGGCGGTTCTCCTCTCGGCCGGCTTCGTCTCGGCGGGTCTGGCTTCGAATGCGGGCGCATCGGCCGCCCGGCTCCGGCCGGCCCCTTGCCCAACCGCTTGTCCGGCCCCTGGCGCGGGGGCTTGGGCGACCGCGGCCTCGCGCGCCGGCTCGTCGCCGCCGCGGAGCAGGACGTAGGCGACGCCCAGCACCGCGAGCCCGCCGACGACCGCGTAGATCGGGCGGCGGGACGGCCCGTGGCCGGGCAAGGGCTGCGGCCGGGCGAGGCCGGGCTTCAGCCCCTCGCCGGGCGGGACCGGCGGAATCACGATGTGTGCGGCGGCTCGGGCTTCCGGCTCCCGCTCCGGCCGGCGCAGGCGCGCGGCGAGCCCGTCGAGGGTGTCGCGCAGGCGCGAGGGGCGGGCGGGCGGTACGGGCGCCGCGGCGGGCTTCACCACGATCCAGTCCCGCGGTGCGTCGCCCGCCGGCGGGGCCGGGGCGGCGGCGGCCAAGAACATCGTCGGATGCTGGCGGCGCAATTCGTCGACGAGGTCGCCGAGCGTCAGGGGCAGGGTCTCGCCGGCGACGCTGCGGCTGCGCGGGTGCCCGTCCCGGTCGACGACCTGGTAGCCCGGCGGCGCGTCGGAGGGGCGGATCGCGGATTCCGCCAGCAGCTCGAGGGTGCGACGGGCCACCGCGACGGGGCGCTGCCGGTCGATCTCGGCCCGGATCAGCGCCTGCAACTGCTCACGCGAGGTCATGTCCGCATCGTGTCCCATCGCCCCCGGCCGCGGGGTCTGCCCGGGCCGCCCGCCCCGTGGCGGGCGGCCTCCGTCTTCATCTAGGTCCTCACGGGCGCCCTGTCACAGGGCGGTCCTGCGTTCAGCGGCTCGCCACCGCGTCGCGGCGCACCACCCGGCTGTTCTCCGCGATGATGACGGGGCGCGCACCGGCCAGGCTCACCGCCAGTTCCAGGTCGACGGTGCCCTGGGAGCGCACGCCGCGATCGGGGCTGGCGGCCGAGAAATCGACCGTGGCGCGGACCTGGCACACGGCGAGCCCGGCATTGCAGGCGGTGCGCAGGGAATCCGGCCGCGGGCGGTAGCGCCGCTCGGGCCAGCGCTGCACGAAGCGGCGCTTCTCGGACATCAGGCTGGCGACGCTCATCGTCCGGCCGTGGAAGACGACCTGGCTGCCGTAGAAGCCCGGTGCCGCCGCGAGCGTCGCGCCGTTCGACCCCGAGATCGACGCCAGGTAGTCGCGGGCGAGGCGCTGCGAGGCCACCGCCCAGTCGCGCATCTGCCCGTCCGAGACGGTGACCGGGGCGGGAGCGGGAATCTGGACCGGCAGCGGGCGCTCGGTCCGGGCGATCCGCGCCGCGCGGCGGGCCTCCGTCGCGGCATGGATCCCGCTGCGGGCCGGCCTCTGGGCCTCCTCGGCGACCCGGCGCGGGGCGTGAGCCTTCGGCGCCTCGGCCCGGGGAGCGGGAGCGATCTTGGGCGCGGGCGACGCGGGAGCCGGCGCCGGGGCGGGGCTCGCGGCGGCGGGGGCCTGATTGGCCCGGCCGGGCGGATCGACCCAGCCCTGCGCCAGGGCCGCCGGGGACAGGAGGACGGTCAGGCCGAGGCCGACGAGGGCGGCCGACGGACGGGAGGGCGTGAGCCGGAGGGAACGGAGCATGGGGGCGGCACCCGGGGGAGGAGCACGAGCGGGCAGGGATTGCAGAGAGGGGAACGTCCGTCGCTGCGGTTACGGTTCCATTGCGTCTCCCGCGCACTCCCCAATACCCACGCTCCACACACCCTCACACGGTATCGGGGACTGCCGCCAGGGCCGTTCTCGCGCCGCGGAACCCTTGCCGGACCCTTGCCGGACCCTTGCCAAGCGCGGCCGCGACCCCACCTCAGAGTCTCCCCGGGTCCGGGCCCCTCTGGCGGTTCGAGGCGTCGACCGCGATGTCGGACCCCTTCTCTGCCTTTGTGCTGACGCGGCACGATCGCACTGGAGGGACCGCAGCCTTGCGCGTCATTCCCATTCCGTTCCTCATCGTCCGTGCCGGAGGCGCCGATGTCCGGCGCTGAGCCCGCGCGGCGGGCCCTGCTCGTCGTCAACAAGAAGGCCCGCAACGGCAGCCTCGACCTCGACGCCGTGAAGGGCGTGCTGCGCCGCGGCGGCATCGAGCCGGTGGAGCCGCCGCCGGACGAGACCGACTGCAAGGCCCTGATCCACGCCCATGCGAGCACCTGCGACATGGTGATCCTGGGCGGCGGCGACGGCACCCTCAACGCCGCCGCCCAGGCGCTGGCGGACGCGCACCTGCCCCTCGGCATCCTGCCGCTCGGCACCGCCAACGACCTCGCCCGCAGCCTCGGCCTGCCGGCCGACCCGATCGAGGCGGCGGAGGTGATCGCGACCGTGCCGGCCCGGCCGATCGACCTCGGCTGCGTCAACGGCCACTACTTCTTCAACGTCGCCAGCATCGGCTTCTCGGCCGATCTCGCCGGCGAGCTGACGGCGGACCTCAAGCGCCGCCTCGGCACGGTCGGCTACGGCGTCGCGGCGTTCCGGCTCCTGCGCCGGGCGCGGCCGTTCACGGTCTATATCGAGCACGACGGCACGGTGGAGACCGTGCGCACGATTCAGGTCTCGGTCGGCAACGGCCGCCACTACGGCGGCGGCATGACGGTGGAGGAGAACGCCACCGTCGATGACGGCCTGCTCAACTTCTACAGCCTGGAGGTCGCCCATTGGTGGCGGCTGCTCGCCCTGCTGCCGGCCCTGCGCCGGGGCACGCAGGGCAAGGCCGCCGACGTGCGCGCCTTCCAGACCACCGAGGTGATCCTGCGCACCAAGAAGCCGCGCCCGGTCAACACCGACGGCGAGCTGACGACCTACACCCCCGCCCACGTGCGGGTGCTGCCGCAGGCCGTCCAGGTCCACGCGCCCCCGGTCCACGCCCCGGACCCGACGGGCCGCCCCTCGATCTTCCCGTAAAGGATATCCCGCGTGGAATCCCTGCTTCAGCTCGCCGCCGACCCGACGGCCTGGGCCGCACTCGCGACCCTGGTCGTGATGGAGGTCGTGCTCGGCATCGACAACCTGATCTTCATCTCGATCATCACCAACAAGCTGCCGGTCGAGCAGCAGTCGCGCGCCCGGCGCATCGGCATCGGGCTCGCCCTGATCCTGCGCCTCGCGCTCCTCGGCACGGTCGCCTACATCGTCCACCTGACCCAGCCGGTGTTCGAGATCTTCGGCAAGGGCCTGTCCTGGCGCGACATGATCCTGATCGCCGGCGGCCTGTTCCTGCTGTGGAAGGCCACCAAGGAGATCCACCACAGCCTCGATCCCGACCCGGCGGAGAAGGCCGGCGGGGGCCCCACGCTCGGCTACGCCGCGGCGATCGGCCAGATCCTGCTCCTCGACCTGGTGTTCTCGATCGACAGCATCATCACGGCGGTCGGCATGACCGAGCACGTGCCGATCATGGTGATCGCGGTGGTGACGGCCGTGACGGTGATGCTGCTCGCCGCCGATCCCCTGTCGCGCTTCATCGCCGCCAACCCGACGGTGGTGATGCTGGCGCTGGGCTTCCTCATCATGATCGGCATGACGCTGATCGCGGAAGGCTTCGGGGCCCACGTGCCGAAGGGCTACGTCTACACCGCCATGGCCTTCTCGGCCGGCGTCGAGGTGCTCAACATCCTCGGCCGGCGGGCGAAGAAGGCGAAGCGCAAGGCGGCGTGACCGCGGTCGTATCGAGGCTCTGACGGCAGCGCCCGGTCGCGATGCGATCGGGCGCTGTTTTCGTATGCGGGCCCGCGTCGTCAGACGCGCCCGATGCTCAAGCCCGCCCCTTTCCCGGACGACTGGAACAAAGTGGAAGGAGATCCGGGATCCAGGAGAGAAGTGCCGCGAAGCGGCTCTGTCTCTTGCACCGTCGCAGACAGGCGGACGCTTCGCGAAGTCTAATTGCGGATCCCGGATCTCCTTCCGCTGGCGCTTCAGTCGTCCGGGAAAGGGCAGTGGCTTGCGAGAGGCGAACCATCTCTTCGGACCGAAGCAGCTTTCGACCGAACGTCGCCCCACTCCGGGTTAATCTGGAAACACATCCCGGCGCGTCATCCGCGACGACGCCGATGCGCCAGCCGTGCAACTCGGCGCTCCGCCTCGGGCTAAGGCGTAGATACCGCTGCCTCCCGCGCGCAGGCGGCCGGCTCGGGCGCCGGCCCGGCCGGCGCGTCGACGAGTTCCCCCCGGGCGCGGTCGAGATCGGCCCGGAAAGCGGGATCGCCGACGAGGGCGGCGAACAGGGCGCTGCCGGTCAGGCGCCCGGCCTCGACGTCGCTCGCCCAGTGCACCCCGCAGACGATCCGGCTCTCGCCGTAGATCCGGGCGCGGGCGAGGAGCCCCGCCGCGCGCTCCGGCATCAGGGCGGCGAGGACGAGGCCGAAGGTCCAGCCCTCGGTGGCGTGGCCGGAGGGGTAGGCGAAGCTCCGGTCCAGGGCCTCGCTGCGGTCGACGCAGAGTGCGGCGTCGTTGCCGAGATGCGGCCGGGGCCGGGCGAAGCGCGCCTTGGCGTCGCGGACCTGCACCACCACGTCGCGGCGGGCGCGGGCGAGGAGCCCGGCGAGGACCGGCAGGCGGCCGGGGTCGAGCCGGCGGCCGGCGGCGCAGGAAAAATCGTCGAGGAGCGCGCCGACGCCGGAGGGCACGTCGGACGTGGCGAGGTACCAGCGCGGCGAGCCGGCGAGCGCCCGGGTCGCCGCGTAGGTCGCGGCATCCGCGGCCTGCCCGGCGCTGCCGGGCTTCGGCGGCGGGGGCAGGATCGCGCCGGTGTCGAGGGCGCCGTCCTTCAGGTAGGGCTGCGCCGGCTCGGCGATGGCCGTGCCCGCGGCGAGCGCCAGGCAGAGGGCGAGACGCGTCCGCACCTCACGCCTCCGCCGCCAGGATCGCGGCGGCGACCGCCTCGGGGCATTCCTCGTGGGCGGCGAGCGCCCCCGGGATCGCGACCCGGTGCACGAGGCCGCTCTCGGCGAGCGCCGTCATCTCGGCGCCGGAGCGGCGCGGCGCGCCCTTCGGCTGCAGCATCGTCACCGGCGGCAGGCCGGGGCCGAACAGGGCGAAGAAATCCTCGCGGGTCCAGACCGGGTCGAGGCCGCCGGTGACGAAGGCGGCGGTGCCGAAGCGGGCCCGGGGCTGGTGGGTCACCCGCCGCTTCTCGGCGAGCAGCGCCGGGGTGACCCGGGCCGGATCGGCGTAGACGTGGGCCTGCATCATCCGCGACACGACCGGGGTGCTGACGTTGAGCCGGTAGATGAGGTTGCCGAGGAGCGGCGCCTCGATCGCGCGCCGCAGCCTGGCGAAGAGCGGCCGGCGCTCCTCGCCCATCGCGGTCGGCAGCGGCCCGCGCCAGGTCGGCGCCACCAGGACGAGGCGCGCGAAGGCGCCCGGATGCCGCGCCGCCGCGGCGACGAGGTAGCCGGCGGCGTGGCCGGCCGCGACCCCGAGGGCGTAGGGCCCGGGCGCCTGCGCCAGGAGGGCGTCGAGGAAGGCGTGCAGCGTGTCGGGGGCAAGCGCCACCCTCGCCCGCGGTTGCGCCCCGAAGCCCGGCCAGTCCGGCACCAGGCAGCGGTGGCGGGCGGACAACCGCGTCGCCAGGGGCCGCATCTCCTCGCGGGTGGCGATCGAGGACAGGGCCGGCAGCAGCAGGGCCGGCGGCCCCTCGCCGATCCGGTCGGCCGGCAGGCTCACCGAGCGCCCGGCCAGGGTGAGGGAGAGGGTCTGCGTCTCGATGCCCGCCATCACGTGTCCCTCAGAACGGCTTGACCACCACCAGGATCACGATGGCGATCATCAGGAGCGTCGGCACCTCGTTGAGCACCCGGTAGAATTTCGGGCTGCGGGTGTTGCGGTCGGCGGCGAAGTCCTTGACCATCCGCGACAGCCAGCCGTGAATGCCGCTCATCGCCAGCACCAGGGCGAATTTCGCGTGCAGCCAGCCCTCGGTGTAGGCGCCGCTCATCACGGCGAGCGCGATGCCGAAGATCCAGGTGGCGATCATCCCCGGCAGCATGATCGCCTTGGCGAGCCGCCGCTCCATCACCTTGAAGGTCTCAGCCGTCGGCGATCCCGCCGGCAAGGCGGCGTGGTAGACGAACAGCCGCGGCAGGTAGAGCATCGCCGCCATCCAGGCGATGAGCGAGATGATGTGGGCAGCCTTGATCCAGAGATACACGGTGGGGTGGTTCCTGCGGAGAAGTATTCGATCACGGTGTTCAGATCATCCCACCCTCGACCTCATCCTGAGGTGCCGAAGCGCAGCGGAGGCCTCGAAGGAGGGCTCCAGGGAGCGCGGAGGCTTCTGGAGGCCTCCTTCGAGGCTCGCTGGCGCTCGCACCTCAGGATGAGGTCGAGGGTAGGATGGATGCCCATCATGCGGTCCGTCCTGCGACGCGGGCTCTCGAGCCCGAACGGGACGAGCCCCCCTCACCCCCGCAGCCGCGCCAGCATCCGCTCGACATGCGCGATCGGCGTCTGCGGGGTTATGCCGTGGCCGAGGTTGAAGATGTGGGGCGTACCGGCGGTCGCCTCCCGGATCGCGTCCACCGCGGCGTCGAGGGCCGCGCCACCCTCGATCAGGGTCTCGGGGTGGAGGTTGCCCTGCGTGACCACCGAGGCCGGCAGGCGGGCGCGCAGGGCCTTGAGGTCCACCGCCCAGTCGACCCCGACCGCGTCGGCGCTGGTCTCCTGCGCCACCCGGGCGTGGCCGTCGAGCCCCGAGCCTCGGGCGAAGACGATGATCCTGGCGCCCGGCACCCGGGCGCGGATGCCCGCCACCATCCGGGCGATCGGCCCAAAGCTCCAGCGCGCCAGCGCGTCGCCGGCCTCGCCCGCCGGCACGTCCGGCAGGCTGCCGGCATGGCTCTCGAAGATCTGCACCGCGTCGGCGCCGGCCTCGAACTGGCGCACCAGGTACTCGGTCGAGACCGCGACCAGGCGGTCGATCAGGGCGTCGAGGAGCGCGGGGTCGCGGGCGGCGAGCGCCCGGGCCGGCGCCAGATCCGGCGTGCCGCGCCCGCCGATCATGTAGCTCGCCACGGTCCAGGGCGCGCCGCAGAAGCCGAGGAGCGTCGTCTCGGACGGCAGCTCGGCACGCAACCGCCCGACGGTCTCGAAGACGGGGCCCAAATGCCGCATCACCCGGGGATCGCCCGCCTCGATCAGCGCGTCGAAGTCCGGCCGGCCGGCGAGCGGGTCGAGGCGGGGCCCCTCCCCTTCGACGAAGCGCACGTCCTGGCCGAGCGCGTGGGGCACCACCAGGATGTCGGAAAAAAGGATCGCCGCCTCGAAGCCGAAGCGGCGGATCGGCTGGAGCGTGACCTCGGTGGCGAAGTCGGGGTTGTAGCAGAGGTCGAGGAAGGAGCCGGCCTCGGCCCGCACCGCCCGGTATTCCGGCAGGTAGCGCCCGGCCTGGCGCATCATCCAGGCCGGCGGCGGCGACAAGGCCTCGCCGTCCAGCACCCGCAGGATCGGGCGCTCTGCCCCCGTCCGTCCGGCTCCCGCGGTCCCGCCCATGCCCCAAGCCCCCCGAAAACCCGAAATGTCGAATCGTGCGCCACGTCGGCGGCCCGCTTCCCTATGCCGAGAACCGCGCGCTCGCGCCAGCCCGGCGCGTCGCCGCGACCCGCCGGCGAAGCCCATCCCCACCCAGGCCTCTGAAAAGAAAAGAGAGATTCTAGGAATCTGTTTTTTCTATTGGGGGCAGGCGTCGCGGGGCTCCAGCCCCGTCCACAGCCCGTCCCCACCGCCGGTGCGTTAAGAGGCCTTTAACAGATTTGCTCCATTGTCGGAGGATCACGAGAGTCACGAGGGGCTTGAGCCCCGCCGGACTCGACTCGGGCGCCCCGCGTCCCGGATTCTCCCACGGACGCTCCGCCACGAGTGTTAACGGCCGGCCTGTTGAGGCGTCGAGCCGTTAACCCACAGCCCTCGCGCCTGGACCTCGCTTCGTCGGGGCATTATCCACACTCATCGACTCCGCGCGGCCGATCGGTGGACGACGCGCCGGGCGCGGAGTCGTTGGAGCAACACCCGATCGGCAGGCGATCGGACGTTGCTCCAGGTGTTTGATTTTGCCGCATTTTCTCTCGACGAACCGGTATCCACTTCGTCGGAAAATGCTCTAGCGTCCGCCGCGCCCGCGGCGAGCCCGGGGAGCCCGCGTGGTCCGCAGCTACTTCCACCTCCACCTCGTGTCGGATTCCACCGGCGAGACCCTGATCAATGTCGGCCGCGCGGCGGCGGCGCAGTACGAGGGGGTCTCGGCGATCGAGCACGTCTACCCCCTCGTGCGCTCCGGCACCCAGCTCGAGCGGGTGATCAACGAGATCGAGCAGGCGCCCGGCATCGTGCTCTACACCCTGGTCGGGCGCGAGCTGACCGAGCGGCTGGAGGAGGCCTGCCGGGCCACCGGCTCGCCGCTGCTCTCGGTGCTGGAGCCGGTGCACCAGCTGCTGCAATCCTATCTCGGCACCCACTCCACGGCCCGGCCGGGCGCGCAGCACATGCTGAACGCGGAGTACTTCAAGCGCATCGACGCGATGAACTTCACCCTCGCGCACGACGACGGTAACCTGCCGCACGACCTCAACGAGGCGGACGTGATCCTGCTCGGGGTGAGCCGCACCTCGAAGACCCCGACGGCGATCTATCTGGCCAATCGCGGCCTGAAGACCACCAACATCCCGCTGATCCCGGGCGTGCCGCCGCCGTCGATCCTCGAGACCCTGCGCCAGCCGCTCATCGTCGGGCTGATCGCCTCGCCGGAGCGGATCGTGCAGATCCGCCAGAACCGCCTGCTCAGCCTCAAGGCCGACGATTCCTCGTCCTACGTCGACCGCGACTCGGTGGCGAACGAGATCGCCACCTCGCGCCGGCTCTTCGCCCGCAACCGCTGGCCGGTGATCGACGTGACCCGGCGCTCGATCGAGGAGACGGCGGCGGCGATCGTCGACCTCCACCGCGAGCACCGGCTGAAGTTCATCGCCGATTGACGACGATGGAACATCCCTCGCTCTGGCGCGACCCCAAGCCGCTCCTTCTCGCCTCGACCAGCCCGACGCGGCGCGGGCTGCTCGCATCGGCCGCCCTCGCCGTCGAGACCCGGGCGCCGGGCGTCGACGAGCGCGCCGTCGAGGCGCAAGCCGCCGGCCTGTCGCCCGAACAACTCGCCGAGCGCCTGGCCGCCGCCAAGGCGAGCGCCGTCGCCGCACAGGCGCCCGACCGGGTGGTGATCGGCGCCGACCAGGTGCTCGACCTCGACGGCACGGTCTTCCACAAGCCCGCCGACCGGGCCGGGGCCGCGGCCCATCTCGCCCGGTTGCAGGGGCGCACCCACGCGCTCCATTCCGCCGTGGCCCTAGCCGTCGACGGCGCGGTGGCCGAGGTCTTCGTCGTCACCGCACGGCTCACCATGCGGCCGCTCGACGAGGCGGGCATCGCCCTCTACCTCGACGCCGCCGGGCCTGCCGTCACCGGCAGCGTCGGCGCCTATCAGCTGGAAGGCGTCGGCATCCACCTGTTCGACCGCATCGAGGGCGACCACTCGACCATCCTGGGCCTGCCGCTGCTGCCGCTTCTCGCACGGTTGCGGGCACGCGGCCTGCTGGCGTTCTGAGACCGACTTTCCGATGACGACCCCGCACCCCAGAGCCTTCGTGGTGGGCCACCCGATCGGCCATTCCCGCTCGCCGCTGATCCACGGCCACTGGCTCGCCGAGCACGGCCTGCCCGGGACCTACGAGCGCGTCGACGTCCATCCCGACGCCTTCCCGGACTTCGTCCGCAGCCTGCGGGCCGAGGGCTGGGTCGGCGGCAACGTCACGATCCCGCACAAGGAGGCGGCGTTCCGCCTCAGTCAGGTGCTGACCCCGCGGGCCGAGCGGATCGGCGCCGTCAACACCCTGTGGTTCGAGGACGGGCGCCTCCACGGCGACAACACCGACGCGCCGGGGTTCCTCGCCCATCTCGACGCCAGCCTCGGCGCCGGCTGGCCGGGGGCGACGGGCGTCGCCAGTGGTCGCGCCACCCTGGTGCTCGGCGCCGGCGGGGCCGCCCGCGCGATCCTGGTCGGGCTGCTCGAACGCGGGCTCTCCCGACTGATCGTGGCGAACCGCAGCGCCGAGCGGGCCGAGAGCCTGACCGCCCTCGATCCCGCCCGGATCACCGCTTTGCCCTGGGATGCGGTGCCGGACCACCTCCCGGCCACGGGGCTCCTCGTCAACACCACGGCGCTCGGCATGGCGGGCCAGGACCCGCTCACCCTCGACCTCGCGCCCCTGCCGGCCGAGGCGGCTGTGGCCGACATCGTCTACGTGCCGCTGGAGACTCCGCTTCTCGCCGCTGCCCGGGCCCGGGGGCTCGCGGGCGTCGACGGGCTCGGCATGCTGCTGCACCAGGCGGTGCCGGGCTTTGCCCGCTGGTTCGGCCTGACCCCCACGGTGACGCCGGCCCTGCGCGCCCGCATCGTCGCCGATCTCGGGAGTCACCGGTGAGCCGGCCGTTCGTCCTCGGCCTCACCGGCTCGATCGGCATGGGCAAGAGCGCGACCGCGGCGATGTTCCGCGCCCGCGGGGTTCCGGTCCACGACGCCGATGCCTGCGTGCACGCGCTCTACGGCCCGGGCGGGGCCGCGGCGGCGGCCATCGGCGAGGCTTTCCCCGGCACCCTCGCCGCCGACGGGTCGGTCGACCGCGCCGCCCTGCGCAACGCCGTGCTCGGCGATCCCGATCGCCTGCGCCGCCTCGAATCCCTGGTCCACCCCCTGGTGGCCCGGGCGCGGGACGATTTCCTCGCCGCCCACGCCGCGGCGCCCCTCGTGGTGCTCGACGTACCGCTGCTCCTGGAGACCGGCGGCGAGGCGCGGTGCGACGCCGTCGCGGTGGTCACCGCGCCGCCAGACGTGCAGCGCGCCCGGGTGCTCGCCCGCCCCGGCATGACCGAGGAGGCGTTCGCGCAGATCCTCGCCAAGCAGATGCCCGACGCCGAGAAGCGCCACCGCGCCGACTACCTGATCGAGACCGACCGCGGCTTTCCCCACGCCGAGGCCCAGGTCGATGCGGTGATCGCCGCGGTGACGAAGCCGGCCGGTTAACGCTTCGTCGCTACACCGGGCCCAACCGTTCTCTCAAAGGGAGTCGCACGATGCTGCGCGAGATCGTCCTCGACACCGAGACCACCGGCACCGAGGCCAAGACCGACCGGCTGATCGAGATCGGCGGGATCGAGCTCCTCAACCACATCCCGTCGGGGCGCGAGTTCCACCGCTACATCAACCCGCAGCGGGCGGTCTCGGAGGGCGCGTTCCGGGTCCACGGCCTCTCGGACGCCTTTCTCGCCGACAAGCCGCTTTTCGCCCAGATCCTGCCCGACCTCCTGGAATTCTGCGGCGACGCGACGCTGGTGATCCACAACGCCGCCTTCGATGTCGGCTTCCTCAACGCCGAATATGCGCGGCTGGGCGACAAGGCGCCGCCCCCGATCGAACTGGCCTCCGTCGTCGACACGCTCGCGCTCGCCCGCCGCAAGCATCCGGGCGCGGCCAACAACCTCGACGCCTTGTGCTCGCGCTACGGCATCGACAATTCCCGCCGCACCAAGCACGGCGCGCTCCTCGACGCGCAGATCCTGGCCGAGGTCTACATCGAGCTCTTGGGCGGCAAGCAGACGACGCTCGGGCTGACGGTCGAGGGCAATGCCGGCCCCGCCGGTCCGAGCTTGCGCGCCGCGCCGGTCGCCCACGGCCCTCGCCCGACCCGCAGCCGCCTCACCGAGGCCGAGCTGGCGGCGCATGCGGCTTTCGCGGCGGGGCTCGGGGAGAAGGCGATCTGGCGGGATTACGTCGGGGAGGCGGGGTGAGCCGAAACCCGGAGATCGTTCTTCGGGATCGCGGATCAGGCGGCGGTGATGTCGGTCATGGGAAAGTCATTGCCTTTGAACAGGAGCGGCATCCGGTACGCCCGGGCGCACGCGTAGGCGAAGCAATCTCCAAAGTTGAGCCCGGCGGGATGACGGCCCTTGCCGAAGCGATCGAACGCCTCGATCGCGCCCTCGGCCGCCTCGGGCGGCACGGCGACGACCTGGATCGATGCGAGCGCGAGGTAGTCCTGAACGGCCTGCTGCGCGTCACGAAGCGGCAGGTCGAGGATACGGGCGAGCGCGACCGTGGTCTCCCAGACCGCCATCGGCGAGGTGAGTCGCTGCTGACCCTGCTGGAGGCGTGCGACGAGGGTGGCGGCATCCGGCTCGCCGGCGAGGATCGCAGTCAGCGCGGAGGCATCGACGACCATCACGGGTCCCCGTACAACCCGTCGACGAAGGCCTTGTCGGCGGGACGAGGATTGGGACCGGCCCGTTCCCGAAGTTGACGCGCGAAGGCGATCGACTGTGCCACGAGGTCGAGCTTGTCCTTCTCGCGGTCGATCTCGCCGCGAAGGGCCTGCCGTACCGCCTCGGTCTTGGTGACGCGCTTGAGAGATGCCAATTCCCGGGCGAGCGCATCGACCTCCGGATCCTTGACGAAGAGAGCCATATCGATCCCGCATGGATATGGACGATGTCCGGTGAGGATATCCAGGGCGGGGCGCCGGGCCAAGCCGGCCGGTGAGGGTGAGCCGGCGCGGCGCTTGAGCGAAGCCGAAATCCGCGTCGCACAGACGATCCCGCAGGATCGCCGGAAGTGATCGATCGAATTTCGAATGACAATCCGGTAAAAGCGGCGCTCCCGTTCCGGAGCGATCACCGCGAAACGGCGACGCTGGGAGCATCGTCTCGGAGGAGGGGCTGACGGCCACGGTGCAGGAGGAGGCGGAACCGCCGGCCGGCTCCGTCCGCCACCGGCGGCGGTTCCGGAATCCCGGGTTCCGCTTTCGCGGCCCCGGGACGACGTCTCGCGGGGTGGACGACGTGCAGGTCCGACTTGCCGGATCGATCGAAGCCGCCCCGAGATCTACCCCGCCCCGAGATCTATCCTGCCCCCAGCGCGCCCGGCCCGAACCCGGCCTTGCGCGGGAGGTCCGCCTCCTGCCGGAACTGCAGGTGCAGCCCGCCGACCCTGAGCGCGCCGGAGCGGGCGAGCCGGGTCAGCGGTCCCAGCATCGACAGCAGGAAGCCGGCATCCGAGGCGTAGCGGCCGGCGAGCCGCCGGGGATTGCTCGCGAGGCGCCAGGCCCATTCGAGGCCGGTGCGGCGCAGGAACACCGGCGAGCGGGTCTGCTTGCCGAGGACGAACTCGAAGGCGGCGCCGCAGCACAGGATCGAGGGTTCGGCGAGGCCGGCGCGGCGCAGGCGTAAGGTGAGCATCTCGCTCTGTGGCGCGCCGACGGCGATGAACACCATCTCGGGCGCCGCCTCCCGCACCTGCGCGATCACGTCCTCCACCGCCGCCGGATCGTGGATGAAGCCGAAGGGCGGGCGCACGACGCAGAGGCGCCGGCTCGCGATCACGGCGGACGCCTCCTCGACCGTGACGTTGCCGATCACCAGGACCGAGCGGTCGCGTAAGGAACGCCGGGCCGAGAGGTGCTGCACCAGGTCGCTGCCGGTCGCCACGGTCATGCGGCGGCGCAGGAAGCAGGTGTTGATGAGGTTGCTGTCGAGGGTGACGATCGAGGCCTGGCGGTAGCTCTCGCGGAATTCCGGCTCCCGGGCGAGAAGCCGCATGTGCATCATGTTGAGGGTGAAGACCGTGGTCCGGCCCCGGGCCAGGGCGGTCGCCAGGGCGTCGAAGCTCAGGCCCCGGACCACGCAGGTCGGGGAGGTGTCCGCTAAGGTCGGCATGAGGGTGCTCCTTCGCGGACGAGTGTCGGAAGCTCCGCCCTCCCCTGCCCAGATCGGAAAACGGCGAGGCATTTCGCCCGGCCGGATTTGCCGTCATGCGCGTCTCTACATCCGAAGCGGTAGCAAGACCGGACCGTTCTGGCGTCGATCGAGGTGATTAGGGTGTAGCGCGTACCCTCGCATTGGCACGATTACTTGGCCGCGGCCGCCGCCTAGCGTTCCAGAATTGGGATGCGACGGGGGACGGGATGCC
The DNA here is from genome assembly GCF_053764715.1 of Methylobacterium sp. Gmos1. NCBI lineage: Bacteria > Pseudomonadati > Pseudomonadota > Alphaproteobacteria > Hyphomicrobiales > Methylobacteriaceae > Methylobacterium > Methylobacterium sp. Gmos1. The sequence goes on along the minus strand of NZ_JBSNCC010000002.1, from coordinate 299,278 downwards.
GGTGGTGAATGTGAGGATCGAGGCCAGCGCGGATGTCGCCGATCCCGCCCTCGTCAACGTCTACGGCTGCACGGTCGGGCCGGGCACGCGGATCGAGCCCTTCGTGGAGATCCAGCGCGGCGGCGTCCTCGGGGCGCGCTGCCGGATCGGTGCCAATGCCTTCCTGTGCGAGGGCGTGAGCCTCGAGGACGACGTCACGGTCGGTCCCGGCGTGATGTTCACCAACGATCGCCATCCCCGCGCCGTGACGGCGGCCGGCACCCTGATGGGACCGGAGGACTGGACCCTGGAGACGACCCGGGTCGGGGCCGGCGCGGTCATCGGCGCCAACGCCACGATCCTGTGCGGGCTCACCATCGGCGCGGGCGCCAGGATCGCCCCCGGCTCGGTCGTCACCCGCGACGTGCCGCCCGGCGCATGCGTCGCCGGCGTGCCCGCCACCCTCTCCCACCCCTCTTCCCTGCTCAACCTCGCGGAGGCGTCATGATCGGGATCGGAGTCATCGGTTACGGCTATTTCGGGCCGAACATCGCCCGCTGCGTCGCGGAGGCGAACGGCACGGCCCTGAAGGCGATCGCCGACCCGTCGCCGGCCGCGCGGGCACGCGCCGCCATCCGCCATCCCGGCGTGACGATCGACGAGAGCTGGCAGCACATGCTGGCCGACCCGGAGATCGACGCGGTCGCCATCGCGACGCCGACCCGCCTGCACTACGAGATCGCGCTCGCGGCGCTGATGGCCGGCAAGCACGTGCTGGTCGAGAAACCGATCACCCCGACCTCCCGCGAGGCGGCCCGCCTCGTGGCCGAGGCCGCCAAGCGCCGCCTGACCCTGATGGTCGACCACACCTTCGTGTATACCGGCGCGGTCCAGAAGATCCGCGAGCTGATCGATACCGGCGTCACCGGCGACCTGTTCTACTACGACTCGACGCGGATCAATTTCGGGTTGTTCCAGGACGACGTCAACGTGATCTGGGATCTCGCGGTCCACGACCTCGCGATCCTCGACTACCTCCTGCCGGCCGAGACGCTGGCGATCTCGGCCACCGGCGCCGGACACATCAAGGGCAGCCCGGAGAACATGGCCCACATCACCCTCTACCTCGAGGGCGGGGTCACCGCGCATCTCAACGTGAACTGGCTCGCGCCGGTGAAGATCCGCCGCACGCTGATCGGCGGCAGCCGCCGGATGATCGTCTTCGACGACATGGAGCCGAGCGAGAAGGTCAAGGTCTACGACCGCGGCGTCGAGTTCGCCGAGCGGCCCTCGCCGGAGGAGATCCGCCGCATCCTGCCGGCCTACCGCATGGGCGACGTCTGGACCCCGCACATCCCGGTCAAGGAAGCGCTCGTCACCGAGATCGAGCACTTCGCCCGCTGCATCACCGACGGCGAGGTTCCGCTCACCTCCGGCGAGAGCGGCCTGCGGGTGGTGCGCCTGCTCGAGGCCGCGTCCCAGTCCCTGGCCCAGCGCGGCCACCCGATCGACCTGTCTCCCCTGAGGGCCGCCTGATGATCCCGCTTCTCGATCTCGAGGCCCAGTACCGGGCCGTGCAGGAACCCCTGGAGGAGGCGGTGCTGGCGGTGCTCCGCAGCGGCGCCTACGTGCTCGGGCCCCCGGTCGCCGCCTTCGAGCGCGACTTCGCCGCCCATTGCGGGACGCGTGAGGCCGTGTCGGTCTCGACCGGCACCGCGGCCCTGCATCTCGGGCTGATCGCCGCCGGGGTGCGCCCCGGCGACGAGGTGATCACCGTCGGCATGACCTTCGTCGCCACCGTCGCGGCGATCCTCTACGCCGGCGCAAAGCCGGTGCTGGTCGACGTCGATCCCCAGACCTACACCATGGATCCCGCGGCCTTCGCGGCGGCGATCACGCCCCGCACCCGCGCGGTGGTGCCGGTGCACCTGCACGGGCGCCTCGCCGACATGGCGGCGATCTGCTCGATCGCCGAGCGTCACGGCATCACGGTGGTGGAGGATGCCGCCCAGGCCCACGGCGCCGAGCGGGCCGGCGCCAAGGCCGGCGCCTTCGGGACGGTCGGCTGCTTCAGCTTCTACCCGGGCAAGAACCTCGGCGCCTGCGGCGAAGGCGGGGCGATCACGACGTCCGATCCCGACATCGCCAAGACCCTGCGGAGCTTGCGCGACTGGGGCCAGGAGGGGCGCTACAACCACGTCCGCCCCGGCTTCAACTACCGCCTCGACACCGTGCAGGCGGCAGCACTCGCCGTGAAGCTGCGCTACCTCGACGGCTGGACCGAGGGACGGCGGCGGGCGGCTTCGCGCTACGACGCGCTGCTCTCCCAGGCCGGCCTCAAGGCGCCGAAGGCCGGCGGGCGCGACCACGTCTACCACGTCTACGCCGTGCGGGTGCCGGACCGCGACGCGGTGCGGGCCCGGATGCAGGAGGCGGGCGTGGCCACCGGCATCCACTACCCGAGAGCCGTGCACCACCAGCCGGCCTACGCCGATCGCGTGCGCCTCGGCACGCCCTGCCCGGTCTCGGAGGCTTTGGCCGGCGAGTGGCTGTCCCTGCCGCTCTTCCCCGAGATCACCGAGCGCCAGATCGCGACCGTCGTCGCCGCCCTCACCGACAGCCTCGGAGGCAATTATGCTGAAGCCGTGTGAGCCCTCCCGCGCGCTCGACCGCGTCCTCGTCACCGGCGGGGCCGGCTTCGTCGGCTCCCACATCGTCGATCTCCTGGCGGCCCGCGGCTGCCGCGAGATCGTGGTGGTCGACAACCTGGTCCGGGGCCGGACCGAGAATTTGTCGGGCGCCATGGCATCCGGCGCCGTGGAACTCGTCATCGGCGACATCCGCGACCGCGACCTGATGGCCGGGCTGGTGGCGGGCTGCGACACCGTCTTCCACCAGGCGGCCTTGCGCATCACCCACTGCGCCGCCGAGCCGCGCGAGGCGATCGAGGTGATGGTGGATGCCACCGCCTCGCTCGCCGAGCTCTGCGTCGCCGAAGGGGTGGGCAAGGTGGTCTACGCCTCCTCGGCCTCGGTCTACGGCATGGCGACGACCTTCCCGACCCCCGAGACCGAGCCGCATTCCGGCAACCGCACGCTCTACGGCGCAGCCAAGAGCTTCGGCGAGGGCCTGCTGCGCTCCTGGAACGACATGGCCGGGCTCGACTACGTCGGCTTGCGCTACTTCAACGTCTACGGCTCGCGCATGGACCTGCACGGGCGCTACACCGAGGTCCTGATCCGCTGGATGGAGCGGATCGCCAGGGGAGAACCGCCGCTGATCTTCGGCGACGGCCTCCAGACCATGGACTTCATCGACGTGCGCGACGTCGCCCGAGCCAACATCCTGGCGGCGCTCTCGCCGGCGAGCGACGTGGCGCTCAATGTCGGGCGAGGCGAGGAAACCTCGCTCCTCGCGCTGGCGCAGAGGCTCGCCGCGGTGATGGGCCGGCCGGACCTGGTGCCGGTCCACGAGGCCGAGCGCAGCGTCAACCCGGTGCCGCGGCGCCTCGCCGACACGCGGCTTGCCCGCGATCTGACCGGCTTCCAGGCGGAGATCGGCCTCGACGAAGGACTCGATGCGCTCGTCGCCTGGTGGCGGGCCAGCCGCAAGCCCGCCCCCACCGTCGCCCCCGTGATGGAGCTCGCCTCGTGATCCCGATCATCAAGCCGAGCCTCGGCGAGGCCGAGGTCGATGCGGCGAGCGCCGTCATCCGCTCCGGCTGGCTCACGCAGGGACCCCAGGTCGCCGCCTTCGAGGCCGAGTTCGCCGCGGCCGTCGGGGCGCCGCATGCCTGCGCGGTCTCGAACTGCACCACCGGCCTGCATCTCGCGCTGCTCGCCGCCGGCGTCGGGCCCGGCGACGAGGTGATCACGGTCAGCCACACCTTCATCGCCTGCGCCAACGCCATCCGGCAATGCGGGGCCGAGCCGGTGCTGGTCGACATCGACCCGGTCACCCTCACCATCGACCCGGACCTCGCCGAGGCCGCGATCACGCCGCGCACGAAGGCGATCCTCGCGGTGCACCAGATCGGCATGCCCTGCGACATGGCCCGGCTGATCGGGATCGCGCGCCGGCACGGCGTCCGCCTCGTCGAGGACGCCGCCTGCGCCATCGGCTCGGAGATCCGGATCGACGGCGCGTGGCAGCGGATCGGCCGGCCGCTCGGGGACGTCGCGTGCTTCTCGATGCACCCGCGCAAGATCCTCACCACCGGCGAGGGCGGGATGCTGGTCACCCGCCACGCGGCGTTCGACCGCCAGTTCCGGCTCTGGCGCCAGCACGGGATGGGCGTCTCGGACGTCGCCCGCCACGCCAGCCGGGCGGTGGTGTTCGAGGACTACCCCACGACCGGATACAACTACCGATTGACCGACCTGCAAGCCGCGATCGGCCGGGTGCAGCTCGCGCGGCTCGACGCCATCGTGGCCGAGCGCCGGCGCCTGGCCGGGCTCTACGCCGAGGCGCTGGCGGGGCTGCCCGTCGCGGTTCCGGCCGAGCCGGACTGGGCTCGGTCGAACTGGCAGAGCTACGCGGTGCGCCTCGACGCAGGAGCCGACCAGGTGTCGGTGATGCAGGGCCTGCTCGACCGCGGCATCGCCAGCCGCCGCGGCGTGATGTGCATCCACCTCGAGCCGGCCTATGCCGACCTGCGCTTGCGTGCGCCGCTGCCCCACTCGGAGGCTGCGCGCGACCGCTGCATCCTGCTGCCGCTCTATTCCGGCATGGGCGATGACACCGTCCACGCCGTCGCGGGCGCCCTGGCCGACGCCCTGGCGGGCCGCCCCGCCCTGCCGCTGAGCGCCTGACGCTACCTGGCCTGGTCGGCGGCAGGCCTCACAGGCCCGCCGCTGTTCTATCCTGAACTGGACCAACCCCGCGCAACATTTACCGTTAAAAACTATCAAACGATATGGTTGTGTGGACTTGCCTCGGATGATTGTCGATCAGGGCCGGAATGTGCCGCTCAGGAGCGGCACTGTCGGATGATATACATCAAGTGATGTATGGGAGCGGCGATGAGATGGATCGAGGACGAGGGGCGGATGCCGTGTCCCGCCCTGCTTCCTGGCGGGACGGGGGCGGGTCGCGCCGTCCCGGGAGCCGGCGCCCGAGAACCGGTCCGTCGCTGACGCCGGTCCGCCTCGCTCCGACGAGGCGCTAACGGTCGCGCCACCCGGGCAGCATCGCGCCCGCCGGTGGTGCGTCGCCGATCCTGATTGCCGAAGTATAGGCCGCGCAGGGGCATGTTTCTGTCCCGCCGAGCGTCGTCTCTTTTCTGCATGACATCCCCCAGCGTCAATATTGTTCCTATACAGATCGCGATATACACGTTTTGCGTGTGCATCAAATGACCGATGATTGCATCCGATCAATCGATTTCACTGTTTTCATCAATGGAAGCGGTCACAGATCGTCATATTAAGGATTGTAACTGATTTGTGGCCGTGTTAGGAATGAAATCAGGAAGAGCGGGCGAGTGCACGGGGGCCGGATCGACTGGATCATGCAGTCGAGGGCTCGGCGGCGTCGACCGCTTCCACAGATCCGGTTCCGGACAAGGGGTGGCACGGGGCGGTCGCGCCGGGCCGTGACCATCGCGCCGAGAGCCGCGTCCAACAACAATGTTCGATCGTACAGTGGTGGAGGTGAAGCATGTCGACGCCTGCTCTCGTTGATTACGGCCTCGCTTCGCGGGGCCGCAGACTGGTCGAAGTGAGTGAGGCCGTGGTGGAGGCGTTCGACCCCGGCGAGGATGCCGGATCGCGGCCCGCCATCGCGATCATCGAGCCGCGCCAGCTGGTGCGGGAATGCCTGCGCAACTGCCTCGCCGAGGCGATCCCGGACCACGAGGTCGTGACCTTCGCGTCGATCGACGAGTGGGAGCGGGGCCGGGTCGGCCACCAGGACGGCGACCTGGTGGTGCTCTACTACGATCCCCGCGAGGCCGGCCGCGGCGCCGCCCAGCGCGAGGCCGCCCTGCGCTCGCGGATCGGGCCGAACACCAGCCTGGTCCTGCTCTGCGACAGCGAGGATCCGGGCGAGATCGTCGAGCGCCTCAACGAGGGCGCCCGCGGCTACATTCCTACCAACGTCAGCCTGAAGGTGGCGATCGAGGCGATGCGGCTGGTGCGGGCCGGCGGCGTCTTCGTGCCGGCGAGCTGCCTGCTGCAGCGCCGGGGCGGTGCCGAGGATGCCGCCGCGGCCGACCCGCGCAGCCAGTTCACCCCGCGCCAGACCGCGGTGCTGGAGCAGCTGCAGAAGGGCAAGGCGAACAAGATCATCGCCTTCGAGCTCAACATGAAGGAGAGCACCGTCAAGGTGCACGTGCGCAACATCATGCGCAAGGTCGGCGCGACCAACCGGACCGAGGTGGCGATCCGCGCCTTCGAATCGCGCTCCGACCTCAAGCTCTAAGGACAGGGGGCGCGGGGGGCAGGTCTCCCGCGCGGTCCCGCCCGGGGCGAGGCGTCCGCCGCGCCCCCACCGTGTCCGTCTGCCCGACGCGGCCGAGCCGGCCGGCGTCGGATTTTCGCGTTCGGTCGGCCGCATCGATCCGACGCGCAGGCCGGCATCTCTCCTGATCCGTTCGACAGTCTTGCCACCCTCCGGGTCGTTCCGGGGCCGCTCGGGTTCCCCTGCGGCGGCGCGGCGGCCTCACTCCCCCTTCAGCGGCGGGGGCGGGGGCGCCACCCGGGGGCCGGGGCCGCCCGGATGGGCGGAATCGTTGTTGGTCACCATCGCCAGCACCGACAGGATCCTGTCCTTGTCCGATTGCAGGTGGTTGATCTGCGCCTCGGTGCAGCCCTCCTCCAGATAGGCGATCACCACCGTGCGGGTGGCGGTGTCGGTGATGTAGCCGCCGAACTCCTGGAACGCCCGGGCGAGCGCGCGGCCCTCCGGCGTCGCGAGGCCGAGGCGGCCGAGATCGACCTGCGGTGGGATCGCGAACAGGGCCCCCATCGGAATGATGCCGGTATGCGCGTTGTGGCCGCCCCCGTCGGTGGAGGAGGCCGGCCAGACGATGCGGGTCGGGCTCGCCTGGCTGGTGCTCGCCGCCATCGCGATGGCGTGGCGGATCTCGCCCCGCTCCAGCTCGCTCCTCCGCACCAGGCCGCCGAGGAGCGAGCCGCCGAAGGCGCGCACGCCCTCCGTGGTGCCGGACCTCGCCGCCATGCCGCTGCCGCGCAGGTCGGTGCGGACCAGGAACTGCGCCGAGTACAGGCTGCGGGCCGGGTCGAACGCGCCGAGCCACGTCTCGTAGGCGTAGCGGCCCTCCGCATCGACCAGCACCGCGTGCCGGTCGGTGCCGCCGAGGAAGGCGAGGCCGGGCGGGGTGCGCAGGGTGAACCGGCCGCCGCCCGGGGCCCCGCCATGGGGCCAGGGTACGGCCGCGGGCCGGCCGCCATAGGTCCAGCTCCGCTCCGGATCGTCCGGCCTCTGGCGGTAGACCCCGAAGGCGTGGCCGCCGATCCACGCATAGGCGCCGGCCGGCCCGCCGGCATTCTGGTTGCGCAGCAGCGCCGTCTCGGCGGCGTCGCCGGGCTGGAACGTTGCCCCGCGGCCGAGCGGCGTGTTCCAGATGCTCGTCGCCGCGAAGGGCTGGTCGACGGGATCGCGGTACGGGCCCTCGGCCCGCGCGGGGGAGCCGAGCAGGGCGAGGCCGAGCGCGAAGGCGGCGGAGCGATGCATCGGCGTGGATCTCCCGGCAAGGACCGGCGCCAGGGTAGCGGCCCGGGGCCGCGCGCGAAGCGTCGCCTTCGGGGCGCGGGCCCTCGACCGGAGGTGGACCGTGCCCTCCACCTTCGGGGGACCGCCGTTCTCGCGCAGGAGGTGCCCGGGTCGCCGCGGAGGCGTGCTTGACCGGGGGGAGCGTCCCGTCAGAGCAGCCCGAGGGCCGCCAGTTCCCGCCGCATCGTCTCGGGCATCGCCGCGAGGTCGCCGGCGGCGGCCCGGGAGATGTCGCGCGGGGCGTCCTTGGGCGCGAGGTAGCGCCAGCCCTGGAACGGCCGGCACGGGCGCGGCTCGACCGGGGTGACCTCCGGGTCGAGGATGAGGCGGCAGCGGCCGACGCCCTCGCCGTCGGTGAAGGGGCGGATCGCCAGCACCGGCTGGCGGCAGGCGATCTGGCCGCGGATCACCCAGTAGAGCGAGCCCGATCCGGCAATCTCGTCGCCGCGCTTGGGCACCATGCGGGTGACGTGGGCCTGCTCGTGCGGGCGGCCGAGGCGGACGGAGTCGGCCCGGCGGGCGGCGATCCACTCCTCGAGGTCGGCGATGGAGTCGCAGCCGACGCAGAGCTTGAGGAGGTGGAGGGACATCGCGGCTCGGGCTGGGGGCTGGCGAAAGGGGCGGCGCGCTCCCTGCGGGGGGATTCGGGCGCCGCGAGGGCGGGCGGCCCGCGCCAGGACGTCGCCCCTGCGCCGAGCCCCGTCATACGACTTCCGACCGATTGCTTCGCAATGCGGAAGTCGGCTTCGCTCAGACGTGTGAAGCCTACGGCTTCACCGCGCGGGCTGGTGATACGAGATCCGGAAGTGATCTTCCGGATCTCGTATCAGGTGAAGCGGGCGAGCTTCTCGTCGAGGGCGAGGTCGTCGATCTCCGCGAAGGCGTCCTCCAGCGCCATCGCGTCGTCGGCGGCCGGCGCCTCGTCGCGGACCGGCACGAAGGCGATGTCGTCGTCGAGGATCGCCGGCTCGACCAGACGCAGGCGCGGCGCGCTGCCCGCCTCCTCGTCCAGCCCCCGGTCCTCGCCGTGATCCGCCTCGGTCGCCTTGCCCTTGCCGGTCGCCACGATCTGGTCGACGTCGTCCTGGTCGAGGGTGGTGTCGGGCACATCGGGCCGGTGCGCGGCCGGGGCCGGCGGGTCGTCCTCGCTCGCCCAGATCTCGATCATCGCAGTCAGGCGCTGCTCGAGGTAGCGCAGGGTGTTGACGATCCGGCTGGTGCGCTGCGCCGTCAGGTCCTGGAACGAGCAGGCGGTGTAGATCTGGGTCGCGTTCTGGTCGAGGCGGTCGCAGACGCGGCTGTCGGCCCCGGTCTCGCGCAGGGTCCAGGCGACCTCCTGCACCTCCTCGGCGGCCTGGAGGATGTCGGAGGTGGCGCGCTCGGTGGTGCGCACGATGCCGTCGAGGGCCTCGGAGGCGGCGCCGAGCTGGCTCTGGTCCTGGTCGGGGGTGTGGATCGCCGCGATCTCGGACTTGGTGCGGCTGATCGCCTTGGCCATCTCGATCAGGTCGAAGCGCAGGCGCTCCATCCCGGAGGGGCCGCGATCGCCGACCACCGCGTTCTCCAGCCGGCCGATCGCCTGGAGCAGCACGTCGGTATCGGCGGAACGATTGCGCCTGGCATACTCGCCCAGGAACCAGCGCCCCCGCGCCGTCTCCAGCATCGCGCCCTCGATGACGTCGTACTCCTCCCGCGGAGCGGGAAGCGAAGGGGTCCCGGCCATCTCACCTGCCCTGTCATCGCCGGCCCGACGGAACGCTTCGGCGGCGGCGCCTAGAAAGGCGTCTTCAGTGTTCACGCTTGACATCCCGGCGTTAACGGCGGCTTACGCCAGGCCCGCCCAGGACGGACTGATTCGGTCCGCGCCCCGGCCCTCCCCGCCCCAGGGTTCCCGTGCCTCCCCCGTTCCCCCTCGGCGACGGCCCGCGCCTCGCCCTGCTCTACGCGGCGGTGTTCGCCGGCATCGGCGTGGCGATGCCGTTCCTGCCGCTCTGGCTCGCCGGGCTCGGCCTCGGGCCGGAGCTGATCGGCGCCCTGGTGGCGCTGCCGATCCTGGTGCGGATCGTCGCGACGGCGCCTCTCGTCGGGCTGATCGACCGCGGCCTCGCGCCGCGCACCCTGATGGTTGCCGGCAGCCTTGGCCTCGCCGCCACCTACGCGCTGATGCCGTCCGCCGCCGGCCTCGGCTGGCCGGTGCTCGCCGGGTTGATCGTCCTCAACGCCGTCGCCGGGGCGCCGCTGGTGCCCTGCCTCGACTACCAGAGCCTCGCCGCGGTGCGGCGCGGGTCCGGCCTCGACTACGCCCGGATCCGCCTCGGCGGCTCGCTCGGCTTCCTCGCCGCCAGCCTGCTCGGCGGCTGGCTGCTGGGCCTCGTCGGCACCGGCAGCATCACCCACTTCCTCGCCGGGCTGGAGCTCGCCTCGGCCTGCGGCGCCGCGCTCCTGCTGCGCCGGTCGGAGGGGACGCGCCCGGAATCCCGCGCAGCCGGGCGGGTGCGCCTGCCCGCCGCCCTGTGGCTCGCCATCGCGGCCGGCGCGGCGATCCAGGCGAGCCACGCCGCGGTCTACGCCTTCGGGTCGATCCACTGGGGAACCCTCGGCCTGACGCCGGCGGCGACCGGTTTCGCCTGGGGCATCGGCGTCGTTGCCGAGATCGTGTTCTTCGCCGTTGCCGGCCGCATCCCGGCCTTGCGCGACGCGCCGTTCCGGCTGCTGGCGCTCGGCGCGCTCGCGGCCCTCCTGCGCTGGGCCGGGCTGCTCGTCGCCGCCGGCCTGCCGGCCCTGGTGCTGCCGCTCCAGGCCCTGCACGGCCTGACCTTCGGAGCGACGCAGCTCGGCGCCATGGCGGCCCTGTCGCGCCTCGCCCCCGAGGGCGGGCGCGGCGCGGCGCAAGGGGCTTACGCGGCCTGCTCCGCCCTCGCCTCGGCCACCGCCACCCTGGCGAGCGGGGCGGCCTACCGGGCCGGCGGCGGGCCCCTCGCCTTCGGGCTGATGCTGCCGGTGGCCGGCCTCGGCCTCGCCCTGGCGGTGGCGGCGTCCCGCGCCGCTCGACGCTGAGTTGCAGCATGGACCCCATGGTTTGCGAATTGTTAGCTTCACGCGGTATATGACCGCCGCGAGGGGATTGTTGTGGCGAACGAGGGAGGCCGGCCCGTGCCGACCGCACCCATCACGCGGGGGGCCGATCCGGCCCGCGTCGCGGTCGAGCGCGCGCGCGACGGGATCGCCGCGCGCCTCGCCGGGCGCTGGACCGCCGACCAGGCCCCCGCCGTCGAGGCCGCGTCCGCCGAGATGCTGGCCGCCGGCGCCCCCCTCGTCATCGATCTCTCGGGGCTGTCGCGCCTCGATACCCTCGGCGCCTGGGTGCTGGAGCGGACCCGGGCCGCGCTGCCGGCCGGCACGGCCTATGCCGGCGCCTCCCCCGAGCACCTGATCCTCCTGCGCGAGGTCGCCTATCGCGAGGCCGCGCCGTCCGCGCGCCGCCGGCGCTTCCACCCCCTCGATCCGGTCGCGAGCCTGGGGTCGGGCGTGCGCAGCCTCGGCCGAGAGGGCCTGTCCGGTCTCGCCTTCCTCGGCGAGGTGGTGGCGGGCTGCCTGCGGGTGCTCGCCCGCCCGCGCAGCTTCCGCGGGCCGGCGCTCGTCAACCAGATCGAGCAGATCGCGCTGCGCGGCGCGCCGATCATCATGCTGATCTCGTTCCTGGTCGGCTGCATCGTCACCCAGCAGGGCATCATCCAGCTCCAGCGCTTCGGGGCCCAGACCTACGTCGTCAACATGATCGGCATCCTGACCCTGCGCGAGCTCGGGGTCCTGCTCACCTCGATCATGGTGGCGGGGCGCTCCGGCTCGGCCTTCACGGCCGAGATCGGCTCGATGCGCATGCGCGAGGAGGTCGATGCGCTGCGCGTCATGGGCCTCGACCCGATCGAGATCCTGATCGTCCCGCGCATCATCGCGTTGATGCTCGCCCTGCCCATGCTGGCCTTCCTCGCCGATCTCGCGGCGCTCGCCGGCGGCGCGCTGACCTCGTTCCTCTATGGCGGCCTGTCGCTCGAGGCCTTCACCTTCCGGCTCCAGAATGCGATCGGCTTTCGCCATCTCGCCATCGGGCTGATCAAGGCGCCGTTCATGGCGCTCATCATCGGCATCATCGCGTCGGTCGAGGGGTTCATGGTCGAGGGCTCGGCCGAGTCGCTCGGCCGCCACGTCACCGCCTCAGTCGTCAAGTCTATCTTCATGGTCATCGTCCTCGATGGGCTCTTCGCGGTGTTCTTCGCGGCCATCGACTTCTGAGCGAGGCGGCCCCCACCCTTGTCGATCGCAAGCCCCACCCACCCGGCGCATCCGAGCCGCGACGCGATCATCCGCGTGCGCGACCTCGTGGTCGGCTTCGGCGACCGCACGGTGCTCAAGGGCCTCAACCTCGACATCCGCCGGGGGGAGATCCTGGGCTTCGTCGGCCCGTCCGGCCAGGGCAAGTCGGTGCTCACCCGCACGCTGCTCGGCCTCGTGCCGAAGCGCTCCGGCACGATCGAGGTCTTCGGCGAGGACGTCGACCGCCTGACCCTCGCCCAGCGCCGGGTGATCGAGCGGCGCTGGGGCGTGCTGTTCCAGCAGGGCGCCCTGTTCTCGGCGCTCACCGTCAAGCAGAACATCCAGGTGCCGATGCGCGAGCACCTTAAGCTCTCCGAGCGCCTGCTCGACGAGTTCGCCCGGCTCAAGATCGAGATGGTGGGATTGAGGCCCGACGCCGCCGACAAGCTGCCCTCCGAATTGTCGGGCGGCATGATCAAGCGCGCGGCGCTCGCTCGCGCGCTCGCCCTCGACCCGGAGGTGCTGTTTCTCGACGAGCCGACCTCGGGCCTCGACCCGATCGGCGCCGGCGAGTTCGACGAATTGGTGGCGACGCTCCAGCGCACGCTGGGGCTCACCGTGTTCATGGTCACCCACGACCTCGACAGCCTCTACACCGCCTGCGACCGCATCGCGGCGCTCGGCGACGGCCAGATCATCGCCGAGGGGCCGATCGACGCGATGCTCGCCTCCGACCACCCGTGGCTGCGCTCCTACTTCCACGGCAAGCGCGCCCGCTCGATCGTGGTGCCGGAGGCTCATGCCCCGGGCGCCGTCTCATCCCGCGGACTTGTGGAGGGCATTGCCTGATGTGCGTTCCCGCACCCTGCATCGACCGGGCCTTCCTTAAGCTTGGCAAGTCTAGGCTCGGCAGGACTGGCCATGCCCCCCGGGCGTTCGTTCCGCTCCCCGTCCCGCACGCGCACGGAAACCGCTGAGGCATGGAAACCCGCGCCAACAACGTCCTGATCGGCGCCTTCACGCTGGCGGTGATCGCGCTCGGCTTCGTCTTCGCGTTCTGGCTGCGCGGGAACTCCGCCAACCAGGCCCGGATGCCGGTGCGCATCGTGTTCTCCGGCGGCGTCGGGGGCCTGGCCAAGGGGGCGGTCGTCACCTTCAACGGCATCCGCGTCGGCGAGGCGACCGACGTGCGGCTGCTGCCGCAGGACCCGCGCCGGGTGACGGCGATCATCGAGGTCAACCGCGGCACGCCGTTGCGCGTCGACACCCGCGCGCGCCTCGACATGACGATGCTGACCGGCGTCGCCTCGATCGCGCTCGTCGGCGGCAGCGCCGACGCCGCGCCGCTGGCGCCGACCAGCAACGATCCGGTGCCGACCATCTACGCCGACGCCGCCGACATCCAGGACCTGATGGCCGCCGCCCGCACCATCGCGCAGCGCGCCGACGACATGCTCCAGCGCCTCGACCGGGTGGTCGCCGGCAACGAGGGCGCGATCAACCGCACGCTCGCCAACGTCGAGCGGTTCTCCAAGACTCTCGGCGACAGCGCGCCCGCCCTCGACGCGCTGACGAAGGCCGTGGACGGCCGCAAGCTCGCGAGCCTGATCGACAACGCCGACAAGTTCTCGGCCGCACTCGCCGCCGCCTCGCCGGACGTCCAGGCCGGCGTGCACGACGCACGCGCGCTCGCGGGCAAGCTCAACGCCTCCGCCGACCGGCTCGACGCGGTGCTCAAAGGCGCCGAGGGCTTCCTCGGCTCGGCCTCGGGGGATGCCGGCAAGAGCACCTTCGCGGAGGTGCGCGACGCCGCGATCTCGATCCGCGAGGCGGGCCGCGCCTTCCGGGTGATGTCGGAGAACCTCGACAAGCGTACCGCCACCCTGACCTCGAGCGTCAGCCGCCTCAGCGGCGCCGGACGGCGCGAGGTGCAGACCCTCTCGACGGACGGCCAGCGCACCCTCAACAGCCTCAACAGCGCCGTGCGCAACATCGAGCGCGACCCCTCGCAGGTGATCTTCGGCGGCAAGCCGTCGTTGCCCGAATACAACGGTCGCTGATCATGTTGCAGCGCGGCCTCGCGGCGGTTGCACCCGCGCGCCCGGCCGGGCGTTGTCCCCTCGTCCCTGGTCAAGCTTCCGGGCCCGCCCGGGTCCCGCCTTCCGGTCCGCCCGCTCCCATGCTCCTCACGGCCCCCTCCCCGCGTCGCGCTCCCGGTGCCCTCGCCGCCGGCTGTCTCGCGGCTGCCCTGGCCCTGCTCCTCGGCGCCTGCGGCAGCGGCGCCGTGCCGACCACCTTCGACCTCACCGCCCTGCCCGGCGCGGCCCGCAGCGGCGCGGCGCGGCGCTCGATCGTGGTGGCCGAGCCGGTCGGCCTGCAACCCTTCGAGGCCGACCGGATCATCGTGCGCGAGCCCGGCGGCGCCGTGTCCTATCTCGGCGGCGGCCAGTGGGCCGACCGCCTGCCGCGCCTCGTCCAGACCCGGGTGATCCAGAGCCTCGAGAACGCCAACCGGCTCAAGTCGGTCAGCCGCCCCGGCGACAAGGTCGCGGCCGACACGATCCTGATCACGGAGCTGCGCGCCTTCGACATCGATGCCGGCACCCGCGAGGCGGTGGTCGATCTCTCGGCCAAGCTGATCCAGGAGAGCAGCGGCACGGTGGTCGCCGCCAAGGTGTTTCAGGCCCGGGTCCCGGTGGCGGGGGTGAACGCCCCGGTGGCGGCGAACGGCCTCGACCGGGCGCTGTCGCTGGTGCTGGCCGACCTGGTGCGGTGGATCAACGCCGGGGGGTGAGGGCGGGCAGCCTCTCCCTTTTCACCAACGAATTGTCTTCCTCTATCCTAACGCTCGACCTCATCCTGTGATGCCCACGCAGTGGGCCTTGAAGGAGTCCTCCCGAGGTCTCGGTGGTCCCTGGAGGCCTCCTTCGAGGCTGCTGCAAGCAGCAGCACCTCAGGATGAGGGCGCGGGTTGGAGAGGCAGGCGCATGAGAACCGTGACCATCGGCGTATCCGGGATCGCGGAGGTCCAGGGCCGGTTGAGCTCGGCGTTCCGCGGCGAGCCGCAGGGCGCCTTCATCTCCTTCGCCTCGGTCGATCTGCTCTGGACCGTGATGACGCCGCGGCGCTGGGAAGTGCTGCGCGCGCTCGTCGGCCGCGAGCCGCTCTCGCTCTCCGTCCTCGCGAACCTGGTCGGCCGTGACGCCGACGCGGTGCGGGCCGATGTCGAGGCGCTGAGGAAGGCCGGCGTCGTCGAGGCGGGACCGGAGGACCGGATCAGCTTCCCGTTCGATTCGGTCCATGTCGACTTCACGATGGGACGGGCGGCCTGAGCCCTCGGGTCCCCTACTCCATCACCGCCGCCTTCATGATCACCACCATGAAGGCGCGCCCCGTGCCCTCGCTGATGCAGCGCACGGTGTGGGGCCGGTCGCAGCGGTAGCGCAGGGTCTCGCCGGCCCGCGCCCGCTGGACGGCGCCGGCCACGTCGACCTCGAACTCGCCCTCGGTGACCGACAGGCACTCGACCGAGCCGCGCTGGTGGGCGTCGGAATCGAGCACCCCGCCGGGATCGGCCGAGAGGTCGTACCATTGCAGCCACTCGACGGTCTTGATCCAGCCGATGATCGCGAGCCGCATCCGGCCGTCGTCGGAGACCAGGATCGGCGTGTCGGCCCGGGACGACTTCTCGATGAAGGGCTCTTCGTCGCCGGTGGCGAGCACCCGCTCGATCGAGACGTCGAGGGCCTGACTCAGGCGCCAGATCGTCGCGAGCGTCGGGTTGGTCTCGTTGCGCTCGATCTGGCTGATGATCGACTTCGCCACGCCCGACTGCTCGGCCAGTTCGGAGAGCGACAGGTTGTAGGCCTTGCGCAGGCGCTGGATGGTCTTGCCGAGCTGCCCCGACAGCACCTGCGCCCCACTCATCAGGTCCTTGGGGCGTTCCCGCCCCCGCTCGACGCCCATCGCCCGCCCTCGAACCCCGCCGGATCACCGCCGAGCGTTCCGCATACCGAACGCCCGTACGCTCCATCAAACGCAATCGCCGGGGCGGCGCAAGGGTTCATGCGGCCGCGCGGGTCGATTCCGGCGAATGACGCGTCAGTTCCACCAGGCGTGGAAGTGGTGCACCGGCCCGTGGCCGTGCCCGATCCGGATCCGGTCGGAGGCGGCGAGCGCGGCGCCGAGATACGCCTTGGCCGCCTGCGCGGCGTCCGGCAGGGCGAGGCCGCGGGCGAGCCCGGCGGCGAGCGCCGCCGACAGGGTGCAGCCGGTGCCGTGGGTGTTGCGGGTCGCGATCCGCGGTCCCTCCAGGCGCAAGGTGCGGTCGTCGGGCCCGACCAAGAGGTCGACGCTCGATGGGCCGGCCGCGTGGCCGCCCTTCATCAGCACCGCCCGGGGCCCGAGCGCCAGCAGGCGCCGGCCCTGGTCGAGCATCGCCGCCTCGTCCCCGGCGATGCCCTCGCCCAGCAGCACCGCCGCCTCGGGCAGGTTCGGCGTCAGCACCGCGGCGTGCGGCAGGAGCTTGCGGCGCAGCGCCTCGACCGCGTCGTCGGCGAGAAGCCGGTCGCCGCTCGTCGCGACCATCACGGGGTCGAGCACGAGCGGCAGGCCGGCGGCGTGGCGGGCGAGCCCCTCGGCCACCGCGGCGATCACGGGCGCGCGCGACAGCATCCCGATCTTCACCGCCCGCACGTCGAGGTCGGTGAAGACGCTCTCGATCTGGCGCGCGACGAATTCGGGCTCGACGTCGTGGATCGCCTGCACGCCGCGGGTGTTCTGGGCCGTGAGCGCGGTGATGACGCTGGCGCCGTAGACGCCGAGCGCCGAGAAGGTCTTGAGGTCGGCCTGGATGCCGGCGCCGCCGCCGGAATCCGAGCCCGCGATCGTGACGGCGATCATGCGTGGTCTCCGATCGTGCGAAGCCCGACCATGCCGGGTCCGCTCATGCCGCCCCTCGCGCCGCGAGCGCCCCGTCGATCACCGCGCGCAGGTCGCGCGCCCGGGCCTCGACGTCGCGGCCGGTACCGAACAGGGCCGAGATCAGCGCGATCCCGTCCGCCCCCGCGCCGATCGTCGCGGCGGCGTTGCTGCGGTCGATGCCGGCGATCGCCCCGACCGGCAGGCCGCCGCCGCGGGCGAGGCGCGCGCGGAACACGATGCGGTTGAGCCCGTCGAGCCCGACCGGGGGATCGGGATTGTCCTTGCTGGTGGTGGAGAAGACGCCGCCGATGCATGCGTAATCGACCGGCAGCCGGTAGAGCTCGTCGGCTTGTGCCGCGTTCTTGACGGTGAGCCCGACGATCGCCCCGCGGGGCAGGAGGCGCCGGGCGTCGGCCGGGTGCAGGTCTTCCTGGCCGAGATGCACGCCCTCGACCCCGGCGGCGAGCGCGAGGTCGACCCGGTCGTTCATCAGGAGCGGGACGCCGGTGCCCTGGAGCGCCGCGTGGATCCGGCGCAGGCGCGCCACGGTCTCGCGGGCGTTGGCGATCGTCTTCTCGCGGTACTGGAGCAGGGTGCAGCCCCCGGCTGCGGCCTGCGCCGCCATGCGGGCGAGGTGATCGGCATCGCCGCCGCAGACCCCGACATCGAGGAGGCCGTAGAGCCGCAGGTCCACCGGCACGGTCGCGTGCCCGCCATCGGTCGTCACGGGCGGGCTCCCGCGTCATGCGGGCGGGGGCGTGCGGGCATCGGGGCGCTTCCCTGCTGGGCCCGGGATCCCGGGCCGATCGTTCGGTCTCCCGGAGTAAGGGCGGGCACGCGCGGGCGTCAACGGCCCGTCGTCAGCCCGCCCGCGCCCCGCCGGCCGCCTCGCGCGCCCGCTCCACCACCAGGCGCCGCTCGCGCCAGACCACGAACACGCCGGCCGCCGCCACGATGCCGCCGCCGACCGCGATCGAGGCCGTGGGGAGCTGCCCGAACACGAACCAGCCGATCAGCACCGACCACAGCATCGTGGTGTACTCGAAGGGCGCGACCAGCGAGGCGTCGCCGTGGCGGTAGCTCTCGGTGAGCAGGATCTGGCCGATGCCGCCGAGCACGCCGACGACGACGAACAGCGCGAGGTCCGACCAGCCGGGCATCCGCCAGCCGAGCGCCACGGTCGAGAGGCCGAGCAGCGAGGTGAACAGGAAGAAGTACAGCACGATCGCGCCGGTGCGCTCGGTGCCGGTGAGCTTGCGCACCTGGATCGTCGCCGCCGCCGAGCAGCACGCGGCCAGGATCGCGAACAGCGCGCCCGTCGCGCCGCCGCCCGCAGCGCCGCCGAATTCGAGGTGCGGGGCGAGCGTGATCAGCACGCCGAGGAAGCCGACCGAGACGCCGGCCCAGCGATAGGCCTGGACCCGCTCGCGCAGCACGACCGCCGCCAGTACCACCACGAGGAGCGGCGAGGCGTAGCCGATCGCCACCGCGTCGGAGAGCGGCAGGAAGGACAGGCCGGCAAAGCCCGCGAACATGCCGCAGGCGCCGATGATGCTGCGCAGCACGTGGCCCTTGAGGTTCTTCGTCGCCACCGCCTCGCGCACGCTGCCCTGCCAGCGCAGCCACATCAGCAGCGGCGCGATGGCGATGAAGGAGCGGAAGAACACGATCTCGCCGGTGGGGAACCGGTCGGCCAGCGTCTTGACGCCGGCGGACATCAGCGTGAAGGCGAGCGCCGAGAGCACCTTGAGCCCGATGCCGAGATACGGCCGGGCGGCCGCGCGCCCCGACGCGCCAGATCCGGTGACCGACCGGCCGGGGACGACGAGGGGGGCTGCCATGGGCGGGGCGCTTTTCTTGGGTTCGGGGGAGTGGTCGCGGTCGCGCGGGACGCGACCGGGCGTCCGTCAGAACCACGAATCGACACGGCCGAGGTAGAGGCGGTCGCGGGCGGCTGACCTGCGCAATCGGCATGATCCAGTTTAAGCCTCCGCAAAGGAATTCGAGTCCCGGTCCCCGGCCCAGCTTCCGTGCCCGGTGCCCGCGTCATCAAAGTGATACGCGAATAGGGTTTGGCTGGCGCGAGACGCCGCCATGGAGATTGCACGTGTCCGAGGACGCCGACGCGCTGCGCGTGCGAACCCTGTTCCTCTCGGATATCCACCTGGGAACCAAGGGCTGCCAGGCCGAGCTGCTGCTCGACTTCCTGCGGGAAGTGGATGCCGACGAGATCTACCTCGTCGGCGACATCGTCGACGGCTGGAAGCTGCGCTCGGGCTGGTACTGGCCGCAATCGCACAACGACGTGGTGCAGAAGCTGCTGCGGAAGGTGCGCAAGGGCTCGCGCCTCGTCTACGTGCCGGGCAACCACGACGAGTTCCTGCGCGACTTCCTCGACATGCATTTCGGCGGCATCGAGGTCCAGGACCAGGTGCTGCACGAGGCGGCGGACGGCAAGCGCTACCTCGTCATCCACGGCGACCAGTTCGACCTCGTGGTGCGCCACGCCCGCTGGCTGGCCTTCCTCGGCGACGGCGCCTACTCGGCGGCGCTCTTCGTCAACACCCATCTCAACTGGGTGCGCCGGCGCCTCGGCCTGACCTACTGGTCTTTGTCGGCATGGGCCAAGCTGAAGGTGAAGAACGCCGTCAACTTCATCGGCCGCTTCGAGGAATTCTTGATCGCCGAGGCCCGCCGGGCCGAGGCCGACGGGGTGATCTGCGGCCACATCCACCACGCGGCGAGCCGCATGGTCGGCGACATGCACTACCTCAATACCGGCGACTGGGTCGAATCCTGCACCGCGGTGGTCGAGCATTACGACGGCACGATGGAGGTGATCCGCTTCGCCGAGTGGAAGCGAACTGAGGCCGGGACCCCGACGCCCCTGGCCGCGCGCAGCCGCCCGGCCGCCCCGGTCGAGGTCGTCGCCGATCTCGCGCCCGCCGCCCGCGCACCCCTGCCCCCGGTCGCGAACACCCGGGCGGTCGCGTGAGGCTCCTCGTCGCGACCGATGCCTGGCACCCCCAGGTCAACGGCGTCGTCCGCTCCCTCGAGCACATGGTCGCGGCGGGGCGCCGGCGCGGCCACGACCCGGTGATGCTGACGCCCCTCGACTTTTCCAGCGTGCCGCTGCCGGGCTACCCCGAGATCCGGCTGTCGCTCGTCACCGCCCGCGGCGTCGCCGCCCGCTTCCCCGCCCTGGCGCCGACGCACGTCCACATCGCCACCGAGGGGCCGATCGGGCTCGCCACCCGCCGGGTCTGCCTGGCGCAGGGGCGCCCGTTCACCACGAGCTACCACACCCGCTTCCCCGAATACCTCGCCGCCCGCCTACCGGTGCCGGAGCGCTGGAGCTACGCTTGGCTCCGACGCTTCCACTCCGCCGCGAGCGGCACGATGGTGAGCACGCCCTCGCTGGAGCGCGACCTCGCCGGGCGGGGCTTCACCCGGCTGATGCGCTGGAGCCGCGGCGTTGACACCGATCTCTTCCGCCCCCGCGACGGCGAGGCGCCGCCCGCCGCCCTCGCCGGGCTGCCGCGCCCGTTCTTCCTGTTCGTCGGGCGGCTCGCGGTGGAGAAGAACGTCGAGGCGTTCCTGCGCCTCGGCCTGCCCGGCACCAAGCTCGTCGTCGGCGACGGGCCGGACCGGGCGCGGCTCGCCGGCCTCGATCCCGGCGCGCGCTTCCTCGGTACCCTCACCGGCGAGGCCCTGGCCCGGGTCTATTCGGCTTCCGACGTCTTCGTCTTCCCGAGCCTCACCGACACCTTCGGCATCGTGCTCCTGGAGGCGCTGGCGAGCGGCCTTCCGGTGGCGGCCTATCCCGTCACCGGCCCGCTCGACGTGATCGGCGGCACCGGTGCGGGGATCCTCGACCACGATCTCGGCGCGGCGTGCCGCGCGGCGCTCGCGATCCCGCACGAGGCCTGCCGGGCGGAGGCCCTGCGCTACACCTGGGAGGCGAGCGCCGACCAGTTCTACGGCAACATCGAGGCCGCCCATGCCGAGGGGCTGCCGGCGCCGCAGCGGCGGCCGGGTTTGGTGCGGGCGCTGCCGGGCGAGGCGCATGTGCCGCGGGTGGGCGAGGGATAGGCGACGGGCACGCGGGCCGACGTCGCTCTCCGGCATTCTCAGGCTCGTCGTTCAAGATCGCCTGCTCTATGCTGATAGACACGCTCGAGCGGATCGGGTGGTACCCGTCTGCCAAGAAAGCGGGCGTGCCTGGCGGAGCAGCCCTGCTTGTGGAAGATCGCGTCTGAAATCTAATGCCGACGGTCGTTGAAAACGACCTTTGATTCCGTTCTCGAATATTCGAGATGGGTCGGCAGCCTCGTCGATCTCGGGCCTGTCCGAGATCGAAGTTGATGCGTCAGCATCTTAGGCCGTTGGTATAGGTAGAGCCGCCTCTTACAGTGCGGGAGTCCTGTCGGTAAGCGCGCCCGGGGGCGCAGCCAAACCGCTCGCCGGCGTCATGCGGCTTCTACCTCCTGATCCAAGCCGAGCGCCGCCAGCCGCACCGTCTTCGGCAGCAGGTGCGTCCCAGCCTCGTAGTAGCGCCACATGCGCGGGCTGACGCCGAGCGCCGCCGCAGCCTCGGCCTGGGACAGCTTCGGGACGCGCCCTTTCCGCCACGCCAGCAGCCACGCCGCGCCCTGCTCCAATGCCAGCCGCCAGAGCGTGTCGGCGCTGATTTCCATGTCGTCGGACCAATGAGCGTTCCACCCCCACTCACCAACCTCGACGGCCTGGAATGCCTCGGGATCGTCTCGAAGGGGGGCCAACACCTCGAATCGGCCGATATGCTCGCTCACGTCGATCGGGCTCTCGGCGCCGTTTTTCCAGGTGACGACCAGCGTCCGGCCGCGACTGGCCCGAACAGCTTTGATGCTCTGAGTTTCCATCGTCTTACCCCAGCTTGTTGAGCCGGCGCCATGCGGCCCACAGCATGTCGCGGTTCGCTTCGGCCCACGCCATCGCTTCGGCACCCTTGCGAGCATCGCCCGCGCGGATCGTTAGCGTCTCGATCTCGACCAGGGCCCGCCAGCCGCGCCCCTCGATGTGGAAGTGCGGCGGCAGGTGATCGTCGGCATAGATGGCGACCTTGCAGTTCGTGAAACGCTGGATGGTCGGCATCGCCTGTCCCGCCGATAAGGTAGATATAAGGCAATGGTTGCCTATAAAACTAGCGCAAAACGGCAACGATTGCCGTTCTTCTCCCGGGGTGTCACCAGCCGCCGTCCGCGATCCACCTCAATCTCTGTCGGCGGCGGTTATGGAGTCCGGGTTCCGCTGCGCGGCCCCGGGATGACAGGCAAATTTCCAAGATAGGTGGACAGGGCGAGTAACGTGCCATGGGAACACGACGAGGCAGCTGTCTGTAAGAACCTGCCTTCCATTCTCGACCTGGCTGACGCCCTCGGTCCATTCCGGGCTCTCGGAGCGGAGCCCGGATTGCCGCAGGCACGCCCCCGAACCGTGGATGGTGCAGGATCAAGCGCAGGCCATTCCGCCATCTTCTGAAACACCTGAACGTCTCCGCCTTCACGCGAACAGATCCACCACCTCGAACCCCCTCCCCGCCAGCCGCTCGCTCAGGACCCGCCGGTGGCAGCGCTCCGGGTCGCGCTCGAAGCACAGCAGGCAGGTCGGGCCGTCCGCGGCCAGAGCCGCAAGCTCGTCGAGGGCGGCCTCGCCGGCCGCCGTGTCCAGCACCTCGTCGCAGTAGATCCGCCGCATCAGCGCCGCGTCATGGGCGCGCGCCGCCTCGCGGCCGGCCTTCGGCGTGCCGAGGCTGCGCAGATGCGCGTAGCCGATCCCCGCATCGGCCAGTCCCGCGGCCAGCGCGCTCTTCGAGAAGCCGCGCTTGCGCGAGGCCGCCACCGCCCGCACGTCGGCGAGGGTCATGACCCCGGCATCGCGCAGGGCGGCGGCGAAGCGCTCGGTATCGGCGCCTTCGTACCCTATGGTAAACAGAACCTTGGCCATGGCGCGTCCCGGCAAACCTCAGATTCGACCGGGGCTTATGCCCGATGGACGAGGCGCGGGCGAGCCTCGTCCAGGGCTTACGTGGCTTTTGCGCCACGCGTTTCGGAATTCCGTTCAGATCCCGTCAAGCTTCCATTAACCCGCCCCACCGCATCGAATAGCCATAGTGTTCCGCGTGAAGTCAGGCCGCGCCCCGATGCCGATGGAGTCGACGATCCCCTCCGCCCCGTATTCCTCCGTGCTGTCGCGGGGAGTCCTGTGGGGCAAGCGTGCCCTCGCGGCGGCGAGCCTCGCCACGCTGGCGGCCTGCGCCGGTGGGGGCGCCGATTTCTACCCGACCAAGGGCGACGTGAAGCCCCATCCGGGGGTCGCCAAGGCGAAGAACCACCCGATCCAGGGCATCGACGTCTCGAAGTGGCAGGGGCCGATCGACTGGATGTCGGTCAAGGGCGCCGGCACCCAGTTCGCCTACATCAAGGCGACCGAGGGCGGCGACCACGTCGACGACCGCTTCCGCGAGAACTGGGATGGTGCCGGCCGCGCCGGTGTGCCGCGGGGCGCCTACCACTTCGTGTTCTGGTGCCGCTCGGCCAAGGACCAGATGGACTGGTTCAAGCGCAACGTCCCCAACGACCCGACCGCCCTGCCCCCGGTGCTCGACGTCGAGTGGAACGGCCACTCGCAGCTCTGCCCGAAGAAACTGCCGAAGGCCCAGGCCCTCGCGATGACCGAGTACATGCTGCGCGAGATGGAGGCCTACACGGGCAAGCGGCCGATCATCTACACCGACATCACGTTCCACAAGGACGTGCTGGAGGGCGAGCTGCCGGATTACCCGCATTGGGTCCGCTCCACCGCGGCCGAGCCGGAGCAGCGCTACGTCAACCGCGACTGGATGCTGTGGCAGTTCACCTCGACCGGCCGGGTGCCGGGCGTGCGCGGCGACGTCGACCGCAACGCCTTCTACGGCACCAAGGCCGAATGGGCCTCCTTCCTCGCCACCGATTGCGACCCGCGCCATCACCGCCGGCTCTCCGAGGCGGGCTTGTGCACCGACAAGTGACCGGACCGCACGGTTGAGAACGAGGAAGCCCGGTCCGCGACGCGCGGCCGGGCTTCCTGCTGTCGGTCTGGCGCATCGCACTGACGGAACCGACATCCACGCGGTCAGTCCGGGGCCGCGGAAGCGCAGCCCCGAGTGCCGCAGGCACATCCTGAACCATACGCGGTCTCGATCCGGGGCTCTCGCCGGCGACGAGCCCCGGGAGGATGATGGAGGGCTCTACGCCTCCGGCCCCGTCACGCAGGCCCTGCGCCTCGCGATGCCGGCTCGAGGCGATGACCGGACACGATCGGCCCGGTCATCGTTCCGGCATCGGCAGGCTCGGCCCTTACTCGGCCGCCTTCATGTAGCTCTCCACCGGCGGGCAGGCGCAGACGAGGTTGCGGTCGCCGTAGGCGTTGTCGACCCGGTTGACCGGCGGCCAGTACTTGTCGACCCGGAAGGCGCCGGCCGGGAAGCAGGCGGCCTCGCGGGAATAGGGCCGCTCCCACGGGCCGATCAGGTCCTCCACCGTGTGGGGGGCGTTCTTGAGCGGGTT
Source organism: Methylobacterium sp. Gmos1 (assembly GCF_053764715.1). Classification (NCBI taxonomy): domain Bacteria; kingdom Pseudomonadati; phylum Pseudomonadota; class Alphaproteobacteria; order Hyphomicrobiales; family Methylobacteriaceae; genus Methylobacterium; species Methylobacterium sp. Gmos1. The sequence continues at coordinate 274,742 of NZ_JBSNCC010000002.1, read as the reverse complement.
GTCGGCCCGGTCCATCCGGCCCTCCTCGATCGCCCGGATCTCGTCCCGGATCGCCAGCATGGCGTCGCAGAAGCGGTCGATCTCGCCCTTGGTCTCGGACTCGGTCGGCTCGATCATCAGTGTGCCGGCCACCGGCCAGCTCATCGTCGGCGGGTGGAAGCCGCAATCGATCAGCCGCTTGGCGATGTCCTCGACGCTGACGCCGGCGCTCTTCATCAGCGGGCGGGCGTCGATGATGCACTCGTGCGCCACGCGCCCGTGGGTGCCGGTGTAGAGCACGTCGTAGGCGCCCGCGAGGCGCTTGGCGATGTAGTTGGCGTTGAGGATCGCGATGCGGGTCGCCTGCGTCAGCCCGCGCCCGCCCATCAGCAGGCAGTAGCTCCAGGAGATCGGTAGGATCGCCGCGGAGCCGTAGGGCGCGGCCGAGACCGAGAACTCGCGCCCGTCGGTCTCGACGTGGCCGGGCAGGAACGGGATCAGGTGCGCCTTGACGCCGATCGGCCCCATGCCGGGCCCGCCGCCGCCATGCGGGATGCAGAAGGTCTTGTGCAGGTTGATGTGGCTGACGTCGGCCCCGATGTCGCCGGGCCGGGCGAGGCCGACGAGCGCGTTGAGGTTGGCGCCGTCGAGATAGACCTGGCCGCCATGGGCGTGGGTGATGTCGCAGATCTCCCGCACCGCCTCCTCGAACACCCCGTGGGTGGACGGGTAGGTGATCATGCAGGCGGCGAGGTTGTCGCTGTGCTTCTCCGCCTTGGCGCGCAGATCGGCCACGTCGACGTTGCCGTTGCGGTCGGCGCCGACCACCACCACGGTCATGCCGCACATCTGCGCCGAGGCCGGGTTGGTGCCGTGGGCCGAGGACGGGATCAGGCAGACAGTGCGGTGCCCCTCCCCGCGCGACAGGTGGTATGCGCGGATCGCCAAGAGGCCCGCATACTCGCCCTGGGCGCCGGAATTCGGCTGCATCGAGATCGCCGCGTAGCCGGTGATGTCGGCGAGCTTCTGCGAGAGATCTTGGATCATCTCGGCGTAGCCCTCGGCCTGGTCCTTCGGCGCGAACGGGTGCAGCTCCGAGAATTCCGGCCACGAGATCGGCAGCATCTCGGCCGTGGCGTTGAGCTTCATCGTGCACGAGCCGAGCGGGATCATCGCCCGGTCGAGGGCGAGGTCGCGGTCGGCGAGGCGACGCATGTAGCGCGTCATCTCGCTCTCGGCCCGGTTCATGTGGAAGATCGGGTGGGTCAGGTACTCCGACGTCCGGATCAGGTCCGCCGGCAGGCGCGGCTCGGGCCAGGATTCGTCGTAGGCGAGGCTGTCGCCCCCGAAGGCGCGCCACACCGCCTCGATGATGTCGGGCCGCGTGCGCTCGTCGACCGTGATGCCGATCCGGTCGTTGCCCACTTTTCGCAGGTTGATCCCGTTGGCGACGGCGTTCTTCAGGATCACGCCCTGGAACGGCCCGACCGTGACGGTGATCGTGTCGAAGAAGGCGTCCGGGTGGGTCTCGAAGCCGAGCTGGTTCAGGCCGGCGGCGAGCCGCGTCGCGTCGCGGTGGATGCGCATCGCGATCGCCTTGAGCCCGCGCGGCCCGTGGAACACCGCGTACATCGAGGCGATGACCGCCAGCAGCACCTGGCTGGTGCAGATGTTCGAGGTCGCCTTCTCGCGCCGGATGTGCTGCTCGCGGGTCTGGAGCGAGAGCCGGTAGGCGCGGTTGCCGCGGGAATCGACCGAGACGCCGACGATGCGCCCGGGCAGCGAGCGCTTGTGGGCGTCGCGGGTCGCCATGTAGGCGGCGTGCGGGCCGCCGTAGCCCATCGGCACGCCGAAGCGCTGCATCGAGCCGACCGCGATGTCGGCCCCCATCTCGCCCGGGGGCTTCAACACCGTCAGCGACAGCGGATCGGCCGCCACCACGGCGATGGCGCCGGCCTCATGGAGCTTGGTGATGACGTCGGTGAAGTCGTGGGCCGCGCCCTCGACGCCCGGATACTGGAAGATCGCGCCGAAGACCGCGTTGGGATCGAGGTCGGTGAAGGGATCGCCGACGACGATCCGCCAGCCGAACGGCTCGGCCCGGGTCTTCAGCACCGCGATGGTCTGCGGCAGGCACTGCGCGTCGACGAAGAACGTGTCGGGCTTGGCGGTCGCGATGCGGCGCGCCATGCCCATCGCCTCGGCGGCGGCGGTCGCCTCGTCGAGGAGCGAGGCGTTGGCGATGTCGAGCCCGGTCAGGTCGCTGACGCAGGTCTGGAAGTTGAGCAGCGCCTCGAGCCGGCCCTGGCTGATCTCGGGCTGGTAGGGCGAGTAGGCCGTGTACCAGGCCGGGTTCTCGAAGATGTTGCGCTGGATCGCCGGCGGCATCGTGGTGCCGTGGTAGCCCTGGCCGATCAGCGAGGTCAGCAGCTTGTTCTTGTTGGCCGTCGCCCGCAGGCGCTCGATCGCCCGGCGCTCCGACAGGGCGGCGCCGAACTCGGTCGCCTCCTTCTGGCGGATCCCCGCCGGCAGGGTCTCGTCGATCAGGGCGTCGAGGCTGTCAGAACCGACCACCTCCAGCATGCGGGCGATCTCGTCCACCGACGGGCCGATATGGCGGCGGTTGGCGAAGTCGTAGGGATCGTACTTGTCCATCGGCATGGAGGGGGTGCCCTGGTCGGAGCCGTGCGGTGCGGCTTGAAAGGTGGAGCGCTTCTCCCCTCTCCAGGCGATGCCGGGCTTGCCCGGTATCGCTGCAAGGTGTGGGAGAGGGGCCGGGGGTGAGGGTGATACGCTTCAGTGCGAAACGCTGAGCGTCGTGCTGGCAGCGGGACCGTTCAGGCAAATCCTGAAGCGCGCCACCCTCACCCCTACCCCTCTCCTACACGGGAGAGGGGATCCCGCGCTTGACTGGTCTCGAAACAGATCAGGCTGACATCATGTCAGCCCACGAAGGCGCGGTAGGCCGCCTCGTCCATCAGCCCGTCGAGCTGGGACGGGTTCGAGAGGCGCACGCGGTAGAGCCAGCCGGCGCCCTGCGGATCGGTGCCGACGCTCTCGGGGCTCGCCACCGCGGCCTCGTTGACCTCGGTCACCTCGCCGTCGACCGGCGCGTAGACGTCGGAGGCCGCCTTGACCGATTCCACCACCGCGGCGGCGGCGCCCTTGGTCAGCGTGGCGCCGACCTTCGGCAGCTCGACGAAGACGAGGTCGCCGAGCTGCTCGGCGGCGTGGTCGGTGATCCCCACCGTCGCCACGTCGCCCTCCAGGCGCAGCCACTCGTGCTCGTCGGTATATTTCAGCATGTCTCGTTTCCTTCGTTCAGGAACGCTTGAAGCCGGCGGGGCGGAACGGCAGCGGCACCACCGCGCATGGCAGGCGCTGGCCGCGCACCTCGGCGAAGACGTGGGTGCCCGGCACCGCGAGCGCGCGCGGCACCACCCCCATGGCGACCGGCCCCTCCAGGCTCGGCCCGAAGCCGCCGGAGGTCACCCGGCCGACCGCCTCGGATCCGTCGGCGGTCTCGTAGAGGGCGGCGCCGGCCCGGACCGGGGTGCGCCCCTCCGGCCGCAGGCCCACCCGCAGGCGCGCCGGGCCGTCGGCGAGCTCGGCCAGGATGCGCTCGGCGCCGGGGAAGCCCCCGGCCCGGGCGCCGCCGAGGCGGCGCACCTTCGGGATCGCCCAGGACAGGCCGGCCTCGACCGGCGAGGTCTCGTGGTCGATGTCCGAGCCGTGCAGGCACAAGCCCGCTTCGAGCCGCAGGGAATCGCGGGCGCCGAGCCCGATCGGCTTCACCTCGGGGTCGGCCAGCAGCGCCCGGGCGAGCGCCACGGCGGCGTCGGGCGGCAGCGCGATCTCGAACCCGTCCTCGCCGGTATAGCCGGAACGCACCACCACGCCGTCCTCGCCCTGGAACGCGATCGTGCGCGCATCCATGAAGCGCATCTCGGCGACCACGGGCAGGTGGCGCGCGAGCGCACCTTCCGCCCCCGGGCCCTGGAGCGCGATCAGCGCCCGCTCGACCGGCTCCACGATGCACTCGGTGCCGATCGCGTCGAGGAGGTGGGCGAGGCCCGCGGCCTTGTTGGCGGCGTTGACGATCAGGAGGTAGTGGTCGCTTAAGTTGGCGAGCATCAGGTCGTCGAGGATGCCGCCGCCCTGCGTGGTCAGGAATCCGTAGCGCTGGCGCCCGGCGCCCAACCCCACGACGTCGATCGGCAGCACCGTCTCGAGGGCGCGGGCGGCGTCCGCGAGGTCGCCGGAGCGGGCCCGCACGGCGATCTGGCCCATATGCGACACGTCGAACAGCCCGGCGGCCTTGCGGGTGTGCAGGTGCTCCTTGAGGAGCCCGAGCGGGTATTGCAGCGGCATCATGTAGCCGGCGAACGGCACCATCCGGGCGCCGACCTCCAGGTGCAGATCGTGCAGGGGGGTCTGGAGCAGGCTGAGGCTGGCGGCCGGATCGGCGGTCATCGCGAGGCTGTGTCCCGAGGCAGGCACGGGCATGGCCGAGCCGGCGACCCCGCATCCCCGGCCGATACGGTCTCGACGAGGGACGAGCGATGGGGAGGCCGGCCCCGCACAGCCCGACTCGGCGCGGACTTTAGGACAAAGGTGCCATTGACGCTACCTGCCGGACATTGTGGAGCGCGCGATGCGCGAGCCTCGGATCTGGCGGCGCATCCTGTCGCCGGCCGCCGAACGGCGCCGCTTCGCCCTCGCCCCGCGGCAAGATCGACCACGCATGATCGATCTCGCGAAAATGTTTTGCGCTGGCCCTCGATCCGGCGGCAAACGAAGCAGCTTCTGCCGCGACCGGGGGATTATCCTGGCGCCATCTTTTGGGAGGATGAAGGCCATGAGCGCGAGCGCCAAGCCGGTCCCGGCCGTACCGGTCAACGAGAACGAGCGCACCAGCAACCAAGCCATTCTGGGCCCGCGCGGCGTGGCCGATCCGGATCCGGCCGAGACCGCGGACTGGCTCGCCTCGCTCGAATCGGTGCTCCGCCACGGCGGCGCGGCGCGAGCCCGCTTCCTGCTCGACCGGCTGGAGCAGAAGGCGCGCGAGATCGGCGTCGTCGAGGAGGCGCCGCCCTACTCGCCCTACCGCAATACCATCCCGCTGGAGAAGCAGCCGCCCTATCCGGGCGACCTCGCGGTCGAGGAGCGCATCACCTCGATCATGCGCTGGAACGCGCTCGCCATGGTGGTGCGGGCCAACATGGCCTACGGCGAGCTCGGCGGCCACGTCGCCTCCTACGCCTCGGCCGCCGAGATCTTCGAGCTCGGCTTCAACCACTTCTTCCAGGCCGGCGACGCGAGCGGAGCGGGCGCCGACCTCGTGTTCTTCCAGCCGCACTCGGCGCCCGGCGTCTACGCCCGCGCCTTCCTGGAGGGGCGGCTCTCCGAGACCAACCTGAAGCATTACCGCCAGGAGATCGCCGGCGAGGGCCTGTGCTCCTACCCCCATCCCTGGTTGATGCCCGAGTTCTGGCAGGTGCCGACCGGCTCGATGGGCATCGGGCCGATGAACGCGATCTACCAGGCGCGCTTCATGCGCTACTTGAGCGACCGGGGTTTGGCCGATACCGCCGGCCAGCACGTCTGGGGCGTGTTCGGCGACGGCGAGATGGACGAGCCGGAATCGATCGGTGCGCTGACGCTGGCGGCGCGCGAAAAGCTCGACAACGTCACCTTCGTCATCAACTGCAACCTGCAGCGCCTCGACGGACCGGTGCGCGGCAACGGCCAGATCATCCAGGAGCTGGAGAGCGTTTTTCGCGGTGCCGGCTGGAACGTCGTCAAGGTGCTGTGGGGCTCGGAGTGGGACGCGATCTTCGCCCGCGACACCAACCACGCCTTACTTCGCCGCTTCGCCGCCACCGTCGACGGCAAGTACCAGACGCTCGGCGCCAAGGACGGCGCCTACAACCTCGCCCACTTCTTCGGCGAGGATGACGAGGTGAAGGCGCTGGTCTCGCACATGTCGGACGGCGACGTCGACAAGCTGAAGCGCGGCGGCCACGATTTCCGCAAGCTCTACGCGGCCTTCGCCGCCGCCAAGGCGACCAAGGGCCGCCCGACCGTGATCCTGGCCAAGACCAAGAAGGGTTACGGCATGGGGGGGGCCGGCGAGTCGCGCATGACCGCCCACCAGGCCAAGAAGCTCGATACCGACGCGCTGAAGGCGTTCCGCGATCGCTTCGCCCTGCCGCTCACCGACGCGCAGGTCGAGGGGCTGGAATTCTACAAGCCGGACGAGAACAGCCGCGAGCTGCGCTACCTGCGCGAGCGCCGCGAGAAGCTCGGCGGCTTCCTGCCCAAGCGCCGGCGCACCGCCGCCCACGTTGCGGTGCCGGACCTCTCGACCTATGCGGGCTTCGCGCTCGAGGCCGACGGCAAGGAGATGTCGACCACCACCGCGGCGGTGCGGCTGTTCAGCAGCCTCATCAAGCACAAGGAGCTGGGTCCGCGCGTCGTGCCGATCGTCGCCGACGAGGCGCGCACCTTCGGCATGGCGAACCTGTTCCGGCAGGTCGGCATCTACTCGCCGCTCGGCCAGCTCTACGAGCCGGAGGATGCCGGCTCGATGCTCTATTACAAGGAGTCGCGCGACGGGCAGCTGCTCGAGGAGGGCATCACCGAGGCGGGCGCGATCTCGTCCTGGGCCGCGGCCGCGACGTCCTACAGCGTCCACGGCCTCGCGATGCTGCCGTTCTACATCTACTACTCGATGTTCGGCTTCCAGCGCGTCGGCGACCTGATCTGGGCGGCGGCCGACCAGCGCGCCCGCGGCTTCCTCATCGGCGCCACGGCGGGCCGCACCACGCTCGGCGGCGAGGGATTGCAGCATCAGGACGGGTCGAGCCATCTGGTGGCCGCAACGATCCCGAACTGCCGCGCCTATGACCCCGCCTTCGCCTACGAGATGGCGGTGATCCTCGACCACGGCGCCCGCGACATGATGGAGCGCGACGTCGACGCGTTCTACTACGTCACGGCGATGAACGAGAACTACGCCCAACCGTCGATGCCCGACGGCGTGCGCGACGGGATCATCCGCGGGATGTATCGTTTTGCCGGCTACGGAGATGGTGAGCCGGCTATTCGGCTACTCGGTTCGGGAGCGATCCTGCCCGAGGTCATCGCCGCGGCGAAGCTTCTCGCCGAGGAATGGGGCATCGCCGCCGAGGTCCACAGCGTCACGAGCTTCAGCGAGCTTGCCCGCGAGGCCCGCGAGGTCGAGCGGTCGAACCGGCTGAACCCGAGCCTGCCGCAGAAGCGCAGCCTCGTGGAAGAGTCGCTGCCCGGGCCCATTCCGGTCGTCGCCGCCACCGACTACGTCCGCGCCTACCCGCAGCTGATCGCGACCGCGATCCAGGCCCGCTACGTCACCCTCGGTACCGACGGCTTCGGCCGCAGCGACACCCGCAGCGCGCTGCGCGCCTTCTTCGAGGTCGACCGGCACCACGTCGCGGTGGCGGCGCTCGCCGCGCTCGCTGACGAGGGCACGCTCGACCGGGCGAAGGTGGCCGATGCGGTGGCCCGCTACGGAATCAGCCCGAACCGGCCGGCGCCGTGGACGGTGTGAGGCGACGCGCGTCGTGAGGCGGGGCGCTCCCTCGGGGAGCGCCCTCCCCTTCTCCCCTATGAGCCGGGCGGCATGAAGCCCGCGACCGTGACGGCGGCGATGTGAACGCCCTTCTCCTAGAAACTCTCGAAGAGGTCCCACGCCATGATCCGCTGCGGCATGGTCGAACTGTCTCTCGCAAAACTCGCGGTCATCCGCGTCGCTTGATGTGGCAGCGCCAGCGCAGCGGAAGTTTCGTGAGGTGCACTAAGCCTGGCTACGCATGCGCCGACAACCTCGTATTACACTGTCCGTAGGGGATCTCCGGTGGTGCCGCGTTGCGCTACGCAACCTCCGGGAACCTCTCGCTCACGTAATCATTAAAAAGAGCGTCAACCATTTCGCGAAGCCTCGATCAGATTGCGCCCAAAACGATTGAAATAGAACAAAACTACTAAAATACGATGAATCTTATTTAGATCCCGGTCTGGATTTTAGCGGAAATCATCCTCCAGACGAAGGGGTTCGACATGCAGATAGGGCAATATACCAAGTCCCAAATCAATTCTTTCTTCTCCAGATATGCAGACACATCTCCATCGACAGCAGGTGATACTCTCAAGTCGTCCGCGACAGCCGCCGCGAAGGCCCGCGAGGCTTACTACGCCTACGACCGGAGCAAGGTCTCTGGCAGCAAGCCAAAATCGAATGACGCAGCGATCGACAATAAAATCTCTCAGAAACGCTCAGACAAGTCGAAGGAGCCGAACGCCATTGCTCTCACATCACCTTCGGCTAAAGCGACTGCAAGTGCGTCCATCAACGCGTCTTTGAAGGCTCTGGAGAAGGCGAACATCAACTCTTCTCCGACTGCGTCCTTGGGCGGTAGCGATATCGATGCCAATATCAATACGCAGGCGGCCGATGCGACGGTCAAGGCCTCTGTCGCAGGCGCGAAGGCTGACGCCAAAATCGGCATCGATACGAAGTCCGGGGATGTCGCGGTCTCCGTGCAGGCACTCGATGGCGTGAAGGACGGGGTAGCGGGTCAGGCGCTCGACGCCCTGGGCGTGGCGCCCGGCGGCGTCCAGGCGAGCGTGGAGGTCTCAGCCCCGGTGGTTGCTGCCGTCACCTCGACCGTCGCGGATGCCGTCGCCACGCCCGCTGTTTCCTCGACGATCGCGCAGGTCACCGCGACGACCGGCGCCTTCTCCGGCGCCGCGCAGGCTGTGACCGCTCCGGTCGTGGCGCCAGTGACCTCGGTCCTGAGCGACACAACGTCGAGCCCGTCTGTCGTAAGCGCGACGACCGCCTACCTGGCGAGCACGATGGCATCCGTCACTGGCACCGTCTCTCCGAGCACGGCGGCGGGAACGACATCGGGCGGCAGCAGCACGGCTTCAACGACCACAGCCTCCACGGTCTCCAGCGGGACGACGCAGGTCCTGGGCGAAGCCACCTCGCTCCTGAGCGGCATGACCTCAGCCTTGACCGGAAGCACGGCCACCTCGACGACGTCGCCGACCGCCGGTGGGACAACGACGGCACCGACCACTACGACATCCGGCACGAGCGCGACCGCGGCTCCCGCGATCGTGACGGCGTCAGGCACCACGTCGACCACGGCACCTGCAACGACCACGGCTCCTACGACCAGCGCCACCACGACGACCGCAACTGCGCCCAAGACGACAACGACGACATCGACCACCAACCTCGTGACCAGCACGCTTTCGTTCGGAACGTCATTGCTGACCTACCCGGCCAAGACAGCGACAGCCGTCATCGGTTCGGTCACGGGACCGTATAGGCGATTTTGACTCGGAAGCTGCGCACCCGGAGCTTTCATCGTCGACAATGATGCAAGGATGAGCTTGCGCTGACCGAACAAGTCCTGGTTGGACCAGAGCATTTTCCGATGAAGTGGATGCCGGTTCGTCGGAAATGCTCTGGAGCCACGGGTGGCCTGTCCAGGCAACCGCAGATCATCGTCCCGTCGAGCAGCCTGCGAGCGGACGTTCACAGCTTCAGTACCGGGTCGCATGCAGCCCCTCGCTCGGTCAAGCTGACTGGGTTCGATTCGAGACGTCCGGCATTCTCATCCTGCGCCGCGGACTTAAGCACACCCCGCCTCCCTCACCCGCGGGATTGACGCACCAAGCAAGACGCGGCCTGATCCCCCGCAACGCCGGCACGCCAAGCACCGGCCCGAGGGGGAGACGCCAGGATGGCGCGAGGCGCTGAACAGGCCGCGCTGCGCAGCGTCGCGGCAGCCGACGATCCCGTCCGCGCGCGCCTCGACGTCCTGCGGACCGGCCTCGAAGCCGGCCTGATCGGTGCCTCCGGCCTCGTCGAGCGGCTCCTGATCGGGCTCCTCACCGGCGGCCACCTCTTGATCGAGGGCGCGCCGGGCCTCGCCAAGACCCGGGCGGTCAAGCGACTCGCCGACGGGCTCGACACGGGATTCGCCCGCATCCAGTGCACCCCCGACCTGATGCCCGCCGACCTCACCGGCACCACGGTCTGGCGGCCGGACGGCGGCCGGTTCGAGTTCCTGGAAGGCCCGCTGTTCCACTCCCTGGTGCTCGTCGACGAGGTCAACCGGGCGCCGCCGAAGGTGCAGTCGGCGCTGCTCGAGGCGATGGCCGAGCAGCAGGTCACGGTGGCGGGCACAACCCACCCCCTGCCCGATCCGTTCATGGTGGTGGCGACCCAGAACCCGATCGAGCATGCCGGCACCTTCCCGCTGCCGGAGGCGCAGCTCGACCGGTTCCTGCTCCACGTCGCCGTCGCGATGCCGGACGAGGTCGCCGAGCGCCGCATCCTCGACCTCGTCGAGGGCGAGATGACGGAGGCAGTGGCAGCCATGCCGGTGCGCCTCACGGCCGAGGAACTGCGCCAAGCCCGAACTGCTGCGCTCAAGGTCCACGTCTCGCCGGCGCTCAAGGACTTTCTGGTCCGCCTCGTCGGTGCCACCCGGGGCGGGCCGGCGGCGCCGGACCTGCGGGCCGCGATCGAGCATCCGGTCTCGCCCCGCGGGACGCTAGCCCTGATGCTCGCCGGCAAGGCCCGGGCCTACCTGCACGGGCGCGACCACGTCGTGCCGGACGACGTCGCGGCGCTCGCCGGCGACGCGCTCGCCCACCGCCTCGCCCTGACCTGGCGCGCTTCGGCGGATGGGCAGACCGCCCGCGCCGTGGTCGCCGGCCTGCTCGACCGGGTGCACCCGCTCTGAGGATGTTTGTCATCGTGGCACGGCCGCCGCCCGAGTCCGACCCCCTCGCCCAGCCCGGCATCGCCCTCGAGGCCGGGGCGCTCATGGGCCTGCGCCACCTCGCCCGCCGCGGGACCGAGGCGATGACGCGGGGTCGCTCTGGGCTGCCCGGCGGCATCGTCACGCGCCGGCGCGGGCGCGGCACCGAGCCCGACGACGTGCGGCCGTGGGCCGAGGGCGACGACGTGCGCCACATCGACCGCAACGCCACCGCCCGCACCGGCGCGCCGCACGTGCGCACCCACCACGAGGAGCGCGACCGCGCCGTGGTGATGCTGGCCGACTTCCGGCCCTCGATGCTGTTCGGCACCCGCCGCTCCTTGCGCTCGGTCGCCGCCGCGGAGGCCCTGGTGCTGCTCGGCTGGCGCATCGCCGGCGATGGCGGCCGGGTCGGGCTCTGCGTCGCGGGCGCCGAGCCGGTGGCGCTGCCGCCGCGGGGCGGTGGGCGCGGCATGGCGGCCCTGTGCCAGGGCCTCGCCCGGGCGCATGCGGGCGCGCTCGCGGCTCCGCTTCACGAAGACCCGCCCTTGAGCCCGGTCCTGGAGCGGGCGCGGTCGCTGCTGCCGGCGGGCGGGCACCTGGTGCTGGCGAGCGCCCTCGATTCACCCGGCGAGGATTTTTCGGAGTGCCTCGCGGCGCTCGCCGAGCGGATCTCCGTCAGCCTGATCCTGGTGAGCGATGCCTTCGAGCGCGCCGCTCCCCCGGGCCTCTACCCCTACGCCACCCCGGACGGCCGCCGCGGCACCGCGAGGATCGGCCGGGCGCGGCCGGCGCCGGAGGACCGCCTCGCGGCCTGTGCCCGCCTCGGCCTCGCGGGCCTGCGCCTCGACACCGAGACGGGCCCCGAGGGCTTCGCCCCGCTGGTGGAACGGCTCGATGCCGTGCTGTGAGGCCGCGCTCTCGGGCCTGCGCGGCCTGCACCCCCCGCCCGATCCGGGGCTGGTCCGGCCCGAGATGCTGGCCGCGGTCGTCCTCGGCCTGGCGCTCGCCGCCCTCGCCGCCTGGCTCCGGCCGCGCTGGCGCGCCCGCCCGGTCCGCCGGGCGGCGCTCGCCGAGCTGTCCGCCGCCCGCGCCCTGCCGCCAGCGGAGCGCCGCGTGGCGCTGGCGCGGTTGAGCCGGCGGCTCGCCCGCAGCCTCGGGGTCGAGGGTCCGGCGGGGCTCGACGCTGCCTTGCGCACCGACTTCTTCGGACGCGGCCCCGGCCGGGCGCTGAGCGAAAACCTCTACGTCCCGGGCCCCGCGCCCGATCTCGCCGCCGTCGAGGCCGGCCTCGCCCGGCTCCTCGCGCGCCTGCGGGCTTGAGCGACGTGGCCGGCCTCGCCTCCCTGGATTTCGCGGCGCCGCTCGCCGGCCTGCTCCTGCCGCTGCCGCTCATCGCCGCCCGCCTCCTGCCGCCGCGGGCGGGCGACAGCGGGGCGCTCGCGGTGCCGCCCTCCCTGATCGCCGGGCTCGATCGCGGCGGGCCGCTCGCGGTCGGGGCGCGGGGACGCGCGGCCCTGACCTGGCTGCTCTGGGTCGCCCTCGTCGCGAGCCTCGCCGGCCCGCGGCTGGTGCTGCCGGGCGCGGCACTGCCGGCCTCCGGACGCGACATCGTGCTCGCCCTCGACCTGTCGGGCAGCATGGAGCGGATCGACTTTTCGCTCGACGGCCGCACCACCTCGCGCCTCGCGGCGGTCAAGCGGGTCGGGGCCGATTTCATCCGCCGCCGGGCCGGCGACCGGGTCGGCCTCGTGATCTTCGCCGACCAGGCCGACGTGGCGGCCGCCCCATCCTTCGACACCAGCGCCGTCGCCCGGGCGCTGGAGGAGGCGCAGATCGGTCTCGTCGGCCGCTCGACCGGCATCGGCGACGGGCTCGGCCTCGCCCTCAAGCGCCTCGACGCCCTGCCGGGCCCGGCGAAGGTGGTGGTGCTGCTCTCCGACGGCGCCAACAATGCCGGCCAGACCACGCCGCGGGACGTCGCCGTCCTCGCCCGCGACCTCAGCATCCGCGTCCACACCATCGCCCTCGGTCCCCGCGACCTCGCCGATGCCGACGGCGAGCAGGACGTGGTCGATTCGGATGCGCTGCGCGACGTGGCGGCGACCAGCGGCGGCCGCTTCTTCCGGGTGCGCACCACCGAGGATCTCGCGGGCGTCGCCGACAGCATCGACGCGCTCGAAGGCGGGCGCGACCGGGCCCCGCCGGTGCCCTTGCGCCGCGACCTCTGGCCGTGGCCGGGCACGGTGGCGCTCCTGTCGGCGCTGGCGCTCCTGCTGACCCGGAGGGCGGCGTGACCGAGGCCTTCACCCTGCTGCGCCCCTGGTGGCTCCTCGTCCTGCCGCTCCTCGCCCTCCTGGCCTGGCGCGTCGCCCACCGCGCCGCGCCGCTCGGCGACTGGGCCAGGGCGGTGGAGTCGCACCTGATGGCGGCGCTTCACGCCCGCGGCGCGGTGCGGCCGGGGCGCCGCTCGGGGCAGGCCCTGCTGGTGCTGGCGGCCGCCCTCCTCGCGCTGGGTCTCGCCGGCCCGGCCCGGGAGCGGCGCGACGTGGTGGGATTCCGCAACCTCGACGCGGCGATCATCGCCCTCGACCTGTCGCGCTCGGTCGCCGAGGGCGGGCGCCTCGGCGAGGCGCGGGCGCTGGCGCAAGGGTTGGCCGAGGCCGCCGGCACGAAGGCGGTCGCGCTTGTCGCCTATGCCGGCGACGCCTACCTCGTGGCGACGCCGACCACCGACCGCGACAGCGTGAGCACGGTCCTGTTCGCCCTCGACGGCACCACCGTGCCGGATCGCGGCAGCCATCCGGCCCGGGCCCTCGCGCTCGCCCGCCGGACGCTGGCCGAGGGCGTGGTGGTGACCGGCGACGTGGTGCTGGTGAGCGACGGTGGCGGCCTCGACGAAGCGAGCTCCCGCGAGGCGGCGGCGCTCCGGGCGGAGGGCCACCGGCTGCACACCGTGCTGGTCACGAATCCCGCCCTGCCGCCCGAGGCGCCGCGGCCGGACGGCGCGGGCCTCGCCCGCCTCGCTGCCCTCGGCGGCGGCGCGTCCGGAAGCCTCGACGCGCCGGGCCCGGTGCTGGCGGCGATCTCCGAGACGGTGGCCCGCCATCTGGCCGAGGGCGGCTACGCGGTGCTGGCCTGGCAGGATCTCGGCCGCGTTCTCGCGGGCCTTGCGCTGCTGCCGGTCCTGCTCCTCTTCCGGCGGAGCGCCTGATGCGAACGCTTCTCCTGGCCGCCGGCGGCCTCGCCCTGGCGGGGCTGGTCGTCGAGCCCGCGGCGCTGGCCCGCCTCCTCCTCGCCGCCGGCCTGCCGGGCCCGGCGGCCGCCATCACCGACGATCCGGCCTGGCGCGGCACCGCCCTCTACGCCGCCGGCCGCTACGAGGAGGCCGCCGCGGCCTTCGCGGGCTCGCCCTACAACCGCGGCAACGCGCTGGCGCTCTCCGGCGACCTGAAAGGGGCGCTCGGGGCCTACGACGCCGCGCTCGCCCGCGACCCGGCGGACGAGGACGCCAGGGCCAACCGCGAACTGGTGGCGCGCCTCCTCGACACGCCGGACGCCCCCGGCGGCCGCACCGCCGGCGAGGCCAATGCCCGGGCCGACGCCGCCACCCGCTACGCCACCAAGACCGAATCCGACGCCGACGACCCCGGTACCGCCTCGACCGGCGAGGGCTTGGCCGGCCATCGCGAGGCGTCCTCGGCCGCCGAATCGCCCGGCAATTCGAAGGCCGCCCGCACCGGCCGGGCCGAGCAGCGGGCGGTCGATCCCGGCCGCGGCCAGGCGCGGGGCTCGGCGAGCGACGCCGAGGGCGGTGGGCGCCAGGGCGGCGGCAATGCCAGCGTGTCCGAGGTGGTGGAGCGCGAGGTGCGCCGGGTCTCGAAGAGCTTCGAGTCGCGAGAGATCCGCCCCGACCGGCACTGGCTCGCGACCCTGACCGACGATCCCGGCCGCTTCGTCCGCTCGAGGATTCTCGCCGAGCAGACCCGCCGGCGCGAGGCCGGCACCGCCGTGCAGCCGGGAAGCGACCCATGGTGAGGCAGCCCGTGGTGAAGCAGCCCGTGGCGGCGTGGCTCCTCCTCGCCGGCCTCCTCGCCGCCTCGCCGGCGCTCGCCCTGGAGGACGGCAACCTCGCGCTCTCCGTCACCGCCGAGGTTCCGGGCTCCGCCGCGCCCTACCCGCGCGAGATGGTGCTCCTGCGCATCCGCGGCACCTACCGGGCGCAGATCGCGCTCGAAGACCTGCGCCAGCCGAGCCTGCCGCATTTCGCCTGGACCCAGCTCGGCCGCGACCGGTGGTTTCGCACCACGATCCAGGGCCAGGAGGCGCGCGGCTTCGAGCGCACCGTCGCGGTGTTCCCGCAAGGCGCCGGCCGGTTCGTCGTCGATCCCTTCGTGCACCGCCTGACGGTCGTTGATGGCGGCGAGCGCCGGCTGATCGAGGTGCGCTCGAACCCGCTGCCCCTCGCCGTCGCCGCCTGGCAGGGCCCGGGCGGGCCGGACGCGCCCGAGCCCTGGTGGCTGCCGGCCGAAGGCCTGACCGTGACCGACGTCTGGGAGCCCGAGCCCGAGAGCTTGCGGCTCGGCGAGCCGGCCCGCCGCACCGTGACGCTGGAGGCGCGCGGGCTCACCGCCGACGCCCTGCCGCCGCGGCCAACCTTGCGCACCCGCGGCATCCTCACCTTCGCCGGCCCGGTCGAGCGCCAGACCCGCATCACCCCGGCGGGCCCGGTCGCCCGCGCGACCTATCGCTGGGACGTGCGCCCGGGCGTGCCGGAGCCGATCACCCTTCAGGCGATTTCGATCCCGTGGTTCGACACCAAGGCGCGGGTGATGCGCGAGGCCGAGATCCCGGCCCGCATCGTCGGTGCCCGCGCGGCGAGGAGCACGGACGCGGCGCCCCCTCCCCCGGCTTCGCCCTGGCGCGCGCTCGCCGCCGGGCTTGCCGCCTTCGGGCTGGCTTTTAGCGCCTGGGGCCTCTCCCGCCGCGAGGCGCCGCCCCTGCGCGCGCTCGCCCGTGCCGCCCGGCGGCGCGATCCGCGCGGGTTCCGCGCCGCCCTCGATCACGCCGCCCGGCGCGATCCGGCCCGCGCCGCGGCCTGGCGCGCCGATCTCCGCACCGGCCCGCGCCTCGCCGCCCTCGACGCGGCCCTGTTCGGGACCGGCGAGGCCCCGGTGCCGGACCTCGCCGGCCTCGCCCGGGATCTCGACGCGGTCCGCCCGCCCGCCGTGGGTCCGGATGGCCTCGCCCCCCTCGACGGCCTGCGCCCGGCGCCGCGCTGACGGGCTCCGGGCATGCGCCGCGCCCGGTTGCCTCCACCGCCACCGACCCTGCATACCGCCCGCTCGACACCAGCAGGGTCGCGACGCCCATGACCGACACTCCCCGCCTCGGCGCCCGCGTGATGGCGCTGATCGACGACCTCGCCCGTCACACCGACGAGCCGGGACGGCTGACCCGGCTCTACCTCTCGCCGGCCCACCGGGCGACCGCCGAGGCGGTGCTTGGCCTGATGCGGGAGGCTGGACTCTCGGCGCGGATCGACGCCGCCGGCAGCGTGGTCGGGCGGATGGAGGGGCGGGAGCCGGGGCTGCCGGCCCTGGTGCTCGGCTCGCACATCGACAGCGTGGTCGATGCCGGGCGCTACGACGGCCCCCTCGGGGTCGCGGCGGCCCTGGTCGTCGCCGAGGAGCTGCGCGGCCGAACCCTCCCCTTCGCCATCGAGGTAGTGGCCTTCGGCGACGAGGAGAACGTGCGCTTCCCGACCTCGCTCTCGACCTCGAAGGCCTGGGCCGGGCAGTACAAGCCGGAGTGGCTGGAGGGCCGCGACGACGCCGGCACGACCTTGCGCGAGGCGCTGGCCCGGTTCGGCGGCGACCCGGACGGCATCCCGGCCCTCGCCCGGCGCCGCGACGAGATCGCCGGCTACCTCGAGATCCACATCGAGCAGGGCCCGGCGCTGGAGGCCGCGGCGCAGCCGGTCGGCGTGGTCTCCGGCATCGTCGGCCTCACCCGGGCGCGCTGCACCGTGACCGGCGAGGCCAACCACGCCGGCACCGTGCCGATGGGCATGCGCCGGGACGCGCTCGCCGCCGCCGCTGAGATGGCGCTCGCGGTCGAGCGCCTCGGCGAGGCGGTGCCGGGCGCGGTCGCGACGGTGGGCGCGCTCACCGTCGTGCCGGGCGCCGTCAACGTGATCCCGGGCCGGGTCGATTTCAGCCTCGACGTGCGCGCGCCCGAGGATTCCGACCGCCTGCGCCTGTCCCAGGCGATCGAGGCCGAGTGCCGGGCGATCGCGCGGCGCCGCACGGTGGGGTTCAGTGCCGAGACCCACATGGACAACGCGGCGGTCGCCCTCGATCCGGGCTTCCAGGCCGCCCTCGACCGGGCGGCGCGGCGCCTCGGCTTTTCTCCCCTGCAACTGCCCTCGGGCGCCACCCACGACGCGGTGGCGATGGCGGCGCTCGGCCCCTCCGCGATGCTGTTCGTGCGCTGCCGCGGCGGCATCAGCCACAACCCGGCCGAGTCGATCACCCTGGAGGATGCCGACGCGGCGACGCGGGTGCTGCTCGGCACGGTGCGCGATCTCGCCGGGCTGACCTAGAGCATTTTCCGACGAAATGGATGCCGGTTCGTCGAAGAAAATGCGGCAGAACAAAGACTTAGAGAGCTTCGCGATGGCATTGCGATCGCGAATCTCCCTGGTGGGCGAGACAAGGGTGATGCAGCAGGACGAGCAGACGGCCGACATCGTGGTGGTCGGCGGCGGGATGGTGGGCCTGTCCTCCGCCATCGCCCTGAAGGATCGCGGGCTGGACGTGGTCCTGTGCGACCCCGGCGAGGCGCGGGCGCGCACCTCCTACGGCAATGCCGGCGTGGTCAGCCGCGGCTCGATCCTGCCCATGGCGGGCCCGGCCCTGTGGGGCAAGCTGCCGGCCTACCTGCGCAACGCGGATCCGGGCCTTCGCCTGCGCCACGGCCACCTGCTGCGGGTGCTGCCCTGGGTGGCGCATTTCCTCGCGAGCGCCCGTGCCTCAGCCTGGCGCCGGGCCGCCGACGCGCTGGCCCCGCTCACCGACGCCGCCTACCCGGAGCACCGCCGCCTCGCCGACCGGGCCGGCGTGCCCCACCTGCTGCGGGAATGCGGCTGGGTGAAGCTCTACCGCACCGAGGCCGCCTTCGCGGGTGCGGCCCTGGAGCGCGAGATCCTGACGGATCACGGCGTCCCGTTCGAGATTGTCGAAGGCCCGGCGATCCAGGCCTTGGAGCCGGCGCTGGTCCGCCCCTTCGCCCGGGCGATGCTGCTGCCGCAGACCGGCGCCGTCGGGGATCCGGGTGGCCTCGTCGAGGCCGCCGAGCGGCTGTTCTCCGGCCTCGGCGGGCGAACCCTGCGCACTACCGTCAGCCGCCTGGAGCCCGGGGCCGACGGCTGGCGCGTCGTCCATCCGGGCGGGATCGTGCGGGCGCGCCAGGTGGTGCTAGCGACGGGAGCGGCGGCGCACGAGCTGTCGCGGCCGCTCGGCTACCGCTTCGCCTTCGCGGCCGAGCGCGGCTACCACCGCCACTACGCCCTGCACCCCGACAGCCCGGCCCTCACCCGCCCGGTCTACGACACCGGCGCCGCCTCGATCCTGTCGCCGATGGGCGAGGGCCGGGTGCGGGTGCTCTCCGGCGTCGAGGTCGCGGACCGCCATGCCGAGCCGGATTACCGGCAGATCGAGGCGGCGGCGCGGGAGGCCGCCGGCACCGTGCGCCTCGGCCAGCCCCTCGACAACCGGCCCTGGCTCGGCTCGCGCCCCTCGACCCCGGACGGCCTGCCGGTGATCGGCCCCGCGCCGCGCCACGCCGGCCTGATCTTCGCCTTCGGCCACGGCCATATCGGCCTGTCCACCGGCCCGATCACCGGCCGGCTCGTCGCCGACCTCGCTACCGGCCGCACGCCCGCGGTGCCGGTGGCGCCGTTCGCGCCGGAGCGGCTGCTGGGCTGGCCGCGGCCGTAGGGTGGGACGCGACGCCGCGTCCGTTGCACTGGCGCGACCGTGAGCCCACAACATCGGAAGCCCTACTTCGGAGACGCTGATGCCCGACGTCACCTACGTTCGCGCCCGCATCGACGCGGACATCAAGGAGCGCGCCGCGGAGGCGCTCGACGCCATGGGCCTGTCTGTTTCCGATGCGATCCGGCTGCTGATGCTGCGCATCGCCGACGACCGGCGCCTTCCCTTCGACGTCGAAGTTCCGAACGCCGAGACCCGCGAAGCCATTACCGAACTGGAAGAGGGACATGGGACGCGCCTGGCTGGGATCGAAGCCCTGATGGCCGATCTCCATGCGGACGATCGACCGCTCAACTGCGTTCAAGCGTGACTACAAGCGAGAGGCCCGTGGACGGTACAGAGCGACGCTCGACAGCTTGCTTCTGCCGGTTTTGACCGCACTCGCGACCGATCAGCCCCTCGCGACGCACCATCGCGACCACGAGCTCACCGGCAATTGGTCCGGCTATCGCGATTGCCACGTGAAGCCGGACCTCGTGTTGATCTATCGCAAGCCCGACTCGACGACCTTGCGGCTCGCCCGACTTGGCTCGCACAGCGAAGTCTTCGGCTGAAGTGCCGGTTCAGACTCCGTTCGCCCGTACCAGTGATTGCGAGCGGTATGATGTAGCCGACAACATAAATATTTTCTCGGGGCAACCAGCCTGTCCGAACCATCACTCCTCGAAGCGGATGCCGATCTCGCAGCCGTGCTGGCGGATCACCTCGCAGGGGCGCTCGGCGTGGCCCTCGATCGCGAGGCGGATCCGGGGCGGCAGCCGGACCGGGCGCTCGAGGGCGAGCTTGGCGCCGGACTTCGAGAGGTTGAGCACGAGGCAGGAGATCGCCTCGACCACTCCCGATCCCGGCGGCAGCACGACCCGGCCGGAGATCGAGGTGCGGGTCCGCTCGTCGATCCGCCGCTCCTCGAGGCCGACCAGCCACTCGTCGAGGCTGCCGGCGATCTCCGCGACGCCGGTCGCCGTGGTCTGGACGTTGGTGCTGACCTCGCCGGTGGTGGCGCGCTGGCGCTCGCTCGCCGCCGTGGTCTCGGCGATGAAGCCCTGTACGGCGTCCACCGCGCCGCTGATCGAGCCCAGGGCCTCGGCGACCTCGCGCGACACGCTCTGCATGGCGCCGATCTCGCCCGAGATCCGCCCCGTCGCCGCGCTGGCCTGGCCGGCGAGGTTCTTCACCTCGGCGGCGACGACCGCGAAGCCGCGGCCGGCCGCCCCGGCGCGGGCCGCCTCGATCGTGGCGTTCAGAGCCAGCAGGTTGATCTGCTCGGCGATGGCGGTGATCGTCTCGACGACGCCGTTCATCGCCCGGGCCGCCACGTCGAGGCGCGCGGTGGCGGCCTCCGCCACGCCCATCCGCTCCTGGATCTGGCCGACGGCCTGGCGCGATTCGCCCATCCGGCCCGCGATCGACGCCGAGGTCCGGTGCATCTCCTCGGAGGCCTCCGCCACCGCCTGGATCCGGGCCAGGGTCTGCTCCGCCGCCGTGATCGCGCGCGCCCGCACGCTCATGCTGTGGGTGACGTCGGTGGCGAACTTGATGACCTTGCAGGGGCGCCCGTCGAGGTCGAGGACCGGGGTATAGGTGGCCTGGATCCACACCTCCCGGCCGCCCTTGCCGACGCGCTGGTACACCGCGGAGGCGTAGCGCCCGGCGCGCAGGGACTCCCAGAACTCGGCGTAGCTGCGGCTCGCGGCGGCATCGGGCGAGACGAACAGGCGGTGGTGCCGGCCGACGATCTCGTCGAGGCCGTAGCCCATCGCCTTCAGGAAGTGGCCGTTGGCATCGAGGATGGTGCCGTCCATCGCGAACTCGATCACCGCCTGCGAGCGGAGCGCCGCCTCGATCTTGCCGGCGGTGTCGGCGGCGTGCTGCTTGGCGGCGGTGATGTCGGCGGCGTACTTGACGATCCTGAGCGTGCGCCCGGTCGGGTCGAGGATCGGGTTGTAGGTCGCCTGGATCCAGATCTCGGTGCCGTCCTTGGCCCGCCGCTTGAACTCGCCCGCCCGGTACTCGCCGCGGGCGAGCCCCGCCCAGAACTCGCGGTACTCCGGCCCGGCGGCCTCCTCGCCGGTCACGAACACGCGGTGGTGGCGGCCGACGATCTCGTCGAGTCCGTAGCCGGTCGCCGTGAGGAAGTGCGGGTTGGCGTCGAGGATCGTGCCGTCGGGGGCGAAGTGGATCACCGCCTGCGAGCGGTTGATCGCGGTGATCTGGCCGGCGGCGGCGATCGCCGCCTGCTTCTCGGCGGTGACGTCGAGGGCGAACTTCACGATCCGGACCGGCCGGCCGCGGGCGTCGAGCACCGGGTTGTAGCTGGCGCGGATCCACACCTCGCGCCCGCCCTTGGCGAGGCGCCGATACTCGGCGCTCTGGAACTCTCCCCGCTGCAACGAGGCCCAGAACGCCTCGTAGGCCGGATCCGCCGCCTCGTCGGGGTCGACGAACAGGCGGTGGTGACGCCCGCGCACCTCGTCGAGGCGGTAGCCCATCAGCTGGAGGAAATTCTCGTTCGCCTCGGCGAGCAGGCCGTCGAGCCCGAACGTCACGATGGCCTGGGAGCGCTCGATGGCGTCGAGCTTGGCGGCAGTGCTGGCGCGGCGCGCGGAGGCAAACATTATGGTGTCCCAGACGATCGTGGGCCTTTGCTCCCTTCAAGCACGCCGCCCTTAACGGGATATAACGCAACGTAATCCCGCGGCAGACCGCCGCACGGCTCGGCCCGTCACGGCCGGGCGAGCATCTCGCGGATCCGCAGGGCCAGGGCCTCGACCGCGAAGGGCTTCGTCAGCACCTGCATGCCGGGTTCGAGCTGCCCGGCGCCCAGCGCCGCGGTCTCGGCGTAGCCGGTGATGAACAGCACCTTCAGGCCCGGCCGCCGCACCCGGCCGGCATCGGCCATCTGGCGCCCGTTCATGCCGCCGGGCAGGCCGACATCGGTGACGACGAGGTCGATGCGGGCGTCCGATTGCAGCACCTTCAGGCCGGCCGCGCCGTCGGCCGCCTCGACCGCCGTGTAGCCGAGATCCTCCAGCACCTCGGTCACCAGCATCCGCACGGTCGGCTCGTCGTCGACGATCAGCACCGTCTCGCCCCGCTCCGCCCGGGGCGCGTCGGCGCGGGCCGCCTGCGGGACCTCCGCCTCGGAGGCGCCGTGGTGGCGCGGCAGGACGAGGCACACCCGGGTGCCGCAGCCGACCTCGGAGGTGATCCGCACCTGCCCGCCGGATTGCTGGGTGAAGCCGTAGATCATCGACAGGCCCAAGCCCGTGCCCTGGCCGATCGGCTTCGTGGTGAAGAACGGCTCGAACACCCGGGCGATCACCTCGCGCGCCATGCCGATGCCGGTATCGGTCACGCAGAGCGACAGGTAGTCGCCGGGCGGGATCCCGTGCTCGCGCGCCGCCGCCGCATCGAGGTGCAGGTTCGCGGTCTCGATCGCGATGCGCCCGCCATCGGGCATCGCGTCGCGGGCGTTGAGGCAGAGGTTGAGCAGCGCGTTCTCGAGCTGCGGCGGGTCGACGAGGACGGTCCAGGGGCCGGGGGCGCCCGAGACCGCGATCTCGATCGCCGGCCCGACGGTGCGCCGGATCAGCTCCTCCATCCCGGCCACCAGCCGGCCGACGTCGGTGGGCCGCGGATCGAGGGTCTGGCGGCGCGAGAAGGCGAGCAGCCGATGGGTCAGCGCCGCGGCGCGCCGGGTCGCGCCTTGCGCCGCCGCCATGTAGCGCTCGACATCCGCGAGCCGGCCCTGGTTGATGCGGGTCTGCATCAGTTCGAGCGCGCCCGAGATGCCGGCGAGCAGGTTGTTGAAGTCGTGGGCGATGCCCCCCGTCAGCTGGCCCACCGCCTCCATCTTCTGCGACTGGCGCAGGGCCTCCTCGGCCCGCATCAGCTCGGCGGTGCGCGCGGCGACCTGCTGCTCCAGGGTCTCGGTCAGCGCCCGCAGCATCGTGGTGGCGCGGTCGCGCTCGGCCTCGACGGCGCGGCGCTCGTTCACGTCGATGAGGACGCCCGGAAAGCTCAGCGGCGTGCCGTCGGGCGCGTGGTCGACCCGCCCGTTCGCCTCGAGCCAGTAATACTGCCCGTCGGCGCGCCGGGTGCGGTACTGGTGGGCGTAGGCGCCGCCGCGGATCACCACCGCGTCGATCGCCGCGATCAGCCCGGCCCGGTCGTCGGGGTGCACCGTCTCGATCACCTGCTCCAGGCTCAGGCCCTCGCGGCCGAGAGCCGGATCGAGGCCGAAGCTGCGGGCGAAGGCCTCGTCGACGGTGAAGCGGTCGTTCGGCAGGTCCCAGAACCAGGTGCCGATGATCGCGCCGGCGGACAGCGCGAGCTGGACCCGCTCGATGTTCTCCCGGGCGACCGCCTCGCTCTCGCGCAGGCGCTTCGTCGCGATCACCTGGGCGGTGGTCTCGTTGGTGAGGATGAACAGGCCGGCGACGCGGCCCGCGCCGTCGAGTACCCGCGAGTAGGAGAAGGTCCACCAGGTCTGAGCCTCGCCCCGGTCGGTGCCGAGCGTCCACGGCAGGTCGACGAAGCGCCGGCTCCGACCCGCGAAGGCGTCATCGATGATGGGCTTGGCCTGCTCCCAGCCGTCGGCCCAGACCCGGTCGAAGCGCTCGCCCATCGCCCAGTCGAGCCGGGGCCCGAGCAGCGGGAAGTAGGTCTCGTTGAAGAAGAAATGCAGGTCCGGCCCCCAGGCCAGGATCATGCTCTCGGGCGAGTTCAGCACCAGGGAGAGCGCCGTGCGCAGGGCCTCCGGCCAGGTCTCGGGGCCCCCGAGCGGGTGGCCGGACCAGTCGCGCGCGCGGATCATCGCGGCCGCGCGGCCGCCGCCGGCCAGGAACGGGAGGGTGTCACTCATCGGGTCGGCGGCGGGCTCACCTTGGGGGCGGGGCGCCGCTGCGACACGGCCCTGGCGGGTCTCGAAGCCGGTCCGGGCCCGGACGCCGCGTGGCGCCCGCGACGCCGGGAAGTCCCGGCCCGGAGGATGGCCCTCCCTTATGGCCCGAAGCGGCCGATTCGGCAAAGCCGTCCGCTCGGTCGCCTCGGCCGTGGCGGGCCGGCCGCGCTTTTGGCAGGATCGGCGACAAGGCGCTGCCGGGTCGCGGAGGATCCGCGACCGACGCGAGAGGGAGGACCGGATGGCCCACTTCATCAACGACCGCGCCGCCCTGGTGGCGGAGGCCGTGGACGGTCTCGTCGCGGGCAGCGGCGGCCGGCTCGCCCGCCTCGACGGCGATCCGGCGATCCGGGTCGTGCTGCGGACCGACTGGCCGGCGGACCGCGTCGCGGTCGTCTCCGGCGGCGGCTCGGGCCACGAGCCGGCCCATGCGGGCTTCGTCGGGCGCGGCCTCCTCACCGCGGCGGTCTGCGGCGACGTCTTCGCCTCGCCCTCCGTCGACGCGGTGCTGGCTGGGATCCTGGCGGTGACCGGGCCGGCGGGCTGCCTCGTCATCATCAAGAACTACGCCGGCGACCGGCTGAACTTTGGCCTCGCCGCCGAGCGCGCCCGGGCTCTCGGCCTCGCCATCGAGACCGTCACGGTGGCCGACGACGTGGCGATTCCCGGCGCCGCGCAGCCCCGCGGCATCGCCGGCACGCTACTGGTGCACAAGGTGGCGGGCCACGCGGCGGAAAGCGGCCGGCCGCTGGCCGAGGTCGCGGCCGCCGCGCGGGCCGCCGCCGCCGGGGTCAGGTCCCTCGGCATCGCGGTCTCGGGCTGCACGATGCCGGGTGGGACGGTGGAGGCGCGCCTCGCGCCGGGGCAGGCCGAGCTCGGCCTCGGCATCCACGGCGAGCCCGGCATCGAGCGCATCGCCCTGCCGCGGGCGGGCGAGCTTGCCGGCCTGATGACCGGGCGCCTCGCCGCGGCGCTCCCGGAGGAGGGGCCGCTCGCCCTCCTCGTCAACGACCTCGGCGGCACCACGGCGCTGGAGATGCAGGTGCTGACCGGCGCGGTGCTGGCGACGCCGCTGGGCCGCCGGGTGCGCCTGCTCCTCGGGCCGGCCGCCGCGATGACGGCGCTCGACATGCACGGCGCCTCGCTCTCGCTGCTGCCGCTCGGCCCGGCGACCGAAGCCGCGCTCACGGCCGCGACCGAGGTGCCGGCCTGGCCGCGCGCGGTTCCCGTCGTCGCCCCGGCGACGCGCCCCCTGCCCGATGCCCTCGCGCGGCAGGACGCGGCGGCCGCCTCGCAGGATCCCGCCGTGGCGCGCGCGATCACGGCGGTCTGTACCGCCCTGATCGGGGCGGAAGGCGCGCTCAACGCCCTCGACGCGCGGGTCGGGGACGGCGACACCGGCACCACCTTCGCGGCGGCGGCGCGCGCCGTGCTCGCCGACCTCGACCGGCTGCCGCAGGCCGAGCCCGCCGCCCTGTGCCGCGCTCTCTCCGACCGGCTGGCCCGGGTGGCCGGCGGATCGAGCGGGGTATTGATGTCGATCTTCTTCTCCGCCGCGGGTGCCGGCCTCGCGGACGGGCTCGGCTGGCGCGACGCTCTCGCGCGCGGGGCAGAGCGGCTCCAGGCCCATGGCGGCGCGCGCCCCGGCGACCGCACCCTGCTCGACGCCCTGGTGCCGGCCCTTGGCGCCCTGCCCGACGGTCTCGCCGCGGCGGCGCGGGCGGCGGAGGCGGGCGCCGCCGCCACCGCCCGGATGACCCGGGCCGGGACCGGCCGCTCGAGCTACCTCGCCGCCGCCGACCTCGCCGGGGTGGAGGATCCGGGCGCGATCGCGGTGGCGCACGCCTTCGCGGCGCTCGCCGAAGCGGCGCGGGGCGGCTGAGGCGCGGGGAGCGGGACCAGGCTTCGGGCTCGGAGCACGGTCCGACGCCGCGAGACCCGGTTCGTCGAAGGCGACCGGTCCCCGCGGCGTCGCGGGCCGGCCGGACGAGCCGATCGGACCGGCGCTCAGGCGCCGCGGCGGCCGCGGCGGGGCTTGGTCTCGCTCGGGGCCTCGGCCGCTTCGGCCGCCGGCTCGGGGGCAGATGCCTCGGGAGCGGACGGCTCGACCGCCTCGACCGCGTCGTCCCCCTCCTCGCTCCGCGCGGGGCGGCGGCGCTGCTGGCCGAGGCCGAGCGAGCGGGCGAGCTCGGAGCGCTGCTCCGAATAGCTCGCCGAGGTCATCGGGTAGTCGTGGGGCAGGCCCCATTTCTGGCGGTAGGCTTCGGGGGTCAGACCCCGCAAGGTGAGATGGCGGCGCAGGGTCTTGTACGACTTGCCGTCCTCGAAGCTGGTCAGGTAGTCGTGGGTGATCGAGCGGCGGATCTCGGCCGGAGTCGCCTTCGGATGAACCGGCTCGGGCAGGGCTTTGGTCCCCCGCGCCATCTCGTTCAGCGCGCCATAGACATCGGAAATCAGCTTCGGCAACTCTGCGCTCTGCAGATGATTGCTGCTGACATAGGCAGAGATGATGTCAGCTGTCAGCGTGACAATCTGATCGTGAGTGTTCGAGGTCTCGTCCATCCCGGCACGCTCTGAGAATCACTGGAATTCGGTATCCTATCCTTAAGTTCGGGGCGCCCGAAAAGGCAAGGATTATCTGTTGATAAAAACCGCAAACTCCGAGGAATCGAACGGTTGACGTAACAAGCCCGCGCCTGTCGATCTCCATGCTGCCCGGCGGGCGCCGCCGACGCCCTTCGCCCGGGGGCGGTCGCCGCCCGCCGAACATCGACGGGATCGGGCGAGGCACCGTTACGGCACATGCGCGTTGCCTGCCGACGAGGCGTCGACTGACGAAGAGGCAGGCCATGGCCGATACGGGTTCCGAGAAGACAACTGCCGAGGACAAGCCGGATTTCGCCCGCGGGATTCCGGCCGGCGACCTGCCCGAGGGGGCGATGATCGAGGGCACGCTCGGCGCGGACAAGGTGCTGCTCCTGCGCCGCGACGGGCAGATGCGGGCGATCGGCGCCCGCTGCACCCATCTCGGCGCGCCGATGGGCAAGGGCATCGTGGCCGAGGGCGAGATCCTCTGCCCCTGGCATCACGCCCGCTTCAGCCTGGAGACCGGCGAGGCGGTCGGCGCCCCGGCCTTCGACCCGCTGCCGTGCTACCGCGCCGAGGAGCGCGACGGCCGCATCACCGTGACCGGCCGCCGCGAGGCGGAGCGCAAGCCCGTGACGAAGGCCCCCGGCAGGGTCGTGCGGGCCCCCGGCAAGGTCGTGATCGTCGGCGGCGGGGCGGGCGGGCATGCCTGCGCCGAGTGGCTGGCCCGGGCCGGCCACGGCGGCGCCGTCACCCTGGTGAGCGACGATCCCGATCCGCCCTACGACCGCACCTTCTGCTCGAAGCAGTACCTCTCCGGAAAGGCGCCGCGGGAGAAGACGCTGCTCGCCCCAGAGAGCTTCTATTCCGGCGACGGCCCCCGGCTCCTGCGCGACCGGGTGGTCTCGCTCGATCTCGGCGCCGAGGAGGTCGTGACCGCGGGCGGCGAGCGGCTCCCTTACGACGCCCTGGTGATCGCGACCGGCGCCGCACCGCGGCGGCCGGACCTGCCGGGCTTCGATCGGCCGAACGTCCACACCCTGCGCAGCCTCGCCGACGCCGACGCGCTGATCGCGGCGGCGGCGAGCGCCCGCAGCGTCGCGGTGGTGGGCGCGAGCTTCATCGGCCTCGAGGTCGCCGCCGCGATGGTGGCCCGCGAGAAGGCCGTCACGGTAGTGGCGCCGGATGCGGTGCCATTGGAAAAGATCCTCGGCGCGGCGGTCGGCCGCTTCGTCCAGGGCCTGCACGAGGAGAAGGGCGTGACCTTCCGCCTCGGCCGCGAGGTCACGGGCTTCGACGGCCGGGCGCTGACTCTCGACGACGGCAGCCGGATCGAGGCGGACCTCGTGGTGCTCGGCACCGGCGTCGCGCCCCGCACCGACCTCGCCGAGGTCGCCGGCCTGACGCTGGCGGAGAAGGACGAGGGCGGCGGCATCGCGGTCGACGCGCAGCTCGCCGCCTCGAGCCCCGGGATCTACGCGGTCGGCGACGTCGCGTCGTATCCCGATCCGCGCGGCGGGCAGCGCGTGCGGGTCGAGCACTGGGTCCACGCCCAGCGCCAGGGCCAGCACGTCGCCCGCGCCCTTCTCGGCGAGGCGGCGCCGTTCACCGAGACGCCGTTCTTCTGGAGCGGGCATTACGGTACCAGCCTGCGCTACGTCGGCCATGCCGGTTCGGCGGAGGATGCCCGCATCGAGGGCGACGTGGAGAAGGGCGACTTCGCCGTCACCTACCGCGAGGACGGGCGCGACGCCGCGCTCGCCACCTGCAAGCGGGATAAGGCCTCTCTCGAGGCAGAAGCCGCGTGGGACCGGGAGGCCCGGGCGGCGGGCTGACGGGCAGAAGCCCGGGCGCGGCCTCCCGGCTTGCGCCCGGGCCCGATCGCGGGCAGGTGGCGGGACAGGTTCACGGCCGAAGACAGGGGCCCGTCCAGCGTTGCCGAGCGATGATTCCCCGGGCCTCGCCCGCCTCGAAGGCCTGATCGGCTACACCCTGCGGCGGGCGCAGGTCGCGGTCTCCCGCAGCTTCGTCGAGCTGTTCGCCGATCTCGACGTGCGCCAGAGCCAGCTCGGCGTGCTCACGGTGATCGAGGGCAGTCCGGGCCTGCGGCCGAGCCAGGTCGGGGCCGCGATCGGCATCAAGCGGGCCAATATCGGCCCGCTTCTCGACGAGCTGGAGACCCGCGCCCTGGTCCGCCGCGAGCCCGACCCAACGGACCGCCGCTCGCAATCCCTGTTCCTCACGCCCGACGGCGAGGCCCTGATGGCCGAGCTGCACCGCCGCGAGGCCGCGCACGAGGAGCGCATCGCCGCCTTCCTGGACCCGGAGGAGCGCGCCGCGCTCCTCGGCCTGCTGCGCCGGCTGGAGCAGGGCGCGCGGGACGTGGCGGGGGACGAGGGGACCGAGGAGGCGGAGTGATGATGGGGAGAGGCTCCCGGACGCGCACTCTCGACGGAGCGATGCTCCACGTCATCCCACCCGCGACCTCATCCTGAGGTGCTGCTGCGTGCAGCAGCCTCGAAGGAGCGCTCCAGGGATCGCAGAGGTTTCTGGAGCCTTCCTTCGAGGTCAGTCGATCGAGATCGACTGACACCTCAGGATGAGGTCGCGGGAAGGACATGACGGGTTTTCGCGATACGTGTCTTCTCGGGTCAGACCGGCTTCGAAGCCGGAGTCTCACTCCCCCCGGAACTTTCGCACCAGCTCCTCCGGGATCGGCGCCGCCTTCATCCGGTTCGGGTCGTCGGGGTGGCGGCCGGCCCAGACCCGGCGCTCGCGGCCCTCGACGGCGAGATCCCCGGCATTGAGCAGGCGGTGGCGCACGGCGAAGCTGGAGCGGCCGACCTCCACCACCGTCGAGACGATCTCGACCCGGTCGCCGTAGCGCGAGGGCTTGAGGAAGCGCGCTCCCGTCTCGACCAGCGGGATGCCGAGGAGGTCGTAGCGCGCCAGCATCCCGGCCTTCGGCAGCCCGGTCGCGGCCTCGCACAGGAGCGCGGTCGACCAGTCGAAGAAGTCGAAGAAGCGCGGGTTGAACACGATGCCGGCGGGGTCGCAATGGCCCCATTCCACCGTCAGGGTCCGGGTGTGGCTGAAGCCTTCGTGGTCGGCGACGGGCTGGGTCGCGGGCGCGGTCATGCGGTCTCCGGGGTGATGATGTCGGGGGCGTAGGGCGCGGCGTAGAGGCGTTCGACCGCCCCTGCGCGGTTGCGCAGCACGCCGCGCTGGTTGATCGAGCCCTTGTCGGTCACCTCGTCGCGGTCGAGGGCCGGCGGCTCGGCCACCAGCAGGAGCCGGGCGATGCGGTTCGACGAGCCGGTGGACTTCCGTGCGAAGGCGGCGAGGCGCCGGGCGAAGTCGCGCCGGACCGCCGGGTGGGCGAGAACGGCCTCGTCGTCGCCCCCCTTCCCGCTCAACCCCCGGCAGGCGGCGAGATCGGGAAAGACCAGGGCCGCGACCTCGTCGCGCGCCTCGCCCGCGATGGCGACGTCGCGCACCAGCGGCTGGAACGCGTCGAGGAATGCGGCCCGCAAGGGACCGACGCTGACCCAGACCCCGGTGGTGAGCTTGAAATCCTCGTTGAGGCGCCCGTCGAAGGTGAAGCCGCGGTTGCGATCGTCGGGATCGACCGGCACCAGCGCGTCGCCGAGGCGGTAGAAGCCCTCCTCGTCGAAGGCGGAGGCCGTCAGGTCCGGCCGGCGCCAGTAGCCGGGCGTGACGTTGGGGCCCCGCACCCGTGCCTCGCGCTTGGTGCCGACGGGGGCGACCTTCAATTCGACCCCCGGCGCCGGCAGGCCGACCTGGCCGGCCTTCGCCGGGCGGTCGTCGGTGACGAGCGCCATCGGGGCGGTCTCGGTGGCGCCCAGCCCTGTCACCATCGGCACGGTGCGGCCGATGGTGTGGCGGGCGAGATCGTCGATCGCGTCCCAGACCGGCTGCGGCAGGCCGGCGGCGGCGAAGAAGGTGACCTGGAGCCGGCTGAAGAAGTTGTTTCGCAGCTCAGGATCGTCGCGCAGGTGCGGCACCAGCGCCTCGAAGCCCTTCGGCACCGTGAGGTAGAGGGTGGGCGCGACCTCGCGCAGTGCCCGCACGGTCTCGCGGATGCCGCCGGGGGTCGGCCGGCCCTCGTCGATGTACAGGGTGCCGCCATTCGCCAGCACCAGGTTGAAGTTGTGGTTGCCCCCGAAGGTGTGGTGCCAGGGCAGCCAGTCGACCATCACCGGCGGCTCGGCGGTCAGCGCGGGAAAGCGCGCCTGGAGCATCGCCTGGTTGGAGGCGAGCATCCGGTGGGTGTTCACCACCGCCTTCGGCACGCCGGTCGAGCCGGAGGTGAACAGGAGCTTAGCCACCGTATCGGGCGCGACCGCCGCGTGGGCCGCCGCCACGGCTTCTCCGTCCTCGCCTTGCAAGAGGTCGTCGAACGTCGTGACTGGCCGGCCGATCGCGGCGCCGTCCGCGATCACCACCTCGGTGCCCGCCGGCACCGCCGCGGCGATGGCCGGAGCGTAAGGGGCGCCCTCGGCCGCGAAGACGAGGCCGGGGGTGAGCAGTTCGACGATCGCCCGCAGGCGGGCATGGTCCTGCGACACGGTGGAATAGGCCGGCGAGACCGGCGCCACCGCGACGCCGGCATGGAGGGCGGCGAGCGAGAGGAGCGCGTGCTCGAAGCCGTTGCCCGACAGGATCATCACCGGCCGCTCGGCCGAGAGATTCCGGGCGAGCAACGATGCGGCGATGCGCTCGACGCCGCGGAAAGCCGCCCCGTAGGTCAGGGGCTCGAACGCGCCGTCCCGGCCTCGCCGCACCAGGAACGGCCGGTCCGGCGCCTCGGCGGCGTGGCGGGTGAGGTGCGCGGTCAGGCGCTCGGGATAGGGCGGCAGCGGGGCCGTCGCGGTGACGACGAGGCTGCCGTCGTCCCGCTCGACGAAGCGATGCGTGGCCATGGATCAGCCCTTCACCAGCGGGCAGCCGCCCTCGGAGAGCGGACGCCAGGCTTCGTCCGCCGGCACGGTGCGGACCGGCTTGAAGTAGTCCCAGCCGCCCTTGCTCTCGGCCGGGGTCTTGGTCTCGAGCAGGTACATCTGGTGGAGCTTGCGCCCGTCCTCGCGGATGCGGCCCTTGCCGAAGATCGGGTCGTCGGTCGGCATCGCCTTCATGGCCGCCACCACCGCGCGACCGTCGCCGGCCTCCTTCACGGTGCCGAGCGCCTTCAGGTAGTGCTCCACCGCCGAGTAGATGCCGGCCTGCATGTCGTTCGGCATGGCGTGGCGCGGATGGCGCGCAGCGTAGCGCGCCGCGAAGGCGCGGGTGCCGTCGTTGAGGTCCCAGTAGTAGGGGGTCACGATGTAGACGCCCTGCGTCGCCTTGAGGCCGAGCGCCGGCATGTTGGTGATGTTGAGGATCAAGCCGGCGAGGCGCTGGCCCGGGGCGATGCCGAACTCCGCCGCCTGCTTCAAGGCGTTCGAGGTGTCGTCGCCGGCATTCGCCAGCCCGATCACGTCGGCGCCCGAAGCCTGCGCCTGGAGCAGGAAGGACGAGAAGTCGGCGGTGCCGAGGGGATGGCGCGACGCCCCCTTTACGCTGCCGCCCGTCGCCTTCACCTCCTCGGCGGCGGAGCCCTCGAGATCCTTGCCGAAGGTGTAGTCGGCGGTGAGGAAGTACCAGGACTTTCCGCCCTGCTGCACTAGGGCCTTGGCCAGCGCGTGGCCGAGCGACCAGGTGTCGTAGGTCCAGTGCACGGTGTTGGGCGAGCACTGCTTGCCGGTGAGCTCGGCGGTGCCGGCGCCCGAGCCGATGAACACCTTGTTCTTCTCCCGTGCCAGGTTCGCGACCGCCAGCGCCACGGCGGAGTTCGGCACATCGAGGATCAGGTCGACGCCGTCCTGGTCGAACCAGCGCCGGGCGATCGAGGCGCCGATATCGGTCTTGTTCTGGTGGTCGGCCGAGACCAGCTCGACCGGTCGCCCGGCCTTGGCTGCGAAGTCCTCGATGGCGAGCTGGGCGGCGATGACCGAGCCCTGGCCCTGGTAGTCGGCGTAGGGCCCCGACATGTCGTTGAGGACGCCGATCTTCACCGGCCGCTCGGTGGCCTTGGCGGGGGCGAGGAAGGCGAGGAGGGCGACGAGGGCCGGGGCGAGCCGGCGGGTGGCGTGGCGGGGCATGGGTTCCTCCGGGATGGGGGTGGCCGGTCTTCGTGCCGGGTTTTTGGATGCGGTCGAAGTCTTCGGAGCGCTTTATCCTTGGCGCGACGAAGCAGAATAAGGCGCGGGATCCCCTCTCCCGTCTGGGAGAGGGGTAGGGGTGAGGGTGACACGCTTCCGTATGAGACGTTGAGCGTCGTGCTGGCAGCGGGACGTTCTGAGTTAGACTCAGAAATGTAGCACCTTCACCCCTAATCTCTCTCCCAAAACTGAGAAGGTAACCGAGATTTACTTGTATTTTCTGTGTTTCTGTCTCTCGGTATCATCCCGGGCTCCGCTTTCGCGGCCCCGGAATGACCAGGAGGGTGTCAGGGCACGGCGCGGGGAATCGGGGCTATTCCCGCACCTTCTTCGCCCGCCCTTCCAGAAACTCCGCAAGCCGGCGCTTGGCCTCGGCGTCGCTCTGCGCCACCGCGGTCATCAGGGCCTCGGTGAGGTAGCCCGTCGCCGGGTCGGCCTCGGCGATGCGCGGCAGGGCGTGGATCAGGGCGTAGTTGGTGAGCGGGGCGTTCTCGGCCGCGCGCGCAGCGAGCGCGATCGCCCGCTCCAGCCCTTCGCCGGCCGGCACGACGTAGTGCGACAGGCCCAGCCGCTCGCCGCTCTCGGCGTCGTGCACGCGGCCGGTCAGCATCATGTCGCGCATCCGCGAGACGCCGATCAGCCGCGGCAGCCGCACCGAGGCGCCGCCGCCGACGAAGATGCCGCGTTGCCCTTCCGGCAGGGCGAAGAAGGCGGAGGCCTCGGCCACCCGCAGGTGGGCTGAGAGGGCCAGTTCCAGCCCACCGCCGATCACCGCCCCTTTCAGCGCCGCCACCACCGGCACCCGGCCGAACTCGATCTCGTGGAAGGCCCGGTGCCACATCCGCGAATGCAGCATGCCGGCCGGAGCGTCGCGCTCGGTCAGTTCGGCGAGGTCGAGCCCGGCGCAGAAATGCGGGCCTTCTGCTGCGATCACCAGCGCCCGCACGTCGTCGGGCAGGCCCCGGGCGATGCGCTCCAGCCCCAGCACCATGCCGTCGTCGAGGGCGTTGCGCTTGTGCGGGCGGTTCAGGGTGACGATCGCCACCGCGTCCCGCCTGGTCACCACCAGGGACTCGGTGCCGAGGCCCGACAGGTCCTCCGCCATCGTGGCGTTCCTCCGATTCTCGCTCCGGCCTGTTCGCGCCGGATTGCCAAACCTGATTTGTAATGTGATATAACTATCTCAACGGGTCAATCGGGCGGCAAGCCCTGACAACCGACCCGATCAGGGAGGGCGCCGCGATGAACCACGCGAGCGAGCAGGCAGGCGGCTACCGCACGGCCATCGGCCGGGTGGCGGTGATCGGCACCGGCGTCATCGGGGCGTCGTGGGTGTCGCTGTGTCTCGCCCACGGCCTCGACGTGACCGCCACCGATCCGGCTCCGGGTGCCGAGGACCGCCTGCGCGAGACGGTCGCCCGGCACTGGCCGGTCCTCGAACGAATCGGCCTTCAGCCCGACGCCTCGCCGGAGCGCCTGACCTTCGTGGCCGAGCCGGAAGAAGCGGTCGAGGGCGCCGACTTCGTGCAGGAGAACGGGCCCGAGCGCCTGGCGATCAAGCGCGAGACCTACCGCCGCCTCGACGCCGCGGCGGCCCCCGACGTGGTGCTGGCGACGAGTTCGTCGGGCCTCACCCCGAGCGCGATCCAGGAGGCCTGCCGCTTCCCCGGCCGGGTGGTGCTCGGCCATCCCTTCAACCCGCCCCATCTCGTGCCGCTGGTCGAGGTCTTAGGGGGAGAAAAAACCGACGAGGGCGCCATCGCGGCCGCGATGGGTTTCTACGAACGCATCGGCAAGCGGCCGATCCGCCTGCGGCGCGAGCTCGTCGGCCATGTCGCCAACCGGCTCCAGGCGGCGCTCTGGCGCGAGGCGTTCCACCTCGTCGGCTCGGGCGCCGCGACGGTCGCCGACATCGACGCGGCGATCGCCCACGGGCCGGGCCTGCGCTGGGCGTTGATGGGGCCGTGCCTGCTCAACCACCTCTCCGGCGGCCCGGGCGGGCTCGCCCACACCCTCGACCATCTCGGGCCGCTGATGGAGGCGATGTGGGCCGATCTCGGCGACCCGCGCCTGACGCCCGAGCTGAAACAGACCCTCGTCCGCGGCCTCGACGAGGCGCTGGCGGGCCGCGACCTCGACGCGATGGTGGCCGAGCGCGACCGGCTGCTCGTCGACCTCGTGCGGCAGAAGCGCGCCGCGCCGGAGCTGCCGTAACCAACCCCAACGAACCAAGGGAGGACAACATGGCCAAGGTGATCGTGACGGTAGCGCCGACGGGCGGCATGGCCTCGAAGGCCCAGAACCACAACCTGCCGACCCAGCCGCAGGAAATCGCCGAATCGGTGCACAAGTCCTGGAAGGAGGGCGCGGCGATCGCGGCGCTCCACGCCCGGCGGCCCGACGACGAGGCGACCTGCAACGCCGAGATCTATCGCGACATCAACCGGCGCATCCGCGAGCGCTGCGACATCATCCTCAACAACTCGACCGGCGGCGGATCGAGCGGCGACATGCTGGTGCCGCGCCCCGACGGGCTGTTCGAATCGAGCTTCGAGGAGCGGCTGAAGGGCTGCGAGGCCGGGGCCGAGATGGCGACCTTCGACGGCATGACCTTCGCGGACGTGCATGGCGGCCGCGAGATCCTGGTGGTGACGACCCCGAGCCGCTGCGAGCTGCTCGCCAAGCGCATGCAGGAGCGCGGCATCAAGCCGGAATGGGAGGTCTTTGGCCCCCAGCACATCCTCCAGGACGTGACCCGGCTGATCGAGAAGGGCTACGACAAGCCGCCCTACTACATCAACATGGTGCTCGGCGCCGACAAGGGCTTCCAGGGCGCGATGCCCTACTCGCACGACATCCTGGCGGCGATGATCCGGATGCTGCCGCCGCAATCGATCTTCTGCGTCTCCGGCATCGGCCCGGCGCAGCTGCCGGCCACCACGCAGGCCATCCTGCTCGGCGGCCACGTCCGGGTCGGGCTCGAGGACAACAACTACTATTCCCGCGGCCAGCTCGCCACCAACGAGCAGCTCGTCGCCCGCACGGTACGGATCGTCAAGGAGCTCAACCACGAGCCGGCAAGCCCGGGCGAGGCCCGGGAGATCCTCGGCCTCAAGGCCGTCTGAGGGGGGTGAATCGATGCGCGCCCTCCGCTCCGCCCTCCTCGCGGGCCTGATCGCCTTCGCCCCCGCCGCGGTCCGGGCGGAGGGCGCCGTCTCCGGCGACGTCGTCAAGATCGGCGTGCTCGCCGACATGTCGACCGCGATGGCCGACAATTACGGCACCGGCAGCGTCACCGCGGCGCGGCTCGCGGTCGAGGATTTCGGCCCGACCGTGCTGGGAAAGCCGATCGAGATCGTCGCCGCCGACCACCAGAGCAAGCCGGACGTGGCGAGCACGCTGGCGCGACGCTGGTACGACGTCGAGGGGGTCGACATGATCACCGACCTCGACAACTCGGCCATCGCGCTCGGCGCCCAGGCGCTCGCGAAGGAGAAGGGCCGCCTCGCCCTCATCACGGGATCGGGCTCGACGGTGATCACCGGGGCGCAGTGCTCCCCAAACGGCGCGCTCTGGGTCATCGACACCTACGCGCTGTCTCGCGCCATCGCCAAGCCCCTGGTCGAGGCGGGCGAGAAGACCTGGTTCAACATCGTCGCCGACATCACGCTCGGCAAATCCTTCGTCGCCGACGTGACGCCGGTGGTGACGAAGGGCGGCGGCAAGGTGGTGGGCCAGGTCTTCCATCCCCTGCTCTCGCCCGACCTGTCGTCGCAGATCCTCCAGGCGCAAGCCTCCGGCGCCGGGGTGATCGCGCTGTTCAACGTCGGCGGCGACGCGATCAACGCGGTCAAGCAGGCCTCCGAGTTCGGATTGCTCGGCGGGAAGCAGAAGCTCGCCGGCTTCTACATGACGGCGGTCGACGTCCACGCGCTGGGTCTCAAGGTCGCGGGCGGGCTCTACCTCGCGGAGGCGTTCTACTGGGACCAGGACGACGCCGCCCGTGCCTTCGCCAGGCGCTTCTACGAACGCCAGCGGGCGATGCCGAACAGCTACCAGGCGGGGGTCTACTCGGCGGTGATGCACTACCTGAAGGCCGTGAAGGCGGCCGGCACCGACGCGGCCGAGCCGGTGATGGCGAAGATGCGCGAGACCCCGATCGACGACTTCATGACCAAGGGCGGGCGCCTGCGGCCGGACGGGCGGGTGATCCGCGACGTCTCGCTGTTCCGGGTCAAGCGCCCGGAGGAATCGAAGGGCGAGTGGGACGTGATGGAGCGGGTCGCGACGCTTCCCGGCGACGAGGCCTTCCGGCCGATCGAAGAGAGCGACTGCCCGCTGGTGCGGGGCAAGTGAGGGCCGGATCGTGACGCTTCCCGCCCCCGCCCTGGAACACGTCTTCGATGCCCGCATCGACGTGGCGATCCCCTGCGAGATCGGCGCGACGAGCGCCGGCGCCCGCCGGGTCATCGCCATCACCGGCGGCACCGTCTCGGGCCCCGCCCTCGCCGGGCGGGTCCTGCCCGGCGGGGCCGACTACCAGACCATCGCCGCGGACGGGCTCACCCATCTCCACGCCCGCTACGTGGTCGAGGCCGGGGACGGCGCCCGGATCTACGTCGAGAACACGGGCCTGCGCTTCGGGCCGCCCGAGGCGCTCGAGCGCCTGCGCCGGGGCGAGCCGGTCGACCCGAGCCTGATCTATTTCCGCACCGTGCCGCGCTTCGAGACCGCGGCCCCGCATCTCGCCTGGATGCAGACCAGCCTGTTCCTCGCCACCGGGGCCCGGGCGCCGGACCACGTGGCGCTCTCGGTGTTCCGGGTGGGGTGAGCGCTCACTCCGCCAGCGCCACCGCCACCGCGCCCTCGACCAGGGTGAAGACGATGCCGGCCCGGCGCAGGGCGGCCAGCGCGTGCGGGCGCGAGCGGGAGGACGGCCCGTCGGATTCCTCCTCCAGGCGCCGCACGGTGGAGAGCGACAGGCCGCTCTCTCGCGCGAGGTCGTTCAGGGTCCAGTCGAGGAGGCCGCGGGCCGCCCGCAGGTGGCAGCCCTCGATCGCCTGCTCGACCAGGATCGCCGGCTCGGCCGGGCGCGGCACGGGATCCCAGGCGGTGCCCTCGGCCGACAGGGGCGTGATCACGGCGGTCCAGCAGGCCGGATCGGGCGTCCCGTCGCGCAAGGGCACCAGCGTCATGCGGAACTGCGCGCTACCGCCCGCGGCGAGCCGCAGGGTCGGCGCGATGCTGAACGGCTGGCCCAGAGCGGCGAGGCGGGGCAGCTCGTCGCGCCAGCGCGCCCGCTCCTGCGGCACGATCGGGCTGAGCCAGTCCGCCTGCACCTCCTCGCGCCGCAGGCCGACGAGGGCCAGGAAATCCGGTCCGTACTCGGTCAGCGGCAGGCTGGGCTCGGTGTGGATGAAGACCTGCGCCTCCCGCGCCAGGCTGGCCCGGCGCTGCTGCTCCAGGCGGTGCATCTCGGCCAGGCGCTCGCGGTCGGTCACGTCGAGGAGCACCCCGGTCGCCGCGACCGGGCGTCCCTCCGGGCTGAAGAAGACCTCGCCGCGGCTCACCACCGTGCGCGTCGTCCCGTCCGGGCGGATCAGCCGGACCGTGTGGCTGCCGAGGATCCCGGCCTGGACGATCTGGCCGGAATCCTCGAGCCCGTCGCGGTCGGCCGGGTGGACGAGGCCGATCAGGCGCTCGTAGCTCGCCGGCTCGCCCTCGGGCAGCCCGAGCAGCCGGTAGAGCCCCGCCGACCAGACCTGCCGGCCGGTGACGAAGTCCCAGCGCCAGGCGCCGGTCAGGCCGAACGCCTCGATCAGGCGCATGAAGTCGGCCGACGACAGCTCCGCCGACCGCGGGTCGGCGCGGTGATCCGGCGAGGACGGGTTCATCGGGCGCCGGTCCGGCGCGCGATCCGCCCCGCTTCGCGGTGTCGGCCCGGATGGCGGCATCGCCGCGCTCTATAATCCCCCCGCGCGACACGCATCGGAGTCCCGCTCTCCACGGTACTTGTTCCCAATCCCAGCTGTTGCGGCCGGCGCCAAACAGGCCGTCATGCCGCAAAGTCACGGAATTGTAGGCTGGACGATCCCGGGCGGGCAACCGCGCCTGGTGAGTTGCGCGGACCAGGGCGCGGGCCCGCACCGCGTCTGCGCGATGCCGAGGCTTCACCGGCCTTGGCGGGGGCGGCGGCGGTCCGCTCCGATGGCGCGGGGGAGCACCCGCGGAGGGCCGGACGGCCCGGCTGCGTCACGACGCAGCACCGGACCGAAGGTGCGTCGGGGAACAAAGACGAAATTTCTCCAGACGATCTTTCGGGCAGTAAATATCTTCTCTAGATCCACTGAAAATAGAAAACCGCGTCTATTGCTGCGGGGCCTGCGCCCGACCTATCTACAATGTCGAAGTGTCGTCCTGCGAAGTCGCGCGTCAGCCCGGAAAGACCATGCGTCCTGCCATCTTCGATCCGTTCGGCGAGCGTCTGGACCTGCGGCCCGCGCAGGAGGCTGCCTGCGCGACGGCGCGCCGACGTCCGGTCCGGACCCGGCGGATCGTCGGCGCGGTGCTCTTCTGGGTCCTGGCGGCCGGGCTGATCGTGGCCCGCGGCGCCTTCTTCGATCCGAGCACCGCCTTCGGCCCCGACGCCCCGGCCCGCGTCGCCGCCACGGACGCGCCGGCGCCGGTCCTTCGCTGAAGCTGCTCCTCCGCTGAGGCTGCTCCTGCGCTGACGCGACGCCCTTCAGAAGCGAGGGCTCCCACCCCACATCAGGTCGTGTTCAGAGGCGTCTCGCCTCCGGAGCCGCGAGGCTCCGTTCCGATACCGGAGCGACCCGATGCTGTTCTTCCGCAAGCGCGCCGAGATGCCGAGCCCCGACCAGATCCTGCCGGGGCGGCCCAACCCCCTGCCGACGGCGGAGCGGCACTTCGTCAACGGTCATCCCCTCAAGGGCCCCTATCCGGACGGCATCGAGACGGCGGTGTTCGGCCTCGGCTGCTTCTGGGGGGCGGAGCGCAAGTTCTGGCAGCTGGGCGACGGCGTCTTCGTCACCGCAGTGGGCTACGCCGCCGGCACCACCCCGAACCCGACCTACGAGGAGGTCTGCTCGGGCATGACCGGCCACAACGAGGTCGTGCTCGTCGCCTACGACCCGCGCACGATCCCCTTCTCCGCCCTGCTCAAGACCTTCTGGGAGAGCCACGACCCGACGCAGGGCATGCGCCAGGGCAACGACGTCGGCACGCAGTACCGCTCGGGCATCTACCTGCCCGACGCGGCGCGCCGGGCCGAGGCCGAGGCCTCGCGTGAGACCTACGAGGCCGCCCTGAAGGCCCGCGGCTACGGCCCGATCACCACGGAGATCCGCGACGGCGGCCCGTTCTACTTCGCCGAGGATTACCACCAGCAGTACCTGGCGAAGAACCCGGGCGGCTATTGCGGCCTAGGGGGCACCGGCGTGTCCTGCCCGATCGGGGTCGGCGTCGCGGCGGAGTGAGCCTGCGCACCGGGACCGGCGTGGGCCGATCCCGGTTCCGCCGTCACCGCGCCTTCAGCACCGTGCGGCAGGCCTCCGGCAGGCCCGCGAGCGTCATCGGCGGGCGCGGCTTGCCGGGCGGGCGGGGCTTGGGGTTCAGCACCGCGTCCGTGAACCAGTAATCGAGTTCCGCGCCGCAGCCGTCGCCCGAGGGCGGCGGGTCCTGGTCGTGGCAGGCCGCCTCGCCGGCCGGGCAGTCGAGCCGGATGTGGAAGTGGTAGTTGTGGCCGTAGATCGGCCGCACCTTGGTGAGCCAGCCACGGTCCGATCCCGCCTCGCGGCACAAGGCCCGCTTGATCGCCGGGTTGACGAAGATCCGCGCCACCTCCGGCTCGCGCGACACCATCTTGATCAGCCGCAGGTGCTCCGGCCGCCAGACCTCCGGGTCGATGTCGCGCCGGTCCGTCCGCACCACGTTGGTGGCCGACATCTCCTCGCGCTCGGCGCGGCTCAGGCGCCGGTCCGGCATCGGGGTCAGCCAGATGTCGGCGTCAAGGCCGAGCTGGTGCGAGGCGTGGCCGGTCAGCATCGGCCCGCCGCGCGGCTGCGACATGTCGCCGACGAGGAGGCCCGGCCATCCCGCCTTGCGCGGCGCTTCCGCCGCGATCTTCTCCAGGAAGGCGACGAGTCGGGGATGGCCCCAGTTCCGGTTGCGCGACAGGCGCATCACCTGCCAGGTCGCGCCGTCGATCGGCAGCGCCTCGGCCCCGGCGACGCAGCCGCGGGCGTAGCCGCCGATCGCCTGCGGCGGCAGGGCGGCCGGCGTCGTCGCGCGGCCGAACAGGGCCTTGGCCGGCGTCGAGGGATCGTCCGGGTTGGCGAGCGGCGGCAGCGGCTTCGGGTTGAGGGTGCCGCGATCCTGCGCGAGGGCGGGTGCGGCGAGCGCGAGGAGGGCCGTCAGGACGGCGGCACGGCGAATCGGCGAGCAACGCAGAGGCATGCCGCAGGCTAGCGCCCCGATCGCCCGGGGGGAACTGCCCCGCTGCTCCGCCATTCGCCGCAGCGTCCCTCCGCGATCCCGGCGCCGGAACAGGCCCCGCGGCGGCAGCGTTGCCGGGGAAGAAACGGACGAACCTGGAGAGTTCCGATGACCACCGTCGCACCGACCGTCGGCGATCGCTCCGACATGGGCAGCACCACCACCAACGAGACCAGCGCGCTGATCGCCAGCGACCGCGTCGAGGGCACCGCCGTGCGTCGCCCGAACGGGGACAGCATCGGCCGCATCGAGCGCCTGATGATCGAGAAGGCCACCGGCAAGGTGGTCTACGCCGTGATGAGCTTCGGCGGCTTCCTCGGCATCGGCGAGGGCTACCACACCGTGCCGTGGTCGACCCTGCGCTTCGCGCCGGAGCTCGACGCCTACGTGCTCGACCTCACCGAGGAGCAGCTCCGCGCCGCGCCGCCGGCCTCGGCCGAGGGCAACGATCCCTCCTACGACCGGAAGTGGGAGGAGCACGTCCACCACTACTTCAACGCCACGCCGTACTGGAGCATCTGACCGGCTTAAAGGCGGGGGCGCCTCACGGCGCCTCCGCCGGCACGCCCGACGGGGTCCAGCGGCACAGGCTCGTCTCCTTCACCTTCAGGCAATCGTAGGCGGTGCCGCCGATCACCACCCGCTCGGCATTGCCCTCGATCCGGTCGCGGCCGACCCGCGTGCAGCCGAGATGATCGGCCTTCGGGTCGTCCAGCCGGGTCCTGATCGCCGCAGGCGTGCCGCCCGTCTCCGCCATCAGGATGCGCAGGTTCGACAGCGCCCCGCAGGTCAGCACCTTCTCCGGCCCGGCCGGCTTCGCCGGTGCCTTGGCTTCCGGGGCTCTGGGCTTCTGCTGGGCGCCCGCCGGGTCCGCCAGCAGCGCAAGGACGAGCCCGCACCCTGCGAGGACGCGCCTCACGCGCCGGTCCCCATCGGTCAGAGGCCCCCCATGCGGCGCACCAGCGCCCACTCCGCCTCGCTGACCGGCTGCACCGACAGGCGCGAATTGTTGACGAGCACCATCTCGCGTAAACGCGGCTCGGCCTTGATCGCCTCGAGGCTCACGGGGTTGGGCAGCCCTTCGACCGCCTTCAGGTCGACCATGCCGAAGCGACCGGTCTCATCGGTGTGGTCGGGATAGTAGGTGCGGATCACCTCGACGACGCCGACCACCGCCTTGCCCTCGTTCGAGTGGTAGAAGAAGCCCTGCTCGCCGAGCCGCATCGCCTCGAGGTTCTTGCGGGCGACATGGTTGCGCACCCCGTTCCAGAACGTCCCCGCCGCGCCGGCGGCGACCTGGTCGTCCCACGACCACACCGAGGGCTCGGACTTGTAGAGCCAGTACGCCATCCCGTCGTCTTCCCTCTCGCGCGACGCGCAGATGTTCCCGCACGCCCGAGCGCGCAGGGCCCCCATCGCCCGATCCGGGGGCGGGAGTCCAGG
This sequence comes from Methylobacterium sp. Gmos1, assembly GCF_053764715.1. Classification (NCBI taxonomy): domain Bacteria; kingdom Pseudomonadati; phylum Pseudomonadota; class Alphaproteobacteria; order Hyphomicrobiales; family Methylobacteriaceae; genus Methylobacterium; species Methylobacterium sp. Gmos1. The sequence continues at coordinate 232,216 of NZ_JBSNCC010000002.1, read as the reverse complement.
GGGCGGCGCCGACCCGTCCTGCGGTCACCTGACCCAGGGTTCGCGGCTGCTGTGCGCGACAGGGCCCCGGGCCGGCAGCAGAGCGCGGGACCGTCGCCGTTTCGTCCGACGCCGCCGCGAGCGCCGCCTCGAAACCGTGTATCATCGCCCCGACGGCGTAACGACGAGACAGGGCGGATCGATCGTGGACTGGACTTGGCTTCTCTCGGCGGGCGCCTTCGCGGTCGCGATGTCGGCGACGCCCGGCCCAAACAACACCATGGTGGTGGCCTCGGGCGCGACCTACGGCTTCGTCCGCACCGTGCCGCACATGCTCGGCATCGCCGCGGGTTTTCCCGTGATGCTGGTCGTGCTCGGCACCGTCGGCCTGCCGCTGCTGGCCGATCCGCGGGTCCACGCGGTGCTGAAATGGGTCGGTGCGGCCTACCTGCTCTGGCTCGCCTGGAAGATCGCCGGTGCAGACCCGGATCCCGCCGAGCCCGGCAGCAAGGCGGGTGCGGGCGGACGGCCGCTCGGCTTCCTGCAGGCGGCCCTGTTCCAGTGGGTGAACCCGAAGGCCTGGGTCATCGCGGCGGGGGCGCTCGCCACCTACACGGCGGGCACCGAGGACGCCCCACTCCGCGCGACGCTGCTGCTCGCGGTCCTGTTCGGGATCGTCGCGCTGCCCTGCGTCGGTCTCTGGACGCTGATCGGCGTCGGCACCGCCCGGGTGCTGCGGACGCGCCGTGCCCTGCGCGTGTTCAACCTCGCGATGGCCGGGCTGCTGGTGGCGTCCCTGGTGCCAACCCTGCGGGATTAGGAGTGGCGGCCGCGTTTCCCGTGAAACACGTCCGACGATCGCGCGGGCCGGGAGCCGGCCCACGCGGCAGCCGGCGTTACGCCACGCCGCCCTGCGCCTGGGCCTCGGCGGCCTTCTGGCGGTAGAGGCCGACGAAGTCGATCGGGTCGATGTAGAGCGGCGGGAAGCCGCCGTTGCGCACCGCGTCGGCGATGATCTGGCGGGCGAACGGGAACAGCAGCCGCGGGCACTCGATCATCACCGCCGGGTGCATCTGGTCCTGCGGGATGTTGCGCAGGCGGAAGATGCCCGCATAGGTCAGCTCGAAGGCGAACAGCACCTCGGCGCCGATCTTCGCGTCGCCCTCGAGACGCAGCTCGACCTCGAAGTCCTCCTCGGCGAGCTGCCGGGCGTTGACGTTGACCTGGATGTTGATCTGCGGGCCCTGCTGCTGCGGCTGCAGCGAGCGCGGCGCATTCGGGTTCTCGAAGGAGAGGTCCTTGGCGTATTGCGCCAGGGCGTTGAGGGTCGGCGTGAAGTCGTCGGGCTGCGCCGCGGCGCCACCGTTGCCGTTCGGGACCGGGGAATCGGCCATGGCGGAGGGTTCCTTCGAGGGCTGGACGTAAACGACGGCCGACGCGCGCTGGCGCGAAAAACGGCGCGCGCGACGGCGGCGTTGCGGCTATCATGCCCGCAGGCCGCGAACAAGCAGAGGCGCCGATCATCCCTCCCGCGCCCCTGCCTCCCGGCCGTCCCGACGCTGCGGCAGGCCGGCTCCCGCCTCGAACTCGGCCGGGACCCGTGCGGCGTCGCGCGCCGGCGCCTGGATACGGCGGGGGCCCGGCCCCATATCACCGGCATGGCCCGCGGTGCGGCGCCGGCCGGACGCTTGCCTTGCCCCGGTCCTGGTGCCAAAGCCGTCGACGCGCCGGAGATGTCGCAAGCTGTGCCGGGGCGGTCGGGGATGCTCGGCGTCAAGCCGCCAAGGACGCCGCCAAGGAAGCCGTCTAGAACGGATCGATGAACGGATCGATGATGCAGGACTCCCTCGACCTTACGACCCTCATCTTCCTCGGGCTTGCGGTCTTCGTGATCTGGAAGCTGCGCTCGGTCCTCGGCCAGAAGACCGGGAGCGAGCGGCCGCCGTTCAACCCGCTGGCCCGGCGCGAGGAGCCGCCGGCGGCACCCCGCGACGGCGACAACGTCGTGCGGCTGCCCGGCGCCGGCCCCGAGCGCGGCGCCGCCGCGCCGGTCGCGACCGCGGTGCCGCGCAACTGGAAGGGCGTGGTCGAGCCGAACTCGCCCGCCGCCCGCGGCCTCGACCTGATCCTCCAGCAGGAGCCGAACTTCGATCCCCGCGGCTTCACCGACGGCGCCAAGGTCGCCTACGAGACGATCGTGACCGCCTTCGCCAAGGGCGACCGCAAGACGCTCAAGACCCTGCTCTCGCGCGAGGTCGCGGACGGGTTCGAGCGGGCGATCCAGGGCCGCGAGCGCGCCGGCCAAACCGTCGAGACCACCTTCGTGTCGATCGACCGGGCCGAGATCGTCGGGGTCGACGTGCGCAACCGCGTGGCCCAGGTCACCGTGCGCTACCTCTCGAAGCTCATCACCGCCACCCGCGGGCCGCAAGGCCAGGTCGTCGACGGCAGCCCCGAGAAGGTCGTGGACGTGACCGACGTCTGGACCTTCGCCCGGACCCTCGGCAGCCGCGACCCGAACTGGCAGCTCGTCGCCACGGAAGCCGGGCACTGATGACCGTCGCGCCGGCGGCTTGATCGGCCGCCGGCCCTCGGCGACACTCCATCGGTCGCCGGGCCTCGCCTCGCAGCCTCGCGCGACGCGACCACAGCACAGCATTCCCGGGGCCGGAGCCCGACGCGCCCATGCCACCGGCCTTCGGCCCTTGTCCCGCTGCCAGTTCCGCGATCGGACGCGTCTCCGCCGGACTGGTCCTCGCCGCCCTCCTCGCCGGCGGACCGAGCCCGGCGGGCGCCGCCCCCCTGCGGGTCGGCGAGGCCGTCCTCGAACCCGTTCCCTTCAGCGCCCTGCCGGGCTTTCCCGGTGACGACCTCGCGGCGGCCCTCGCTGCCTTCCGGGCGACCTGCACGGCGCCTGCCGGCCCGGTCCTCGCCGAGGCGGCCCCAGGCGCGCCGAGCCAGGATCTCGCCCGCGCCTGCGCCGCGGCCGCCGGCGCGGCGCCGGAGGGAGCCCGGGCCTTCTTCGAGGGACATTTCTCCGCCTACCGCGTCCTGCGGCCGAACCGCGACGCCGCGCCCGAGCGCACGAATGGTTTCCTCACCGGCTATTTCGAGCCCGAGCTCGCCGGCTCGCCGGTCGCCACGCCGGACTTCACCGTGCCGGCGCTCGCGCGCCCCGACGACCTCGTGTCGCTCGATCCCGGCGAGACCCGGCCGGGCCTCGACCCCTCGCTCCGCGCCGCGCGCCGCGACGGCGACGCCTTCCTGCCCTACCCGGACCGGGCGGCGATCGAGGATGGGGCGCTTGGGCCCCGCGCCCGCCCGCTCCTCTGGCTGCGCGACGCGGTCGACCTCCTGGTGCTGCAGGTCCAGGGCTCCGGCCGGGTGCGCCTGCCCGACGGCCGCGCCGTCCGCCTCGCCTATGACGGCCGCAACGGCCGGCCCTACACCTCGGTCGCCCGCCTGATCGTCACCGGCGGCCACCTGCCGCTGGAGGGCCTGACGCTCGCCCGCTGGACCGGCTGGCTGCGCGCCCATCCCGACATCGCCCGCGACCTGATCCGCCGCAACGCCTCCTACGTCTTCTTCCGCCTCGACGAGAGCGTGCCGGAGGGGGCGGGGCCGCGCGGCGGGGCCGGCGTGCCGCTGACGGCCGGGCGCAGCCTCGCGGTCGACGCCTCCCTGTGGCGCTACGGCCTGCCGTTCTGGCTGGAGGGATCGCTGCCCGATCCGGAGGGCGGCAGCGCCCCGTTGCGCCGCCTCGTCGTGGCGCAGGATACCGGCTCGGCGATCCTGGGCCCGGCCCGCGGCGACCTCTATCTCGGCACCGGCGCCCGGGCCGGCGCGGTCGCCGGCCTGCTGCGCGATCCCGCGCGCTTCGTCGTGCTGCTGCCGAAGCCGGGCGAGGCAGGGGCCGCGCCGTGACCGAGCCTCCCCGCATCCGGCGCCGGCGCCGGCTCTCCTCCGAGGAGGCCCGGCTCTGGGCCGAGATCTCCCGCCTGGTCACGCCCTTGCGCGGCCGGGCCGCCCCCTCCCCTCCCCCGTCGCCGGAGCCCGTCGCGAGCCCCGCCGCCGTGACGCCGCCCGGTCGTCCGGTCGTCGAGAAACCGGTCAAGAAGCCGGTCAGGAAACCGACCGTGACGCCCGCGCCGGTCCTGCCGCCGCTGGCGCCCCTCGAGCGGCGGGTCCGCACCGCCCTGCGCCGCGGCTCGCGCAGCGTCGACGCCTCGATCGACCTGCACGGGATGCGCCAGGCCGAGGCCCACGCGGCGCTGATCGGCTTCCTGCACCGGTCCCGGGCGGCCGGCCACGCCGTGGTGCTGGTGGTCACCGGCAAGGGCGGGACCGGCGGCGACCCCTACGCCGAGCGCGGCGTCCTGCGCCGCAGCGTGCCGCACTGGCTGCGCCTGCCCGAACTGCGCGCCCTGGTCGTCGGCTTCGAGGAGGCGGCTCACCATCACGGCGGCGGCGGCGCGCTCTATATCCGCCTTCGCCGCCGCTGATCGACTGGCCGCCGACCGCATCGCTGCCGGCCACGCCCACCACGATACTGGACCGGATCACCGCGAGACCTCGCTCGACCCGCCCGAATAGCCTCGAGCTCGGCGGTTGCGTCGACGATCGTTGGTTGTAACGTCGGGGCAGAACGTTCCAAATGTTAATGCATGGCCCGGACGACTGCGCCGATAGTTCGCCGTGCTTCGGACGCGGCCGGAGCATCCTCGCCGGGTCCGCCGTCTCTTCTGGTGCCGCCGTACCGCGCCGCTCCCCACTTTTCCGCAACCGCGGACTTGAGTCGACGACGAGGACCCGTTACATAAAGTCGTTCCCTCCTCCATCGTCACGTCACGTCGCATCCAGGGCCGCCCGGCCCCTCCACGCGACCTCCGGGACAATCAGGCGACGACTTCGCGACCGGTGCCCGCCTCTCGGCCACCCCGTTGCTTTTCCGCTCAACGCCGCGTCCTGCGGCGGCCGGACCTGTCCTGACATGACGCTCCCCAGCTTCGCCCCCACACCCCGATATCCCATGATCGAAGACACCCTCGCCCCGATCGAGACCGCCGCCCCCGCCATGCGCGAGGTGAAGCTGCAGGATCTCAAGTCCAAGACCCCGACCGAGCTGCTCACCTTCGCCGAGGAGGTCGAGGTCGAGAACGCCTCGACCATGCGCAAGCAGGAGCTGATGTTCGCGATCCTGAAGCAGCTCGCTGCCAAGGATGTCGAGATCATCGGCGCCGGCACGGTCGAGGTGCTCCAGGACGGCTTCGGCTTCCTGCGCTCCTCCGACTCGAACTACCTGCCCGGCCCGGACGACATCTACATCTCGCCGACGCAGATCCGCCGCTTCGGCCTGCGCACCGGCGACACCGTCGAGGGGCCGATCCGCGGCCCGAAGGACGGCGAGCGCTACTTCGCGCTGCTCAAGGTCAACACGATCAATTTCGAGAATCCGGACAAGATCAAGCACAAGGTCCACTTCGACAACCTGACGCCGCTGTTCCCCACGCAGCGCTTCAAGCTCGAACTGTCGGAGCCGACCCGCAAGGACTTCTCGCCCCGGATCATCGACATCGTCGCGCCGATCGGCAAGGGCCAGCGCGCCCTGATCGTGGCGCCGCCGCGCACCGGCAAGACGGTGCTGATGCAGAACATCGCCCAGTCGATCACCCTCAATCATCCTGAGTGCTACCTCATCGTCCTGCTCATCGACGAGCGGCCGGAGGAGGTTACCGACATGCAGCGCTCGGTGAAGGGCGAGGTGATCGCCTCGACCTTCGACGAGCCGGCGACCCGCCACGTCCAGGTCGCCGAGATGGTGATCGAGAAGGCGAAGCGCCTGGTCGAGCACGGCCGCGACGTCGTCATCCTGCTCGATTCGATCACCCGGCTCGGCCGCGCCTACAACACCGTGGTGCCGTCCTCCGGCAAGGTGCTGACCGGCGGTGTCGACGCCAACGCCCTCCAGCGGCCCAAGCGCTTCTTCGGCGCCGCCCGCAACATCGAGGAGGGCGGCTCGCTCTCCATCATCGCCACCGCGCTGATCGACACCGGCTCGCGCATGGACGAGGTGATCTTCGAGGAGTTCAAGGGCACCGGCAACTCGGAGATCATCCTGGACCGCAAGGTCTCCGACAAGCGCATCTTCCCGGCGATCGACATCACCCGCTCCGGCACCCGCAAGGAGGAGCTGCTGGTCCCGCCGGACTCGCTCAAGAAGACCTACGTGCTGCGCCGCATCCTCAACCCGATGGGCGTCACCGACGCGATCGAGTTCCTGCTCGACAAGCTGCGCCAGACCAAGAGCAACGGCGACTTCTTCGACTCGATGAACACCTAATCCGGCCGATCGGTCGCGATCACGCAACAGGCTCACGCGGCGCCCCGAGAGGGGCGCCGTTCTCGTTTGGGGAGGGCGTGGACGACGCGCCCGCGTCCCGAGGTGCCCGCGGCCGCGGGTGTTAGAGGATGGCTCCAGGGATCTTCACGCTAGCTGGAGCCCTCCGTCGGGCGGCTTGCCCCCTACGCGCGGCATCTCCAGACGAGGGTGCGAGATTGACGAGATATCGCGGCGTCCTCGACCGTCAGCGGAAGCGGCTCGCCCGTGGGGTCCGGCAAGTCGTCCGGGAAACGGCCTCACCGCATCGACACCGTGACGCCGGTTCTCGGCATCGCACCTCGATCCGTGCTAGCGACGCCGCGCCGAACCCCGATCCGGCGCTCCCGCAAGCCTGCCGCCGTCACGCCCGAAGCCTATGTCCGATACCATCTTCGCCCCCGCCACCGGCTATGGCCGCACCGCCGTCGCGGTCGTGCGCATCAGCGGTCCGCAGGCCGGCCCCGCCCTCGCGGCGCTGATCCGTGGGTCACTGCCCGCCGCACGCCGTCTGTCGCTGCGCACCCTGCGCGAGCCAGGGACCGGGGACATGCTCGATCACGCCCTCGTCGCCTGGCTGCCCGGCCCCGGCACCGCCACCGGCGAGGACATGGTGGAACTGCATCTCCACGGCGGTCCGGCGGTGCGGGCGGCAATCCTCCGCAGTCTCGGGGGCATCCCCAGCCTCGTGCCGGCGGAGCCCGGCGCCTTCACCCGCCGCGCCTTCCTCAACGGCCGCATGGACCTGACCGCCGTCGAGGGGTTGGCCGACCTGATCGACGCGGAGACCGAGGCACAGCGGCGGCAGGCGGTCCGCCAGCTCGACGGCGCCCTCGGCCGGGCCGTCGAGGGCTGGCGGGCCTCCCTCCTCGACGTGCTTGCCGGAACGGAAGCCGCGCTCGACTTCTCCGACGAGGGCGATGTCGACGACGAGGCGCTGACCGCGTCCGGGCGCGCGGCCGCGGGCCGCGTCCGTGACGCCATCCGCGCCGCCCTCGCCGAGGGCCGCCGGGGCGAGCGCCTGCGGGACGGTTTCACGGTGGTGCTCGCCGGCGCGCCCAATGCCGGCAAGTCGACCCTGCTCAATGCGCTCGCCCGCCGCGACGTCGCGATCGTCTCGGCGATACCCGGGACGACGCGGGACGCGATCGAGGTCCGCTGCGATCTCGGCGGATTGCCGGTCCTGCTGGTCGATACGGCGGGCCTGCGCGACAGCACGGATGCGATCGAGGCCGAGGGGGTGGCCCGCAGCCGGCGTCGCATCGATCAGGCGGATCTCGTCCTGTGGCTGCGCGAGCCGGGCGGCGAGCCGCCCCCTCCCCTCGCCGTCCCGGTTCTCGTCGTCGCCACCAAGGGCGATCTTTCGAGCCCGGCGCCGGCCGGCGAGATCACGATCTCGGCCCGGATCGGCACCGGGCTCGACCGGCTCCTCGGCGAGATCGAGCGCCTGGCCGAAACCTCGCTCGGCAGCGGCGATGCCCTCGTGACCCGCGAACGTCAGCGGCTCGCCCTCGAACGCTGCCTGCACCACCTCGACCGCGTCGTCGAGCACGGCGCCGTCCTGCCGACCGAGCTGGTGGCCGAGGATCTGCGCCTCGCTGTCCGTGCGCTCGGCGAGGTCGCCGGCCGCGTCGGGGTCGAAGAGATGCTCGACCGGCTCTTTTCCAGCTTCTGCATCGGCAAGTGAGCGTCGCGATCCGCGGTGTTTTCACGTGAAACGCGGGATCGCGCGACAGCCCGATTGACGCCGCCGCCGGGCGCCGCCTAATCACCCCATGCTCACTGACGATTCTCTCCCCTGCGACGTGATCGTCGTCGGCGGCGGGCACGCGGGTGCCGAGGCGGCCGCGGCGGCCGCGCGCACCGGCGCCCGTACGATCCTGGTTACCCACCGCCGCGACACGCTCGGTGCGATGTCCTGCAACCCGGCCATCGGCGGCCTCGGCAAGGGCCACCTCGTGCGCGAGGTCGATGCTCTCGACGGCCTGATGGGCCGCTGCGCCGACCGGGCCGGGATCCAGTTCCGCCTGCTCAACCGCCGCAAGGGCCCGGCCGTGCGTGGGCCGCGCACCCAGGCCGACCGCAAGCTCTACGCCCGGGAGATGCAGGCCGCCTTGAGCGAGACGCCGAACCTGGTGATCGTCGAGGGCGAGGTCGCGGATCTTACCGTCGTCGGCGGGCGGGTCACGGGCGCCGTGCTCGCCGACGGCCGCGCCCTCCCCTGCCGCGCCGTGGTCCTGACCACCGGGACCTTCCTGCGCGGCCTGATCCATATCGGCGAGGTCACCATTCCGGCCGGACGGATGGGAGAAGGGCCGGCGCTCGGCCTCTCGGCCACCCTCGACCGCCACGGCTTCGCCCTCGGCCGCCTGAAGACCGGCACCCCGCCCCGCCTCGACGGCCGCACCATCGACTGGCACGGCATCGACAAGCAGGCCGCCGACGACGCGCCGGTGCCGTTCTCGACCCTAACCGAGCGCATCACCACGCCGCAGATCGAGTGCGGCGTGACCCGGACCGGACCGGCAGCGCACGACCTGATCCGCGCCAACCTCCACCGCTCGGCGATGTATTCCGGCGGCATCACCAGCCGCGGCCCGCGCTACTGCCCGTCGATCGAGGACAAGGTGGTGCGTTTCGGTGACCGCGACGGGCACCAGATCTTCCTGGAGCCGGAGGGCCTCGACGATCCGACGGTCTACCCGAACGGCATCTCGACCTCTCTGCCCGAGGACGTCCAGGCCGGCATCGTCCGGTCGCTGCCCGGCTGCGAGCGCGCGGTGATCCTGCGCCCGGGCTACGCGATCGAGTACGACTACGTCGATCCGCGCGAGCTCGACCCGACCTTGCAGACCCGGCGCATTCCCGGCCTGTTCCTGGCCGGACAGATCAACGGCACCACCGGCTACGAAGAGGCGGCGGGCCAGGGGCTGGTGGCCGGGCTCAACGCCGCGCGTCTGGCCGGAGCGGCGGAACTCGCGGTGTTCGACCGGGCCGAGTCCTATCTCGGCGTGATGATCGACGACCTCGTGACCCACGGCGTCAGCGAACCGTACCGCATGTTCACCTCGCGCTCGGAGTACCGGCTCAGCCTGCGCGTCGACAACGCCGACGAACGTCTGACCGGTCGCGGCCTCGCCCTCGGCTGCGTCTCGCCGACCCGCGCCGCGCACGACGCGGCGCGCCGCGACGCGCTTCAGGGCGCGCGGCGGATGCTCGATGAGTTGAGTCTCACGCCGACCGAGGCGCATCGGCACGGCATCGCCCTCAACCGCGACGGCATCCGACGCTCGGCGTTCCAGCTCCTCTCCTACCCGGAGATCACCTGGGACCGGCTCGCCGCGGTGTGGCCGCAACTCCAGGCCATCCCCCCTGCCCTCGCCGATCGGCTGTGTACCGACGCGACCTACGCGGTCTATCTCGACCGGCAGCAGGCCGACATCGCGGCGTTCCGGCGCGACGAGGCCGTGGCCCTGCCGGCTCTGCTCGATTACGGCAGCATCGCCGGCCTCTCGAACGAGCTGCGGCTGAAGCTCGATAAGGTTCGGCCCCTCACGCTCGGCCAAGCCGCCCGTATCGAGGGTGTGACCCCGGCTGCCCTCACGCTGCTTGCCGCGCACGCTCGCCGCGGCGCTCCCGCCCAGGTTCCGGCCGAATGAAGACCACGCCCTCCGGCCGCGACGCCGTCCTCCGCGAGGCCGGCGTTTCACGTGAAACAGCCGCGGCGCTCGATCTCTACGTCGCGCAACTCACCCGCTGGCAGTCGATCAAGAACCTCGTCGGCCCCTCGACGCTGGCCGAGGTCTGGACCCGCCACATCGCCGATTCGCTCCAGCTCCTGGCGCTCGCCCCGGAGGCGACGCGCTGGCTCGATCTCGGCAGCGGCGCCGGGATCCCGGGGCTGATCCTGGCGATCGCCGGCCGCGAGCGGCCGGGCTTTCGCGTCGACCTCGTCGAGAGCAACGGCCGCAAGGGCGCGTTCCTCCAGGAGACCGCCCGCCTCACCGGGGCGGCGGCGAAGGTCCACGTCGCCCGCATCGAGAGCGTCATCGCGGGCTTCTCCGATACGCAGGTCGTGACCGCGCGCGCCCTCGCGCCGCTGTCGCAGCTCCTCGCCTGGACCGAACCGGTGTTGAAAAAAGGCGCCACCGGGCTGTTTCCGAAAGGGCGTGATGTCTTAACCGAATTGACCGAGGCGGAGGAAAGGTGGAGATTTGCCGCGGATCTGATCCCGAGCCGGACCGATTCTGAGGCCAGAATCGTCCGCGTCTCCAGCGTGAGCGGCCTACTCCCATGATCGCGGAACCCCCCGAGTCGCAGGTGAGCGGCAGCCCGCGACCCCTGCGCATCATCGCGCTCGCCAATCAGAAAGGCGGCGTCGGCAAGACCACGACGGCGATCAACCTCGGCACCGCCCTCGCGGCGATCGGCGAGCGCGTGCTGATCGTCGATCTCGACCCGCAGGGCAACGCCTCGACCGGCCTCGGCATCGACCGGCGCCAGCGCCGCCTCTCGACCTACGACGTGCTCTCCGGCGAGGCGCCGCTCGTCGACGCGGTGCAGGCGACGGCGGTGCCGCGCCTGTCGCTCATCCCCTCGACCATGGACCTGCTCGGCCTTGAGATGGCGATGGCGAGCGCCGCCGACCGGGCGCAGCGCCTGCGCCGGGCGCTCGAACCCCTCGACCAGGATGGGGCGCCGGACGAGCAGCGTTTCACCTACGTGCTGATCGACTGCCCGCCCTCGCTCAACCTGCTCACCCTCAACGCGCTCGCCGCAGCGCACGCGGTTCTGGTGCCGCTGCAATGCGAGTTCTTCGCGCTGGAGGGCCTGAGCCAGCTCCTGCGCACCGTCGAGCAGGTCAAGGGTGCGCTCAACCCGCGCCTGGCGATCCAGGGCGTGGTGCTGACGATGTTCGACCCGCGCAACAACCTGTCGGCGCAGGTCGTGGCCGACGTGCGCGAATTCATGGGCGACAAGGTCTACGAGACCATGATCCCCCGCAACGTGCGCGTGTCCGAGGCGCCGTCGCACGGCAAGCCGGTGCTGCTCTACGATCTCAAATGCGCCGGCTCGCAGGCCTACCTGCGGCTCGCCTCCGAGATCATCCAGCGCGAAGGCCGCCTGCCGGCGGCCGCCTGACGCCATACGAATTGGAGCGATGGAGAGGATGAAGGGTATGGCGGAGGAGGGAGCGCGGCCGCGCCTCGGGCGCGGTCTCGCGGCGCTGATCGGCGACTTCGGCGACGAGGCCCCGGCCGCTCCCGAGAAGGCGAAGGCCGGGCAGAGGCGCGTGCCGATCGAGTTCCTGCGGCCGAACCCGCGCAACCCGCGCCGCCACTTCGCCGAGACCGAACTCGAGGAGCTGTCGGCCTCGATCCGCACCCGCGGGGTGATCCAGCCGATCGTCGTGCGGGCGCTCGCCAACGTGCCGGACGCGTTCGAGATCGTCGCCGGTGAGCGGCGCTGGCGCGCGGCGCAGCGGGCTGGCCTGCACGAGGTGCCGGTGGTCACGGTCGAGATCGACGACCGCACCTCGCTCGAATACGCCATCCTGGAGAACGTCCAGCGCGCCGACCTCAACGCCATCGAGGAGGCGGCGGGCTACGAGCGGCTGATGAGCGAGTTCCGCTACACCCAGACCGAGCTCGCCGAGATCATCGGCAAGAGCCGCAGCCACCTCGCCAACACCCTGCGCCTGCTGCAACTGCCGCCCGGGGTGCAGGACCACGTCATCGCCGGCACCCTCACCGCCGGCCATGCCCGGGCGCTCCTCGCCGTGAAGGACCCGGAGGGAATCGCCCGCCGGGTGATCGAGGACGGCATGACGGTGCGCGAGGTCGAGGCCCTGGCCGCCGGCGAGCAGACCGGCACCGGCCCGCGCCCCGGCCGGCCGCGCAAGGTAGCGGTGGAGAAGGACGCCGATACCCGTGCGCTCGAACGCCGCCTGGAGGACATCTTGGGCGTCGTGGTGTCGATCGACGCCAAGGGCGCCGGCGGCGAGGTGCGGCTGCGCTACACCAGCCTCGACCAGCTCGACGGGCTGTGCCGGCGCCTGGAGATGTGACGCCGCCGGTCGGGTCTCTCAGCCCGGCCTGCGAGAGGGCAGGGGGGCTCCGTCAGCCCCGCCGCGCCGCCTCGCTGGCGAGCCGCAGGAAGAGATCGGCCGCGACCGCGTGCGAGAAGTCGCCGCCGGCTCGGCGGGCGCCGAGCACCGCCTCCTGCAACAGCGCCACCGCCCGGCGCAACGAGGCCGGGCTCCAGCGGGCGAGCTGCGTCTCGACGATCTTCTGGCGCCGGAAGTGCAGGCCGCGCCAGCCCGCCACCATCGCGCCCGGGCTCTTGCCCTCGCCGTCGAGCCGGGTGGCGAGCAGCGTGAGGGCGTGGCGCAGCGCGCCCCCCAGCATCACCGAGGCGTCCATGCCCTCGATCTGGAAGCGACGATAGGCCCGCTCCGTCTCGGCGACCCGTCCGGCGAAGGCCGCGTCGATCAGCGCGTTGAGCATCGATCCCGAGACGTCGCTGCCGATCGCCTCGACGTCGTCGATGCCGATCTCGCCCTGGCCGCGGGCATAGAGCGCCAGCTTCTCGATCTCGCCGAGGCTCGCCCGCCGGTCGCCGCCGAGGCCGCCGACCAGGAGGTCGCGGGCCTCGCGGGTGATGCGCAGGCCGTCGGCCCTGAGCGTCCGCTCGACGAGATCGGCGAGGGTTCCGGCATCGTCCGGGTAGCAGGGGATCGCCAGCGCCTTCGGCGAGCGCTCGCAGACGACCCGCAACGGGGCCGATTTGGCGAGGTCGCCGGCCTCGACGACGATGCGGGTGTCGAGGCCGTCCTGCTTCAGCACGCCCTCGACCGCCGGCGCGTAGTTGCGGCTGCTGGGCCGCACCCAGACGGCGCGCTTGCCCCCGAACAGCCCGACCGTGCCGGCCTCGTCGATCAGGCGGCCGGGATCGCCCGCCAGCACGTCGCCGTCGATCTTCACCAGCGCGAACGGGTCGGCCGGGTCGTCGACCGCCTTTTCGGCCAGCGTCCGGGCACGCTCGGTGACGAGGCCGGTATCCGGGCCGTAGACCAGGATCACGGCGATGCGCGGGTCGGGGCCGCGGCGCAGCAGCCCCTCGACCTCGCCGGCCTTGACGGCGGTCATTCGCGGTCTCCGGCGGTCGGGCTCAGGGCTGGGTCGCCAGGATCGCGGCGACGCGGGTCTTGATCTGCTCGGAGAGGAGCTTGGCGAGCCGGATCTCGGCGTCGCGGGCGGCGCGCAGGCTGGCGAAGCGCTGGGCCGAGCGGTCGTAGGTGGCGGTTCCCTGCGCGACGCCCTCGGTGATGATGCGGTCGCCGACGAGGGTCTGCACCTTGTAGGAGGCGGTGCCGAGCAGGGTCGCCGATTCGGCCCGGCCGGTGATCGAGCTGACGATCGGCGTCTGCACCGTCTCGCTCGCCGCGAGCGTCAGGCGGTACTTCTTCTCGGACGGCTGGCCCGAGCCGTCGAGGTCGAAGACCAGCTCGCTGCGCAGGTAGTGGCCGAGGCGCTCCTGCCCTTGCGCAGTCTTCGCCGTCTCGACCTGGATCGAGGCGAGCACGGCGCTCAAGGGCGCGCCGGAGGCGGTCGGCCCGTAGAGCGGCCGGAAGCAGGCCGAGAGGCCGAGCGCCAGGGTGGCGACGAGAGTGAGGTTTCGCGCCGTCTTCGCCGTGCTGCCTGCCATGAAGGTCCGTCCTGCCACCGCTCGTCCGTTACCGCTACGCTTGGCCCCTGCCAAGGGGTTTGGCGAAGGGGGAGGGGCCTTCGAATCGACGCCCTCCGCGTCCCTCAGGATAGAGGACGGGAGCTAACGAGTCTCTGCGGCGACACAAGGGCGTGGGGCCGGTCGGTCGCGGGAAACCGGGGATGTCGCGGATAAGGGAAAGGCCCGGCGATCCTGTGATCGCCGGGCCCCGAATTGTCGTCGCGGAGCGTGTCCGGTCAGACCACGATGTTGACGATGCGCAGCGGGACCACGATCACCTTTCGCGGCGGCTTGCCCTCCAGCGCCCGCTGCACCGGCTCGAGCGCCAGCACCGCCGCCTGCACGGCGGCCTGATCGGCATCGCGTGGGACCGTGACGTCGGCGCGCTTGCGGCCGTTGATCTGCACCGGCAGCGTCACGCTGTCCTCGACCAGGAGGTCGTGGCGGACCGCCGGCCAGGCGGCTTCGGCCACCAGGCCGTCCTGCTTGAGCGCGGTCCAGCAGGTCTCGGCGAGGTGCGGCATCATCGGGGCGATGAGCTGGACCAGGATCCGCGTCGCCTCGTGCAGGGCCGGCGAGGGTGCGTGGCCGCGCTCGGCATTCACGGCCTCCTGTAGGCTGTTCGCCAGCTCGTAGACGTGGGCGACGCAGCGGTTGAAGCGCAGGCGCTCGATATCCTCACCGACCGCGTGCAGCGCCTTGTGCGCCGCCTTCAGCACCGCCTCGCTGCCCGCACCCGCGGGCGCCGATCCACCTTCGGCCACCTCGCTCACCATGCGCCAGACGCGCTGGACGAAGCGTGAGGCGCCCTGCACGCCGTCCTCGGTCCAGATCACGTCGCGCTCCGGCGGCGAGTCGGAGAGCATGAACCAGCGGGCGGTGTCGGCGCCGTAGGAAGCGATGATGTCGTCGGGATCGACGACGTTCTTCTTCGACTTCGACATCTTCTCGATCGCCCCGATGGCGATCGGCGCGTCGGTTTTCACGTGAAACGCTTTGCGGGCGCCGTCCTCGGTCACCACCTTGACGTCGACCGGCTGCACCCAGGCCCCGGCCTCGTCGCGATAGGTCTCGTGGACCACCATGCCCTGCGTGAACAGGCCGGCGAAGGGCTCGTCGAGCCCGGCCCAGCCGGTCCTGCGCATCGCCCGCATGAAGAAGCGGGAGTAGAGCAGGTGCAGGATCGCGTGCTCGATGCCGCCGATATACTGGTCGACCGGCAGCCAGTGGTCGGCTACCGCCTTGTCGGTCGGAGCGTCTTCCAGCCACGGCGCGGTGAAGCGGGCGAAGTACCAGGACGAGTCGACGAAGGTGTCCATCGTGTCGGTCTCGCGCCGGGCGGGCTGCCCGCAGGACGGGCAGGGCACGTTGCGCCAGGCCGCGTCGCGCTCCAGCGGGTTGCCGGGCACGTCGAACGAGACCTCGTCGGGCAGGCGCACCGGCAGGTTCTCGACCGGCACCGGCACGACGCCGCAGGCATCGCAATGGATCACCGGGATCGGGCAGCCCCAGTAGCGCTGGCGCGAGACGCCCCAGTCGCGCAGGCGGAACTGCACCCGGCGCTGACCCACCGGCGCGCCGTCCAGGGTCTCGGCCTCCAGGCGGTCGGCGACGGCCTTGAACGCCGCGTCGGTGTCCATCCCGTCGAGGAAGCGCGAGTTGATCATCCGCCCGTCACCGTCATAGGCGGTGTCGGTGATGACGAAGGCAGCCGGGTCCTGGTCCGGCGGGCAGACCACGGGCGTGTTGCCCAAGCCGTACTTGTTGGCGAAGTCGAGGTCGCGCTGGTCGTGGGCGGGGCAGCCGAACACCGCGCCGGTGCCGTACTCCATCAGCACGAAGTTCGCGACGTAGACCGGCAGGGTCCAGGACGGATCGAGCGGATGGCGCACGCGCAAGCCGGTATCGAAGCCGAGCTTCTCCGCCGTGTCGATCGCGGCCTGCGCCGTGCCCATGCGCCGGCACTCGGCAATGAAGTCCTGGAGCGCCGGCTCGTCCTTCGCCACCGCGGCGGCGAGGGGGTGATCGGCGGCGACCGCCAGGAACTTCGCGCCGAACAGGGTGTCGGGCCGCGTCGTGTAGACCGTGACCTCGCGGGCCGCGCCCTCCGGCGCGCTCTCGAGCGCGAAGCGCAGCTCCAGCCCCTCCGAGCGGCCGATCCAGTTGCGCTGCATCAGCCGGACCTTCTCCGGCCAGCGCTCCAGCGTGTCGAGCCGGTCGTCCAGGTCCTGGGCGAAGTCGGTGATCTTGAAGAACCACTGGGTCAGCTCGCGCTGCTCGACGAGCGCGCCCGAGCGCCAGCCGCGCCCGTCGATGACCTGCTCGTTGGCCAGCACCGTGTGATCGACCGGGTCCCAGTTCACCTTGGCGGTGCGGCGCGAGACCAGCCCGGCCTGGAGGAAGTCGAGGAACATCCGCTGCTGGTGCTTGTAGTACTCGGGATCGCAGGTCGCGATCTCGCGGCTCCAGTCCAGCGACAGGCCCATCGATTGCAGCTGCGCCCGCATCGTCGCGATGTTGGCGTAGGTCCAGTCCCGCGGATTGACCTTGTTCTGCATCGCGGCGTTCTCGGCCGGAAGGCCGAAAGCGTCCCACCCCATCGGGTGCAGGACGTTGAAGCCCTTGGCGCGCTTGTAGCGCGCGACCACGTCGCCCATCGCGTAGTTGCGCACGTGGCCCATGTGGATGCGTCCCGACGGGTAGGGGAACATCTCGAGCACGTAGTATTTCGGGCGCGGATCGTCGTTGCGGGTGCGAAAAATCTCCCGCTCGGCCCACACCTGCTGCCAGTGGGGCTCGGAATCCTTCGCGTTGTAACGTTCGGCCATGGCGGCGTCTTTGCGACCGGTCGGCGCCGGCGCCGTGAGCACCGGCGGCAGGGATGAAGGGAAAACGTCACGGCCGCAAACGGTTGAGCTTGCTCGGCGCGGCGCCGGCGGACTAGGACACGGTTTGGTCCCGAGGGTCAACCAATCTAGCGGAGAGGCGCCGGTCATGATCGACCCGCAGACCGTCACGTCGAATCTGGCCGAGGTGCGGGCGGCAATCGTCCGCGCCGCCGAGGACGGCGAGCGCGATCCCAACGACGTCGCGCTGATCGCGGTCTCGAAGACGATTCCGGCGGAAGGGATCCGCCCGGCGCTCGACGCGGGCCAGCGCCGGTTCGGCGAGAACTACGTGCAGGAGGCGAAGGCCAAGTGGCCCTCCTTGCGCGACGAGTTTCCGGACGTCGAGCTGCACCTGATCGGCCCCTTGCAGTCGAACAAGGCGCGCGAGGCGGTGGAGCTGTTCGACGTGATCCACACCCTCGACCGGACCTCGCTCGCCGCGGCCCTGGCGAAGGAGATCCAGCGCAGCGGCCGGCACCCGACCCTGCTGGTGCAGGTCAATACCGGCGAGGAGCCGCAGAAGGGCGGGGTGGCGCCGGGCGCGGCCGACGCGTTCCTCGTCGAGTGCCGCGAGACGCATGGCCTCACGGTCTCGGGACTGATGTGCATCCCGCCGGCGGAGGATCCGCCTTCGGCGCATTTCGGGCTGCTGGCGGCGATCGCCCGCCGCCACGCCCTGCCGGTCCTGTCGATGGGGATGAGCGCCGACTACTCGGCGGCGATCCAGATGGGCGCGACCCACGTGCGGGTCGGCAGCGCGATCTTCGGAGCGCGCCAGCCGAAGGTCTGACGCGTCGGCGTCACGTCAATTGGCGTGCAGGCAGCGGATCTCCTCCCGCGCCTGCTCCAGGAAGCGGACGCGATCCTCGTCCGTGAGCAGGATCGGGGAGTTCGGCAACCCGTCGCGGTAGCGGGCGGTGCTGTCCCAGAGGGTGCCGCGGGCGCCCTCCGCCGCGTGAATCTGTCGGGCCCGAACGATCTCGGTCGCGGTGTAGGCGTCGAGCATGCGTCTTCTCCCTGCGTCCGACATGGTTTTTATGTGGCAGCCGGACCGTACAGGATGTTTTCGCGTGGCGCGAGTGTGGCAGCGTTACCAAAATGAAAGAGTTTTTTGTGCTCCGCAGCATGGGCGGAAGAGAAAATTCTCTCGAATTCTCCGGGTTGCCGGAGAACAGCTGGCCTAGATCGTGAGGCGGGTGCCGGGACCGAGACGCCGCAGCAGCCGCACGAGGTCGGGGCGGCGCAAGGCCACGCAGCCCTCGGTCGGCCGGAAGCCGGGGCGGGCGACGTGCAGGAAGATGGCGCTGCCGCGGCCCGGGCGGATCGGGCCGCGGTTGTAGTCGAGGTCGATCACGAGGTCGTAGAGCCCGTCGTCGCGCCACATCGCCTCCGCGCTGATGCCCGGCGCGGGCAGCGCGATCGGGCGGTTGTAGCGCCGGTCGCCGGGCTCGTCGCACCAGCCGTCCTGCGGGCGGATGCGGCGCAGGGGGAGGAGGCTCGCGGGCCGCACGCCGAGCCGGTCGGGCCGGTAGAAGCCGCCGCGCAGGCGGAACGTCCCGCGGGGCGAGGCGCCGTCGCCCTCGCGCTTGCCCCGCGTCTGGCCGCCCTTGCCGAGGGCGCAGGGGATCAGGACCGGTCCGGCGATCAGGGTGCCGCGGCGTCGGTCGAGGGGGTTCGGGCGGACCCGCAGGTGCCGGAGGGTGGTGCGCTTCATGGGAGCCCGTTCTACGGCGCCGGCTCCGGGCCCGTCGAGGGGAGCGTGACAGGACGCCCGGCCCGGCGGAGAATGGCGGGACGCGTCCCGTGCCCGAGCCGTCGCCATGTCCTCGCCGCCCCCCGATCCCGCGCCGGACTGGCTCGGCTGGCTGCCGCCGCGCGTCGTCGCGATCGACGTCGAGACGACGGGGCTCGCCGAGGCCGACCGGGTGGTGAGCTTCGGCGCCGTCGCGCTCGCCACCGCCTCCCTCGCCGCCGGTGCGCCGGAGATCGCCTGCCACCACCTGATCTTCGATCCCGGCCGGGCGAGCCACCCGCGGGCCGAGGCGGTGCACGGCTACGACGACTGGCTCCTGCGCCACCAGGACCCGGCCGCCGCCCATATGGGTGCCCTGGCGGAGCTGCTTGCCGGGGCCGACCTGATCGTCGCCCACAATGCCGCCTTTGATCTCGGCTTCCTCGGCCGCGAACTCGCGACGGCCGGCCTGCCGCCGGTCTCGGCGAAGGTCTACTGCACCATGGAGGCCTATCGCCGGCGCGGCGAGAAGGGGAGGGCGGCCCTCGGCGCGGTGTGCCGGCGCATCGGCCTTGCCCGGGTGGGAACCCGCCACGGCGCGCTCGAGGATGCCTGGCTGGCGCTCCGGGCCTATCTCTGGCTCCAGGCCTGCCCGGTGGCGGTGGCGCGCCCGGATCTCGCCACCCCGAGCAACCTGCGGCCCGTGCCGCCGCGCCCGGAGGGCACCTTGCCGCCCCGCGCCTGACCGCCGGCAGCGTGGACAGGACGGGGGACAGGACGGGTGCCGGCCCTTGCCGCGGCTTGGCGCTCCGCTACTCTGCCCCGCAACGCTGCCAGGCTGCGCTCCGTCCGGGATCGCGGCCCGGCCGGCGGCGGGCCTTGCGCCCGTCCGCCTTCCTCGAGAGTGCCGGTTCGATGTCGAACGCCCACCGCCTGCTCGTCGTCGACGACGATCCGACCCTGCGCGACACCCTGACCGAGCAGCTCGCCCTGTCGGACGCCTTCGAGGTCGTCACCGCCGAGACCGCCCGCGGGGCGATGGACCGTGTCACGGGCGAGCGGGTCGACCTCGTGGTGATGGATGTCGGCCTGCCCGACCTCGACGGGCGCGAGGCGGTGCGGCAGATGCGCCAGGGCGGCTTTCGCGGCCCGGTGATCATGCTGACCGGCCAGGCCTCGGATTCCGACACCGTGCAGGGGCTGGATGCCGGCGCCAACGACTACGTGACGAAGCCGTTCAAGTTCGCGGTGCTGCTCGCCCGCATCCGCGCCCAGCTGCGCCAGTACGAGGCGAGCGAGGACGCGGTGTTCCAGATCGGCCCCTACACCTTCCGGCCGGGCGCCAAGCTCCTCGTCGGCGATCGCGGCTCGAAGCTGAAGCTCACCGAGAAGGAGACCGCGATCCTGCGTTTCCTCTACCGCGCCGGGCGCCAGGTGGTGGGGCGCGACACGCTGCTCGCCGAGGTATGGGGCTACAACGCCCAGGTCACCACCCACACCCTCGAGACCCACATCTACCGCCTGCGCCAGAAGATCGAGCCCAACCCGGCCACCGCCTCGATCCTGGTGACGGAGGGCGGGGGGTACAAGCTGCTGCCGTAGGAGTGCGGCCGGCGTCGGACAAGGGCGCCGCGAAGCATCGAAGACCCCGGGGTCATCCTACCCGCGACCTCATCCTGAGGTGCCGCGCAGCGGCCTCGAAGGAGGCCTCCAGACATCGCCGAGATCACTGGAGGCCTCCTTCGAGGCTCGCTGTCGCTCGCACCTCAGGATGAGGTCGCGGATAGGATCGATGCCGCGACGGCTTGATCCCGTCCTCTACGCGATCATCCCCCGCGCCTCCACCGGCAGCGTGCCGACGATCGCCCCGTCCCGCACGGCCACCAGCTCGTCGACCATGTTGACGACGACGCAGACGTGGTTGGGCACCACCTCGACCAGCGTCCCGACCCGGGGGCGTTCCGCGCAGGCCGCGAGATCCAGGAAGCCGTGCTCCTCCGCGAAGGCGCTGATGCGGGCGCCCGGATGGTCGGGCAG
This sequence comes from Methylobacterium sp. Gmos1, assembly GCF_053764715.1. NCBI lineage: Bacteria > Pseudomonadati > Pseudomonadota > Alphaproteobacteria > Hyphomicrobiales > Methylobacteriaceae > Methylobacterium > Methylobacterium sp. Gmos1. The sequence goes on along the minus strand of NZ_JBSNCC010000002.1, from coordinate 211,476 downwards.
CAGCCCGAACCCGTCGAGCCCGCCGCCGGCATCGCTGGTGAGCGTCTTCGAGCCGGCGTCGAGGATGCCGCGCTCAGGGCCGGCCCGGCTCACCACCCGGGCGAGCACGGCGAGCGCGCAATCCTCGAGCGTCGCGACGCCCGCCGCCATCATCATGCGGTCGTTGAAGATCACCGTGCCGGCCCGGTGCTCGGTGGCGCCGCGGACGTGCCCGAGCTCCGGCAGGTTCGGCGTGCCGCCGGTCGAGACGATGCGGGCGTGGAGCCCGTGCTCGGCAAGGCCCGCCTGCGCCGCGTCGAGGAAGGCCTGCGCGCCGTCGGCGGCGCCGACCGGGGGGTAGAGCAGCAGGCCCCCGAAGGCGAGGCCGGGCCGGCCGGCGATGTCGCGGGCGAGCGCCACCGCCTCGCCGGGGGTCTCGACGCCGGCGCGCTTGCGGCCGGTGTCGCACTCGACCACCACGTCGAGGGGGCGCCCGCCGGCCTGCGCCGCCTCGGGCAGGCCCGCCACGGTCACGGGATTGTCGGCCGCGACCGTGATCCGGGCGGGGCTCTCGCGCAGGAGCCGGCCGAGGCGCCCGACCGCGTGCGGGCCGATCAGGTTGTAGCTGACGAGGATGTCGTCGATCCCGGCCCGTGCCATCACCTCGGCCTCGCCGATCTTCTGGCAGGTGACGCCCCGCGCCCCGGCCTCGATCTGCATCCGGGCGAGGACCGGGCTCTTGTGCGTCTTGATGTGCGGGCGGTTGGCGAGGCCGGCGGCGTCGCAGGCGGCCTGGAGCCGGGCGACGTTGCGGGCCACCCGGTCGAGGTCGACGACGACCGCCGGCGTGCCGTAGCGGCGGGCGATCTCCTCGCGAAGCGCGGGGCTCAGCATCGCGGCGCGCCCCTGACCATCATGGGCGCAATCGTGTCGGCACGCATATCGTCCCTCCTGCCGGGTCAGTCGCCCGCACCGGATCGTATCCGCAAACGGCGCGGCCCGCCCACCCGCACAGGGCCGGCCGCTCGTAACGATCGGTTATCCTTGGGGCCGATTACCCTGCGGCCGCAACCGGATCTTAGAGTCCCGTACCTAGACCGGGAGGATCGCAGAGCACCGCGCAACGGAGCGTCGATGCAGCCCGGACCCCGCAGGCGACAGTCGACCGCGTCCCGCACGCTGGCGGGAGCGATCGTCGCCGCCACCCTGGTGATCGGCGGCGCCTCGGGCCTGACCGTCATGCAGATGCGCCGCAGCGCCTGGGAGCAGGTCGGCCGGGTATCGCAGAACCTGCTGGAATCGGTCGAGCACATGGTCGACCGCAACATCGAGCTCTACGACCTGTCGCTCCAGGGCGTGGTCGAGGGCCTGCACAACCCGGAGGCCGACGGCGTCGCCCCGGGCCTGCGCCAGGTCGTGCTGTTCGACCGGGCCGCCACCGCCAAGGGCCTCGGCGCCATCCTGGCCCTCGACGCGCAGGGGCAGGCCTTCGCCGATTCGACCGCCGTGGTGCCGCGCCGGCTGAGCTTTCCCGACGCGGATTTCTTCCGCGTCCACCGGGAGCGGGAGGATGTCGGGCTCTACATCGGCAAGCCGACCCGGATGACGCCGGACGGGCGCTGGGTCATCCCGCTCAGCCGCCGCCTCGCCTATGCCGACGGGGCCTTCGCCGGCGTCGTCGTCGGCACGATCGACATCGGCTACTTCAACGCGCTGTTCGGCCGCCTCAGCCTCGGCGACCGCACCCGCATCGCGTTCTTCCGCGAGAGCGGCGAGCTCCTGGTCCGCAGCCCGATGATGGAGGACGCGATCGGCAAGGACCTGACGGCGGCACCGCATTTCCGGCGCTTCTTCGAGCATCGCACCGGGCGGTTCGTGGCGACGGGCTACACCGAGGCGGTCGAGGGCCTGTTCAGCTACACCCGGATCGGCCCGCATCCGCTCGTCGCCGTCGTGATAGTGCCGACCCAGGCCATCGCCGATCTGTGGTGGCCGCGGGCGAGGGTGATCGCCGCCCTGGTGGCGTTCCTGTGCGGCGGCCTAATCGCGCTGACCCTCGTGCTCCAGCGCCAGCTGGAGCGGCGCGCCCACGCCGAGGAGGGCGCGCTCGCGGCCAACCGCGACCTCGCCCGCCTCGCCCATACCGACGGGCTCACCGGCCTGCCGAACCGCCGCCACTTCGACGAGGCGTTTTCTCGCGCGCGCGAGGAGGCCGTGCGGACCGGGACGCCCCTGTCCCTCGTCCTCCTCGATGCCGACCGGTTCAAGCGCTACAACGACACCTACGGTCACCTCGCCGGGGACGAGGTGCTGCGCGCCGTCGCCCGGGTGCTGCAGCGCCAGGTCCGCGAGCCGGCGGAGAGCGCCTGCCGGATCGGCGGCGAGGAATTCGCCGTGCTGCTGCCGGGGTCGTCCGGCCCGGAGGCCGTCGCCCGGTCCGAGCGGATCCGCCGGGCGGTGGCCCGCCTCCAGATCCCGCATGTCGCCAACGAGGGCGGCATCGTCACGGTGAGCCTCGGCGTCGCCGAGATCCTGTCCGGCGAGACCGGGGGGCAGGGCTTCTCGGCCGCCGACGCGGCGCTCTACGAGGCCAAGCGCCAGGGGCGCGACCGGGTGGTGGCCCGGCCCGGGAGCGGGGCCGGCGCGCGGGTCGCGTGAGGGCGAGGCGCATGGGGGGAACGCGGAGCGGCGGCTTCCGCCGCGCCGCATTTTCTGCGACGAACCGGTGTCCAGTGCTGCGCAAAATGCTCTAGAGCTTGGCCGGGCCGCCCCGGTGCCGGGCGCCGGCGCGAGAGGGGAGAGCGAGGCCGTTGGCGCTCGACGACGACATCGCGATTCTGCAAGCGGCGCCGCTGTTCGGCCTGATGAACCGGGACGCCCTGCGGCTGATCTCGTTCGCGGCCGAGCGCCGGCGGCTGGAGCCGGGCGCCGTGCTCTTCACCCGCGGCGACACCGCCGAGGGCGGCTTCGTGGTCATGCGCGGCACGGTGGTGCTGGAGCCGCGCGGGTCCCGCGGCGCCCCGGTCGAGGCCGGCCCCTCGGCGCTGATCGGCCAGGCCGCCCTGTTCTACCCCCTGGAGCGGCCGACCACCGCCCGGGCCGGGCGCGACCCGGTCGAGGTCATGGTCGTCACCCAGGCGGTGATGCGGCGGATGCTCGAGGTGTTTCCCGACGCCGCCGCGGTGATCCACGACGCGCTCGCCGACGAGCTCGCCGCGCTGACCCGCGCCTTCGCCGACAGCCGGGCCGCCGACCCGACGTGACAGCACGGCAGCGGCTTTGGTAGAGGGGACGCGACACCGAACTCCCGCCTTGGACGCCTCCCATGTCGCACGCCGATCTCGCCCGGACCATCGAAGCCGCCTGGGAGGACCGCGCGAGTGTCGGTGCCGACACGCGCGGGCCGGTGCGCGAGGCCGTCGAGGCCGCCCTGGCGCTGCTCGATTCCGGCGAGGCGCGCGTCGCCGAGAAGTCGGGGGGCGCGGACTGGCACGTCAACCAGTGGCTCAAGAAGGCGGTGCTGCTCTCCTTCCGCCTCAACGACATGTCGCTGATCGAGGGCGGGCCCGGCGGCGGCGGCTGGTGGGACAAGGTGCCGTCGAAGTTCGAGGGCTGGGACGCCGCGCGCTTCCGCGCCGCGGGCTTCCGGGCGGTGCCGGGCGCGGTGGTGCGCCGGGGCGCCCACATCGCCGCCGGCGCGGTCCTGATGCCCTCCTTCGTCAATCTCGGCGCCTATGTCGGCGAGGGCACGATGGTCGACACCTGGGCCACGATCGGCTCCTGCGCCCAGGTCGGCAAGAACTGCCACATCTCCGGCGGCGCCGGCATCGCCGGCGTGCTGGAGCCGCTCCAGGCCAACCCTGTCATCATCGAGGACAACTGCTTCATCGGCGCCCGCGCCGAGGTGGCCGAGGGCGTGATCGTCGGCGAGGGCAGCGTGCTGTCGATGGGCGTCTATATCGGCGCCTCGACGAAGATCATCGACCGGGCCACCGGCGAGGTCTCCTACGGCCGCATACCGCCCTACTCGGTGGTGGTGTCGGGCACGCAGCCCGGCAAGGCCCTGCCGGACGGCACCCCCGGCCCGTCGCTCTACTGCGCGGTCATCGTCAAGCGCGTCGATGCCGGCACCCGGGCGAAGACCGGCATCAACGAGCTGTTGCGCGATTGAGAAATCCGAGCGTCGCGGTCGCCGTCAGACCGCGACGTTGTCGATGAGGCGCGTGGCGCCGAGATACGCCGCCGCCAGCACCCGGGCCGGGCCCTCGACCCGCTCCAGCGGCGCCAGCGACTCGGCGTCGTTCACCGACAGGTACTGCACGGGCCCGAACCCCGCCGCCGCCAGGGCCGCCCGGCCCTCGGCGAGGGCGGGCGCCGTATCCGCGCCGCCGCGCACCGCCTCGGCCACCCGTCGCAGCACCGCGTGCATCGCGGGGGCGGCCCGCCGCTCCTCCTGCGACAGGTAGCGGTTGCGCGACGACAGGGCGAGGCCATCAGGCTCGCGCAGGGTCGGCGCGCCCTCGATCGCCACCGGGACGTCGAGGTCGCGGGCCGCGCGCCGGATCACCTGGAGCTGCTGGAAATCCTTCTCGCCGAAGATCGCCCGGTCGGGCAGGGCCTGCAGCAGGAGCTTCGTCACCACGGTGGCAACGCCGGCGAAGTGCCCGGGGCGGAACGGTCCGCACAGGATCTCGGTCAGCCCCGCCACCGTCACGGTGGTGGCGAAGCCCGGCGGGTACATCGTGGCCACGTCCGGCAGGAAGGCGGCATCGGCCCCGGCCTCGGCCAGCAGGGCGAGATCGGCCCCGAGGACCCGCGGGTAGCGCGAAAAATCCTCGTTCGGGCCGAACTGCGTCGGGTTGACGAAGATGCTGACGACCACCCGCCGGGAGCCCGCTTGCGCCTGGCGCACCAGGGACAGATGCCCCTCATGCAGCGCCCCCATGGTCGGCACCAGCGCCACGCCCTCGCCGGCCGCCCGCCACGCCCGCACCTGCGCCCGCAGGGCTGGAACGTCGGTCAGCCGGAGGACGGGGGAAGGGGAGGGGGATGGTGTCATCGCGCGGGGCTCCTGGCGGCCGGATCGGCCGGGACCGTAATCGGGGCGGGGATCGGGCGCCAGGGTCGTGCTGTGTGAAGTTGTGGCGCCTCCCGCGGTCGAGGAGCCGATTTTCGGCTCGCGGGACGCGGCCCCAAGCGTTTTCAACGGGGCGAATGGCGCATCGCCGAAGAAAAATCTCGAAATATCAACTATCTGGAGCGCTGCCTGTTCGTCGATCGAACGGATGGTACATTAGGGAATGCCATCCGGATCGGTCTGCCTGAACTCGTCGGCCATCGCCAGGATCGGCACGCGCTCGTATTTCGCCGATTCAGAGTGCAGGCAGTCACCGAGGTCGAGGCCCCGGCGTCCGGCTTCCGGTTCGTCCGACAGCACCGCGACGAAGCGTCGAGGCATCGATGAACTTCAGCGTTCCGCCCATAGCGCGTCGTAGGCCTCGCGAGGCAGCGGCGTGCGTGCCGGCGACCGATCCCCGCGCCGCGGGCAAGAGCGCGCAGGAGCGGCGCGACCTCGAAAGCCTCACCGCGCCGCTGCCTCCGGCGCGCCGGGACGAGATCCTGGGATTGTGGGAGGAGTACGAGGCCGGCACCTCGCCGGAGGCGGTGCTCGCCAAGGGCTTCGACAAGCTGGAGACGATCCTCCAGCACAACCAGGGCCGCAACCCGCCGGGCTTCGACTACGCCTTCAACCTCACCTACGGCGCCCGGCACACCGCCCGCCATCCGCTGACGGCGGCGATCCGCGCCGTGCTCGATGCGGACACCCGGGCGCGCATGGCCGGGCCCGCCGGATAGGGCGCAGCCTTCAGGCGCTCTACCCGCCGGCGGCCGAGATCGCCGCCGCGAGGCCGACCGCTGGGCTGGTCAGCGGGCGGGTCGCCTCGGGCAGCAGGGCGGCGGCGCCCGCCATCGAGGCCTGCGCCAGGGCGACCTGCGTCGCGCCGTCCTCCCGCGCGGCGGCGGCGGCGCGGGCGACCAGCGCCCGGTAACGGTCGGACTCGCCCGCCTTGAACGCGTCCCAGGCCCCGGGAACAACCTCGACGCTCACCGCCGCCCCCGTCGCCCGCGCGGCCGCTTCGAACAGGCGCCGGGTTGGCTCGACCGTCGTCGCGACGGCGCAGAGCACCACCACCCGGCCGCCTGCCCTCACCGCCTCCGCGGCGAGGGCCGCATCGACCCGCAGGACCGGCACGGAAACCTCGGCGGCCGCGCTCTCGGCCGCCGGCCCGAGGGTCGAGCAGGTGAGCAGGACCGCGTCGGCCTCCTCCGACAGCTCGCGCAGGATCGCGGCGGTCTCGGCGGCGATCCCGGGCGTGAGCTGCCCCGCGCGCTCGGCGGCGGCGAGCAGGTCGGCGCGCACGGTGTGGCGCAAGGCGACGCCGGCCCGCCCGGTTTCCCGCAGGGCCGCGTCGAAGAGCGCGGCGTTGCTGTCGAGGGTGTGGAGGCAGGCGATGCGGGGCATGGGCGGAACATCCGGCTTCGGTGAGGCCGGTTTATCCGTGGAAGCCGGGGCCGCAAGATCGAATCGATCGGCCAGAGTGCGCGGCCTTGCGGCCGGCCGGGATCTGGACTCTAGGGTCAAAACTCAATCAGCTTGACCGAGTGAAGTGTTGCTGAGGGTGGAAAGCGGGCGCTCGTGTGATGTCCAAAGCCGGACCTTGATCCTTGCGCATTCAATCAACCTATGCGCCCACTTGGGCAGAGGGTCATCAGAACCCTCCGCGCCAAGATATAATTTCTAGTATTCTTCTCGTCTCAAAATAGAGTCAGTCAACCGTCGAGATCGGCGACAGGATACTCAAGCGCGGTTGTCGAGTTCTGGCACGCCGCTGCTTCTATCGGCGTAGGCGGCAAGGAAGGTCGGCCGGGTCTGCCAGCGCCGCCAGAAAGCGTCGATGTGCTCGAAGCGCTCATCGAGCGGGGTAGCATTGACCGGGAATTTGGAGAAGGCGATCGCCGTCGCCAGCGTGATGTCCGAGAAGGTCGGTTGACTGCCGCCCAGCAGCCATTCCCGCCCGTCCGCAAGATGCCGATCGACCAGACCCGAATGCGTCAGTGCCACCTTACGGGAATGCTCGCCCCAGGCCGGATTGCTGGTCAGTTCGAGCTTCGGGCCCAGCCCCTGGTGCAGGACATGGAAGGCGGTGACGATGGGGTAGAGGATGTGCACCCACACCCGGTTGTCCCACATCTGATCGAGGCCGCGCTCGTACGCCGTTTCGCCCATGATCTTGCGGCCCTCGAACGTGTCGTCGAGGTAGCGGGCGATGGCGGAGGTCTCGCTGAGGTAAGAACCGTCAGCGAGCGCAAGGGTCGGTGTCTCGCCCCATGGGTTCATCTTCAAGTGCTTCCAACCCCGCTGCTCGCCGACAGGCGACATGTCGTAGATCGTCTCGTCGAAGCGATCGGCGATGCCCTTCTCGTGCATGAAGATCCGCAGGCGCTGCGGGTTAGGGAAGGCCGAGGGAGAGGTGAAGAGCTTGAGCTTGTCGGACATCGTCGTCTCGCTTTCCGGCGGTGGTCGTCTGTCTGTCAGATGACAGGTAGGAAGCTAGGACTCCCACCTTGTGCCGTCAACCCCTGTCTGCCATATGACAGATGGAGGTTGAGATGGCAGCGACATTGAAGGCGAACGTGAGAGAGGCGATCCTCTCGGCCGCGAAGGAGGCCGCGATGGCCTATGGCTATGGCGGCATCAATTTCCGCGACCTCGCGGAGGCTGTCGGCATCAAGGCCGCAAGCATCAACTACTACTTCGCCAATAAGGCTCTCCTCGGCGAGGCGGTGGCGCGTCGTTATTGGGAAGATATAGCACGCGATCTTGAAGCTATTTCTACGGGCGCTCAGAGCCCGATTGACGCTTTGGAGCAATATCCTGGTATTTTTCGCTTATCTCTGGCGCGCAATAATCGTATGTGTCTCAGCAGCTTTATGGCTACGGAACATGACGAGTTGCCAGATCCTGTATTAAAAGAAGTCCAGGCTTTTGCTGATGTCAACACGGCGTGGCTACGCAAGCAACTGGTCGATGCCCAATTAGTTGATCCGGTCGATAGCGAGTCGAGAGCCCGTGCTATCTATGCTGCTGTTGCAGGAGCACAGATCATAGCCCGAAGCCGCTCAGACATCAATTTGTTCGACTCGTTGATCGAGAGCTATCAGAAGGTGGGATTGCTCCCGAGCTGATCGAGAGGAGTGCGGACCACAATCGACCAGCTTTGGCCGTTCAGGCACACTCAATCAGATTGCCTAGAAGCAGACCTTCCGAGGGTCCGAGTAGGGTCGTCAGCAGACCCTCATAGGGTCAAGCTGATCGCGCTTTGACCCTAGAAGCATCCCCGGGCGACTCGGCGCCCGTACGGATCGTCGACGCCGCGCGGGGGCGGGAAGCCGTAATAGCTCGGCTTGCCGATGCCGAAGGGCGAGCCGACATAGGTCGGGTCGCCGGGTGCGTTGGTCGGCACGAAGCCCTGGCAGGCGGGATCGGCGCGGGTGATGGGCGAGGCGTCGCTGTCGCCGCGCGGGAAGTAGCGCGGGGGCGGGGGAGCGCCCGGCCCGGGCCGCGGCGCCGGCCAGTAGCCGGGCTCCGGCATGTCGGCCGCACTCGCCGGTCCCGCGAGGCCGAGGACGATCAGGCCCGCCAGCAGCCGCACGCCGTCACCCATCCGCCCGTCCCCGCATCCGCTCTCGATGCAGAGCCTTGGCGGATCGTGGTTAACGCCGCGTTTGCGTCAGGTCACCGCCTCGATGCGGGCCTGGAGCAGGCGCACGAGATCGTCGGGCTTCACCCGCACCTGCAACCCCCGCTGGCCGCCATTGACGAAGATCTCGGACAGGGCGAGGGCGGCCGCGTCGACCAGGGTCGGGACCGATCGCTTCTGCCCGAGCGGGCTGATGCCGCCGACATGGTAGCCGGTCAGCCGCTCGGCCTCGGCCGGGCGCATCATCGCGGCGGATTTCCCCGCGAAGGCGGCGGCGAGCTTCTTCAGCGACACCTCGCGGTCGGAGGGGACCAGCACGCAGACCGGCTTGCCATCGACGGCGGCCATCAGGGTCTTGAATACCTCGCCCGGTCCGACGCCCATCGCCTCCGCCGCCTGGAGGCCAATGCGGGTCGCGTCCGGGTCGTAGTCGTAGGCGTGGACGCTGTGCGGGATGCCGGCGCGGGCGAGGGCTTGCGTGGCGCGGGTGGTCTTCGACATGGGATCGTCGGGCGGGACGTCTCGGGGCGGTCAGGCGCTGGCCAGGGTCCGGGCGATCAGCCGGCCGACCTCGGCGTGCACGGCGTCGCGGGCGGCCGGCTCGGCCGGCGAGCCGGTGAGATACACCGAAGCGAGGATCGGCGCACCGTCCGGCCGGTGGATCAGCGCCACCACGTTGGCGGTGCCGTTGTCGCCGGTGCCGGTCTTGTCCGCGGTGCGCCACCCCTCCGGCAGGCCGGCGCGCACGCGCTTGAGGCCGGTCGGGCTGTCGTGCATCCAGCCGGTGAGCCGCGTGCGCGACTCCGCCGACAAGGCACGCCCGAGGAGGACGTTCTCCAGGAGCCCCACCATCGCCGCCGGGCTGGTGGTGTCGCGGGGATCGCCGGGGATCGCGGTGTTGAGCGTCGGCTCGGTGCGGTCGAGGCGGGTGACCGTGTCGCCGTGGGCGCGCGCGAAGGCGGTGATCCCCTCCGGTCCGCCGAGCGTGTCGAGCATCAGGTTGGCGGCGGTGTTGTCGCTCCACACCACGGCGGCGGCGCAGAGCTCGGCGAGGGTCATGCCGGTCTCGACGTTCTTCGCCGTGACCGGGGCATAGCTGAGGAGGGCGTCGCGGCCGTAATGAATCCGGCGGTTCAAGTCGTCCTTGCCCGCGTCGATGCGGGCCAGCACCGCGGCGGCGGCGACGGCCTTGAAGGTCGAGCACATCGGGAAGCGCTCGTCGGCGCGGTGGCCGAAGCGGCGGCCGGTGGCGGTGTCGCGCACCTCGACGCCGAGCCTGCCGCCGTCGCGCCGCTCCAGCTGTGCCAGACGGGCGACCGCATCCTCGGCGGCCGAGGCGCTGCGGACGGCGCAGGCCGCGAGCGCGGTGCCGATCAGGGCGGCGCGGCGGGTGAGACCGGGCTGAGGACGGGCGGGGTGGAACATCGTGGGGCTCCCTGCGCGGTTCGTCAGGGAGGCTCGCTTGCCGCACGACCTGGGCGATATCGCGCTGAGGCCGTGACGGGATCGGGGCGCCCGCCCCACGTTTCACGGGAAACACCCTTAACGAAAGGTGTCTCCCCAGGGCGCGGCGCCCTTCGCCTCAATGCGACCGCGGCGAGTGCCCCTTGCGGTCGGGATCGTGGGTGTGGTGCCGGTCGCGCTCGCCGCCGCCGCCCGAGACGTGGGAGCGGCTGTCGCTGGTGGCGGAGCCCGGGTTCGGGCCGGCCTTGGCGGTGGGGTCGGGCCGGTCGGGCGCCTGATGGCTGCTGCCCGGACCGCCATGGTGGCGGTTGGCGGCGCCGGTCTTGTCCGAGGTGCTCATAGGGTCTCCGATCCTCGAAGCTCTTGTCCGTGGGAAGGCGTCAATCCTGCGGATCACCGATCCTGCTGGTAGCCCTGGTTCGTGGTGTTCACCTTCGAGTTGCCGGCCTGGCCGATCTTGTCCGGGTCCTTGGTCTGGTTGGCGCCCTTCGGCCCGGTCTCGGTCGGAGCACGCTCGGCGCTGCCGGGGCCCTTGTCGGAGCGGTTGGCCGGCGGCACGGGCGGGGGTGACGCGGTCATGGCGATCTCCCTTGAGTGGTGGGGCGAGGAGCTGGTCTCGCCGTGGAGGGCAGACAACGCCGGGCCTCTCCGGGCGTTCCTGGCACGCCCGCACCCCTCGGATACTTTGTCACAGTATAAGTATTTTGGGAGAACCGGCGCTGGCGGGGGGCGTTGGCCCGGTCAGCAGGCACCTGCCCCACCATGCCACGAAGGAGCCCCCGAGATGGCCGAGGACGTCCGTTCGCTGTACGTGACCGCGCTGAAGAACACCCACGCGCTCGAGTTGCAGGCGCTCCAGATCATGGAGCGGCAGGTCGAGCGCCTGGAGCGCTACCCCGACATGGAGGCGGCCCTGCGCCGGCACATCACCGAGACGCACGGCCAGCGCGACCGGCTCGACGAGGCCCTGGCGGCGATGTCCGAGAGCCCGTCGGCCCTGAAGGAGGGCGTGCTCGGCTTCATGGGCAACATGGCGGCGCTCGCCCACACCCCGGCCCAGGACGAGATCCTGAAGAACGCCTTCGCCAACCGCGCCTTCGAGAACTACGAGGCGGCAGCCTACGACGCGCTGATCACGCTCGCCGAAGCGGCCGGACAGAGCGCCCGGCTGCCGGCCTTCGAGATGTCGCTGCGGGAGGAGCTGGCGATGGCGCAAAAAATGGCCGACCTCGTGCGGCCGACGACGCGCCGCTACCTGGAGCTGACGGTCAGCGGCGACAAGGCCGACCGGTAAGTCTCGGAGATTTTCGTAGCAATACCGACTATCCGATCCGTCCCCTCCACGACCTCATCCTGAGGTGCCGCATAGCGGCCTCGAAGGAGGCCTCCAGAGAGCACAGAGACATCTGGAGGCCTCCTTCGAGGTCAGTCGATCGACGATGGACGATCGACTGACACCTCAGGATGAGGCCGAGGATGGGACGGATCTGTCGTTCACACCAAACAGTCCGTCAGAGCCGAAACAGTCCCCCTCGGCCGGTGATCCGGCCGGGATCGGCGCCCGCGGCGCGCAGGGCCGCCCACAGGGTGACGGCGATCGAATCGTAGACCGGGATGCCTAGCTCGGCCTCGAGATCCGCGGCCATCGCCGCCCCCGCCATGTTGGTGCAGACGATTGCCACCGCCTCGGCGCCCTCCGCCGCGACCGCCCGGGCCATGGCGCTGACTTCCGCCTCTGGCACCTCCGCGAAGGAGAAGTTGTCGGAGAGCCCGCAATGGCGCTCGGCCGTGCAATCGAAGCCGGCCGCTCCCCAGTTCGCCTGGATCCTCGCCTGCACGTCGCCGGTGTAGGGCGTGACGAGGCCGACGCGCCGGATGCCGGCGCGGGTGAAGGCCTCGCGAAAACCCAGCACTGCGGTCGCCGCCGGGATGTCGGTGACGTCCGTGATCCGGGCGCACAGGGCCTCGTCGCGGGGAAATCCCAGCCACGCCGCCGAGGTGCCGTTCCAGGCAATCGCGTCCACCTTCGCGTCGGCAAGCAGGGCGGCCGCGTCCAGGATCGGCGCCTCGTCGAACTGCCCGAGCCCCGCCGCCGAGAGGGTGATCTCGGTGACGCGAAAGCGCGAGAAATGCGCGGTGAGGTCGGGCGTATCGTGCAGCAGGTCCGCGGTCGCCGGCTCCAACCGGGTGTTCGAGGACGGGGTCAGCATCCCGAGGCGGATCATGCCGCGACCTTCCGGCTCGATTCCTCTCGGATCATCCCCAGCACGCGGCGCTTCATGTCGTTAAATTCCGGGCTCGTCACGTCCCGCGGCCTGGCTAAGTCGAAGGGGATGAACTCGCGGATGCGGCCCGGGCGCCGGCTCATCACGGCGATGCGATTGCCGAGCACCAGGGCCTCGTCGACCGAGTGGGTGACGAACACCACCGTGGCGCCGACCCGTTGCCAGATCGCCACCAGCTCCTCCTGCATCTCGATCTTGGTCTGGGCGTCGAGCGCCGCGAAGGGCTCGTCCATCAGGATCACCGCCGGGTTCATCAGGAGCGCCCGCGCGATGCCGACCCGCTGGCTCATGCCGCCCGACAGTTCCGCCGGGTAGTGCCGCTCGAAACCGGTGAGCCCGACAAGGTCGATATAGGCCTTGGCCCGCTCGTGCCGCTCAGGTTTCCCCACGCCTTTCAGCTTGAGGTGGAAGGCGACATTGTCGATGACGGTGAGCCACGGCATCAGCGTCGGCTGCTGAAAAACCACGCCGCGGTCGGCCCCCGGCCGCTCGACGCGCCGGCCGGCCACCCGGATCTCGCCGGCGCTCGGCGCCTCGAAGCCGGCGATCATGTTGAGCAGGGTGGACTTGCCGCAGCCCGAGGGGCCGAGCAGGCAGACGAACTCGCCCGCCTCGATCGTGGCGCGGGTGCGCTCCACCGCCACGAGGTCGCGCCCGTCGCGGTCGCGAAACACCTTCTGGACGTCGGCGAGGTCGATCGCGCTCATCGGGAGCTCCGTGGACGAGGGAATCCGGAGGAAGGGGAGGGGCGGCTCACCGCCCCTGCACCGTCGTGCCCTTCTGCCAGTGCAGCACCGAAGCCATCAGCGCCTTGAGGCCAAGATCGGACAGGTAGCCGAGGAGCCCGATCGAGATCATCGCGGCGAGCACGATGTCGTAGCGCAGGAAATAGTAGGAATCCCACAGCACGTAGCCGAGCCCGCTCTTCACCGCGACCATCTCGGCCGTCACCGTCAGCATCCAGGCCGAGCCGATGGCGATGCGCAACCCGGAAAAAATCGACGGCAGGGCGGCCGGCAGCACGATGTCGGTGAGGAGCTGGCGCTCGGAGGCGCCCATCATGGAACCAGCCCGGATCAGGTTGCGGTCGACCCCGCGCACGCCGTGGATGGTGTTCATCAGCACCGGAAAGAACGCGCCGAGGAAGACCAAGAAGATCGCCGGCTTGTCGGCGATGCCGAACCAGATGATGGCGAGCGGGATCCACGACACCGGCGGGATCGGCCGCAGCATCTGCAGGGTCGGCTCGACGGTGCGCTCGACGAGCCGCCACCAGCCGATCGCGACCCCGAGGAGGATCGCCGAGACCGCCGCGATGGCGTAGCCGGCCGCGACCCGGGTCAGGCTCGCCAGCGCGTCGGGCACCCAGTGGCCGGAATAGGTCTGGGTGCTCTCGTCGATGCCGAAGAGCCAGTCACCGAGCGCGTGCAGCACGGTGCTCGGCGCCGGCAGCAGGGCCGCCGGCAGGGCGCCGGAGCGGGCGAAAGCCTCCCAGCCGGCGACGAGGAGGAGCGGCAGGGCCGCCCGCTCGGCGAAGGCGACGAGGCGCCGGGGCAGCCGGCGGGCGGGAGCCGCGGGGGCGAGCGGCGCGGTCTCAGTAGCCGAGGCCATCGCGGGACTTCTTGGTGGCGGCCTCCAGGAACGAGAAGTCCATGTGCTTCTCGACGTCGGCCGAGACGTCGCGGCTGATGTACTTGAGGTCCCGCATCATCGCGGCGATGGCGAGCGTCTTGGCGCGATGCATCCGGTAATCCGGCTCGGCGTTGGTGATCGCCTCGGCGGCGACCTCCTTCGACAGGCCGGTCTTCTGGTTGATGACGTCGATCCAGACGGCCTTGTCGGCCTTCAGCTTCTCGACGAGCGCCACGTCGGCATCGACCACCGCCTGCACCCCGGCCCGGTTCTTCGCGATCACGTCGGAGCGGGTGACGATCAGGTTCGTCAGGTTGCCGGCGGCCTGGTCGTAGGGCAGCACGAAGCGGTGTGCGGCCCCCGCCATGCGGATCTGCGAGGCGAAGGGCTCGACCGAGCAGACCATGTCGATCTCGCCCCGCTGCATCGCCGCGAGGTGGTCGGACGGGTTCGGGATGTTGACGAACTGCACGTCCTTGTTCGGGTTGATGCCCTGCTTGAGGAAGGCGCCGCGCATGTGGATGTCCTGCGCGTTGCCGCGGGAGGCCGCGACCTTCAGCGGCGTGCCCGCCGCCTTCGCCTTCTCCACCGCGGCCTTGAACCCGGCCCAGTCGTCCGCCTTTAGGTTCAGCGCCTTCGACGACAGGCATTCCGAGCCGCCGTTCACCTCGCCGGCCACCGCCACGATGTCGAAGCCCTTGTCGAGGGCGGTGACGTAGTGGAGGTAGGTGACCTGCGCCACATCGAGGCTCTTGGCGATCAGGGCCGTCAGCACGTCGTTGCCGGAATTGAAGCCGGTGGCGTCGATCGTCGCGCCCTTGCCTGCTTCCTTGGCGAGCCCCGGCAGCAGGGCGACCGGCAGGCAATGGGCGCATTTGGCGTAGCCGACCTTCACCGGCGCCTCCTGCGCCGAGGCCGGCGTGAGGGACCCGGGCGAGAAGGACCAGAGGGCGGCGGCCAGCAGGGGGCCGAGATGGCGGCGCATGGTCTTGGGACCTCGCTCGTGAGGGGCGCGCGATCGGGCGTCTCGAAGGAGCTGGCGGGACTGTCCGTGCCGCCGCGAGATCAGGGTGGGACGGGTGCGAGGCCGGCGCAATGGATTTTTCGTACTCTGCATGCAATTGATGCCAACTGCCGAGGTAGGCAGCAGAATTGCCTGGAATTGAAGCGCCCGTGGCTGAGGTGAGCGGCTATGGTCGCATCCCGACGGCACAAGGAGAGCGACACGCATGGACCCGGTCCGGCGCCCGCGCGGGCGCCCGCGCAAACCGGTGCTGCTGGAGGCCGCGGCCCTGCGGCCGCGCCGCGGCCTGCACGACCAGGCGGCGGAGCGCCTGCGCGCGCTGATCGTCGAGGGGACGCTGCCGGCCGGCGCGGCTCTGGTCGAGACCGAGCTGTCGGCGGCGCTCGGCATCTCGCGCACGCCGCTGCGTGAGGCGCTGAAGCTGCTCGCCGTCGAGGGGCTGGTGGAGCTGCGGCCCAACCGCTCGCCCCGGGTGGCGGAGCTGCGGGCGGACGCGGTGACCGAGCTGTTCGAGGCCATCGCCGCCATCGAGCGGGCCGCGGCCGAATTGGCAGCTGCGCGCATCACCCCGGCCGAGCTGGAGCGCTTACGCGCGTACCAGGCCGAGATGGAGGCGCACCACGCGGCCGGCGAACTCGGCCCCTACTTCGCCCTCAACCAGCGCATCCACGCCCTGATCGTGGCTTGCGCCCGCAACGCCCCCTTGCGGGAGGCGCACGAGGCGCTGCACGCCCGGGCCGAGATCGCCCGCCGCCGCGCCCTCGACAGCCGGGCGCGCTGGGACGAATCGGTCGCCGAGCACCGGGCGATCCTCGAAGCGCTCGAGGCCCGCGACGCCGCGTGCGCCGGCCGCCTGCTCGCCGACCATGTCGGCCATACCGGCACGGCTCTGCTGTCCGGCCTCGCCCGGCCCGATGCCGCCTGACTGACGAGAGACCGCCGATGCGCCTGCTGCTCCTCAACCCCAATACCAGCTCCGACGTGACCGAGCTGATGCGCGCCACCGGCGCCGCGGTCGCCTCGCCCGGCACCGAGATCCTGACGGCCACCGCGCCCCGCGGCGTGCCCTACATCGCGACCCGCGCCGAGGCGCAGATCGGCGGCGCGCTCGCGCTCGAGATGCTGGCCGAGGCGCCTCCGGTCGATGCGGCGATCATCGCGGCTTTCGGCGATCCCGGCCTGTTCGGTGCCCGCGAATTGTTCGACACCCCGGTCGTCGGCCTGGCGGAGGCCGCGATGCTCTCGGCTTGCCTGCTCGGCCGGCGCTTCGGCCTCGTCACCTTCGCCCGCGCGCTCGTGCCCTGGTACGAGGAATGCGTCGCCGCCCACGGCCTCCAGCAGCGCTGCGCCGGGGTGCGGGCGCTGGAAGGGCGCTTCTCCGCCCTGTCTTCCGTGCAGGAGGAGAAGGAGGCGCAGCTGATCGACCTCGCCCGCGTCGCGGTGGACGAGGATGGTGCCGACGTGCTGATCTTTGCCGGCGCGCCGCTGACGGGTCTCGGCGCCCGGGTGCGCGACCGGCTGCCGGTTCCGGTGGTCGATCAGGTGGTGGCGGCGGTCAAGCTCGCCGAGGCGGTGGCGGCGCAGCGCCCGCGCAAGGCGACCGCCGGGACGTTCCGGCGGCCCGATCCGAAGCCGAGCACCGGCCTCGCGCCGGCGCTGGCGGCGCGGATCGGGCATTCGGAGCAGTGATTTCACTGCGATGACGTGAGACCAGGAGGTCGCGGGATCCCCTCTCCCGAGTGGGAGAGGGGGACGCGCTCAACTTGGGACAGGCGGGGAGAAAGCCTTCTCAGCCACCACTCCCCGCCTCGTCCTGGCACCGGATCAGCTTCGTCGCGCCGGCCGCTCGGTCGGGCTCGGCGAGGCGGAACTCGCCGGTCTCGGGGTCGCGAATGCGCAGCTGACCGGTGGCGATGCCGAAATGCGCGCCGTGGAGCTGGAGCTTGCCGCGCTCGACCAGGATGCGCACGCACGGGAACGTCATCAGGTTGCGCAGGCTGTTCGTCACCGTGGCGAATTCGAGCTGCTCGAGGTAGTCCGGCCCGCGCGGCTCGTCGCCGAGCGCCTCCGCCGCCGGGCGGATCAGCGAGACCCAGCGGCCGATGAAGTCGCCGGGCGAGAGCGGCGCGGCGTCGTCCGCGAAGGCGCGCACGCCGCCGCAGCGGGCGTGGCCCAGCACCACGATGTGCTTCACCTTGAGCGCCTGCACGGCGAATTCGAGCGCCGCCGAGGTGCCGTGGTACTCGCCGCCGGTCTCGAAGGGCGGGACCAGGTTGGCGACGTTGCGCACCACGAACAGCTCGCCCGGCCGCGCGTCGAAGATCACCTCCGGCGAGACCCGGCTGTCGCAGCAGCTGATGATCAGGATCTCGGGGCTCTGCCCCTCGGCGAGGCTGGCGTAGCGGTCCTGCTCGCGCACGAACCGGTCGTCGAGGAAGGCGCGGTAGCCCTCCGTCAGCGCCGGGGGGAAGGGGGTCGCGTCGGTCATGGTCGTGCTCCTTCGGCAGATGTGGGCTTACGCTGCGCCCGGGCCCCAGGACAACGTCACCACCTCGGGGGTCTCGCCGGCGACGAGGCGCCGGGCGAGATCCGCCAGCCCCTGCGGCTCGACCCGCTCCCGGGTCGCGGCGAGCTCGTCGAGGGGCCACCAGCGGGTGCCGTAGACCGGGTTGTCCTCGGTCTCGGCGAGCCGGCTGGTATCGACGGTATCGTCCGGCAGCCGCACCACGAAGTAGCGCTCGCGGGCAAAGCGCGGCTTGTTGAACAGCGTGAACGGCCCGTCGCAGCGGGCGACCTGGGGACCGAGGGCGACGTCCTTGACGCCGATCTCCTCCTCCAGCTCGCGCCGGCAGGCCTCCTCGGGCGTCTCGCCGGGCTCGATGCCGCCGCCGGGCATGAACCAGAAGGTCCGGTCGCCCGGCCGGCCCGGATCGACGTCGCGCGAGGCCTCGTAGGCGATCAGCAGGAGGCGGCCCGCCGGGTCGAGCACCAGGGCGCGGGCGATGTCGCGGGTCGCAAGGGCGGTGGGAGCTTCGGTCATGCGGGTGCCTCGCTGGGGGGAAGCGTCCAGATCGCGGCCGGCAGGCCGTGGGCGTCGCGCTCCGGCGGATCGGGATACGGCACCCCGCGCCCGTTGGCGATGGCCCGCGCCACAGTGAGCGCCGCCAGCGCGTCGAGGAGGTCGTCGGGCTTGGCGCCGCGGGGCGCCGCGAGGTCGGCCGGCAGGCCGGCTCTTGCCAGGAGATCGCGCCGCAGCGCCGCGCCGGCGGGCTTGCGCTTCGGTTCGGGGAGCGGGGTGCCGCCGTTGAGGCACAGGAAGGCGAGTTCCGGATGCACCTCGTAGACCCGCGCCTGCAACTCGGGCCGGGCGCGCAGCAGGCCGTCCACCTCGCGGATGCGGGGAAAGATGGCGTTGGCGGGCGGGGAGGGGGCGAAGGGCTGGGTCTCGGGCCGGCGCGACAGGGCGATGGCCGCCGTGTAGTCGGGCGCGTAGACGACGCTGCGGGCCGAAGTCGGGAACACCGAGGCGCGCCGGGGTCCAAGGAGGGCGCGGACCAGCACCTCCGCCGCGCGCCCGCCGGGGCCGACCCGGTCCGGCAGGCCGATGGGGATGTCGACGGCGACGATCGCGGGCGCTTCCGGCGCGTCGCAGACGGCTTCGAGGCTTGGCAGGACGCGGGCGCGGATGGTGTCGGGGTCGCCGTCGCGCGGAGCGAAGACCGCCACCCAGCCGCCCGGGCACCCGTCCACCCCTGCGACCCACGTCATTCCCGTTTCTCCGCTCGGGGCATGGATCTAGCGCGGGGAGGGCTGTTGTCGCGAGGCGTCGACGTTTCTACGGCTATTCCACCCACGGCCTCATCCTGAGGTGCTGCGCAGCACCTCAGGATGAGGCCGTGGGTGGGACAAAGCGGATCTTCGCGAAGCATTGCGCCTGAGCCGAACAAGCATCGGCGCATTTGGATCCCGGGCTCCGCTACTCGGCCCCGGGATGACCAGGAGGGTGTCAGTTACTGTCGTGGAACGCCTCACGCCGCCTTGGCGTAGCGCGACTCCGCAAGGTCCTGGTGGTCGATCTCCGGCGCCCGGCCGCCGATCAGGTCGGCGAGCAGCCGGCCCGAGCCGCAGGCCATGGTCCAGCCGAGGGTGCCGTGGCCGGTATTGGTGTAGAGGTTCGAATACGCGGTCGCGCCGACGATCGGGGTGCCGTCCGGGGTCATCGGGCGCAGGCCCGTCCAGAACTTCGCCTGCGAGACGTCGCCTCCTTCCGGGAAGAGGTCGAGGACCGAGCGCTCCAGGGTCGCCCGGCGCGGGCCGCGCAAAGCCTGGCTGAAGCCGGCGAGCTCTGCCGTGCCGCCGACGCGGATGCGGTCGCCGAGGCGGGTGATCGCCACCTTGAAGGTCTCGTCCATCACGGTCGAGACCGGGGCGGCCTCGGCATCCGTGATCGGCAGGGTCAGGGAGTAGCCCTTCACCGGATAGACCGGCAGCGCGATGCCGAGCGGCTTGAGCATCATCGGGGTGTAGCTGCCCATGGCGGCGACATAAGAATCTGCCGTCAGCACCTCGCCGCCGGCAAGCCCCACGCCGGCGATCCGGCCGCCCTCCTGGCGAAGGCTCGTGATGGTCGCGCCGTAGCGGATGGTGACGCCCATGCGCTCGCAGAGCGCCGCCAGCCGCTGCGTGAAGAGATGCGCGTCGCCGGTCTCGTCGCCGGGGAGCCGCAGGCCGCCGACGAAGCTGCCGGCGACCCGGGCGAGCGCCGGCTCGGCCGCGATGCAGCCCGCCGGGTCGAGCACCTCGTAGGGAACGCCGTACTCGTCGAGCACGCCGGTATCGTCGCCGACATGGTCGAGCTGCTTTTGCGTGCGGAAGAGCTGGAGCGTGCCCTTCTCGCGGTGATCGTAGGTGATGCCGGTCTCGAGGCGCAGGTCGCGCAGCACGTCGCGGCTGTACTCGGCGAGCCGCACCATCCGGCCCTTGTTGCGGCGGTAGGCGTCCTCGGTGCAGTTCGCCAGCATCTGCGCGAGCCAGCCGTAGAGCTTGGGCTCCAGGCTCGGCCACAGCACCAGCGGCCGGTGGCGCATCATCAGCCACTTCATCGCCTTGACGGGGATGCCGGGGGCGGCCCACGGCGCCGAGTAGCCGGGCGAGACCTGGCCGGCATTGGCAAAGCTGGTCTCGAGGCCCGCGCCCGGCTGGCGGTCGAGCACCGTGACCTCGTGGCCGGCCTTGGCGAGGTAGTAGGCCGAGGTGACGCCGACCACGCCGCCGCCGAGGATCAGAACGCGCATCGCCGAAAATCCTTAGAGTCGCGCCCTGCCTGTCCGTGCCCGACCCGGCGCCTGGTCGATGAGGGGAGTGTCGCGCAACGATCGCCGAATTTCCCGCCGGATCGGCGCAGGACGTGCGAGATTGTGCTACGACACGCACCAATCTGCGGTCGGACGACAGGAGATTGCGCGGTGGCCGGGCGGGACGAGATCGACGCGCGCATCCTGCGCGTCCTGCGCGACGACGGGCGCATCAGCAACGCCGATCTCGCCGCCAAGGTCGGCCTGTCGCCCTCGGCCTGCCTGCGCCGCCTGCGGCTGCTCGAATCGAACGGCACCATCCGCGGCTACACCGCCCTGATCGAGGCCGACGAGCGCGAGCACCACATGGTGGTGCTGACCCAGATCACCCTGGAGCGGCAGACCGAGGAATCGCTCAACCGCTTCGAGGCGGCGGTGCGCCGCTGCCCGGAGGTGCGCGACTGCTACCTGATGACCGGCCTGTCCGACTACCTGATGCGGATCGAAGTCTCGGATGCGGGCGACTACGAGCGCCTGCACAAGGAGGTGCTGTCGCGCCTGCCCGGCGTGGCGCGGATCCAGTCGAGCTTCGCGATCCGGACGGTGGTGGGGCGGGGGTAATTTCCCTCTCAGAACGAGGCTGGCCCTTTCCCGGACGACTGAAGCGCCAGCGGAAGGAGATCCGGGATCCAGCATAAAAAGTCGCGAAGCGTCCTTGTGTCTGCAACGGTGCAATCTGCAGAGCCGCTTCGCGGCATCTCTCCCCTGGATCCCGGATCTCCTTCCGCTTCGCTACAGTCGTCCGGGAAAGGGCAGGGGGGTGAGAGCGTCACGCGAAATACGCCGGCCACCGCGCCCGGATCTCGTCGCCGAGCGCGATCGACTTCGACAGGTGGTCGCGCAGGGCCTCCTGCGCCGCCTCCGCCGCGCCCTCGGCGAGCGCCGCCACGATCCGCCGGTGATCGGCGACGATCTGCTGCGCCTTGCCCTCGACCGGCAGGTGCAGCCGGCGCAGGCGGTCGATATGGCCGCTGCGGCGGCGGATCAGGTCCCAGAGGTCGGGCACGGCGGCGGCCTCGCACAGCGCCCGATGGAAGGCCTCGTCGCTCGCCGACAGGCGGGCGAGGTCGCCTTCGTCGGCAAAGATTCCCTGCTCGGCCACGAAGGCCTGGAGCCGGGCGACGAGGGCCCGGTCGGGCGCGAGCGCCAGGGTGCGCACCACCTCCTGCTCGACGGCGCGGCGCAGGAACTGCGCCTGGCGCGCCGCCGCGAGGTCGATGCGGCTCACCACGGTGGCCGATTGCGGGAAGATGTCGACCAGGCCCTCCTCCTGGAGGCGCAGAAGCGCGTCGCGGATCGGGGTGGCGCTCAGGCCGAAGCTCGCCTGCAATTCGGGACGCGACAGCACCGTGCCGGGGGCGAGATCGAGCGAGACGATCTTCTCCCGGATCAGGTCGAAGACCTGCGGGGCGGCGTGGCGCGAGCGGTCGCGCAGACGCTGCGCACCGGCGAAGACGGCGTTCATGGCAGTCGAACCCGGTCGAGGACGCGAGGCAGCCGGAGCCGCCCCAGGGGCAGCCTAGCACGCCCCGTTCCCGGTTGACATACTAATGCATTACCATTTTAGTGAGGCGGTCAGGCCGACGAACCAGAAACACAGCGGCCGGCACGCGCCGCCCAGACGGCGGCCCCGGGAGAACGCCCATGATCCACTCGCCCGCGCGCCGCGCCTTCGCGGCGGGCCTCCTCGCCGCCGGCACGCTGCTCGCCGGATTCGGCCCGGCGGCCGCGCAGCAGAAGAGCGAGATCGCGATCACGCGCCAGCCCGGCATCATCTACCTGCCGACCCACGTCATCGAGAAGCAGGGGCTGATCGAGAAGCACGCCGAGCGGCTGGGCGTGCCGGGCGTCAAGACGAAGTGGATCACCTTCTCGGGCGGCGGCAGCCAGACCGACGCGCTGCTCGCCGGCGGGGTCGACATCGTCAATACCGGCACCGGCAACCTGCTGCTGCTGTGGGACCGCACGCGGGGCGGGGTGAAGGGCATCGTCGCCACCTCGGCGCTGCCGCTGCTGCTCGTCAGCCGCGACCCGAAGATCAGGACGATCAAGGACATCGCCCCCGGCGACAAGGTCGCGGTGCCGACCGTCAAGGTCTCGACGCAGGCGATCCTGCTCCAGATGGCGGCGGGCGAGCTGTGGGGCGCCGACCAGTCGGGCCGGCTCGACGCCAACACGGTGCAGCTCGGGCACCCGGACGCGGCGATCGCGCTCGCCAACCCCACCCACGAGATCAAGACCCACTTCGCCGCGCCCCCGTTCCAGTACGTCGAGCTGCGCACCGTGCCCGGCGCCCACATCGTCGCCCGCTCGCCCGACATCATCGGCGGGCCGCTGACGCAGGGCCAGTTCTTCACCACCACCAAGTTCGCCGACGCCAACCCGAAGATCGTCCAGGCGGTGCGGGCAGCGTCGGAAGAGGCGCAGGCCCTGATCCGCTCGGATACCCGCAAGGCCGTCGAGATCTACCGCGAGGTGACCGGCGACAAGACCAGCGTCGAGGATCTGCTGAGCTATCTGCGTGAGCCCGGCATGATGGAGTTCAATCTCCAGCCGCAAGGCACGATGCGCTTCGCCGAGCATCTCGGGCGGATCGGCACCCTGCGGACGAAGCCGAAGGCCTGGACCGATTATTACCTGCCGGTCGCCCACGACCTGAGCGGCAGCTGACGCGATCTCGCCGGGAAGGGACACGCCATCATGACCGCGCTCCTCGACGTCCGCGGCGTCACCTTGCGCTACAAGACGCCCAACGTGCTCGTCACCGCGACCGAGCGCGTCAGCTTCAAGGTCGACACCTCCGACCGCTTCGTGCTGCTCGGACCGTCGGGCTGTGGCAAGTCCACTCTGCTGAAGGCCGTGGGCGGCTACCTGCATCCGAGCGAGGGCGAGATCCGCATCAAGGACCGGGTGGTCAAGGAGCCCGGCGCCGACCGGATGATGGTGTTCCAGGAGTTCGACCAGCTCCTGCCCTGGAAGACGGTGCTGGAGAACGTGATGTTCCCGCTCCTCAACGCCAGAAAAATGCCCCGCCGCGAGGCCGAGGAGCGGGCACGCGCCTATATTGAGAAGGTCAGCCTGACGCGCGCCGTCGACAGCTACCCCCACACCCTGTCGGGCGGGATGAAGCAGCGCGTGGCGATCGCCCGCGGCATGGCGATGGAGCCCGACATCCTCCTGATGGACGAGCCCTTCGCGGCGCTCGACGCGCTCACCCGGCGCACCTGCCAGGACGAGCTCCTGCAGCTCTGGGAGGAGACCAAGTTCACGGTGCTGTTCGTCACCCACTCGATCGCCGAGGCGATCAAGATCGGCAACCGCATCCTCCTGCTCTCGCCGCATCCGGGCCGGGTCAAGGCCGAGGTGCGCGACGTCGACAAGGTCTCGGCGCAGGACGGCAGCGCCGGCCAGCTCGAGCAGCAGATCCACGACCTGCTGTTTGCCGACGAGCCCGCCCATCACCATTGATCGCCGCGCCCGAGAGGAGGCACAAGCCATGAGCGCCACCATGCCGGCCCGCATCATCATGAGCGACGCGGCGCCCGCCGCCGACGGCGCGGTCGAGCGCCAGCTCGGCACCGCCGAGATCCTGTGGAACTCGGGCTTCGTCCGCAAGACCGCGATCATCGTCGTGCTGGCGCTGATCTGGGAGATCTACGCCCGCTTCCTCGACAACCCGCTCTTGTTCCCGACCTTCTCCGACACCGTCACCACGCTGTGGCAGCAGACGATCGACGGCACGATCCCGAATCGCGCCTTCACGTCGATCAAGGTGCTGCTGATGGGCTACGCCGCAGGCATCCTGCTCGCCGCCACGCTCACCATGGTGGCGATCTCGACCCGCATCGGCACCGACTTCCTCGAGACGATGACGGCGATGTTCAATCCGCTGCCGGCCATCGCGCTCCTGCCGCTGGCGCTGATCTGGTTCGGGCTCGGCAACGGCAGCCTGGTCTTCGTGCTGATCCACTCGGTCCTGTGGGCGGTGGCGCTCAACACCCATTCGGGCTTCCGCGGCGTCTCGAACACGCTGCGGATGGTCGGGCGCAATTACGGGCTGAAGGGCATTCCCTACGTCACCAAGATCCTGATCCCGGCGGCGTTCCCGTCGATCCTCACCGGCCTCAAGATCGGCTGGGCCTTCGCCTGGCGCACGCTGATCGCGGCGGAGCTGGTCTTCGGCGTGTCGTCGGGAGCGGGGGGCCTCGGCTGGTTCATCTTCGAGAACCGCAACCTCCTCGACATCCCGGCGGTGTTCGCGGGGCTGCTGACGGTCATCATCATCGGCCTCGTGGTCGAGAACCTGATCTTCCGCACGCTGGAGCGGCGGACCGTGCAGAAGTGGGGCTTGCAGCACTGACGGGCGCCGCTGTGAACCCTCCCCCGCAGAGGGGGAAGGGGGCGGGCGGTGCGCCTGACATGAACCGTCGAACACCAACAGGAGCCTCGAAAAAAATGGCCCGCGACCCGCTCCCCCCGTCCGAACTCGAGCCCGGCACCATCCCTGACGGCCCGCAGGCCGTGCGCCGCGACCCCGCCTCGTTGCGCTCGGCGCGCTGGTTCGGCCCGGCGGACCTGCGCTCGTTCGGGCACCGCTCGCGGGCGATGCAGATGGGCTACGCCCCCGAGGAGTGGACCGGAAAGCCGGTCATCGCGATCCTCAACACCTGGTCCGACCTCCAGCCCTGCCACGCCCACTTCAAGCACCGCGTCGACGACGTGAAGCGCGGCATCCTGATGGCGGGGGGCTTCCCGGTCGAGTTGCCGGCGATCTCGGTCTCCGAGAGCTTCGTCAAGCCGACCACCATGCTCTACCGCAACATGCTGGCGATGGAGACCGAGGAGCTCTTGCGCTCCCACCCGGTCGACGGCGCGGTGCTGATGGGGGGCTGCGACAAATCCACCCCGGGCCTGCTGCTGGGGGCCACCAGCATGAACCTGCCGGCGATCTACATCCCGGCGGGACCGATGCTGCGCGGCAACTGGCAGGGCAAGGTGCTGGGCTCGGGCTCCGACAGCTGGAAGTACTGGGACGAATTGCGCGCCGGCAAGATCACCGACCAGGACTGGCTCGGGATCGAGGGCGGCATCGCCCGCTCCTACGGCACCTGCATGACCATGGGCACCGCCTCGACCATGACGGCGATCGCCGAGGCCGTCGGCATGGTGCTGCCCGGCGGCTCCTCGATCCCGGCGGCCGATGCCGGCCACATCCGGCTGTGCTCGGAATCCGGCCGGCGCATCGTCGACATGGTGTGGGAGGACCTGACCCCGCAGCGGATCCAGACCCGCGAGGCCTACGAGAACGCCATCGCGGTCGCGATGGCGATGGGCTGCTCGACTAACGCGATCATCCACCTGATCGCCATGGCGCGCCGCGCCGGCCACGAGATCGGCCTCGACGATTTCGAGCGCTACAGCCGCGTGGTGCCGGTGATCGGCAACGTCCGCCCCAGCGGCAACGCCTACCTGATGGAGGACTTCTTCTACGCCGGCGGCATCCGGGCGCTGATGAACGAGATCCGCGAGCACCTGCACCTCGACTGCCTGACCGTGAGCGGCCAGACGCTGGGCGAGGCGATCCAGGGCGCCAGGGTCTACAACGCCGACGTGATCCGGCCCTTGTCGAACCCGGTCTACGGCCAGGGCTCGCTCGCGGTGCTGAAGGGCAACCTCGCGCCGAGCGGCTGCGTCATCAAGCCGGCGGCGATGGACCAGCGCTTCCTCAAGCATTCCGGCCCGGCGCTGGTCTTCGACGATTACCCCTCTCTCAAGGCAGCGATTGACGACGAGAACCTCGACGTCACCGCCGACCACGTCCTGGTCCTGCGCAATGCCGGCCCGCAGGGCGGCCCGGGCATGCCCGAATGGGGCATGCTGCCGATGCCGAAGAAGCTCCTCAAGCAAGGCCACCGCGACATGCTGCGCCTGTCGGACGCGCGGATGAGCGGCACCAGCTACGGCGCCTGCGTGCTCCATGTCGCACCGGAATCGTTCATCGGCGGCCCGCTGGCGCTCCTGCGCACCGGCGACATCGTCAGCATCGACGTCGAGGCGCGCTC
The DNA here is from genome assembly GCF_053764715.1 of Methylobacterium sp. Gmos1. NCBI lineage: Bacteria > Pseudomonadati > Pseudomonadota > Alphaproteobacteria > Hyphomicrobiales > Methylobacteriaceae > Methylobacterium > Methylobacterium sp. Gmos1. The sequence goes on along the minus strand of NZ_JBSNCC010000002.1, from coordinate 184,914 downwards.
GATCCGCATGGAGGTGTCGGACGAGGAGCTGGAGCGGCGGCGCGCCGCCTGGACCCCGCCGGCTCCGCGCTACGAGCGCGGCTACGGCGTGATGTTCTCGCGCCACATCCAGCAGGCGGACGAGGGCTGCGACTTCGACTTCCTGCGCACCGAGTACGGCGCCCCGGTGCCGGAGCCGGCGATCTACTGATAGGGCTCCGGACGAATGTCCGGAGCCCCCCCGATGACCCGCCCGAGAGGGACCGCCGCCGCGATCGGCCGCTCGCTGCGGATCTACCGCGGCGCGGACGCGCCGCACGCCGCCATGGACGCGCTCTACCGCCGCTTCGTGCGGCCGGGCGACCTGGTGTTCGACGTCGGCGCCCATGTCGGCGACCGGGTGGCGGCCTTCCGGCGCCTCGGTGCCCGGGTCGTGGCGCTGGAGCCGCAGCCGGGGCCGGCCCGCGCCTTGCGCCTGCTCCACGGCCGCGACGCGGGCGTGACCCTGGTCGCGGCGGCGGCCGGCGACGCGGCGGGCGAGGTCGTGTTCCACCTGAACTCGGCCAACCCCACCGTGTCCTCGGCCTCGGCCGAGTTCGTCGCCGGGGCGGCGGGCGCGCCGGGCTGGGAGGGACAGGTCTGGGACCGGTCGATCACCGTGCCGGCCACCACCCTCGACCGGCTGGTGGCCGAGCACGGACGCCCGGCCTTCGTGAAGATCGACGTCGAGGGGTTCGAGGACCGGGTGCTGGCGGGGCTCTCGACGCCGCTGCCTGCCCTGTCCTTCGAGTTCACCACCATCGCGCGGGAGAGCGCGCTGCGCTGCCTCGACCGGTTCTCGGCCCTGGGTTCTTACGGGTTCGACGTGGCGCTCGGCGAGAGCCAGGCCCTGAGCCTCGGGCGGTTCGTCGGCAGGGACGAGATGGCCGCCCACCTCATGGCGCTGCCGATGGAGGCGAATTCCGGGGATGTCTACGCGGTGCTCCCGGCCTGAGCAGGCAAGCGTTTACGCGCGTCGCGCGACGCTCTTCCGCGTGGAGTGAGGGAGGGCGGCATGGTCCGGCGGATGCGGGGCGGGTGGTTCGGGCCGTGCCTGGCGGCCGTGCTCGGCACGCTGTGGCCGGGCGGGGCGGCTCTCGCCGGCTCGCCTGATGCTCGGACCCAGCACCTCCTCGACGCGATGACGCGGCACGATCTGTGCGCGCGGGACGATGCGGGCCTGAAGCGGCTCCACCGCGATCTGTCGAAACCCTCCGCCGCGAGGGTCGGTGCGAAACGATGAGGAGGGGATGCCGGCCGGGGCCGGCATCGATCGGTCGAGCGGGCCGCGTCAATCGGCCGAGCGCACGATCTTGGTGATGGCGAGCGGCGGCCGGCCCGACTTCTCGGCGATGTCGCGGTCCTGCTCCTCGATCACCTGGCGGACGGCGCCGTCGACGTCGTGCTCGAGGGTGGCGGTGCGGGGCACCCGGCGGTTGGAGCGGCGCGAGCCGTCCTCGTAGTAGACGTCGAACAGGACGAAGCCCGTGTCCTGCACCTTCGGCTTCTGCTTCGAACGCAGCATGGTCGTTGACTCTTCTTGGCGGCGGGGCACACGGCATGGCGACGCGGCGGACAAGTCCGCGCCGTGGTGCGGCCCGCGCCGCGAGGGGGAGGATCGATCAGACGATGGCGGTCCTTCGGGCGCCCGGTCGGGGGCCCGCCTCGGAGGGGCGGGCGCGCGACGCGACCGTGGATATGGGCCCGAACAGCGCCGAACGCCAGCGCGAAGCGCCAGCGCCGATGCCGCAGCGCGCAAGGGCGCCGTGCGAGGACGGCGATGGGCGCCGCGTCGGTGCAGAAAACCCCGGAGCGGTCCGGCGGATCAGCCGGTATACATCACCGCCGCGACCGGGGCGGGCTTCGAGCGGACCGTGTGGGTCATCGCCCAGATCGACCAGGCGGCGAGGCCCGAGCAGGAGAGCAGCACCAGCCCGCGGACGTAGCGCCCGCGATGGATGTCGCGCACGGCATAGACCGGCAGCAGCGCCGCCTTGGCGAGGTTGCGCAGGGCCAGAACCATCAGGATCGCCAGGAAGGCCGTCACAGTCCCGAGCATGTCCATCCCCCTTCGGCTGGTTACGCCACGGCGGAGCTTATCCCCGCAACACGGCGAAACGAAGCCACCCGCCCGAAATATCGCTGCGGCGTGTCAACCCAGCCAGCGGGACTCTGCGCGCCGAATGGTTAACGATGGGTAGCGTAGCCGTGCGGGCCGTTCACCGTGTCCGCCACCCCGGCCGCGACGTCAGTAGCCGCGCGCCGGGTCGACGGTGTCCGGCGGCAGCCTTCCCTCGCGCACCGCGTCCGCCGCGGCGAGGAGGGTGCGGGCGACGGCCCGGGGGCTGGCGTCGCAGGCCTCGTGCGGGGTGACGCGGATCACCGGGTGGTCCCAGAACGGGTGCGCGGGCGGCAGCGGCTCGGTGGCGAACACGTCGAGGGCGGCGCCGGCGAGGTGGCCGGAGGCGAGGGCGGCGAGGAGGTCGGCCTCGACCAGGTGCTCGCCGCGGCCGACCTGGACCAGGTAGCCGCCCGGGCGCAGGCGGGCGAGAAGGCGGGCGTCGAGGATGCCGCGGGTCTCCGGCGTCAGCGGCAGCAGGTTCACCAGGACCTCGCTGTCCCCGAGCATCTCCGCCAGCCCGTCCGGGCCGTGATGGTGGGTGACGCCCGGATCCGGGCTTTGCGGGGTCCGGCTCCAGGCCCGCACCGGGAAGCCGAGGGCGGCGAGATCGCCGGCGACCCGGCGGCCGATCCGGCCGTAGCCGAGCACACCGACCGGCACCGCGCCCGCGTCGCGCGGGTAGATCCGCCGCCAGACCCGGTCGCGCTGGTTCTCGGCGTAAGTGGCGAAGCGGCGCTGGTGGCCGATGACGTGCCAGAGCACGAAGCCCGACATCGCGCGCGCCTGGTCGGGATCGACGACGCGCACCACCGGCAGGTCGGGCGGGCGGCCGGGGCAGGCGAGCAGGTTGTCGACACCCGCCGCGATCGAGCACAGGGCCGCGAGGTTGGGATAGCGCGCGAACGCGTCGGCGGGCGGGCGCCAGCCGAGCGCCAGGCGCACCCGCTCAGGGTTCTCGGCCGGATGGTCGAGGATCTCGACCCGGTCGGCGATCGTACGGAGCGCGTCGCCGTACAGCCCGCGGATGTCGGTGGTGGTGCTGAGCAGCACGCAGGGCAGGCGGTCGGTCATCACGCCGCCTGCCGCACCCGGCCCGGCACCGCGTCGAGCAGCGCGCGGGTATAGGGGTGCTCGGGATTCGCGAACAATGCGCTCGCGGTCTTCAGCTCGACGATCTCGCCCTGGCGCATCACCGCGATCCGGTCGCAGATCTGGGCCGCCACCCGCAGGTCGTGGGTGATGAACAGCATCGACAGGCCGAGCCGTGCCTTCAGGTCTTCGAGCAGCGCCAGCACCTGGGCCTGGACCGAGACGTCGAGGGCCGAGACCGCCTCGTCCGCGACCAGGACCTCGGGTTCGAGGGCGAGTGCCCGGGCGATGCCGATGCGCTGGCGCTGGCCGCCGGAGAATTCGTGCGGGAAGCGCTCCAGCGCCCGCTCGTCGAGGCCGACGAGCCCGAGGAGGCGGCGCGCTCGCTCCATCGCTTCCGCCAGCGGCACCCCGTGCGCCACCGGCCCGTCGGCGATGATGCGTCCGACGCTGCGGCGCGGGTTGAGCGAGGCGAAGGGGTCCTGGAATACCATCTGGATCCGGCTGCGGGCCTGGCGCAGGGCCTCGCCCTTGAGCCCCGTCAGGTCGGTGTCGCCGAGGCGCACGGACCCGGCATCGGGCTCGATCAGCCGCATGACGAGGCGCGCGACCGACGACTTGCCCGAGCCCGATTCGCCGACGAGGCCGAGGGTCTCGCCGCGGTGGAGCGCGAAGGTCACGTCCCGGGCCGCCGCGGTGCGCCGACCCGCCCGCCACAGCCCGCCGCCGGTGACGTAGGTCTTCTGCAAGCCGACCACCTCGACCGCCTTCGGGCCCGAGAGGGGAGGGCGGACCGGTGGGTCCATGGTCGGCACGGCGGCGAGCAGCGCGCGGGTATAGGCGGCCTGCGGCCGCCCGAGCACGGCGCTCGCGGGTCCTTCCTCCACCACCCGTCCGTGGCGCAGCACCAGCACCCGGTCGGCGATCTCCGCCACCACGCCGAAATCGTGGGTGATGAACAGCACCGCCATGTCGCGACGGCGCTGGAGGTCGCGGATCAGCTTCAGGATCTGGGCTTGTGTCGTGACGTCGAGCGCCGTCGTCGGCTCGTCGGCCACCAGCACGGCGGGTTCGAGGGCGAGCGCCATCGCGATCATCGCCCGCTGGCGCTGGCCCCCGGAGAGCTGGTGGGGATAGGAGCGGACGATCTGCTCCGGGTTCGGCAGCCCGACCTCGCCGGCGAGCGCGACCGCGCGGGCGCGGCGCTCCTTCGGAGTGAGTAGGTTGTGGGCCTCGAACATCTCGGCCATCTGGTCGCCGATCCGCATCAGGGGGTTCAGCGCCGTCATCGGCTCCTGGAAGATCATCGCGATCCGCCGGCCGCGGGTGTCGCGCCAGGCCGCCGCGTCCTGGGCGAGCAGGTCGGTCTCGCCGAGGCGGATCGTGCCGGAGACCGGCCGCACCGCCTTCGGCAGGAGGCCCATCAGGGCGTGGGCGCACATCGACTTGCCCGAGCCCGACTCGCCGACGAGGCACAGGATCTCGCCGGCGACGAGATCGAAGGACACGCCGTCGACGGCGTTCGGCCGGTCGCCGCCCTCCGGCAGGGCGAGGCTCAAGTTCCGGACCGAGGCGGCGGCTCGCTGGGTCACGGCATCCATCTCAGCGCTCCCGGGACAGGCGCGGGTTGAGGGCGTCGTTCAGCCCCTCGCCGATCAGGTTGAGGGCGAGCACCGTGAGCAGGATCACGAGCCCCGGGAAGGCGGTGATCCACCAGGCCTGCCGGATCACCGTGCGGCCGGCCCCGACCATGAAGCCCCACGACATCCGGTTCGGGTCGCCGAGGCCGAGGAACGAGAGCGAGGATTCGAGCAGGATCGCGGTCGCCACCATCAGGGAGGCGAGCACTACGATCGGCGACAGGGTGTTGGGCAAAACCTCCCGGCGCAGGATGGTGAAGGTGGTCTGACCCGTTACGATCGCCGCCTGGACGTATTCGCGCGAGCGCAAGGACAGCACCTCGCCCCGCACCAGCCGGGTCACCGGCGGCCAGCTGACGAGCGCGATGGCGAGGATCATCGAGGACAGCGAGGGCTGGAGGATCGCCACCAGCACGATGGCGAGCGCGAAGCTCGGCACGGTCTGGAACAGCTCGGTGAAGCGCATGAGCGCATCGTCGACCCGGCCGCCGAGATAGCCGGCGAGCGCGCCGAGCGGTACGCCGATGAGGAGGGCGGCGAGCGTCGAGACGAGGCCGACGATGAGCGAGACTCCGGCTCCGTGCATCAGCCCGGCGGCGATGTCGCGCCCGAGCGCGTCGGTGCCGAGCGGCACCCGCTCCAGGGTGAAGGGCGGCACGAAGGGTCTTTGCACCATCCGCCAGGGCGAGGTCGGGTAGAGCACCGGCGCCAGCAGCGCTGCGGCGACGACGAGGGTCAGGATCACGAGCCCGATCATCGCGCCGGGATGGCGCAGGAAGGCGGAGAGCGGCCCGCGCCGGCGCGGGCGGCCTGCGGCGGCCAGGGGCAGGGCGTTGCTCATCACGCCACCTCGATGCGCGGATCGACCGCGCGGTAGACCACGTCGGTGACGAGGTTGAACACCAGCACCATCGCGGAGGAGACCACGAAGACGCCCAGCAGCAGGTTGTAGTCGCGTTGCAGCAGCGCCTCGTACATCAGGCGCCCGATCCCCGGCCAGGCGAACACCGTCTCGGTGAGCACCGCGCCGCCGACGAGCGTTCCGGCCTGGAGGCCCGCCAGCGTCACCACCGGCAGGAGCGCGTTGCGCAGGACGTGGCGGCGCTGGATCACCCCCTCGGTCAGGCCCTTGGCCCGCGCCGTCTTGACGAAGTCGAGCCGCGAGACCTCGAGCATCGAGGAGCGGGTCATCCGCACGTAGACCGCCATGAAGAACAGCCCGAGGGTGAGCGCCGGCAGCACCAGGTGGTGGGCGATGTCGAGGGCGCGGGACAGCCCGGTATAGCCGGCCCCCACCGTCTCGAAGCCGAAGCTCGGCAGCCACTCGAGCCGGACCGAGAACAGGATGATCGCCATCAGCGACACCCAGAACAGGGGCGTGGCGTAGAACAGGAGCGCGAGCCCGGTGATCGCGGTGTCGGCGAGCGTGCCGGCCCGCCGCGCGGCGAGCGATCCCAGCAGCACGCCGAGCGAGAGCGAGATCACGAAGGCGCTGCCGGTGAGGAGCAAGGTCGCCGGCAGCCGCTCGCCGATCAGGGTCGCCACCGGCATCTGCTGGCGCACCGAGTAGCCGAGATCGAGCGTCGCGATGCTGCCGAGATAGGCGCCGAGCTGGCGCGGCAGCGGCTGGTCGAGGGCGAACTTTTCCCTGAGCTGCGCGATGAAGGCCTCGTCGCCGGCCCCCGCCTCGCCGGCCATCACCAGGGCCGGGTCGCCGGGGGCGAGGCGGATCAGGAAGAAGTTCAGGACCACGATGGCGAGGAGCACCACGATGCCCTTCGCGATCCGCCGCGCGAGAAAGCCCGCCATGCCGTTACCCTTCAGCGCTCGATCCAGGCATCGCGAAAGCCGTCATTGACCCCGATGCCGGTGGTGACGAGGTCGTGGACCTTGCAGCGGGTGATGGTCGGGAATTGCAGCTCCAGGAGCCAGGCCACCGGCGCGTCCTCGACCAGGGTCTTCTGCACCGCCTCGTAGATCGGCCGGCGCTGATCGTCGCCGACCGCGGTCGCGCCCTTCGCGAAGGCCTCGTCGACGCCCGGGTTCGAGTAGCCCTCGACGTTGTTGAACGGCGAGCCCTTGGCGATCTGCGACGAGACGTAGTTGCGCCCGACCCCGAGCGCCGGGTCGCCGTACTGATAGAGATACGTGAAGGCGATGTCGTAGTCCCACTCGGAGGTCTTCTGGTTCCAGCCGGCGACGTCGGTGGCGACCAGCTCGACCTTGATGCCGGCATCCTCGAGGTTCTGCTTCACGGCCTCGGCCCAGCGCTGCCAGGTCTCGCCGTAAGGGAGCGGCAGGAGGCGCACGGTCTCGCCCTTGTAGCCGGCCTCCTTGAGGAGCGCCTTGGCCTTGGCCGTGTCGAAGGAGTATTTCGCGGCCTTCGGGTCGTAGTAGCGCACGGTGGAGGAGAACGGGCCGGTCGCCGGTTGGCCGAGCCCGTTCCAGACCACGTCGCGGGCGAAATCCCGGTCGAGGGCGTAGGACACCGCCTGGCGGAAGGCCTTGTTGGCGGTCGGGCCCTTGCGGTTGTTGAGCCAGAGCCAGGAATGCGGGCTGAAGAACTCCCAGCCCTTGGTGGTCGAGCAGGCGCCCTTGATCTTCGACAGCCGCGGCACGTCGAAGTTCTCGACCGAGCCGCCGGGCAGGATGTCGACCTTGCCGGTCTCGAACGCCACCGCGCGGGCGGCGGCGTCGGGGATCACGTGCCAGTAGATCTCGTCGAGGTAGGGTTTCCCGGCGACGTGATAGTTCGGGTTCTTGACGAGCCGGATGTAGGAGCCCTTCTTCCACTCCTTGAACATGTAGGGGCCGGTGCCGATCGGCGTGTTGTTGGCCGGGTTGGTCTTGTAGTCGGTGCCGGCATAGATGTGCTTGGGGATCATCGGCATCGAGCCGACCTCGAAGATGCCGAGGAACGGCCCGAACGGCTCCGAGAGCGTGAACACCACCGTATAGGGGTCGGGCGCGGTCACGCTCGCGACGCGGGCGAGGTTGCCGCGGGCGCGGGCATGGGTCTGGCGCAAGAGCTCGACCGAGAAGATCACGTCGTCGGCGGTGAACGGCTTGCCGTCGTGCCAGGTCGCGTTCTTGACCAGCTTGAAGGTGTAGGTCTTGCCATCGTCGCTCATGCTCCAGCTCTCGGCGAGGCCGGGCAGGGGCTTGAGGGCGAAGTCGTAGCGCAGCAGCCCCTCGTAGATGTTGCCGGCCACCATCTGGGTCGGTCCGTTCTGCACCATCGCCAGCATCAGGCCGGGCGGCTCGGGCTGGATCACCGCGTTGGCGATGCCGCCGGGCTTCGGCGTGCCTTGCGCGAGGGCGGTGCCGGCGAGCGCCAGGGAGAGCACGGTGCCGGCCAGAATCGTCTTGAGCATCGGTTGTCCTCTCGGGTCCCTGTCGCAGCAGTGAAAGAGCATGCACTTCGGGTCGTGCGCGTCCTCCTCCCCCCTCTGCGGGGGAGGGTGCCCCACGGAGTGGGGCGGGAGAGGGGCAGCGCGACGCTGTTCCAGGCGGCGCCCTTCACGACGGCTCCGTCCTATCCGGAAGCGGCGCCCCCTCTCCCGGCTCGCTGCGCTCGCCACCCTCCCCCGACCCAAGTCGGGCATGCCCGACTTGGGCAAGTGGATTTGGGCAAGTGGATGCGGAACTCGGGCATGCCCGAGTTCCGTTGGGGGGAGGGGTAAAGTTGCGCCAGTCCTTTCCCCGGACAGCCCTGCGCCGGGCGGCGAAAGGAGAAAACCCGTACTCCTCTCGGCGAGCGTGATTTGCTTTGACTACTCTTTGTAATCCGGGTCGCTGCGCTCGAGCATGCGCTTGAAGGCGTCCCATTCGGGGTCGGGCACCTTGCCGGTCTCCATCTTGTCGTAGAACGAGGCGTACTGGCCGGCGGTCTTCGTCGCGACCGCCGCCGAGGGGCGGATCAGCGGGGCGCCGGCGGCCTGCAGCGCGAGCTGCGCCCGGCACGAGCGCTCCAGGTTGTGCATCAGCTTGAACGCCTCCGCCACCGACCGGCCGCAGGTCAGCATGCCGTGGTTGCGCAGGACCATCACCGGCTTGTCGCCGAGATCGGCCACCAGGCGCTCGCGCTCGTCGAGGTCGAGGGCGATGCCCTCGTAGGCGTGGTAGGCCAGGCGGCCGTGGAACTGCATCGACCACTGGTTGAGCGGCAGCAGCCCCTCCTCCTGGCACGACACGGCGACGCCCGCGACCGTGTGGGTGTGGAGCACGCACACCGCGTCCTCCCGGGCGGCGTGGACCGCGCTGTGGATGGTGAAGCCCGCCGGGTTGATGCCGAGACCACAGGGGTCGTCCACCACCCGGCCCTCGAGATCGACGGTGACGAGGTTGCCGGCCTTCACCTCCTCGAACCGCAGCCCGTACGGGTTGATCAGGAAGCGGTGCTCCGGCCCCGGCAGCCGGGCCGAGATGTGGGTGTAGATGCTGTCGTCGAGGCCGAGGCGGTGGATCAGCCGATAGGCCGCCGCCAGGTCGACGCGGATGCGCTGCACGGTCTCGTCGGCGTGCGGATGGGCGGATGACGACATCGGACCTCCTCGCGACAATGTTCGGGAGCGGACGAGCCGCCCCGTCTTCGCGTGTACGGGCGACGCCGCGCGGATACTCTCGCGCCGGCGGCCGGATGCAGGGCCGGACGGAGCACAACATCGCCCGGTACGAGCCTAGACTGACCCGGGCCCGCGCGGCGATCAAGCCGAAAGTGTCGACAATCGACGCCTAAGCATTGCACACTGCACCCACGGAGGTGCGATGCGCGCGATGTCCCGACCCGTCGGATTGCCGGTGCTGGCCGAGAGCGATCTCGTGCGCCAGGTCGCGCGCCGGCTCACCGACGCGATCGTGCAGGGGCGGCTTGCCCCCGGCGCCAAGGTGGCGGAGGCGGCGGTGGCCCGCGAGCTCGGCATCAGCCGGGCGCCGGTGCGGGAGGCCGCGCGCCTGCTCGAGAGCCAGGGCCTGCTCAAGGCCTCGCCGCGGCGCGGCTTCTTCGTGCGCGAATTGTCGGCGCAGGACGTCGACGAGCTCTACGACCTGCGCCTGTGCGTCGAGCGCCACGCCGCGGTCGAGGCGGCCCGCCGCCTGACGCCTGCCCTCCGCGAGGGCCTGCGCCGCCAGCTCGCCCTGATGCGGGAGCTTGCCCGGCGCGACGACCCGGTCGCGATCGTCGAGGCCGATTACCAGTTCCACCGCCTGATCTGCGAGGCCTCCGGCAACGGCCGCCTGCTGCGCCTGTTCGACGGGCTGGCCTCGGAATTGCGGATCGTGATCGGGCTGATCGGCCGGCTCTACGACGATTCCGAAGAGATCGCCCGCACGCACGAGCCGGTGCTGGAGGCCATCGAGGCCGGCCACCCGGAGCGGATCGTCGCCCATGTCGACCACCATATCGGCGTCGCCCGCCGCGAGGTCGGCCGCCTGGTGGCAAGCCTCACCCACACCGCATCGGAGATCCCATGAAGGCCGTCCATTCCGAGGACCACCGCAGCCACGACCCGAAGTTCTTCCTGGTGCGCGGCCAGGTGAAGCCCGCCGCCGACCAGCCCGAGCGGGCCGACCGGCTGCTCGCGGGCCTGGGGGCCGGGAACCACACGGTGGTGGCGCCGCAAGCCCACGGCGTCGGCGCCCGGGCGCGGGTGCACAGCCCCGATTACCTCGCCTTCATGGCGGAGGCCTGGGAGGCCTGGGAGGCCCTGCCCGATCACGGGTCCGAGATGATCGCCAACATCCACCCGGTGCGCGAGGCGGCGACCTACCCGACCCACATCGTCGGGCGGCTGGGCTGGCACACGGTCGACACCGCCTGCCCGATCGGCCCGGGCACCTACGCGGCGGCGGCGAGCGCCACCGACGTCGCGGCGAGCGCGGCGCAACTCGTCCTCGACGGCGAGGACGCGGCCTACGCGCTGTGCCGCCCGCCCGGCCACCACGCCTACCGCGACCGGGCCGGGGGCCACTGCTACTTCAACAACAGCGCGGTCGCCGCCGCGCATTTGCGCCAGCGTCACGCGCGGGTCGCGGTGCTCGACGTCGACGTGCATCACGGCAACGGCACGCAAGGGATCTTCTACCGCGATCCCACCGTCCTGACGGTGTCGCTCCACGCCGACCCACGCGGCTTCTATCCCTTCGTCTGGGGCTACGCCCACGAGCGCGGCGAAGGGGAGGGGATCGGCGCCAACCTCAACCTGCCGCTGGCGCTCGGCACCGGCGACGACGCGTACCTGAGCGTGCTGGAGGGCGTGGCGAGCCGCACCGTGCGGGCCTTCGCCCCGACGGCGCTCGTGGTGGCGCTCGGCCTCGACGCGTCCGAGCACGATCCGCTCGCCGGGCTCGCCATCACCACCGAGGGCTTTCGCCGCATCGGCGCGGCGCTCGCGCGGCTGAACCTGCCGACGGTGCTGGTGCAGGAGGGCGGCTACCTCTCGGACCTTCTGGGCGAGAACCTGACGGCGGTGCTGGCCGGCTTCGAATCCGCCCGCTGAAGAGTTTTTCGCCCGATGGCCTTCGCCTGCACGATCCCCGCGGTGCCCACCGTCCAGCACGACGACGACACGGTCCGCATCACCCGCTGGGACTTTTCCCCCGGCGCCGTCACCGGCTGGCACGAGCACGGCTGGCCCTACTTCGTGGTGATGATCACGGAGGGCACGCTCCGGATCCACGACGGCACGCAGGTCACCGAGGTGCCGCTCGCCCACGGCCAGTCCTACCGCCGCCCGGCCGGCATCCGCCACGACGTCCAGAACGGCTCCGACCACCCGATCGCCTTCGTGGAGATCGAGGTGAAGCGTCCCGAGGGGCTGGCGGGTCTCGCCTGAGCCCCAAACGGGAACGGCCGGGGCGTGAGCCCCGGCCGCGTCTTTGATGAGGCTCGTTGCGCCGATCAGCGCAGGAGCTGGAGGATGCCCTGCTGCGACTGGTTGGCGAGCGACAGGGCCGAGATGCCGAGCGAGTTGCGGGTCGAGAGGGCCTGCGAGTTCGCCGCCTCCTCGTTCAGGTCCGCATTCGTCAGGTTCGCCGCGCCCGCATCGAGCACGTTGATCATCTGCTTGGTGAAGTCCTGCCGGTTCTGCACCACCGCCAGGTTGGCGCCCAGGGTCGAGGCCTGGTTCTTCAGCTGGCTCGACGCGCTGTTGATCGTCGAGATCACGCTGTTGATCGAGTTGCTGTCCTGGAAGTCGGTCTGGCCGATCGCGTTCAGGCCGAGCATCGAGGCGGAGACCTGCGTGCCGGAGATCTTGAGCGAGGAAGTGCCCTTCTCGTTGAAGGTGACGTTGACCGTGTCGCCGGCCAGCAGGTTCGTGCCGTTGAAGCCCGAATCCGCCGCCATCTGGTCGATCTGCGACAGCAGGTTGTTGTAGGTGCTCATCAGGGTGTTGCGGCTGTTCGCGCCGTCACCGCCGATGATCGCGCTCGACGTGCTGGAGCTGAACGGGTTGCCGGTACCGCTCGCCGACAGGGTCAGGCTGTCGGCGCCCGATTCGTTGGTGGTGGTGATCTTCAGCGCGCCGGTGGTGGCGTCGATGCTCGCCATGGCGTTGGCCGGAGCGAGGGCGGCGTTGAGCTGGTTGAGGGTCGAGACCTGGCCCGGGGCGCTGCCGAAGGTCAGGCTGACCGTGTTGCCGGTGGCGACCTTGACGCTGATCGTCTTGCCGTTGAGGGCGCTCGTGGCGGACGCAGAGGTGCCCATGATCGCGCCGACGCCCGAGGCGAACGATTGGGTAGCGAAGCCGAGCTTGGACACCAGCGCGGTCGCGGTGCTGCCGTTGCCGAGCGTGATCGCGGTCGAGGAATCCGCCGCCGTGAAGCTGAACTTCTGGGCGCTGGAATCGTAGGTCGCGCTCACCGCCCCATTGGTCGCCACGCTCACCTTCTGAGCGAGCGAGCTCAGCGTGTCCGTGCGGCTGACGGTAACGGCCTGACCGTTGACGGTGAACGTGTCGCCAGCCGTAAAGCCGATGCCGGTGGCGAGAGTGGTCGCCGACGGCCTGAAGGTGCCAGCGGTCACCGTAACCGCCGTGGTATTCGACCCGGTGAACAGCTTCTGTGTGTTTGCATCCGTTCCGACCACGAATGCGCCGCCATCGCCCGTGCCGGTGAGAACCAAGTTGCCGGACGAGTTGGACGCGACGACGCTCGACCCAGCCGCCTTCAGCTGCGTGTTGATCGCGGAGGCCAACGCGGCGGTGCTGGCAGTGTCGCTGCCCTTGTTGATCGTGATCGAGACGTTGTCGATCGAGATCGTCGCCGAGGTCGACGTCGCCGTCATGTTCATGGCGGCTTCGATGTCGTTGGGCGGACCGCCCGTACCGGTGAACGCGGTCGAGCTCGTGGCAGTCCTCGGCGCGGCGGTGCCGGTGGTCGCGCCGATGACGTTGTCAGCCGTCGCCACGGTCGCGCCGACCGACAGGAGGTTGTTGGCGGTGGCGCCGGCGAGGGCGGTCGATCCGACGCTGGCCTTGGCGGTGAAGGCGTTGGAGGACGAGAGGGCCTGCTGGGCGACGGACTTGAGCTGGTCGGTCAAGCCTTGCAGCTTGGTGAGGCCCGTATTGGCGGCCTGGATGGTCTGGATGCCATTCGACACGCCGTCAAGCAGGCTGGTCAGCGCAGACGAACGCGACGACAAGCCCTGGGCCGTGAAGTAGTTGCTCGGGCTGTCGAGGGCGGTGTTGACCTTCTTGCCGGTCGAGAGGCGGGTCTGGGTGGTCGAGAGAAGGTCGGCGGTGCCCTGGAGCGACAGGAGGTTCTGGCGGGTGGCGGCCGAGAGGGTGATGCCGGAAGACATGGGACGATCCTATTGATCGGTAGACCTTCGTGTTTTGAAGGCGAGATCAGAATGGCCCCCTCGCCCTTGCCCGGTTCTTACCGCAAAGCTGAAAAGGCTTTCGTTCCCCTGGTTGCGAAGGTCATGACTTTCAAAAGGTTAAACAGGTTGCTGGTTCCTGCTTATAAATTTACCTTAATATTGAAGTTACCATGATTCATGCGCGGCTCGGAGTGGGTAGCCGAGGGGTGAATACGGGATGGTGATTGGTTGCGCTGGTTGATAACCCGTCAAGCCCGGTACACGAAGCAGCAGGTGACGCTGTGCGGGAGCGACGGCTGTCGCAGCCCCTTTCCTCTATTGCGCAGGGCTGTCCGGAGAAAAGAAGAGGCGCGGGTGTCCCCTCTCCCCGCGGGCGGGGAAGGGGCCGCTGATCCCTTGTTGGGTCAGCTGCTAGCCCGCAGGGCGAGGGTGAGGGGGTATTGCCGGAAGAGTATCATCCGTGGAGGCCCCCTCACCCTCGTTCCGGCTGCGCCTGCGCTCACTTCATCGACGACAAGGTCGATGAAGTCCTCTCCCCGCCCGCGGGGAGAGGAGATTGCCAGCGCCCTTTATTGTCCCCGGACAGCCCGGTGCGGAGGGGGAGGGCGCGCGGCGGCCGTCGCTCCCGTAAAGTGAAAGCTACTGTGTCGTGTACGCCGTGCCCACCAAGCACCAACGGCTATCGGGAAAAGACCATTGTGGTGTCCCCGGCGAGCGGGGCGCTCCCATTGCCGGCTGTTCCGGATGCCAGTCCCGCAAGGTCAGGCTTCGCGGCATCCATTACGACCCGCCAGCACACGGTCACCGGACGAGGGGCTCGCAGAGAGTTTCAGGGCCTATTCGAGTGACTCGGCCAAATTGAAATTCGCCGTCGTGATCCTGGGTTTCACTTTCGTGGCCCCAGGATGACGAAGAGAGGTATTGGCGTTTGCAATAGATCGATGGCGCGATGATCTGATCCGACTCTGCCGCAATGGAAAATCCCAAGTAGAGGCGCGCCATACGCCTCTGCCCGGGATTTTTCTGGAGTCTGCGCTGTATATCTTGAAGCAATGGGCCGCATAACGCGCGGCCGTTCGGAGAGGGCGCCGTCCGGGAAACACGAAAAGCGCAGGAGCTGGAGGATGCCCTGCTGGGCCTGGTTGGCGAGCGACAGGGCCGAGATGCCGAGCGAGTTGCGGGTCGAGAGAGCCTGCGAGTTCGCCGCCTCCTCGTTCAGGTCCGCATTCGTCAGGTTCGCCGCGCCCGTGTCGAGCACGTTGATCATCTGCTTGGTGAAGTCCTGCCGGTTCTGCACCACCGCCAGGTTCGCGCCCAGCGTCGAGGCCTGGCTCAGGAGCGTGCTGTTGGCAGTGTTGATCGTTGCGATCACGGCGTTGATCGAGTTGCTGTCCTGGAAGTCGGTCTGACCGATCGCCATCAGGTTGAGACCCGTGGCGGTGACCGCCGTGCCGGAGACCTTGAGCGAGGAGGTGCCCTTCTCGTTGAAGCTGACGACGACCGTGTCGCCGGCGAGCAGGTTCGTGCCGTTGAAGCCCGAATCCGCCGCCATCTGGTCGATCTGAGACAGAAGGCTGTTGTAGGTGCTCACCAGACCGTTGCGGCTGTTCGCGCCGTCGCCGCCGATGATCGCGCTCGACGTGCTGGAGCTGAACGGGTTGCCGGTGCCACTCGCCGACAGGGTCAGGTTGTCGGCGCCCGACTCGTTGGTGGTGCTGATCTTCAACGCCCCGGTCACGCTATCGATGGTCGCCATCGCGTTACCCGGAGCGAGGGCGGCGTTGAGCTGATTGAGGGTCGAGATCTGGCCCGGGGCGCTGCCGAAGGTCAGGCTGACCGCGTTGCCGCTGGCGACCTTGACGCTGATCGTCTTGCCGTTGAGGGCGCTCGTGTTGGTCGGAGTGGTGCCGGAGATCGCCCCAACGCCGGCGGCGAAGGACTGGGTGGCGAAGCCGAGCTTGGACAGCAACGCGGTCGCGGTGCTGCCGTTGCTCAGCGTGATCGCGGTCGAGGAATCCGCCGCCGTGAAGATGAACTTCTGGGCGCTGGAATCATAGGTCGCGCTCACCGCGCCATTCGTGGCCACGCTGATTTTCTGCGCGAGCGAGCCTAGGGTGTCGGTCCGGGACACGGTCACGGGCTGTCCGTTGACGTTGAAGGAGTCACCCGCAGTAAAGCCGAGGCCGGTGGCGAGGGTGGTCGCTGACGGCCTGAACACGCCTGCGGTGATCGGGACCGCCGTGGTATTCGACCCGGTGAACAGCTTCTGTGTGTTTGCATCCGTTCCGACCACGAATGCGCCGCCATCGCCCGTGCCGGTGAGAACCAAGTTGCCGGACGAGTTGGACGCGACGACGCTCGACCCAGCCGCCTTCAGCTGCGTGTTGATCGCGGAGGCCAACGCGGCGGTGCTGGCAGTGTCGCTGCCCTTGTTGATCGTGATCGAGACGTTGTCGATCGAGATCGTCGCCGAGGTCGACGTCGCCGTCATGTTCATGGCGGCTTCGATGTCGTTGGGCGGACCGCCCGTACCGGTGAACGCGGTCGAGCTCGTGGCGGTCTTCGGCGCGGCGGTGCCGGTGGTCGCGCCGATGGGATTGTCCGCCGTCGCCACGGTCGCGCCGACCGACAGGAGGTTGTTGGCGGTGGCGCCGGCGAGGGCGGTCGATCCGACGCTGGCCTTGGCGGTGAAGGCGTTGGAGGACGACAGCGCCTGCTGGGCGACGGCCTTGAGCTGGTCGGTCAGGCCGCGCAGCTTGGTGATGCCGGTATTGGCGGCTTGGATCGTCTGGATGCCGTTCGACACGCCGTCGAGCAGGTAGGTCAGGGACGACGACCGCGAATTCAGGTTCTGGGCGGTGAAGTAGTTCACCGGGCCGTCGAGAGCGCTGTTGACCTTCTTGCCGCTCGAGAGGCGCGTCTGCGTGGTGGAGAGCAGCGCTGCCGTGTCCTGGAGCGACAGGAGGTTCTGACGGGTGGCGGCCGAGAGCGTGATGTCGGACATGGGGCGACCTTTTTGATCGTCGGGCGGGGCGTCTTTTTGACGACGCCATCACCTTCGCCGAACGGGCCTTTCGTCTTCCTTAAGCCTAACGGTTGCGTCGTTCGGATCCGTCCTGTTATGGTTAATATTGGATAAATCTATGGCGGGCCAGGTCGTTTCGTGTTTCGCTACAGTGAATTCTTAATCGTCCGGGCCCTAGCGTCGGGCGCATGTTCACCCATTCCCCCTCCAACGCCCCGCCGCAAGGGCAGGCCCGCCGACCTCGGCCATCCCCGGATGGCCCGATCCCGGTCGTGCCGCCCCCGTGCTTAAGCCTGGTGCCGGACCGGGGCGGGCGGCACGGGATGGCGCCGGCGGCGCGGTCCCCCGCCGATCCGTCGGGGTGACGTGCCGGATGCAACCCAACTCGGAAGGCGCGCCCTTCGCCAAAGACTAGACGGCAAAGACCAGACGGATAGACGCCCATGCCCCTGCGCATCCACCTCAAGCCGTTCGAGCGCCTGATCATCAACGGTGCGGCGCTCCGCAACGGCGAGCGCTCGACCAACCTCCTGATCGAGAACACGTGCAAGTTCCTGCGCGAGAGCGAGATCATCCCGGAGAGCGGCGCCGACACCGCCTGCAAGCGCCTGTGCGTCACGCTCCAGCTGATCTACCTCGCCGACCATCCGATCGAGGCCGACGACCTCCTGGTGCGGCAATCGATGGAGATCCTGCGCAGCATCCCGACGAGCGCGCCCTACCTGGTGGCGATCCAGGACGAGCTGGCGAACAAGCAGTACCACCGCGCCCTGAAGATCGGCCGCGAGCTCGTCGCCTACGAGCGCAGCCTGACGGAGCGCCTGAGCGCCGCGACCGACGCCGCCTGAGCGCGGCGTCGTCGCAAGACGCCCCGGGGCGGCCGCAATGGGGTGATGGTCTCTCCCCCCTGCAAGGCCGAATGCCTCTCACGAAACTCCCGGTTACCGGCGTCGCTCGATGGGGAGCGCCAGCGCCGCGGGAGTTTCGTGAGGCGCATCGAGGACCCGGAGAGACGCGGACCGATGAGCGACCCGGATTCGATCGACTGGACCGCCCCGGCGCAACTCGTCGCCTGGCCGGACCGCGGCGCAGGCGAGCCGGTGACCACGACCCTGCGCGAGGCGGTGGCGGCCTCCCGCGCGGTCGAGGCCGGGAGCGCCTGGATCATCCTCGCCGACGGGCGCATCCTCCGCCCAGGCCAGGTTGCCGAGCTTCAAGTCGCCGAGCTTCGGGCCGGCGGCGGCTGAGCCGGTCGCTTCCCTCCTCCCCCGACCAAACCCCGGACGCCCCATCCGCGTTGCCCTCCTTCAGATGCGGAGGGGTGATGCTGATCTTCGAATGGATCGCGGGCGTGCTCGTCGTCGCGGTCCTGCTCGCCGGGGTGGCACGGCGCCTCGGGGCGCCGTTCCCGGCGTTCCTCGCCATCGGCGGGGCGGTGCTGGCCTTCGTGCCGCAGGTCCCGAACCTGCGCCTCGATCCCGACCTCGCGCTGGCGCTGTTTCTCGCCCCCGTCCTGCTCGACGCCGCCTACGACACCAGCCTGCGCGACATCCGCCGCAACTGGCTGCCGATCGCCGGCCTCGTCGTCGGCGCGGTCGGGGTGACGACCGTGGCGGTGGCGCTCGTCGCGCGCTGGCTCGTGCCCGACCTGCCGTGGTCCGCCGGCCTCGTCCTCGGTGCCATCGTGGCGCCGCCGGACGCGGTGGCGGCGCTCTCGGTGCTGGCCCATGTCCGGCTGCCCCACCGCCTCGTCACCATTTTGAAGGGCGAGAGCCTGTTCAACGACGCCTCGTCGCTGCTGATCTACCGCCTGGGGCTGGGAGCGGTGGCGACCGGCTCGTTCTCGGTCGCCGAGGTCGCCCCGACCTTCCTCGTCGGCGTCGTCGGCGGGATCATCGCCGGGCCGATCCTGGCGCTGCTCTACGTCCGGCTGATGCGCCGGGTGACCGATCCGCCGAGCGCGGTGGTGCTGCAATTCGTCGCTACCTTCGGCCTCTGGCTCGCCGCCGAGCGGATCGGGGTCTCGGGCGTGCTGACGGTGGTGAGCTTCGGGCTCACCGTGTCGCGGCTCTCGCCCCAGACCATGCCGGCCCACCTGCGGGTCACCTCCAACACCGTCTGGGAGACGGCGGTGTTCGTGCTCAACGTGCTCGCCTTCGTGCTGATCGGCCTGCAGATCGGCCCGATCCTCGAGGGATTGAGCCCGGCCGAGCGCAGCCAGTACGCCGTGGTCGCTGCCGCCGTATTCGGCACCACCGTGGTGGTGCGGATCGCCTGGGTGCTCGGCGCGCGGGCCTCGGCCCGGCTCGTGCACCGCCTCGCCGGGCCCGTCGGCCCACGCCCGGTCGGCCTGCGCTCGGGCACGATCGTGGCGTGGTGCGGCATGCGCGGCATCATCACCATCGCGCTGGCGCTGGCACTACCCGGCGACTTCCCGCACCGCGACCTCGTGGTGCTGACGGCGTTCTGCGTCGTGCTCGGCACGCTGGTGATCCAGGGCCTGACCTTGCGCCCGCTGCTCGCCTGGTTCTCGCTCGGCGACGACGATCCGGTCGGGATCGAGATCGGCCGGGCCCGCGCCACGGCCTACCGGGCGGCCCGCGACAGCCTCGCCGACGAGACGTCTTCCCATGCCGAGGCCCTGCGGCGGGAATTCGACGCGGGCCTGCGCGAGGCGGAGGCCCACGAGGAGGGCCTCGCGCCGGCGGGCCTGCCCGCCGACGGGTTGCGCCGCCGCGCGATCGAGGCCGCCCGCGCCGTCATCCTGGAACTGCGCGAGCGCGACGAGATCGGCGACGACGCCTACCTGCGCCTGGAGGAGGAACTCGACTGGGCCGAGCTCAGCGCCACGCCGCGGGAGGAGGTGGCCCCGTGATCCGCGGTGCCGGGCCGCGCCGGGCGCAGGGGAAAAACGATGGTCAGACCCGGAAGGTTGATTGTATCCCGGACGGGCTTGAGACCAAAAACCTGCGCCCCGCGCGAGCGAGATCCCGCGCGGGGCAAGAGAAGACGCACGAGCGAGACGCCATGCACGCCACCCGAATGCCCTCGTCGCGGCCGCCGTCCTGGACGTCGCGGTTCTTCACGAGCGGGCCCGTCACCTGCATCGAGGACCTGCGGGTGCTCGCCGAGCGGCGGGTGCCGCGGATGTTCTACGACTACGCCGATTCCGGCTCGTACTCGGAGGGCACCTACCGGGCGAACGAGGACGACTTTTCCCAGATCAAGCTGCGCCAGCGCGTCGCCGTCGACATGACGAACCGCACGCTGGCGAGCACCATGGTCGGCCAGCCGGTGAGCATGCCGGTGGCGCTCGCGCCCACGGGCCTCACGGGGATGCAGCACGCCGACGGCGAGATCCTGGCCGCGCGCGCCGCCGCCAAGGCCGGGGTGCCGTTCACGCTTTCGACCATGAGCATCTGCTCGATCGAGGACGTGGCCGAGAACACCGACGCGCCGTTCTGGTTCCAGCTCTACGTGATGCGCGACCGGGACTTCATCGACCGGCTGATCGACCGGGCCAAGGCGGCGCAGTGCTCGGCGCTCGTGCTCACCCTCGACCTCCAGATCCTCGGCCAGCGCCACAAGGACGTGAAGAACGGCCTCTCGACCCCGCCCAGGATGACGATCCCCAACATCATCAACCTGGCGACGAAGCCGCGCTGGTGCCTCAACATGCTGCGCACGCAGCGCCGCACCTTCCGCAACATCGTCGGGCACGCCCAAGGGGTGGGGGACCTGCGCTCGCTCTCGTCCTGGACCGCCGAGCAGTTCGATCCCCGGCTCAACTGGGACGACGTCAAGCGCATCCGCGACCGCTGGGGCGGCAAGCTGATCCTGAAGGGGATCCTCGATCCCGAGGACGCCGAGATGGCGGCGCAGAGCGGCGCCGAGGCGATGATCGTGTCGAACCACGGCGGGCGCCAGCTCGACGGGGCGATCTCGTCGATCGCGGCCCTGCCCTCGATCGTCGAGGCGGTGGGGAACCGGATCGAGGTGCTGATGGACGGCGGCATCCGCTCGGGGCAGGACGTGATCAAGGCGCTGGCGCTCGGCGCCCACGGCGTCTTCATCGGCCGCGCCTTCCTGTACGGGTTAGGTGCCGGCGGCGAGGCGGGGGTGACCCAGTGCCTCGACATCATCCGCAAGGAACTCGACGTCACGATGGCGATGTGCGGCCTGCGCGACGTGCGCCAGGTCGACGAGCGGATCCTGGCCGGCAAGCCGGCGCTCAGCAACCGGTCGTTCTGACAAGCAAAGCTCCGCCCGGCGTTGAGCCGGGCGGAGCGAAATCCGTTACATGCGGTGCATGTGGCGGTGCATCATGCGGTGGCGCATCATGTGCCGCCGGTGCATCATGTGGCGGCGATGCATCATGTGCCGGTGCATGCGGTGGTGGCGCATCATCCGGCGCTCGCCGCGGGTCATCTGCACCGTCTCCACCATGGGAGCGGCCTGGATGCCGGCCGGGCTCGCCGGGGCGGCCGACGCCGCGCCGATACCGAAGGTGAGGCAGCCGAGAACCGCCGCCGCCGCGAGGCCCAGAGTCGTCTTCTTCATCTTTGGTGTCTCCTCTGCGCGGTCCCGCCCTCGTGGACGGAGCCGGCCCGCCGAAGCGGCGGGCTCACCCGCTTGGACATCGGGTCAGGAGAAAGATTCATCCAACGGTGAAGGTTCCGGCAGAAGGATCGTTTTTCGCGGGTCCGGCACCGGAAAAATTCGCTGCTTAAAAAAATGTTGCCGGGCATCGATCCCCGCCCGTGGCCGCGCGTTTCCCCCGGCATTCCGGAACGGATGCCGCAACGACGGGGGGAGCGCCAGACCATGCACGAGGGCATCCGGATCCAGGCCGACGCCGACGGCACCTTCACGCTCTACAGCGACACCCGGGTCATCCTGCGCGGCCTCACCCGCGAGCGGGCATACCGCCTCGCCGGCCGGCTGGGGGAATTCGTGCGGTACTGAGCATCCTCGGCAACTCGTCGCGCGTCCGGCCTCTCCCCCGCATCGGGGGAGGGGTTCAGGCGCGTCCGCTCACCCCCGCAGCCGTTCCACCACCGCCAGCAGTTCCGCCGCCCGGTGTGCGCAGGTGTGCCGCGCCCGGATCGTCCGCAGGCCGTGCTCGATGAGGGATGTGCGCCGGCCCGGATCCGCGGCCAGGTCGCGCAGGTGGCGTTCCATCGCCGCGCCGTCCGGCGCCACCAGGAAGTCGCTGCCCGGCGTGAACAACCCCTCGCTGTCGCGCCAGGGCGCCGAGACCAGGGGGATGCCGCAGGCCAGCGCCTCGAACACCCGGATCGTCGGGATGCCCGGCAGGGCCTCGACGTAGAAGCGCCGCGGCACGTGGACGGTGGCGAGGTGGCGGGCAAACACCTCCGGGGCGCGGGAATTGGCGAGCCAGCCGCGGTAGCGCGCGCCGTGGCGCTCCAGCGTCGCCAGCGCCGCGTCGGGGTAGCGCACGCCCCAGACGTCGAGGGGCAGACCGGCCCGCTGCGCCGGCCCGAACAGGAACTGCTCCAGCTCGGCGCTGCGCTCGCCGTCGCCCCAGTTGCCGATCCAGACGAGGCCCTCGCGGGGTCCCTCCGCCTCGGACGGGTGGAACAGGCGGGTATCGGCGGCCTCGTGCCAGACGAAGACGCGATTCCCCCAGCCCCAGCCACGGTAGACCGCGGCCAGCGTCTCGCCGAAGGCCAGCACGCCGTCGTAGCCCGAGAGGTCGTAGGCCCGCATCGCGTCGGGCTCGCTCACCGCCCGGTGGTGGGTGTCGTGGAAGAGCAGCGTGAAGCGCCCGCCGTTGCGCCGCGCCGCGCCGAGGCGGGCCACGAGGGCGGGCTCGTTCCACTCGTGCACCAGCACGAGGTCGGCGCCGTCGAGCGCCTCATCGAGGTCGAAGCCCGGCGGATCGACCGTGGCCGTCAGCTCCGGGTAGGGCGCGAGGGAGGAGGCGAGGCCCGCCTCGCCGTGATCGCGACGCAAGTTCTCGACGCTCCAGGCGCCCGCCGGCTCGTGCGCCGCGACCGCGTGGCCCAGCGCCTGCAGCTCGCGCAGCACGCCGCGCAGGAAGTGGGCGTTGCCGTGGTTCCAGCACGAGCGCAGGGAATGCGTGAAGGCGACGATCCTCACGCCGGCACCCCGGCGCGCAGGGGCGGGGCTTCGAGCACCATTCGGTAGGCGTCGAGCACCCCCGCCGTCATCGCCTCGACGGTGAAGGCCTCGGCCCGGTTCCGCGCCTCGGCGCCGAGCCGCGCCCGGATCGCCGGATCGGCCGCTACCATCTCGATGGCGTGGGCAAAGCCCGCCTCGTCGTCGGGGGCGATGAAGATCGCGGCCTCGTCCCACAACTCGCGAAAGGTCGGGATGTCGGAGAGCACCAGGGCGCAGCCGGCGCTCGCCGCCTCCAGCACGCCGAGGCCGAAGGGCTCGTAGCGGGCGGCGGAGGCGTAGATCGGGCTGCCGGCGAGCCAGCGCGCCACGTCCTGGTCGCTGAGGCGGCCGAGCGGGCGCAGGTGCTCGGGGGAAAACTGCGCCGCGTTCGGGCCCTTCAGGTCGCCGGCGGCCAAGAGCGGCAGCTGCATCCGGGCGGCGGCCCGGTCAAGGGTGCGGGCGTTCTTGCCCTCGTCCCAGAGCCGGCCGGCGGTGAAGGCGAAGGGCGAGGCGGCGGCCCCTGCCGGGGTGCGCTGGCCGCGCGAGGCCGGCTTGCGCCGGCCGTTCGGCACCACGCGGGGCGGGGTGATCCCGTAGGTCGCAGCCGTCGCCTCGGCGAAGGCGCGGGTGGGGCTCAACAGCGCGTCGACCCGGCGGTAGCCCTCGGCCGCGAGGCTCGCCCGCCAGGCGAGGTCCGGCGGCAGAGGCCCAGGGCGCATCGCCGCCCACCACGTCGCCACGCAGGAATGCGCCACCGCCACCACGGGGGCGCAGAACTCGGCGAGCGCGGCGAGCGCCGGGCTGTTGAGGTGGATCAGGTCGGCCCCCGCCCGCTCGGCCTCGCGGGCGACCATCGCGGCGGCGGCCTCGACCTCGCCGGGGGTCAGCGCCGTCCAGTCGAGGCTGGCTCCCAGCGGGCACAGGGCGAGGCCGCGGATGGCGCGGGCGGCGCGGAGCTGGTCCTGGCTCGGCTCGGGCCCGAGCACCGCGAGGGTGACGCCGAGCCCCTGGCGCGTCAGCTCCTCGGCGAGGTCGAGCCCGTACTGCCAGACGCCGCCGACGGCATCGACGGTCATGAACAGGTTGAGGGCCGGCGCCCCCCGGTAGGGGAGGGGACGTCCGGCCGGGACCGTCAGGCTGGGCAGCATGCCGCCTCCAACTCGCGCAACGGGGCCGGCCGCTCCTCCTGGATATCGCTGAAGCGGTCGAACTGGCCGAGGTAATGGGCGTGCGCCCGCTCCCAGGCCTCGCCGTCCGGCTCGCCCCAGAGGCGGCGGTAATCCGGCGAGGACGGGTAGGGGTAGAGCGGCACGGGATCGTTGGCCCAGACGCCGGCGGCGCGCAGGCGGTCGCGCCAGGCCGCCACCATCTCCGGATCGTCGCCCGCGACCTTGATGAGGTTCGCCTGCACGAACGGCACCGAGCGGCGGGCGTGGATCAGGCGCTCGGCGAGGTCGTCCGTCGAGGCGCGGCAATTCTTGTCGAGCATCGCGCGGCCGGCCTCCGTCAGGCTCTCGACGCCGGCCTCGATCGAGACGCAGCCGGCCGCCCCCAGCAGGTCGAGCATGTCGGGCTTCCACAGGTCGATTCGCGTCTGCACCCCGAACTCCACCTTGCGGGCGGCGAGCGCCTCGAGCAGCGGTTTCTGCGGCAGGAAGATCTCGTCGATGAAGTAGAGGTAGGTCGCCCCTTGCGCGATCAGCCGGTCGATCTCCTCCAGGACGTGCGGCAGCGCGCGCCGCCGGTACTTGTCGCGGAAATCGATCTTGGCGCAGAAGGTGCAGGAATAAGGGCAGCCGCGCGAGGCCTCGACCTCGGCGCCCGGCCCCTCCGGCGCCCGGTCGAAGCGGTGGTGGTGGTGGGCGTGGCGCGCCACCCATTCGTCGGGCCAGGACAGGGCCGGCAGGTCGACGAAGCTGGTCGCCGCGGGCCCGCCGGTGACGACCATCTCGGACCCGTCGCGAAAGGCCAGGGCCGGCACGGCGTCGGGCCGGGCCAGGCCGCCCTCGGCGAGGCGCGCCACCACCTCCTCGCACTCGCCGCGCACCACGATGTCGCAGGCGAGCTTGGACAGCGTCGTCTCGGGCGTCACCGAGCCGTGCGGGCCGACCGCGACGGTGCGACCGCCGCGATTCCCCAGCGCGTCGAGGAAGGCGCGGGGCACCCGCAACTCGGGCTGGGCGCAACGCCAGAACAGGTAGGTCGGGGCGGTGGTGACCACCGTCATCGCGGGCCCGAAATCGGCCACCTGGTCGGCCAGCGCCGTCAGCGACAGCCCGTCGAGGGCGCCATCGAGCATCAGCACCTCGTGGCCCGCCCGCTCCAGCAGCACCTTGCAGGCCCCGAGCTCGAGGGGGAGGTGCGGGGAACGGCACCCGAAGTAGATGCTGTTCTCGAAGCTCCAGGTCGGGTTGACGAGGGCGATTCTCAAAGCGGCTGTCCTGAACCGGGAACGGGCATCGCAGATACTGGTGGCGACTATTGGGAAGTGGCGGGGCCGCTCCGGACGACAAGGGCTTTTCGCTCGGGCACGGTTAAGCGATCGATACCAATGGGACCGGAGTCATGCTGCGGGCGCATGGCGCGGAGCGCGCCATGCCGCCGTCGCAGGTTTTGAGCCGGAACCGAACCGCGTCTCGCACGTGGGCCTACGCCGACAGCGCCCGGGGCCGCAGGCGCAGGCCCCGGCTCTCCGCGAGCCAGTCCGCCAGCCGTGCCAGACCCCGATGCCAGGGCAGCGGTGCTTCGAGCCCGAGATCGGCGGCGGCGCGGCGGGTGTCGGAGACGTAGTAGCGCTGATCGCCGGCGCGCCATTCCTCGAAGCCGAGATCGAGGGGGTGGCCGACGATGTCCTCGATCGCCGCCAGCACCCGGCGCAGCGACACGGCATTGGCCGGACCCCCGCCGAGATTGTAGGCCCGGCCCCTGACCTGCGCGATCCGCGCCAGCGCCGCCCGATAGGCCGCGACCGCGTCGCCGACGTCGAGCACGTCGCGCACCTGGCAGCCGTCGCCGTAGACCGTGATCCGCTCGCGCTCCAGCGCCCGGATCAGGAAATGCGCGACCCAGCCCTGGTCCTCGGTGCCCATCTGGCGCGGGCCGTAGATGCAGCTCATCCGCAGGACGCAGGTCGGCACCGCGAAGCTGCGGGCGTAATCCAGCACGTACTGGTCGGCCCCGCCCTTCGAGCAGCCGTAGGGCGTGTGGAAGTCCAGCGGCCTGTCCTCGCCGACGCCGTGGGCGAGGATATCCGGATCCTCCGGTGCGTAGGCGTCGCCCACCCGCCGGAAGGTCAGGTCGGCGAGGTCGCCGTAGACCTTGTTGGTCGAGGCGAAGACGAGCGGGGCCGGGTCGGGACGCCGGCGCAGGGCGTCGAGCAGGGTCAGCGTCCCGCCGAGGTTGACGGCGAAATCCGCCAAGGGATCGGTCAGGCTCGTCGTCACGGCGACCTGGGCGGCGAGGTGGACGACCGCCGAGGCCTCGGCCGCCGCCGCCGCAAGCGAGCCGGCGTCGCGCACGTCCGCCGTCACGGCGGAGATCCGCTGCGGGTGGCGGTCCTTCAGCCAGGCGAGGTTGGCCTCGACGCCCGGGCGCAGCAGGGCGTCGTAGACGAGCACGTCCCGTCCCTCCGCCGCCAGGGCGTCGGCGAGGTTCGAGCCGATGAAGCCGGCGCCGCCGGTGATCAGGACCGGGCGCCGGCCGGCGAGGGCGGGAGGCGTCGTGACGGGAGCGGTCATCACGCCACCAGCCCGCGCCGGTCGAGCTCGCGGCGCGCCTCCTCGACCCGGTCCCGGGCCTCCTCCTGCTCCGCCACCCAGGCGGCGAGCTCGCGCAAGCCGTCCGCGAAGTCGCGGGCCGGGCGGTAGCCCAGTTCCTCGCGCGCCTTCGTGATGTCCGGGATGCAGTGGCGGATGTCGCCGGCCCGGGCCTTGCCGGCGATCTCCGGCGTCAGGTCCGGCCGGCCCATCGCCTGGGCCAGAAGGGCCGCGACCTCGCGCACCGAGCGGTCCTCGCCCGAGCCGATGTTGTAGACCTGGCCCGCCGCTTTCGGCCGGTCGAGGGCGAGGAGAAAGGACTGGGCCACGTCGTCGACCTGCACGAAGTCGCGCCGCTGGTGTCCGTCCTCGAAGATCACCGGGCGCGCGCCGTTGTGCAGGCGCGAGGCGAAGATCGCGAGCACGCCGGTATAGGGGTTCGAGAGCGCCTGGCCCGGCCCGTAGGCGTTCCACAGCCGCAGCGCCACGCCCTCCATGCCGTAGGCCGGGGCCAGCATCAGGGTCAGGCGCTCCTGGGCGTACTTGCCGAGCGCGTAGACCGAGGCCAGGGCCGGGCGCTTCCATTCCGGGGTCGGCACCGGCACGAGCGGCCGGCCCGCCTCGTCGAGGGGATCCCACGGCGCGTCGGGCCCCGAGCGGGGCTGGCGCACCACCTCCTCGCGCACCCGTCCGTCGGCGCCGCGATACAGCCCCTCGCCGTAGACGCTCATCGAGGAGGCGACCACCACGCGGCGCACCGGCCGCTCGATCAGGGCCTGGAACAGGATCGCGGTGCCGTGCTCGTTGACCGCGACGTAGCGGTCGACGTCGTACATGCTCTGTCCGACCCCGACCTCGGCGGCGAGGTGGATCACCGCATCGACGCCGGCCACGGCGTCGGCCACCGCGCGTCCGTCGCGGATGTCGCCCTGCCGCAGCTCGACCGCGTCCGGCAGCCCTTCGGGCCGCGCCCGGCCGCCGTGGACCTGCTCGATCAGGCTGTCGAGCACGCGCACCCGGTCGCCCCGGGCGACGAGGGCCCGCGCCACGGCCCGGCCGATGAAGCCGGCCCCGCCGGTGATCAGGATGGTCTGCGGCACCCGTCGCGCTCCTTCCGCTGCCGGCCGTCCTCGGCCGATACCTCCCTCCTGTATCTATGTAGCTGGAGCGCCGCGAACAGGTGTCATCGTTCTGGCGTCATTCAGCCCGATTGCCTCAAGGGATGTCAGCGGGATAGCGCATGGACGGCGCTCGACCGGCGTCCCGCTTCGGCTCCCATCCACCGAGTTCACGCGACCCCCATGTCCCTCGCTCCCTCGTCGCACGATGCGGTGCCGGCTGCGCCCGGCGCGGACCTCACCCAACGGCAAGAAGCCGAGACGCAAGCCGCCGAGCGGCAGGATGCCGGGCGGGAGGCCGCGTCCCTGCGCCGCCGCCGCCTCGCCCTCGTCCTGCCGACCGTCGCGACGGCGCTCGCCCTCGCGCTCGCGGCGCTCGCCACGACCGGCGTGCCGGACGGGCCGCTCGACGCGGCGGTGCTCGCGCTGTTCTGCCTGGCGATGGCCTGGCAGGCCTACATCGCCTGGACCTACCTCTACGGCGCGGTCGCCGCCGGTCTCGGGGCCCGGGTGATGTCGGTGGTGGAGCGGCAGGCCGCCGCGACGCCGCCGGTGGCGAGCGGCCGCAGCCGCACGGCGGCCGTCGTGGCGATCCACGCCGAGGACCCGGCCGCGGTCTTCGCGGCGATCCGGGTGATGGCGCGCTCGCTCGCCCGCACCGGCGGCGACGGGCGCGACCTCGACGTCTTCGTCCTCAGCGACACCCGCGATCCGGAGATCGCCGCGGCCGAGGAGCGCGAGTTCGCCCGCATCCAGGCGTGGCGCGGCACGGCCGGGCCCGGCCTGCCGGCGATCCGCTACCGCCGCCGGCGGGACAATGCCGGGCGCAAGGCCGGCAACATCGGCGAGTTCTGCGCCACCTACGGCCACGAGTACGACTTCATGATCGTCCTCGACGCCGACAGCCTGATGACCGGTGCGGCCATGCGCCGCCTGGTGCGGCTGATGGAGGAGAACCCGCGCACCGGCCTGATCCAGACCGTCAGCTACGCCGCCGGGCGCGACACGCTGTTTGCCCGCATCCAGCAATTCGCCGTGCGGCTCTACGCCCCGCTCTCGATCCGGGCGCTGGAGACCTGGCAGGGGCCCGACGGCGGCTACTGGGGCCACAACGCCATCCTGCGGATCGAGGCCTTCATGGCCAACGCCGAACTGCCGGTGCTGCCCGGCCGCGCGCCGCTCGGCGGCGAGATCCTGTGCCACGACACGGTCGAGGGGGCGTTCCTGCGCCGGGCCGGCTGGGAGCTGCGCCTCCTGCCGGAGGAGCCCGGCACCTGGGAGGAGATGCCCACCAACCTCACCGACCTGCTCGGCCGCGAGCGGCGCTGGTGCCAGGGCAACCTCCAGCATCTCGGCATCATCGGCCTGCCCGGCCTCACCGCCGGCAGCCGCTGGCACCTCGGCGCCGGCATCCTGTCCTACCTCGCCTCGCCGGTCTGGGTGGCGTTCCTGGCCTTGGGTACCTGGCAGGCGGTCCGCGACGGCGATCTCGGGCTCCTCGCCTACGGCTTGACCGGCGAGGGGCCGGCGGCGGCGGCTCTCGCGTCTCTGAGCCTCCTGGTGCTGGCCGCGCCGAAGCTCCTCAGCCTCGGCCACGTCCTGCTCTCGCGTAAGCGCCGCGCCGCCTTCGGGGGCACCCGGAGCCTGCTCGTGAGCGCCGCCCTCGAACAGGCCCTGTGGGTGCTGCTCTGGCCGGTCATGACCCTGTTCAATGCCGGCGCGGTGGCGACCACCTTCGCGGGCCGCGTGGTGCGCTGGGACACGCAGGCGCGCGACGACCGCCGGGTGCCGTGGTCCGAGGCCTGCCGGCTCCAGGCCGATTCGGTGGTCGCGGGTGGGCTGCTGGCGGCGGCGCTCGCCTACGCCGCCGACCCGCTGCTGACGCTCTGGATGGCGCCGCTCGTCCTCGCGCTCCTGGCGAGCCCGGTGCTGAGCGTGCTGACGAGCCGGGCCGATCTCGGCCAGGCGGCGCGCCGGCGCGGCCTCTTCCTCACGGTCGACGACACCGCCCAGGCGCCCGAGCTGCGCGACCTCGCCGCCGCCCGCACCGCGCCGCCGGCCCCGCTCCCCGCCCGGTCCCAGCCGGTCCGCGGCGAGGCCCCGGTCTGGCTCGCCACCGCCACGGACGACGCCAAGGCGCTGCCGCGGCGGGAGATCTGAACGGCCGGAACGCCTGCCGCGGTCCCGCGTTGCGATGGTTGCGTTTGCTGCGATTATTGCGAATAGTGGCACCGCGTCGGTTCGGGACGAAGGAGGCCTTGTGACTGCGCCCGCCCATGCCGAGCCCCTGGGTCGTCGCCTTCCCTCGGACGACGAGCGGGCGGCGGCCAACCAGCTCCGCACGATCCTGGCAAGCCACGCTACCGACCGCGCGAGCCTGCGCATCCTCGACGGAGCAAAATCCCCAGTCGAGGTGACGCTTACCCCCGGCCTGTCGAACCTTCTGATCGAACTGTTGCGGCACGTCGGCAGCGGCCACGCGGTGACGCTGGTGCCGGTCGGGCAGATGCTCTCGACCCAGCAGGCGGCCGACCTGCTGAACGTCTCGCGGCCGTTCCTCATCTCCCTGCTCGACCGGCAGGAGATCCCCCACACCCTCGTCGGGCGGCACCGCCGGATCCGGGCCGAGCACCTGTTCGACTACAAGCGGGCGCGGGATGCCGAGAGGGGCGAGGCCTTGTCCGCCTTAGCGGAGATGGATGCCGAGCATCTCTGAGCCATGTTCGCCAGTCGCTTCACCGCATTCATCGACGCCTGCGCGCTCGCTGGTGCCTTGAAGCGGAATCTGCTGCTGACCTTGGCCGAGGCCGAGTTCTTCCGCATCCGATGGTCCGAGCCCGTCCTGGCCGAGACGGAGCGCGCTATTGCGGAGATCCTTTCCGGCAAGGGTGTCTCCGATGCGGATGCGCGTGCCAACATGGAGGCCGCGTTCGAGGAGGCCATGGTAACGGGCTTCAATGAGTTCCTCGTCCACGGCGAGGGACTGCCGGACAAGGACGACGCGCACGTCCTGGCTGCGGCCATCAAGACCCGCGCCTCGATCATCGTGACGGACAACTCGATCATCGTGACGGACAACCTGAAGGATTTTCCTGCGGACGTCCTTCTGCCGCTGAACCTGGAAGCCCGTTCCAGCGATGCCTTTCTCGCCGATACGATCGCGCTCGATATCGGCCGGGCGACCTTTGCCATCCGTACAATGAGGCTGCGCTTCAAGCGGCCCGAGAAGGACGCTGAAGCCCTTCTCGTCGACATGGACGCCGCCGGGCTCGTCGAGACGGTCGATGTGCTCCGCCCCTACGCCGCCGTGCTGTAGCGCCGCTCCTACTGCGCCGGCTTGCCCAGCACCTTGATCGGGTCGGTGCGCTGGCTCGGCGCCGGCTCGGCGGTGAGGCTGTCGGCGCGCTCGCCCGGGCGGCCGCGGACGCTGCCGGTGGTGGCGGGGCTGCCCTGGCCGGCGGTGGCGCGGTTGGTGGGGCTCGTCACCGGCACGGTGCCGCTGGCGAGTTCGAGGCAGGTCAGCATCTCGACGTAGCTCGGAAAGCCGCCGGCGGTCGATTGCTGCGAGCACTGGGTCTTGGCCGAGCTCGTGAACTGGCCCCAGCGCTTGCGCAATTCGTCGCCCGCCGAGCGCTCGGAGCGCAGGCAGCCGTCGGCGCCGGCTTCCTGGCTGACCGAGGCGCGGCCCGGCGAGTTGCAGGTGTGCTCGATATCGAGCCGCGGCGGGCCGTCCGCGGCGACGAGGACGAGGTGCGCGCCGAGGAGCGCGAAGGGCAGGGCGGCGGGCATGGCGGGTCTCCCGGGTGGGACGAAAAGTCAGCTTCGCCGAGCCAACGCGCGAACCGCCCCGCCGGCTCCCGGACCCGCGCCCCGGCCGTCGCGAGCCCGCCTCAGAACCGGTAGTTGAGGCCCGCCGTCGCGACGTGGGCCTGCGTGCGCAGCCGCGCGTCGTAGCCCTCCGGCCGCAGGTAGGTCGCGGTGCCGAGGTCGAGATACTTGTACTCGGCCCGCAGCGAGACCCGCTCGGTCAGGGCGAACTCGGCGCCGCCGCCCGCGGTCCAGCCGAGCTGGAGCCGGTGCTCGCCGACCGACAGCCCGCCGAGGCCGTAGGACAGGCTGACCTGGCCGTAGGCGAGGCCGCCGGTGGCGTAGACCAGCACCCGGTCGACCGCGAGGCCGAGCCGGCCGCGCACCGTGCCGAACCAGTCGAGGGAGGTGCGGGCCGAGAAGGCGCCCGCCGCGAACCGGCCCGACAGCCCGGTACCGAGGATGTCGGCCTCGAGGCCCGCGACGACGTTGCCGAATTGCAGGTTGTAGCCGACCTGGCCGCCGCCGACGATGCCGCTGGTGCGCAACGACCGGCGCTGCCCGGGGAGGGCGGCGAGCGCGGCAAGCGTCGCGGCGTCGACCCCCTGGCCGCCGGCGAGCGGCCCGACGAGGGCGGTGGCGGTGCTCGTCTCGGTCCGCGTTCCGGCAGCCTGGATCGTGCCGACCGGCGTGTCGTTGGGTGTGCGGTCGTAGACCTGGCCCGTCAGGTAGTCGGTGGCGGCGAGGACGGGGCGACAGTTGCCGGGCTGGTTGGTGGCCGGGTCCAGGGACTGGAAGTTGCGGCCCACCGCCGCCGGCGTCGCCCCCGGGGCCAGGACCAGGTTCTGCGCCGCGATGATCTGTTCGCTCAAGGAGCCGGTCAGGTTGCCCTGGATCGTCCGAAGCTCGGTGGTGCGCGGCCCGGCCGGTACGAGGTTGAACGGCTCGACCGGGTTGAGCTGATAACCGGCATTGGGGAGCCGGCCCAAAACCGTGCCGTCCGGCGCGACGACGTTCGGGCCGGTGACGTCGAAGAAGCCCGGCCCCTGGAATCTGCCGACCACCGGGTAGAGCCCGGTGGGGGTCTGGCAGCCGCCCGGGATCGCGATCGTCGTGGTGGTGGTCGTCTGCTGCAGCGGCGACAGGCGCGGGGCGAGGCGGCTGGTACCGACGCCGCCGCCGAGGCTCACGCCGGCGTAGAAGCCCGACCAGAGCGGCCCGGCAGCCGGCGGCGCCGGCCGGGGGCCGAGATCCGCGCCCTGGGCCGATGCGGCGAGGCCCAGACTGGTCAAGAAGAGGACGTGCGACAGGGAACGTGGCGACATGGCGGCCCCGGCAAGGTCTCGGCGAGCAAGGTCTCGGCGAGCAAGAGCGGAAGATGTCCGTCGGACGAAGCCAGTGTTACGAGGGGCCGGCCGGGCCGCGCCCTACCCGTTCGGGTAGGAGACAATCGGAAACACGGGCCGTTGCGAATATGGCACGGTCAAATCTCGCTCGAAAGATTGGTTAATAATTGGTTTCGAAGTCGCGGGCGATGCCGGTCGCCAGCCGGACCAAGTCGGCCTGGCGCCGGGTGCCGGTCGCTGTGAAGGCGGCCTTGAGGTGATACTTCACGGTATTGGGCGAGAGGCCGGTGGCGCGGGCGTGATCCTTGAGGTCGTCGCCCCGGAGGAGCGCCGCGACGAGGCGGGCGGCCGGCAGCGACAGGTCGAGGGCCGCCATCAGCAGCGGCGTCGGGTCGGCGGACGGCCGGTCGGGGTCGGAGACGTGGGCGATGAAGCCGCCCGCGGGCGCCGGAGCGAGCCGCAGCGTATAGGCCGCCTGGTGGCCGTCGCCGCCGCGCGGGACCGGCAGCACCGCCGGCCGGCCGGCAGGCAGCCCCGCCGCCAGGAGGTCGCGCAGGCGCCGCGCCGTCGGCGGGTCGCGGGCCTCGAGACGGCCGGCGCGGCTCAGGGCGAGCCCATCGCCCCGGGCGAGCAGCGCCCGGGCGGCGGCGTTCGCCCGGCCCAAGGCTCCCGACGGCGCCAGCACGAGCACGGCGAGCGCCGTCGCGTCGAGGGCGTCGGCGGCGGTCCTGGCCTCGTCCGCGAGGGCAAAGAAGCGCCGCCGCAGCTGCACCGCCTGGGTGAGGTGGGGGATCAGCGCCTCGAAGTCGCGGATCTCGTCGTCGCCGAAGGGCTCCCGGTCGGGCCCGCGATGCACCGACACGATGCCGAGGCGGCCCTCCTCGTTGACGATCGGACCGCCCAGCGCCTCGCGCAGGCCGAGCGGGTGGTAGAACTCGCGGATGAAGGGCAGCGCCAGGATCTCGTCGGGGCGGAACAATCGGTCGCTCGCCGCGGCCCGGCCGACCGGCAGCCGCGTCATCAGGCCCGGCAGCGGATCGAGATGGGCGAAGCGGTCGCGGTAGCGGGCTTGCGCGGGCTCGTCGAACAGGCCGTGGCCGCGCACCACGTCGGCCCGCGGCAGCAGCCGGTCGGCGTAGAAGAATGCCGCCGAGCGGCAGCGGAACCGCGCCGCCAGGAGGTCGAGCATCACCGGCAGCGCGTCGTCGCGCGTCACGCTGCCGTAGAGCGCCGCGAGCAGGTCCGGCGGCGCCCCGGGATTCGGCGAGGGGTCCAAGAGCCGCTGGTCTCCGCGCCGGCAGGCCGGCCGGCAACCGGCAAGGTCGCCGGATCGCGAAGTCCAGTCAAGTCATGGCGACGAACCGGAGATGCTTCTCTCCAGTATCTCCGGGTCGATAAACGGCGCGTCCTCTACCGAAGGGCTTGGTCCAGGTCGGCATAGAGGTCGTCCGCGTCCTCGATGCCGACCGAGAGGCGCAGGAGATCCGGCGGGCACGGCGTGCCCGGGCCCTCGATCGAGGCGCGGTGCTCGATCAGGCTCTCGACGCCGCCGAGCGAGGTCGCGCGCTTCCACAGGCCCACCCGCGCCGCCGCCCGGATCGCCGCCGCCTCGCCGGCCGCCACCCGGATCGACAGCATGGTGCCGAAGCCGCCGGGCATCTGGCGTGCCGCCACCGCGTGGCCGGGATGCTCGGGCAGGCCCGGATACAGCACCTGGGCGACGGCCGGATGCGCCGACAGCCGCCGGGCCAGCTCGCCGGCATTGGCCATCTGGGCGGCGATGCGGACGTGGAGCGTGCGCATCCCGCGCATCAAGAGGTAGGCCTCGAACGGCCCCAGGATCGCGCCGTTGCCGGAGCGGATGCGCTGGATCCGGGCCCAGAACGCGTCCGCCTTCGCGCCGGCGAGCGCCCCGGCGATGACGTCGGAATGGCCGTTGAGCACCTTGGTGGCGGCGTGCATCACCACGTCGGCGCCGAGCGACAGGGGCCGGGTGACCACCGGCGAGCTCGCGGTCGAATCGACGGCGAGCCGCGCGCCGGCCGCGTGGGCGATCTCGGCGGCGCCCGCGATGTCGGTGATCGTCCAGAGCGGGTTCGAGGGGGTCTCGAGCCAGACGAGCTTGGTCTCGCCGGGCCGCACGGCGCTCTTGAGCGCGTCGAGGTCGTCGGTGGCGACGAAGTCGACCTTGAGGCCCCAGCGCGTCGCCTCCTCGGACAGCCAGCGGCGCAGGGCCCAGTACATCACCGTCGGCGCCACGATGTGGTCGCCGGGATCGAGCGCGCCGAACACCGCCGTGGCGGCGGCCATGCCGGAGGAGAACAGCAGCGCGCCGGCCTGCGCCTCCTCCAGCATCGCGATCACGGCCTCGGCCTCGCGCACGGTGGCGTTGTCGGGCCGGCCGTAGACGTAGCCGGAGGAATACTGGTTGTCCTCGTCGCGGATGTAGGTGGTGGCGACGTGGATCGGCGGCACCACGGCCTTGGTGACCGGATCGACGTGGCCGAGCGCCTGCGCGGCGAGGCTCTTCTTCGACCAGTGGCGCGGGGCGTGGCTCATGCCGGACTCCAGGATGCGACGGGACGGTTTTGCTCCCCCGCCGCCCTTGCAGAACCGGTGCCGGCGCGCAACCTCCATCCCGGTATAGCTCCCGAGCCCGAGATGCCGCCGACCGCAACGCTGACCGATCCCGCCCGGCCCGTCCTCCCGCCCCTGCCGCGCCTCCTCGCGGCGATCGCCCCCGTCGCCGCGGTCGCGGTGGTGGGGAGCCTCGCGACGACGCCGAACATCCCGACCTGGTACGCGGGCCTGGCCAAGCCCGGCTTCACGCCGCCGAACTGGCTGTTTCCGGTCGCCTGGACGATCCTCTACACGCTCATCGCCTTCTCGGGCTGGCGGGTGCTCGGCACCGCCCCGGCGACCGGCAGATTGCGGCGCACCCGGACGCTCGCCCTGTGGGCGTTCTTCGTCCAGCTCGCCCTCAACGGCGCCTGGACGCCGGTGTTCTTCGCCCGGCACGATCTCGGCGGCGGCCTCGTCGTGGTGCTCGCCCTGCTGGTGATGATCCTGTGGACGATCCGGCTGTTCCTGCCGCTCGACCGCCTCGCCGCCCTCGTGCTGGTGCCCTACGCCGCCTGGGTGGCCTACGCGAGCGCGCTCAACGCCGCGATCTGGTGGATGAACTGACGCAGACCGCTATTCTGCCGCACGACAGAGCGAGAACTGGACGATCTGCCACCCTCCCTGTCATCCCGGGGCTCGACGAAGTCGAGAACCCGGGATCCATAACCGCTGACAGTACAGGGTGAGGCGGAGCGCGTCCCGATTGATCCTGCATCGTCAGCGGTTATGGATCCCGGGCTCCGCTGCGCGGCCCCGGGATGACATCGAGGATTTCAGGTCCGTCGGGAGAGCCTGAAATCCTCGGCAGCCAGCCTCACGGCACCAGCACGATCGCCCCCGTCACCGCCCGCGCCTCGGCCGCCGCGTGCGCCTCCGCCACCCGATCGAGGGGGAAGCGGGCCCCGATATCGACCGCGACGTGGCCGCGGCCGATCGCGTCGAACAGGTCGGCGGCGTTGGCCCGGAAGGTGGCCGGGTCGGCGTTGTGCGGGAAGACCGAAGGGCGGGTGAGGAACAGGCAGCCCTTTTTGTTCAGGAGCTCCGGGTCGATCGCCGGCGACGGCCCGGACGCCGCGCCGTAGGAGACGACGAGCCCGAACGGCGCGGCGCAATCGAGGGACTTGAGCAGCGTGTCCTTGCCGACCGCGTCGTAGACGACCCGGGCCTTGGCGCCGCCGGTCGCCTCCAGGAAGGCCTTGGGCCAGTCGCCGTTGAGGTCGATCACCGCGGCGCAGCCGGCGGCGAGCGCCGCGTCGCGCTTCTCCGGCGATCCGGTGGTGCCGATCACCTTGGCGCCAAGCGCCGTCGCCCACCGGGTCAGGATCTGGCCGACGCCGCCGGCGGCCGAGTGCACCATGAGCAGGTCGCCCGCCTGGACCGCGTGGGTCTTGCGCAGGAGGTACTGCGCCGTCATGCCCTTGAACAGCAGCGCGGCGGCGGTCTCGTCGCTGATGGCGTCGGGCAGCCGCACGAGCTTGCCCGCCGGCACGTTGCGCCGGTCGGCATAGGCGCCGACGCCGGCATTCATGTACGCGACCCGGTCGCCGGGCTTCACCTCCGTCACGTCGGGCCCGACCGCCTCGACCACGCCGGCCGCCTCGAAGCCGAGCCCGGTCGGCAGGTCGAGCGGGTAGGCGCCGCGGCGCTGGTAGACGTCGATGAAGTTGAAGCCGATCGCAGTCTGGCGCATCTGCACCTCGCCGGCGCCGGGTGCGGCCAGCTCCCCGCTCTGCACGGTCATGACCTGCGGTGGGCCGAACTCGGTGATCGCCACGCGGCGTTGGGTCGTCATGCCGGGTCTCTCCTCTGCTCCGCTCCGCTCGTGCCTCCGGTATGAACCCGCGGTCGGCCATGATAAATCCGGGCCCGCATTCGAGATTCGAAACGCCCGGTTTGTAATCGATGGACCGTCTGTCGGGCATGGAGGCCTTCGCCCGGGCCGTCGAGACCGGCTCCTTCTCGGCCGCGGGCGAGAGTCTCGGGCTCTCGCCGCAGGCGGTCGGCAAGCAGGTGCGCCTGCTCGAGGAGCATCTCGGCGTCCGGCTGATCCACCGCACGACGCGCCGGCAGAGCCTGACCGAGGCGGGGCGCGCGCTCTACGAGCGGGTGCGCATCATCCTGGCGGAGGTCGAGGCGGTGGAGGCGGTCGCGGCGAGCAGCCAGGCGGTGCCGCGGGGCCAGATTCGCGTGAACGCCCCCGTCACCTTCGGCGCCTACGACCTCGCCCGGGTGCTGCCCGCCTATCTGGCGGCCTACCCCGAGGTCGATGTCGAGCTGACCCTCTCCGACCGGAAGGCCGACCTGATCGAGGACGGCTACGAGGTGATCTTCCGCGTCGGCCCTCCGGCCGAGAACGGCCTCGTCGCCCGCCCGCTGCGCCCGATGGACTTCGCCCTGTGCGCCGCCCCGGCCTACCTCGCGGCGCGGGGTGCGCCGCGCGCGCCGGCGGAGCTCAAGCAGCACGAATGCCTGGGATTCGCCTACATGGCGACCGGGGACCAGTGGCGCTTCGTCGGGCCGGACGGGCCCGAGACGGTCGAGGTGTCGTACCGGCTCCTGGTCAATAACGGGCAAGCCCTGCTGACGGCGGCGCTCGCCGGCCTCGGCCTGCTGCTGCAACCCACCGCCCTGGTGCGGGATGCCGTTGCGGCAGGCCATCTGGTGCCGGTGCTGCCGACCTATCGGCCCGTCTCCCGCCCGATGCACCTGCTCTACGCGCCCGACCGGCGGATCACCCCGAAGCTGCGCTCATTCATCGATTTCGCGCTCGGGCACTTCGCCGGCGGCCCGGCCTGACAGGCTTGTCATACGACGTCCGGCTGATGGCGTCAGGCGATCCTGCCGGATCGCATTCGCCATGCGGAAGTCGGCTTCGCTCAGACGTGTAAAGCCTACGGCTTCACCGCGCCGCCACGACCCCGGCGCCGCGCAGGGTGCGGGACACGGTGGCGCGCATGTCGGCGAGGGTGAAGGGCTTCGTCAGCACGTCGGCGACGATCGCGTCGAGGCCGCGGGCGCGCTCGCGCTGGTCGGCGAAGCCCGTCATCAGCAGGATCGTCAGGTCCGGGTGGTCGCGCTTGGCGGCGAGCGCCAGGGCGATGCCGTCCATCAGCGGCATCCGGATGTCGGTCAGCATCAGGTCGAACGCGGTCTCGGACAGCCGGTCGAGACCGTCGCTGCCATCGACCGCCGTCACGACCGTGTGGCCGTCCATCTCCAGCCCGCGCTTCAGGAAGCCGCGGATCGGTTCCTCGTCGTCGACCAGCAGGATGCGCGCCATGTCCTCTCGTCTCTCCGGTCCGAAAACCGCGCGGACACGGCCAAATCTGACGGGCCCCGCCGCATCGGGTCAAGTCGTTGCGGCAGCTAAGGTTCCGATTTCGTGTCGCTTTCCGGATCGCGGCGCGCCGGCGTTGCAAACGCGCAACCGCTCCGGGCCCCGGAGCCGCTGCCCGAGCCTTAGAAACCCTCAAGCCTCGTCGAACAGGTCCGGCCCGCCATCGCCGTAATCGACGAGGCCGACGAAGGGCAGCTGCCGGAAGGCGTGGGCGACGTCCATGCCGTAGCCGACCACGAACACGTCCGGGCAGGTGAAGCCGACGTAGTCGGCATCCATCGTCACCGCGCGCTTGCCGGGCTTCTCCAAGAGCACGGTGGTGAGCACGCGCCGCGCGCCGCGGGCCATCAGGAGGTCCTTGGCGTAGACGAGGGTGCGGCCGGATTCGAGGATGTCGTCGATCAGGAGCACGTCGCGCCCGCGCACCTCGCTCTCGACGTCGCGCAGGATCGCCACCTGGCCCGACGACACCGTGGCGGCGCGGTAGCTCGACAGGTGGATGAACTCGACCTGCGGCGCCAGCCCCGCCCGGTGCAGCGCCCGGATCAGGTCGGCGGCGAACATGAAGCTGCCCTTGAGCACCGCCACCACCAGGAGGTTCTCCAG
This sequence comes from Methylobacterium sp. Gmos1, assembly GCF_053764715.1. Classification (NCBI taxonomy): domain Bacteria; kingdom Pseudomonadati; phylum Pseudomonadota; class Alphaproteobacteria; order Hyphomicrobiales; family Methylobacteriaceae; genus Methylobacterium; species Methylobacterium sp. Gmos1. The sequence continues at coordinate 145,464 of NZ_JBSNCC010000002.1, read as the reverse complement.
CGGCTGGCTCGCGATGGCGCGGGCGATCTCCTCGTTGCGCTGCGCGATGGCGGATTCGTCGAAGAGGACGCGGACGCGGGGCAGGGGAGGGTTCATCGATCTCGGTCTTTTAGGATTCACTTAGGGTTCGTCGCAGCCCCCAGGCTGACGGCAGAATCCCCGCTGTCAACCGCGGCAAAGCGGACCAGCACGTCGCGCCCCTTGGCCGGCGCATTCGGCAGCTCGGCCCGGAAGCGGGCGGATTCCTCGGGCTCGAGCCGGTCGCGCGGCGCCGCGGCGGTCCAGCGGTAGACGACCTGGCCGTGCGCGTCGCGCAGCTCGATGCGCAGGGGCGGCACCGGTACGGCATCCTTCGACGCGCTCACCAGGTCGCCCTCGACCACGAGGCGGCCGCTGCCGGAGGCGTCGGGCACCTGGTAGGCGGCGACGTCCCGGAAGGCGAGGCCGCGCAGGTTCACCGGCAGGCCGAGCCCGGCATAGAGCCGGGCGGTCGAGGGCAGGGCGCGCACGATCCCGGCCCGCCCCGCCGGCAGCATGGCGAGCACGAAAGCCGCGATCCCTGCGAGCACGAGCGCCGCCCCGGCGAGGCGCCGGCGCGACGGCCGCCCGGCGGCGGCGGCCTTCGCGGCCCGGGCCCCGGCGCGGCGGGGCGGGCTGGTTCCGGCGGCGGAGAACACCGCCTCGCCGGGGGGCGAGAGCGCGGTGTCCGGCTCCGGGCTGGGAGCGGCGACGAACCACGGCTCGCGGCAGGCCGCGCAGCGCACGGTGCGCCCCGCGGGGCCGATCTGCTCGGGATCGAGCGTATATTCGCTTGCGCAGGCGGGACAGACGATCAGCATGGCGAATCAGTCGGGCGCGGCACCGAGGCCGGACCACGACTCCTCCCGCGACAGCCTTAATGCATGGTAAAGCGGCGCGGATCGCCGGGGCCTTGCCGTCAAATGGCGCGCGCCGAGCGACCTCGAACGAGCGATGCGGACCTTGGGGACCGGCGCGCATGGAGACCGGATGGACGCGAGAAAGGACCGGGGGACCGGAAGCAGCCTGCTCGGCGGGATGGACGAGCCGGTGGTCCGGTTCGAGAATGTCGGGATGCGCTACGGGGTCGGCCCCGAGGTCCTGAGCGACATCAGCTTCACCATCGCGCCGCACTCGTTCCAGTTCCTCACCGGCCCCTCGGGCGCCGGCAAGACGACGCTGCTGCGCCTGATCCTGCTCTCGGTGCGGCCGAGCCGGGGCCTCGTCTCGGTGTTCGGCGAGGAGGTGAGCGGCATCTCGAGCGGCGCGCTGACGAGCTTGCGCCGCCGCATGGGCGTGGTGTTCCAGGATTTCCGCCTGCTCGACCACCTCACCACCTACGAGAACGTCGCCCTGCCCCTGCGCGTCCAGGGCCGGGCCGAGACGAGCTACCGGGCCGAGGTGGTGGAACTCCTGCGCTGGGTGGGCCTCGGCGAGCGCATGCACGTGCTGCCGCCGCTGCTGTCGGGCGGCGAGAAGCAGCGCGCGGCGATCGCCCGGGCGCTGATCGCCCGGCCGGAGCTCCTGCTCGCCGACGAGCCGACCGGCAACGTCGACCCCCAGCTCGGCCGGCGCCTCCTGCGCCTGTTCGTCGAGCTCAACCGCCTCGGCACCTCGGTGCTGATCGCCACCCACGACTTCGCCCTGATGGACCTCGTCGACGCGCGCCGGTTCGTCCTGGGCAACAACCGCCTGCGGATCGAGGGATGAGACAGTTTCCGATTGATCGCTTCGGGCGATCCGGTCGGATCGCATTCGCGATGCGGAAACCGGCTTCGCCCAGGCGCCGCGCCGGCTCGCTCATGCGATGTCCGAACCGATCGTCCGGACATCGCATGAGCCGCGGGGAGGCGCGCCATGTCTGAGGCCGCCACCCTGGAACGGGCGCCGCGGCGCGAGGCGCCCGGCCCCGACCTGCCGCCGACCTTGCGCCGCAACGCCGCCCTGGTGCCGACCGACACCAGCGCCGGCCGGGCGCTCGCCGCGGTGATCGCGATCCTGACCTTCCTCGCCGCGCTCTGCGCCGGGGGCGCCGAGATCGTCGCCTCGAGCGCGGCGCAGTGGCAGGGCTCGGTGGCCCAGGAGGTGACGATCCAGGTCCGGCCGGGGCCGGGCCGCGACACCGACGCCGACGTCGCCAAGGCGGCCTCGCTCGCGGCCGGCACCCCGGGCATCGCCTCGACGCGGCCCTTCACCAAGGCGGAATCCGAGCGCCTGCTCGAACCCTGGCTCGGCAGCGGCCTCGACCTCGGCGACCTGCCGGTGCCGCGGCTCATCACGGTGCGGCTGGGCGCCGGCACCCCCGACCTCGGCGCCCTGCGCCAGCGCCTCGCCGAGGCCCTGCCGGGGGTGGCGAGCCTCGACGACCACGCGCTCTGGCTCTCGCGCCTCTCGACCATGGCGAACACCGTGGTCGGCGTCGGCGTGGCGATCGTGGCCCTGGTGCTGCTCGCCACCGGGCTCGCCGTCACCTTCGCGACCCGCGGGGCGATGGCGGGCAACCGCGAGGTGGTCGAGGTGCTGCACTTCGTCGGCGCCGACGCCGACTTCATCGCCCGGGAGTTCCAGCGCCGCTTCTTCCGCCTGGGCTTGCGCGGCGGGGCGATCGGGGCTGTGGCGGCGCTGGCGGTGATCGGCGCCGGCGGCGCGCTCGCCCGGGTCTGGCGCGCCGGGCCCGCGGGCGACGAGATCGAGGCGCTGTTCGGCGGCTTCGCCATCGGCTGGCGCGGCTATGCCAGCGTGGTGCTGATCGGGGTCATCGCCTCGGTCGTCACCGCGGTGGTCTCGCGCCTCACCGTGCGGCGGTTCCTCGATTAGCGACTGGCGGCGCGGGCCGGGCGGTCACGCCGCCTGGCGCAACCCCGGCAGGCTCAGCTCCGGCAGGGCCGCCACCGTCGGCCGGGCGAACAGGTAGCCCTGGAACAGGGTGATGCCGGCCTCGCGCAGGGCTGCGAGCTCGTCGGGCGTCTCGATCCCCTCGGCGATCACCGCGATGCCGAGCGCCCGGGCAATGCCGATCACCCCCGACACGATCGCCCGCCGGGCCGGCGATTCGGCGATGCCGCGGATCAGCTCCATGTCGAGCTTGATGAGGTCGGGCTGGAAGCGCGCCAGCAGCCCGAGACCCGCGTAGCCGGCGCCGAAATCGTCCAGCGCCGTGAGGAAGCCGCGCTGGCGGTAATCGGTGATGATGCGCTGGACGTGGGCGACGTCGGTCATGCGCTCGTTCTCGGTGAACTCGAACATGATCCGCTGGTGCGAAAATCCGATGCGGCGCGCCGCCTCCAGGGTCGCCCGGATGCAGGCCGCCGGCTCGTAGACCGCGTTCGGCAGGAAGTTGATCGACAGCCGCACGTCGCCGGCCGGAAACAGCCCGCCGGCGAGCTCGATCGCCTTGGTGCGGCAGGCCTGGTCGAAGCGGTAGCGGTTTCCGTCGTCGACCTGGCCGAGGATGTAGCCTGCGCCCTGCCCCTCGGTGCCGCGCACCAGGGCCTCGTAGCCCCAGATATCTCCTCTCTCGAGGTCCACGATCGGGTGGAACGCCATCGTGAAGGTGAAGGGCAGCGGCTCGCCGCTCCTGCACTGGTCGCACCCGCTGCGCTTCTGCATGATACCGGTCCGGTTTCGTCGGCGGATACACTCCCGCAGTTATCTTCACGCAATATGAAACCGGCGCCGCGAATGCGGGATTTAGGTTTATTTTCCTTGATCTCCCGCCCGCGGCACGGCGTTGACCCACAGCACCACGGCGATCCGGTCGGGGGAGGGGTTGCGGTAGCGGTGCGGGCGCCGGCTGGCGAAGCGGAAGCTGTCGCCGGGCCCGAGTTCCGCCGTCGTCTCCTCCACCGTGAGGACGAGGGCGCCCTCCATCACCAGCCCGGCCTCCTCGCCGTCATGGACCAGGGCCTCGTCGCCGGTGCCGGACGCGGGCGCGAGCTGCATCAGGAACAGGCTCAAGGTTCCGTCGCCCTGGGTCAGCAACTGCTTGGTGATGCCGGCGCGCCAGAGCGTGAGCGCCGCCCGTTCGCCGGCCCGGGTGACGATCCCGTCGGGCTCGGCGCCCTCGGGGCCCTCGAACAGCGCATTGAGCCCGACCCCGAGGAGGTCGGCCACCTGCGTCAATACCCGCAGCGACGGCGAGGACAGGCCGCGCTCGACCTGGCTGAGATAGCCGATCGACAGCCCGGTCGTCCCTGCCACCGCCTTCAGCGACAGGCCGCGTGCCTGGCGTAAACGGCGCAGCCGCTGCCCGACCGCGAGATCGGCCGCCACCGGCCCATCACGCTGGTGGTCTTCCTGCCCGTTTCGTGGTCGATCTGCCGCCTGTTTCATGCGCATGAAATTCGATTGCGGGAGGCAGCGAAATATGGCCTGATGTTCATGTCAATGAAATTCGAGCGGTGAACCGCACGGAACTGGCAGGGGGAGAAGAGGATGAAGCGTCTCGTTCGGGCCGCGGGCGCGGCCCTGGTGCTGCTCGCAGGCTCCGCCCTCGCCCGCCCCGCGCTCGCGCAGGATACGGTCCGGGTCGGCTCGACGCCGACGGGCGTCCCCTTCACCTTCCTCGACACCAAGACCAACACCATCCAGGGCGTGATGGTGGACGTCATCACCGCCATCGGCAAGCAGGCCGGCTTCTCGGTGCAAATCGAGCCGTTCCAGTTCTCGACCCTGATCGCCGCGCTGACCGCCAAGAAGATCGACGCGATCTCGGCCGCGATGTTCATCACAGCCCCGCGCCAGGAGGTGATCGCGTTCTCAGGGCCGGTCTATTCCTATGGCGAGGGGATGGTGGTGCCCAAGGCCGACACCAAGGCCTACACCGCCTTCGCCGACCTCAAGGGCGAGACGGTGGGCGCGCAGGTCGGCACCGCCTTCGTCGACGCGCTCAAGAAGTCGGGCCAGTTCGCCGACGTGAAGGTCTACGACACGTTCCCGGACATGCTGCGCGACGTCAATGCCGGCCGGGTCAAGGCGATCTTCGCCGATTCGCCGATCATCGCCTACAACCTCAAGAGCGGCAACTTCCCCAACGCCCACCTCGTCGCCTCGTACAAGCCGGTCGTCGTCGGCTCGGTCGGCATCGGCGTGCGCAAGGACGACACCGCGCTCCTCGCCAAGATCAACGCCGGGCTCGCCAAGATCAAGGAGAACGGCGAGCTCGCGCGTATCCTGGAGAAGTGGGGCCTCCAGCCCTCCGTGAACCCGTCCTGAGCGGGTAAGCCTGTCCCGTGGACAGCTTCCTGTCTGACGCCCGCGAGTTCGTGCCGATCCTGCTCCAGGGCGTGTGGCTGACGATCCTCATCACGGTCGGCTCGCTCGTGGTCTCGACCGCGCTCGGGCTCGTCTGGGCGATGATGCGGGTCTCAGGGGTACGCGCCCTCTCGTTCTTCGCCGCGACCTTCATCAACGTGATCCGGGGCATCCCGATCATCGTGCAGCTGTTCTACATCTACTTCGTGCTGCCGGATTTCGGGCTGTCGCTGTCGGCGGTGCAGGCGGGCGTGCTGGGCCTGGGGCTGGCCTACTCGGCCTATCAGGCCGAGAACTTCCGCGCGGCCATCGAGGCGATCGACAAGGGCCAGGTCGAGGCGGCGCAGACCATCGGCATGGGCTGGGGGCTGACGATGCGGCGGGTGCTGCTGCCGCAGGCCTTCCGCACCGCGCTGCCGCCCTTCGGCAACGTGATGATCATGATGCTGAAGGATTCCTCGCAGGCCTCGACCATCACGGTGGCGGAGCTGGCGCTGCAAGGCAAGCTCATCGCCTCGGCGACGTTCAAGAACACCAGCGTGTTCACCCTCGTCGCGCTGATGTACCTGACCCTGAGCCTGCCCTTGATCCTGATCGTGCGCCATTTCGAGAAGCAGGCCGGCCGGCGATGATCGCGCTCCACGACGTCCGCAAGTCCTACGGCGCGCTGGAGGTGCTGAAGGGCATCTCGGCCGGGGTCGCGAAGGGCGAGGTGGTCTGCGTGATCGGGCCGTCGGGCTCGGGCAAGTCGACGGTGCTGCGCTGCATCAACGGCCTCGAATCCTACGATTCCGGCACGATCACCGTGAACGGCCGCAAGGTCGACCGCAGCCACCGCTCGATCCGGGCGGTGCGGGTCCAGGTCTCGATGGTGTTCCAGCGCTTCAACCTGTTTCCCCACCGCACGGCGCTCGAGAACGTCGTCGAGGGGCCGATCTACGTGAAGGGCGAGGACCGCCGGGAGGCGACCGAGCGCGGCCGGGCGCTGCTCGCCCGGGTCGGGCTCTCCGGCAAGGAGGAGGCTCACCCGCAGAAGCTCTCTGGCGGGCAGCAGCAGCGGGTCGCCATCGCCCGGGCGCTCGCCATGCGGCCCGACGCGATCCTGTTCGACGAGCCGACCTCGGCCCTCGACCCGGAACTCGTCGGCGAGGTCCTGGGCGTCATGCGCGGGCTCGCCGAGGAGGGGATGACCATGGTGGTCGTCACCCACGAGATGAGCTTTGCCCGCGAGGTCGCCGACCGGGTGCTCTTCCTCGACGGCGGCGTGATCGTCGAGGAGGGCGTGGCCCGCGAGGTGCTGGGCCGCCCGCAGCAGCCCCGCACCCAGGACTTCCTGAGGCGGGTGCTGAACCCGCTGTGACGCGCCGTCGATTCCAGGCTCTCCCGATCTCATGACCGAACCCTTCCCGCTTGCCCCCGCCCTCTGGGCCACCACCGCCGCGCCTGCGCCCGCCACCGCCCCGCTCGCCGAATCCGGCCGGGCCGACGTGGTGGTGATCGGCGGTGGCTTCTGCGGCCTGTCGACGGCGCTCCACCTCGCGGAAGCCGGTGTGAGGCCGGTGGTCCTGGAGGCGCGCGAGATCGGCTTCGGCGGCTCGGGCCGCAACGGCGGACAGGTGATCCCGGGCCTCAAGCACGATCCCGACGAACTGGTGCGGATGTTCGGACCTGAGCGCGGCGAGCGCCTCGCCGCGTTCGGGGCCGGCACCGCCGACGCGGTGTTCGACCTCATCGCCAAGCACCGGATGGACGTGCCCCACACCCGCACCGGCTGGATCCAGGGCGCGCACACCGAAGCGGGGCTGGTCCAGGCCGGGCGCCGGGCGGAGCAATGGGCGCGCCGCGGTGCGCCCGCCCGCCTCCTCGACAAGGCCGAGGCCGCCCGGCTGATCGGCTCCGAGCGCTATCTCGGCGGCTGGCTCGACGGGCGCGGCGGCGCGGTGCAGCCGCTCTCCTACGCCCGCGGCCTCGCCCGCGCCGCGCTCGCCGCCGGAGCTCGGATCCACACCGATTCGCCCGTCACCGGCCTGTCGCGGCAGGGCGCGACCTGGACGGTGCGGACGGCAGCCGGCCCGAGCCTCGCCACCGAGCGGGTGGTCCTGTGCACCAACGGCTACTCGGGCGACCTGTGGCCGACCTTGCGCCGGACGATCATCGCGGCGAACTCGTTCCAGGTCGCGACCACGCCGCTCTCCGACAACCTGCGCCGCAGCGTCCTGCCCGAGGGCCAGGTCTCCTCCGACACCCGCAAGCTCCTGCTCTACTTCCGCCTCGACCATACCGGCCGGCTGCTGCTCGGCGGGCGCGGGCCGTTCCGCGAGCCGAGGGGGCAGGGCGACTGGTCGCATCTGGAGCGGATCGTCCCGAAACTGTTTCCGCAGCTCGCCGGCATCGGCTTCGACCATCGCTGGTGCGGCCGGGTCGCGGTCACCCGGGACTACCTGCCCCACCTGCACGCCCCCGAGCCCGGCCTCCTCATCGACATCGGCTGCCAGGGCCGCGGCGTCGGCCTCCAGACCCGCATGGGCCAGGCGATCGCCGCCTTCATCGCCCGCGACGACGCCGACGCCCTGCCGCTCGGCCCCACGCCGATCACGCCGCTGCCGCTGCATGGGCTGCACCGGCTCTACGCCTCGGCGGTGGTGGCCTGGTACCGGCTGCAGGACGGGGGGCTGTGACGGTGCGGCAAATGCCGGAATAGCAAGCGAGAATTGTCGCGGCGCGTCCCCCGGGCGCTCTCGCGTGACGGCCCGGCTTCTCGCGCCGTCCTTCCGATCCGATCGGGGTGCCGCGGAGAGCGGTCGTCCGAGGCGGGACTATTTGATCGAACCTGGACGACATCTGTCTGCCGCCGCACCGACCGGGTGCGAGATTGCCCTGTCGAAGCCGCCAGAGTGTATGTCCTCGCGCGGCGACGATGCGTCCGGGCCATTGGGCGCCAACCGGGCGCAATCGAGGAGAAACAATCCCCGCATCCTCGAAGGTCGAGGTCCGATGCTCGATCCGCTCCATCGGCGAGTTCCGGCCCGCGGCTTCATGGCTCCTTAAGCCTGCGGGCGCATACACGTCGCATCTGCGCGTTCGCTTCGACTAGACGAGAGCTGTGGACCCGACGACCAGCCTCTTGCGGCCCATCGGGGCCCCACGCCGCCGCTCCTTCCGCAGGGTGGCGGTCTCCGCCGGCCTGCTGGCGGGGCTGATCGCGGCCGGGGCCGGGCTCCTCGTGCGCAACCTTCACGACCACGCGGTCGCGGAGACCGAGCACGGCCTCGTCGGCCTCTCCACCGTCCTGGCCGATCAGGCCGACCGGGCGCTGCAATCGATCGAGCTGGTCCAGGACACGGTGATCGGCGAGTTCCGCAGCGCACGGGTGACGAGCGACGAGGACTATGCCGACGTCGCGAGTCGGGAATCGCTGCACGAGGCGTTGAAGTCGCGCATCGCCGCGCTGCCGCAGGTGAACGCCGTCACGGTGATCGACCACCGCGGCAACCTCCTGAACTTCAGCCGCTACTGGCCGATCCCGACGGTCAACATCGCCGACCGGGACTACTTCAAGGCCCTGGCGGCCGATCCCGCCCTCGACCGCTTCATCAGTCGGCCGGTGCAGAACCGCGGCGACGGGGTGTGGACGATCTACATCGCCCGCAAGGTCCGTGCCCCGGACGGGACCTTCCTCGGCCTGGTGCTCGGCGCGGTCGAGCTCGGCTACTTCGAGCGACTCTACGGGGTGATCGCGCCGGCGCGCGACTACGTCGTCTCGGTCTTCCGCGACGACGGCACCCTCCTGGTGCGGTACCCGCGGCGCGAGGGCAGCGTCGGCCGCAGCTTCACCGACGCCGCGCCCCTGCGCATCGCACTCAGGAATCCGGCCGGCGGGGTGATCCGCACCCGCAGCCCGATCGACGGCCACGACCGCATCGCCGCCGCCCGCGCCCTGACGCGCTACCCGATGATCCTGAGCGTCAGCCGCACCGCGGAGGCGAGCCTCGCCGAGTGGCACCGGCAAGCCTGGCTCATCGGTACGGCCGCCCTGCTCCTCGATCTCGGCCTCGCCGGGCTGGTCCTGCTCGCCCTGCGCCAGACCCGCGCCCAGGCCCGGCTCGCCGAGGCGGAGGCCGCCCGGGCCGCCGCCGAGGTGCGGGAGCGCGGCGAGCGGCAGCTCGGCGCCCAGCGGGCGAGTTTCGGCGTCGCCCTCGACCACATGACCCAGGGCCTGTGCCTGTTCGACCGCGACGACCGCCTGATCGTGATGAACGCGCGCTACGCCGAGATGCACGCCATGCCGGAGTCCTTGCGCCGGGCGGGCACGCCGCTCTCGGCGCTGCTCGAACACCTGGAGGCGGACGGGACCCGGGCCGGCCTGGCGGCGGCGGCCCGCCGCCGCATCGTCGCCGGCGGTCCGGCGAGCTTCACCTGCGACCTCACCGACGGGCGCGCCATCGCGGTCGTGCACGTGCCGGTCCCGGGCGGCGGCTGGATCTGCACCCACGAGGACGTGAGCGAGCGCCGCCGCAACGAGGCGCGCATCGCCCACATGGCCGGGCACGACGCCCTGACCGGGCTGCCGAACCGCGCGCAGTTGCAGGAGCGCCTCGACGCGGCCCTCGCCGAGCGCCGGGCCGACGAGACGGTGAGCGTGTTCTGCCTCGACCTCGACGGCTTCAAGGAGGTCAACGACACCCACGGCCACCCGGTCGGCGACGAGCTGCTGCGCCTCGTCGCCCGGCGCCTGCGCGAGGCGGTCGGCGGCACGGCGCTCGTCGGGCGCCTGGGCGGCGACGAGTTCGCGGTGATCCGCTGCGCGCCCTCGCACCCGGCCGGCATCGCGGCGCTCGCCGAGCGGATCGTGCGGCTGCTGCGGCTGCCCTTCGATGTCCAGGGCCACGAGGTCGCCATCGGCACCTCGATCGGTCTCGCGACCACGGAGGAGCGCGGCACCACCACCGCCGAGCTGCTGCGCCGGGCCGACGTCGCGCTCTACCAGGCGAAATCCGCGGGCAAGAACGGCTGGCGCTTCTTCGATCCGGCGATGGATGCCGACCTGCAACGCCGCCGCCAGCTCGGCGCGGACCTGCGCAGTGCCCTGGCCGAGGGACAGCTCGAGGTCCACTACCAGCCGATCGTCGCCGCCGACGGGTCGGCCCTGCGCGCTCGCGAGGCGCTGCTGCGCTGGCGCCACCCGCGCGAGGGCTTCGTCAGCCCGGGCGAGTTCATCCCGATCGCCGAGACGACGGGGCAGATCCGCGGGCTCGGCGCCTGGGCGCTCGCCCGGGCCTGCACGGATGCCGCCGGCTGGCCGGCCGACGTCAAGGTGGCGGTGAACCTCTCCCCGGCGCAGTTCGTCGGCGACGGCCTCGTCGAGGAAGTGATGGGCGCGCTCGCGGCGAGCGGCCTGCCGCCCGAACGGCTCGAGCTCGAGATCACCGAATCGGTGCTGCTGCAGGACGACGAGGCGACGCTCGCCATCCTGCACCGCCTGCGGGCGCTCGGGGTCGGCACCGCGATGGACGATTTCGGCACCGGCTACTCCTCCCTGAGCTACCTGCGCCGCTTCCCCTTCGACAAGATCAAGATCGACCGCTGCTTCGTGCAGGATCTCGGGCAGGAGGACGGCAGCGCCGCGATCGTCCGCGCCACGGTCGGCCTCGGCAAGGCGCTCGGCATGATCGTGCTCGCCGAGGGCGTCGAGACCGAGGAACAGGCCGCGATCCTGCGCGAGGCGGGCTGCGACGAGTTGCAGGGCTACCTGTTCGGCCGGCCCCGCCCGATGGGGGAGGTGACGGGGGCCGGGGTGGTCGGCGCAGGGGTGTCGGCGGCGGCATGACTCGCGCCGCGCGACATGATCGGCAATCCGGATCGACGTTGCGGCGGCCTGATTCTCACTCCCGCAACGCCCGCTCGATCAGCCCCGCCACTGCCAGCGCCCGGCCGTCGTCGCCGAACCGGGCGATCACCTGCACCCCGACCGGCAGGCCGGCCCCCGTCCGCTCGACCGGCAGGGTGACGCAGGGCACGCCCATCAGGGTCCAGAGCCGGTTGAAGCGCGAATCGCCCGTATGGTCGAGGCCGGCGGGCGCCGCACCGGGCGCCGCGTAGGTCAGGAGCACGTCGCATCCGCTCTCGGAAAACACGTCCTTCAGGCCGCGGCGGGCGTGGTGGGCGGTGCGGCGGGCGCCGTCGTAGGCGGCGGTCTCGATGCCTTGCGCCGCGTCGAGGGCGGCGCGCAGGCGCGGCGGCAGGGCGTCGCGGTGGGCGGCGTATTCCCAGGCGAGGCTCTGTCGCGCCTCGTAGTCCTGGATCGTGCCGTGGACGGCGTAGGCCTCGCCGAACGGTGCCGGCAGGGTGAGGTCGCGGATCGTCGCCCCGGCCCGCTCGGCGGCCTGCGCCGCCCGGGCGAGCGCTGACTCCGCCTCCGGCTCGGGGGCGGCGCAGAAGTCCTGGCGCAGGATCCCGATCCGGGGCGCGCCCGCCTCGCCTGTGCGCGCGATGGCCGGCCGGTCGGCGAGCAGCGCGAGCGCGTGGGCGGCATCCGCGACGCCGGCCGCGAACAGGCCGAGGGTGTCGAGGGCCCACGAATAGCACTTCACCCCCACCGTCGGCAGCAGCCTGAACGACGGCTTGACCCCGACGACGCCGCAGAACGCCGCCGGGCGGATGATCGAGCCGCCCGTCTGGGTGCCGAGCGCCAGCGGCAGCATCCCGGCCGCCACCGCGGCGGCGGACCCCGCCGAGGAGCCGCCGGGGGTGTGGCCGGGATTATGCGGGTTGCGCGTCGCGGTGGGGTCGAGGAAGGCGAAGGGCGTGGTGGTGGTCTTGGCGAGCGGCACCGCGCCGAGGTTCTTGAGCCGCGCCACCACCGGCGCGTCGGCGCGCGGGCGCCAGCCCTCGTAGATGCCCGAGCCCATGGTGGTCGGCAGGTCGGCGGTGTCGATGATGTCCTTGATCCCGACCGCGATGCCGGAAAGCGGGCCCGTCGCCGGGATGGCGGGCGCCGGATCGACGCAGACCAGGGCGCCGACCTCCGGCTCGCGGGCCGCGATCGCCTCGCGCACGAGGCCGACCGCCCCCTCGGGCGTCAGCCGGCCGGCATCGATTCGGGCGCAGAGGTCGAGGAGCGAGAGCATCGGGCCGTCCGGGCGGGAGGGGTCGGGTCAACGACTTTGTAAGCGCATTGTGGTGGTGTGTTCCAGAACACGAGGCGGGGACCGGCCGGACTTCGCGCGCGTTGCGGCCGGGGCCCGGCTTCGGCTAAACCGGCGCCGTTCACCCGCCGCACGGCCGCCTGGGGCGGATCAGGCCGACGCGGCGGGGCGCCGGACCTCCGGCTTCCTTCGCGAGTGCGCCCGTGACCTTTCCCTCCGCCCTGCCCTTGCAAGCCCAGGCTGTCTCCGCGCCCCGGGCCGTCTCGCGCCTCGGGCGCCTGTTCGGCCGTGGGCGCCGGGCCGAGGCCGTGCCGCTGGAGCGGGGCGGCGCCGAGGGCTTTGGCGGCCCCGGCATCCTGGCGGTGGCCGGGCTGAAGAAGAGCTACGGCGCGCGCACCGTGGTGCACGATGCCGGCCTCACCGTGCGCAACGGCGAGGCGGTCGGCCTGCTCGGCCCCAACGGCGCCGGCAAGACGACGATCTTCTACATGATCACCGGCCTGGTCTCGGCCGATCGCGGCACGATCAGCCTCGACGGCCAGGAGATCACCCGGCTGCCGATGTACCAGCGGGCGCGCCTCGGCATCGGCTACCTGCCGCAGGAAGCCTCGATCTTCCGCGGCCTCAACGTCGAGGACAACATCCGGGCGGTGCTCGAGGTGGTCGAGCCCGACCGCAAGACCCGCGAGCGCAAGCTCGATTCGCTCCTCGACGAGTTCAACATCACCCGCCTGCGCAAGTCGCCCTCGATCGCGCTCTCGGGCGGCGAGCGGCGGCGCTGCGAGATCGCCCGGGCGCTCGCCTCCTCGCCCTCCTTCATGCTGCTCGACGAGCCCTTCGCGGGCATCGACCCGATCGCGGTCGGCGACATCCAGGAACTGGTGATGCACCTCAAGGGCCGCGGCATCGGCGTGCTCATCACCGACCACAACGTGCGCGAGACGCTGGGCCTGATCGACCGGGCCTACATCGTCCATTCCGGCCGCATCCTCACCGAGGGCACGCCGGACGAGATCGTGGCGAACGAGGACGTGCGGCGGCTCTACCTGGGCGAGGATTTCCGGCTGTAGCGCGGCGTGTCGGGCCGCGATCGAAGGGTGCCCGTCGAGCGATGCTCCTGGAAAAGTGCTCCTGGAAAAGTTCTCCTGGCGATCGCGTACAGGTTGGATTAACTCTCCGCACGAATCGGACATCCGCTCTCCTCGCGCCCGGCTCGCGCAGCGGAGCCCGGACTGGCGACAGACGTTGATGTCACGAAGGGCGATCGACCGTCGCCCACCGCGAGACGCCATCATGCACAAGGTTTCGTGACGTACGATTGTCCATGACGTAGCGACGACAGGCGATCATCAAAACGACGTTTCGGCATTGTGCCGGGCCAGGAATTCGATGGCCTTCAGTGACCCTGCGGCGGAACCAGATCTTCTAGGGCGTCACACTTCCTTTGCACCGGCGCCCGGCCCCGCCCTGCGCCACCGTCGCGCGCAGCCGGCCGGGCCTTCACGATCGCTTTGACGCGTGTCACGCTTCGGTTTAAAGCTGCTGTCAGATGTCTGAAGCAAGACTTGTGCCGACCCCGGCGAGGCCCGGGGCGTTGCACGGCGGGGCTGGCTGATGGGTTTGCTGCAAAGGCTCGAGATGCGCCAGGGCCAGGCCCTGGTGATGACGCCGCAACTCCTGCAGGCGATCAAGCTTCTGCAACTCTCCCACCTCGATCTGGCGGCCTACGTTGACGCCGAGCTCGAGCGCAACCCGCTCCTGGAGCGGGCCGAGGTCGAGGCGCCCGAGCCGAGCGAGTCCCGCGGCGAGGCATCCGATTCGGGCGACGGCGACGGGTTCGACGGCGGGGGATTCGACGGGGAATCGGGGGCCGAGCCGTGGCTGTCCCACGACCTCAACCCGAGCCGCAGCGAGATCGAGGGCGATCTCGGCACCCGCCTCGACAACGTCTTCCCGGATGACGGCCCGGTCGGCCGCGAGGCGCCGGCGGCGGGCGGGGAGGGGCTGTCGCTCACCCCGGCGCCGTGGAGCGGCAGCGGCGGCAGCTTCGACGGCGAGGCGCCGGATTTCGAGGCGACGCTGACCGCCGAATCCTCGCTGCACGACCACCTCGCGGCGCAGCTCGACATCGCCACCCGCGATCCCGTCGAGCGCCTGGTCGGCGGCTTCCTGGTCGATGCGATCGACGAGGCCGGCTACCTGCGCGAGGATCTGCCGGCCCTCGCCGAGCGCCTCGGCGTCGCTCTTCCGGTCGTCGAGCGGGTGCTCGGCCTCGTCCAGGGCTTCGACCCGTCCGGCGTCGGCGCCCGCGACCTCGCCGAGTGCCTGGCGATCCAGCTGCGCGAGCAGGACCGGTTCGATCCGGCGATGCAGGCCCTGGTCTCGCGCCTCGACCTCGTCGCCAAGCGCGACTTTTCGGGGTTGCGCCGCCTGTGCGGGGTCGACGAGGAGGACCTCGCCGACATGCTCTCGGAGCTGCGCCGCCTCGATCCGAAGCCCGGCCGCGCCTTCGGCGCCGGCCCGGTCGAGGTGCTGGTGCCCGACGTGTTCGTGCGCCCGGCCCCCGACGGCTCCTGGCTGGTCGAGCTCAACAGCGAGGCGCTGCCGCGGGTGCTGGTCAACCAGAGCTACTACGCCACCGTCTCGCGCGGGGCGGCGAACGAGACCGACAAGGCCTTCCTGTCGGAATGCCTCCAGACCGCCAACTGGCTCACCCGCAGCCTGGAGCAGCGCGCCCGCACCATCCTGAAGGTGGCGAGCGAGATCGTGCGCCAGCAGGACGGGTTCTTCGTCAACGGCGTCGCCCACCTGCGGCCGCTCAATCTGAAGACCGTCGCCGACGCGATCGGCATGCACGAATCCACCGTCTCGCGGGTGACCTCGAACAAGTCGATCGGCACCAGCCGCGGCACCTTCGAGATGAAGTACTTCTTCACCGCGGCGATCCCCGGGGCGGCGGGCGCGGCGGCCCATTCCTCGGAGGCCGTGCGCCACCGCATCAAGCAGCTCATCGACGGCGAGACCGCCG
The DNA here is from genome assembly GCF_053764715.1 of Methylobacterium sp. Gmos1. Lineage (NCBI taxonomy): Bacteria > Pseudomonadati > Pseudomonadota > Alphaproteobacteria > Hyphomicrobiales > Methylobacteriaceae > Methylobacterium > Methylobacterium sp. Gmos1. Next base: position 130,020 of record NZ_JBSNCC010000002.1, on the reverse strand, counting down.
CCGACGTCCTGTCGGACGACGCCCTGGTGCAGCGCCTGCGCGGCGAGGGCGTCGACATCGCCCGCCGCACCGTCGCGAAGTACCGGGAATCGTTGCGCATTCCCTCCTCGATCGAGCGCCGGCGCGAGCGCGCCGCGATGCCGGCGCGCTGAACCCCGCCTGCCGCAGCTGAGCCGGCTTCGTTGACTTCGCGTCCGGGCGTTCTTAGCTCTTGAGGGCTGGCCCTGGCGCCGGAGACGTCCCCGGGACCTTGGGCCCGCAACGACGGGAAGAACGACGAGACCGGAGGGAGCTGATGGCAGCGTTGCGCGTGTCGGGTCGTGGCGTGGATCTCGGGGAGGCCCTGAGAACCCGGGTCGAGGAGCGGATTTCCGCGGCCCTCGCCAAGTACTTCGACGGTGCCTATCACGGTCACGTGACGGTCGGCCGGGACGGCAGCGCCTACCGCACCGACTGCGTGCTGCACCTGCCCTCGGGCATCACCCTCGAGGCGTCGGGCGCCGCCCACGACGCGAATGCAAGCTTCGACCAGACCGCCGAGCGGATCGAGAAGCGCCTGCGCCGCTACAAGCACCGCCTCAAGGCCCATCCGAACGGCCACGCCAAGGGCGCGGTCGCCGACGGGGCCCTGCTCCCTGAGGACACCGCCGTGATGGAGGCGGCCTACTCGGTGATGGAAGCGCCCGAGGAGGATACCGGCGAGCACCCGCCGATCATCGCCGAGAGCACCCGCACCCTGCACCGGCGCACGGTGAGCGAGGCGGTGGTGGAGCTCGATCTCACCGGTGTCCCCGTTCTCGTCTTCGTTCACGCTGGAACCGAGCGGGTCAACGTCGTATATCGTCGGGGCGACGGCGCGATCGGATGGATCGATCCGCCGGAACGCGGCACTCCGTGAGCGGGCCAAGCACCCCTCTCACGGAAGGCCTCCGGTCCTGGAACAAGTGCGGGGCGCCCTGGCGCACCCCGCCGATGAGGCAGCGGTCTCGATGCCATTGCTGGAATTCCTGAAGCCGGAGGCGGTCCTCCCGGCGCTGCGCGCGCAGGGCAAGAAGCAGGTTCTGCAGGAGCTGGCCGCCCAGGCGGCCCGCCACCTGCCGGGCCTGGACGAGCGCGAGATCTTCGAGACGCTGCTCCAGCGCGAACGCCTCGGCTCGACCGGCATCGGCGAGGGCGTGGCGATCCCGCACGGCAAGCTGGCGGGGCTCGACACGCTGTTCGGCCTGATGGCCCGCCTGGAGCGCCCGGTCGATTTCGAGGCTCTGGACGGCCAGCCGGTCGACATCGCCTTCCTGCTGCTCGCCCCCGAGGGCGCCGGCGCCGACCACCTGAAGGCCCTCGCCCGGGTGGCCCGGGTGCTGCGCGAGCCCGGCATCATCGATCGCATCCGCGCCGCCCGCGACGCCGACGCGCTCTACGCCCTCCTGACCCAATCCCCCGCCCAGGCGGCGTGACGACGGCGTGACGATGCGGATTTCCCTCTGCGCGGCGGTGCTCCTCGTCGTCGCCTCCAGCGGTGCGCGCGCCACCGACGGCACCTGCGCCCGCGACCTCCTGGTGGCGCAATCCTCGCAGAAGATGGCGATCGAGCGCCTGGAGACCGTCGGCGACAGCGAGGCCGACCGCTGCCGCGGCTGGCGCCAGCACGTCGACACGATGCGCCGCGCCGCCACCGTCTACGGCCGCTGCCTCTCGGGGGGAGAGCGCAGCGAGAGGCTGGCGCAGGTGCAGAGTTCCGAGAAGGAGTTTTCGGAGCTGCTGCGGAGCCGCTGCAAGGGGCGGTAGCCGGGTGTCGGGCGTGCACCGTCTCGCACGTCCGAGCAATCCCCCAGGATCTCCTCGATCTTCGATCGCCCAGCACCTCAGGATGAGGTCGTGATTGGGATGAGATTTGTGCTCGGGTCGACAAGCTCTCGCAGCACGACGCCGGTGTTGCGCGATGGCGAGCCGTCCATCGTCCCATCGCCGGTGGCTGCCCAAGGCACCACCGGCCGGATCGTCTGTCACGCCACCTCGACCACGCGCCCCTCGGCCACCGCCTCATGCCCGCCATGCTGCTTCAGCGGCCGGTTCCCGGTGAGCCTGCGCAGCAGCACGTAGAAGACCGGGGTAAGGAACAGCCCGAAGGCCGTCACGCCGATCATGCCGGAGAACACCGCCACGCCCATGGCGCGGCGCATCTCCGAGCCGGCGCCGGTGGCGGTGACGAGCGGCAGCACGCCCATGATGAAGGCCATCGAGGTCATCAGGATCGGGCGTAAGCGCAGCCGGCTCGCCTCGATCGCCGCCTGGACCGGGGTGCGGCCGGAGAATTCCAGCTCGCGGGCGAATTCGACGATCAGGATGGCGTTCTTCGCCGACAGCCCGACCAGCACGATGAGGCCGATCTGCGTGAACACGTTGTTGTCGCCCGACGACAGCCAGACCCCGGTCATCGCCGCGAGGAGGCCCATCGGCACGATCATCAGGATCGCCAGCGGCAGGGCGAGGCTCTCGTACTGTGCCGCCAGCACCAGGAAGACCAGGAGCAGCGCCAGCGGGAAGACCCAGACCCCGGAATTGCCGGCGATGAACTCCTGGTAGGTGAGGTCGGTCCACTCGAACGCGAAACCCCGCGGCAGGGTCTCGGCGGCGATGCGCGCGGCGGCCGCTTGCGCCTGGCCCGACGAGTAGCCGGGGGCCGCACCCGCGTTGATGTCGGCGGTGAGGAAGCCGTTGTAGCGCATCGCCCGCTCGGGGCCGGCGGTCTGGCGCACGCGCAGGAGCGTCGAGAGCGGCACCATCTCCCCTGAGCCCGCGCGTACCTTCAACTGGCCGACATCGTCGGAGCGGGCGCGGAACGGCGCATCGGCCTGGACCCGGACCGAGTAGGTGCGGCCGAAGCGGTTGAAGTCGTTGACGTAGAGCGATCCGAGATAGATCTGCAGCGTGTCGAACACGTCGGTGACCGGGATCTTGAGCTGGCGCGCCTTGGTCCGGTCGATGTCGGCGAAGAGCTGCGGCACGTTCATCTGGAAGCTGGAGAAAAGCCCGGCGAGCTCGGGCGCCTGCGCCGCCTTGGCGAGGAATGCCTTGGTGGCGTCGTTCAGCGCCTCGTAGCCGAGGCCGGCCCGGTCCTCGATCTGGAGCTTGAACCCGCCGATCGTGCCGAGGCCGTTGACCGGAGGCGGCGGGAACATCGCGATGAAGGCTTCCGGGATCGCGGCGTACTTCTTGTTCAGGGACATCGCGATGGCAGCGCCGCTCAACGCCGGGCCTTTGCGCTCCTCGAAGGGCTTGAGGGTCGAGAACACGATCCCCGAATTCGACGAGTTGGTGAAGCCGTTGATCGACAGCCCCGGGAAGGCGACCGCGCTCTCGACGCCGGGCTCCTTGAGGGCGATCTCGCTCATGCGGCGGATCACCTCCTCGGTCCGGTCGAGGGTCGCGCCGTCGGGGAGCTGGGCGAAGCCGACGAGGTACTGCTTGTCCTGGCCCGGCACGAAGCCGCCGGGGATCTGGCGAAACAGCAAAGCGGTCACCCCGACGAGGACGAGGTAGACCACCATCATCGCGCCCTTTCGCGAGATGACCCCGCCGACGCCGTGGCCGTAGCCGTCCGAGGCCCGGCCGAAGGCGCGGTTGAAGCGGCGGAAGAACCAGCCGAGCAGCCCGTCGAGGACCTTCGTCAGCCGGTCCTTCGGCGCGTGGTGGTCCTTGAGGAGGAGCGCCGAGAGGGCCGGCGACAGGGTCAGCGAGTTGATCGCCGAGATCACGGTCGAGATCGCGATGGTCAGCGCGAACTGCTTGTAGAACTGGCCGGTGAGCCCGCTGATGAAGGCGAGCGGCACGAAGACGGCCACCAGCACCAGCGCGATGGCGATGATCGGGCCCGACACCTCCCGCATCGCCTGGTAGCTGGCGTCGCGCGGCGACAGCCCGGCCTCGATGTTGCGCTCGACGTTCTCCACCACCACGATCGCGTCGTCGACGACGATGCCGATGGCGAGCACGAGGCCGAACAGGCTGAGCGCGTTGATCGAGAAGCCGAAGACGTGCATCACCGCGAAGGTGCCGACGATCGAGACCGGCACGGCGAGCAGCGGGATGATCGAGGCCCGCCAGGTCTGGAGGAAGAGGATCACCACCAGGACGACGAGGGCGATCGCCTCGAGCAGGGTGTGGATCACCGCCTCGATCGAGGCGCGCACGAACTGGGTCGGATCGTAGACGATCTGGTAGTCGACCCCCTCCGGCATGGTCTTCTTGATCTCCGCCATGGTCCGGCGGACCTCGTCGGAGATCTGGATCGCGTTCGAGCCCGGCGATTGCGAGATGGGAAGCGCCACCGCCGACTTGTTGTCGAGGAGCGAGCGCAAGGCATAGTCCGCGGCGCCGAGCTCGATCCGGGCGATGTCGCGCAGGCGCGTGATCTCGCCGTTCTCGCCGGTCTTGACCACGATGTCGCCGAACTGCTCCTCGCTGGTGAGCCGCCCTTCCGCGTTGAGCGAGAGCTGGAGGTCGAGGCCGGGAACCGCCGGCGAGGCGCCGATGGTGCCGGCGGCGGCTTCCACGTTCTGGGCCTGGATCTCGCGCACCACGTCGCCGGCCGACAGGCCGTGCTCGGCAACCTTCTGCGGGTCGAGCCAGATCCGCATCGCGTAGTCGCCCGAGCCGAAGAGCTGCACCTGGCCGACGCCGTCGAGGCGGGCGAGCCGGTCCTTGATGTTCAGGACCGCGTAGTTGCGCAGGTACGTCATGTCGTACCGGCCGTTCGGCGAGACGAGGTGGACCACCATCGTCAGGTCGGGCGAGGACTTCACCGTGACGATGCCGAGCTGGCGCACGATCGCCGGCAGCCGCGGCTCGGCCTGCGAGACCCGGTTCTGGACCAGCTGCTGCGCCTTGTCGGGGTCGGTGCCGAGGCGGAACGTGACGGTCAGCGTCATGATGCCGTCCGTCGTCGCCTGGCTCGACATGTAGAGCATGCCCTCGACGCCGTTGATCTGCTCCTCGATCGGCGTCGCCACGGTCTCGGCGATGACCTTCGGGTTGGCACCCGGGAAGGTCGCGCGGACGACGACGGAGGGCGGCACCACGTCCGGGTACTCGGAGATCGGCATCGCGAACAGCGACAGCAATCCGCCGATGAAGATGAGCACCGAGAGCACGCCCGCGAAGATCGGGCGGTCGATGAAGAACTTGGAGAGGTTCATGCCGCCCTCCGGGGGCGCGAGGGATCCTGGAGGCGGCAGCCGCCTCATGCGTCAGGATGAAGAGAAGTCGCGGGGTCCCCTCTCCCGAGTGGGAGAGGGGTAGGGGTGAGGGTGGGACGGTTCAGGACTAGGCACTGATCGGGGTGCTGAGACCGGAACATCCCGAGTTCTACTCGGCGGCGTAGCACCCTCACCCCTGGCCCCTCTCCCACACGGGAGAGGGGAACTGAGATTTATTTTTGAATGTGTGCGATGCTGGAGACGTGCGTTTCAGAGCTGTGTTCGCTCTGCACGACAAACCTTCCACCCTCCGCGTCATCCCGGGGCCGCGAAGCGGAGCCCGGGATCCATAACCGCTGACTCTTCAGGATGAAGCGGAACGCGTTCCGATGCCTTCTACACCGTCGGCGGTTATGGATCCCGGGTTCCCGGCTGCGCCGGGCCCCGGGATGACGCAGAGGATCTATCGGCGGACGCCCCCCCTCACCGCTGCGCCAGCTTCCCCACGCCCGGCTCCTGCATCGGCCGCGCTCCCATCGTCACCGGCGACGGGCTGACGAGGCTGCCCGGGCGCACCCGCTGCAACCCGTTGACGACGATCCGCTCGCCGCCCGACAGCCCGGCGGTGACGACCCGCAGGCCCTCGACCGACCGGCCGAGGGTCACGGCCCGGAACTCGGCCCGGTTGTCGGCCCCGACCACCAGCACGAAGCGCTTGTCCTGGTCGGTGCCGACCGCCCGCTCGTCGACGAGGAGCAGCCGCTCAGGGGACGCCTGGCCGAGGCGCATGCGGGCGAACTGGCCCGGGATCAGGTGCCCGTCGGCATTGGCGAAGGTGGCGCGCACCCGCACCGTGCCGGAGCGGGCATCGACCTTGTTGTCGATGAACTGGAGGTGCCCCCTGGCGCGCTCGCCGTCGGCGGTCGCCATCTCGACCGGGATGCGATCGAGCTTGCCGCGCCGGCCCGACGGCTCGGCGATCGCGCCAAGCGCCTTCAGGACCACGGTCTCGTCGGCGTCGAAGCTGGCGTAGATCGGATCGACCGAGACCAGGGTGGTCAGCACCGCCGCGCCCGCTCCCGTCGCCACGAGGTTGCCCGGGGTGATCTCCCGGCGCCCGACCCGGCCGCCCACCGCGGCACGCACCTGCGTGTAGTCGAGGTTGAGCCGGGCCGAGGCCAGCGTCGCCTTGGCGGCGTCGAGGTTGGCCTTGGCTTCCTTGAAGGCGTTCGCCCGCACGTCGAGGTCGCGGGCGGTGACGATGCGCTGGTCCGACAGGCGCTGCCCGCGCTCGTAGTCGCTCGCCGTCAGCGCCAGCCGCGCCTCGGCGCCGGCCACCTGCGCCTCCAGGCGCTGCACCTCGGCGGCGTAAGGAGCCGGGTCGATCGTCACCAGGAGGTCGCCGGCGCGGACGAGGTCGCCTTCGGAGAAATGCGTCGCCGCGACCGCGCCGCCGACCCGGGCCCGCACGTCGATGCGCTCGACCGCCTCGAGGCGGCCCGAGAACTCGTCGAACAAAACCACGTCGCGGGGCTCGACCGCGGCGACCGGCACCGGCACCGCCTGCTCGACCGGCGGGGTCGCGGCGACGGCCTGATTCCCCGAGAGGCGCGACAGGGGAGCGAAATGGTAGGATGCCCCTGCGAGAAGCGCGAGGGCGAGGCCGGCCGCGGCGAAGCGCGGGCTTCTGGACGGGACGACAGCAGGATCGGGATTCACGACCGGCTCCGACATCTGTAAGGTGCGTTACACATGTCGGCATGGACGCCGGTCGTCAAGTGACTTATCTACCACTCGATACAAAAGTTGGAGCCAGAGGACAATGGTGATGGGGCGGCCCCGGGCCTTCTGCACGGAGAAGGCCCTCGACGAGGCGATGGAGGTGTTTTGGCGCCACGGCTACGACGGGGCGACCCTGTCGATGCTGACGAAGGCGATGGGCATCAAGCCGCCGAGCCTCTACGCCGCCTTCGGCAGCAAGGAGGGCCTGCTGAAGGCCGCCCTCGACCGCTACGCCGAGCGGCGCTCGGAGCACATGGGCTACGTGCTCGCCGGCGCGACCGCCCGCGACGTGGCCGAGCGCTTCCTGTCGAGCATCGCCGAGAGCCACACCGATCCGGCGAACCCCCCCGGCTGCCTGCTTGTGCAAGGGGGCCTGGCCTGCGGCGCGGGTTCCGAGAACATCCCGTTCGAGCTCGCCACCCGCCGCGCCCAGACCGAGACCGAGCTGCGCGAGCGCTTCGTGCGGGCGAGGGATGAGGGGGATCTGGGCCCGGACAGCGAGCCGGCCGCGCTCGCCCGCTTCCTGTCGACGGTCGCCTCGGGCATGGGGGTGCTGGCCTCCTCGGGGGCGGACCGGGAGGCTTTGCGCGAGGTGGCGCGGGTGTCGCTCGACGCGTTCCCGCGACCTGGTGGAGGGGGCCGGGGCTGAGCCCTGCCGTCCCCGCTCGGCTAGAGCACTTCACGATCGCATTGCGATCGCGAAGCTCTCTAGATCTTTGATTTTGCCGCATTTTCTTCGACGAACCGGTATCCACTTCGTCGGAAAATGCTCTAACGGCCGAGGTGCCGGTCGAAGAACCCGGCGATCTCCTGGAACACCGCCCGGGTCTCGGGCGCGGTGTCGTCGCGGATGTAGTGGGCGTGCGACTGGCCCTCGCCGACCTGGAGATAGGCCTCGACGCCGGCGTCGCGCAGCTTGCGGTGCACCCGCACGGTGTTCGACAAGAGGAGGTCGCGGGTGCCGGTGGTCAGGATCGTCGGCGGGAAGCCGTGCATGTCGCCGTAGACCGGCGACAGCATCGGGTCCTTGAGGTCGTGGCCGTTGGCGTAGACCTTGGCGCCGGCGTCGCAGAAGCCGTCGGGCGAGACCAGCACGTTGTCGAGCATCGCGTTGGTGACGAAGCTGTCGCCGACCTTGGTGGTGTCGGACATCGGTGTCCCGGGGGCGATGGCCGCGGGCAGCGGCAGCCCCTCCGCCTTGGCGCGCAGCACCATCGCGAGGGTCAGCGCCCCGCCCGCCGAGGTGCCGAAGATCGCCATCTTCTTCGGGTCGGCCATCCTGGTCGCGGCCTTCCACACCGTCATCGCGTCGTCGTGCGCGGCCGGATAGGTCGCCTCCGGGGGCATCCGGTAATCGACCGAGATGACCTTGAAGCGGCCGAACCCGGCCATGAAGATCGCCTCCGGCAGGCCGGCCTCACCGGGATTGAGCACGTAGCAGCCGCCATGGACGTGGACGAGGAGGCGGTTGCGGTTCTCCGGCGGGATCTCCTCGGGCGTGAGGATGAAGGCGCGCACGCCGTCGATCGTGGTGCGCTCGACCTTCACCTTCAGGCGCTCGAGCATGCCGGGCACGAGCTTTCCGAGTGCGGCCGCGCCGGCCTCGGCGACGGGCTTCCACTCCTCGCCGGTCTTCGGCTGGATGTCCCAGTTCGTGCGCAACGGCGCGCCGATGATCTTGGCCATCTGCGGGCTGACGTCGCCCGGCACCGGCACGCTCTTCGCCGGGACTTGCAGCGGCGGCGGGGCGCTTTGCGCGGCCGCGGGGGTGACGGCGGCGAGACTCAACAGGGCGCCGGTCAGGGCGCCGAAACGGCGTGGGTGATGAACCATGAGACTGTCCTCCCGGCCGGTCTCCGCGCCGTCTCGTGCGGCGCTCGTCCCGACTGAGAGGAGTGTAGGGCGGCGGAGTATGCCCGCAAGCCGCGCCGCGCGGCCGAAAGGGGGGCTCACGCCGGCAGCCGCAGCCGCGCCCGCAAGCCCCCCATCTCCGACCGGTCGAGCTCCAGCCCGCCGCCGTAGAGCTCGGCGAGTTCCGTCGTGATGGCGAGGCCGAAGCCGTGGCCGGGCACCCGCTCGTCGAGGCGCCGGCCGCGCTGCGCCACCGCCGCCAGGGCGTCGGGCCCGAGGCCCGGGCCGTCATCCTCGATCGCCACCACCACGTCGCTGCCCGCGCCTTCCGCCGACACCCTCACGGCCTGCGTGCACCAGGTGCAGGCATTGTCGACGAGGTTGCCCAGCATCTCGTCGAGGTCCTGCGGGTCGCAGGCCGCGGCGAGGCCGGGCGGGATGGCGCAGGTCACCCGCACCCCCTTCCCGGCGTGGAGCCGTTCGAGCGCGCCGGCGAGGTCGGCGACCGGCCCGGCAAGCTCGGTGCGGATCCGGACCGCCCCGGTCAGCGCGGCGCTGCGGGCCCGGCGCAGGTGGTGGCGCACGCCGCGGTCGAGATGGGCCACGAGCTGCGTCAGCCGCCCGTCCGGGTCGCGGCCGGGCTCCGACAGGGCGAGGGACAGGGTGGCGAGCGGCGTCTTCAGCCCGTGGGCGAGGTTCGCCACGTGGGTGCGGGCCTGGGCGAGCTGCGCGGCATTCTGGTCGAGGAGGGCGTTGATCTCGGCGGCGAGCGGCCGGACCTCCGCCGGCTGGGAATCGGGCACCCGCTCGCGCCGTCCCGCCCGCACCGCCTCCAGTTCCCGGCGCAAGGTGTCGAGGGGGCGTAGCCCTAAGCGCACCTGCGCCACCGCGCCGGCGGCGAGGCACAGGCCCAGCACCCCGAGGCTCGCGGCGAGCGCCAGCCCCGCCTCGCGCAACGGTCCGTAGAGGGCGGCCCGCGGCGCGCTCGCCGCCACCACCATGCCGTCCGGCAGGGCCAGCACGCGCAGGATCAGGGCCTCGCCGCGCGGGCCGGTGCCTTCCGCCGGGCGAGGCCTGTCCTCGTCGGCCCCCAGTTCGGCCTGGACGGCGAGGACGCGGTCGCCGAGCGAGGCGGAAGCCAGCCGGGCGGGCCCGCGCGTCACCTGCCAGGTCCAGCCCGAGCCCGGCCGGTCGAAGGGCGGCGCGTCGAGGTCGCGGGAGAGACGGAGGCCGGGTCCCGGCTCCAGCCCCGAGACCAGGGAGACGATCTGCGCGTCGAGCCGCTGGTCGATCTGCCCGCGCACGAAGCGGGCGAGGATCAGCCCGATCGCGAGCCCCGCCACCACCAGCGCGACCGCGATCAGCGCCAGCGCCCCGAGGAGCAGGCGCCGGCGTAAGGAGCCGATCTGGCCGAGAGCCGTCACGACGCCTTGCCGGCGGTGAGCCGGTAGCCGTGGCCGCGCACGGTCTCGATCCGGGCCGGGGCGATCTTGCGGCGCAACCGGGTGATGATGACCTCGACCGAGTTCGAATCGACCTCGGCGTCGCCCTCGTAGACCCGCTCCAGCAACTCGCCCCGCGGCACCACGCCGTCGCGGCGCAGGATCAGGCAGGACAGCACCCGCCACTCGAGCCCGGTGAGCTTGAGCGGCAGCCCGTCGCGGGTGAAGGCGCCGAGGCCGGGATCGAACGCGATCGGCCCGCAGGCGACGCTCGTCGCCCCGTGGGCGGCGGCGCGGCGCACGAGCGCCCGCAGCCGGATCACCAGCTCCTCGACCCGGAAGGGTTTGACCAGGTAGTCGTCGGCCCCGGCCTTGAAGCCCGCCACCTTGTCGCTCCAGGCGTCCCGCGCGGTGAGGATCAGCACCGGCAGGGTGCGGCCGGCCGCGCGCCAGCCCTGGAGCACCGCGATCCCGTCGCGCTTCGGCAGGCCGAGATCGAGCACCGCCGCGTCGTAGGTCTCGGTGTCGCCCAGATGCGCGCCGTCCTCGCCGTTCCGGGCGTGATCCACGGCGCAGTTCTCGGCGCGCAGGACCCGCAGGATCTCGGCTGCGAGGGCCGCGTCGTCCTCGACGAGCAGGAGCTTCATGGGGGAGAGGCCACGTGTTCAAAGCGGATTTCCGCCGTAGTCCCGGCGGTTTAACCGAACCTGAACGGTTGGGTTCAGGCCCGGTTCCCGGGGCCTGACGTAGAAGCGGCGCCGACCCGGACAGGGCCTCAACCAACAGGGACCACGACCATGACCGACCACACCACCATCGAGGGCCAGGCCACCGAGATCGACGCCACCGCGACCCCGAAGACCGAGGCGGCCGCCCGGCGCCCGCGGCCCCGCCGCGGCCTCCTCGTCGGCGCCGTCGCGGTGCCGCTGGCGCTCGGCGCCGTCGGGCTCTCGCTCGCCCAGCCGGCGCAGACGCCGCTCACCCCCGTCGCGCCGGTGGCCGTCAGCGCGCTCGCGCCCTCCGGTGCGACCGCCGCCAAGGGCGAGGTCTCCGAGATCTTCGGCAACAAGTTCATCCTCCAGGACGGCACCGGCCGGGCGCTGGTCGAGACCGGCCGGGCCGGGGAGGGCGGGACCCTCGTCGCCAAGGGCGAGAGCGTGACGGTGCAGGGCCGGTTCGAGAACGGCTTCCTGCATGCGAGCGCGCTCACCCGGGCCGACGGCAAGATCCAGTCCTTGCGCCCGATGGGCCCGCCCCCCGGCGGCCTCGACTGGGCCAAGGACAAGGTGGGCTTGGGGCCGAGCGTCGACGTCCCGGCCCTCACCAAGGCGGTCGCGGATGCCGGCTACTCGGATGTGCGCGTCGCCGGACGCGGCCCGCGCCACCTCGACGTGGCGGCCAAGGGCCAGGACGGCAAGGAGCGGATGCTCCATGTCGGCTTCGACGGGCAGATCCGCGAGAAGCGGGTGTTCTGAGGCGCCGGGACGCCCGTCTCCGACGGGTTCTTGACTCGCTCGGCGTCGTCCCGGGGCTCGCCGAAGGCGAGAACCCGGGATCCATGACCGCCGAGGTGTCCTGAAAGGCCGGATCGCGCTCCGCCTCGTCCTGAAGCGTCAGCGGCTATGGATCCCGGGTTTCCGCTTTCGCGGCCCCGGGATGATCGGGAGGGTGCCGGGACTGTCGAGCAGGCCGAACAGGCCCTCACAACGTCGCCAGCACGCCCCCGTCGACGTACAGGATCTGCCCGTTGACGAAGTCCGAGGCCGACGAGGCGAGGAAGATCGCCGCCCCTTGCAGCTCCTCCACCCGGCCCCAGCGCCCGGCGGGGGTGCGGGTCTTCAGCCAGGCGTCGAATTCGGGGTTCTCGATCAGCGCCTGGTTCAGCGGCGTGGCGAAGTAGCCCGGGCCGATGCCGTTCACCTGGAGGCCGTGGCGGGCCCAGTCGGTGCACATGCCCTTGGTCAGGTTCTTCACCGCGCCCTTCGAGGCGGTGTAGGGGGCGATCGAGTAGCGCGCCGCCTCGCTCTGGAGGCTGGCGATGTTGATGATCTTGCCGCGCTTGCGCGAGATCATGTGCCGCGCCACCGCCTGGCCGACGTAGAACACGCTGTCGAGGTTGATCCGCATCAGCTCGTGCCAGGTCTCGACGGAGTAATCCTCGAGCGGCCCGCGGCGCTGGATCCCGGCATTGTTCACCAGGATGTCGATCGCGCCGATCTCGGCCTCGATCCGGTCGATGCCGGCCTTCACGGCGCTCGCGTCCGACACGTCGAAGGCCGCGGCCTCGGCGGTGAGGCCTTCCTTGCGCAACTCGGCCACCGCGCCGTCGAGCTTTGCCGCGTCGCGGCCGTTCAGCACGATCGCCGCGCCGGCGCGGCCGAGGCCGAGCGCCAGCGACAGGCCGATGCCCTGGCTGGAACCGGTCACCAGGGCGCGGCGGCCCGACAGATCGAACAAGGCGGTCGACACGAGACGCTTCCTCCCAGTCGCGCCCCCGTCCCGGCGGCAGACGAGGCCGCTCCCGCGATTGCGCTTGTACGGCAAGGGAACCATGGTACCGATACCAGCGCAAGCGGCATCTCGGCGCGCGAGATTCGCACGAGCCCGAAGAGCCGCACCGGGAGGAACCGCCATGACGCTCGCCGCGCGCATCCACGCCGCCAGGGACCTGCGGGTCGAGGCGATCTCGCTGCGCGAGCCGGAGGCCGACGAGGTCGTGGTGGCGCTCGGGGCCGGCGGCATCTGCGGCTCGGACCTGTCGTATTACGGCAAGGGCCGGGTCGGCGACTTCAGCTTGCGCGAGCCGATGGTGCTCGGCCACGAGGTCGCCGGCACGGTCGAGCGGGTGGGGGCGGCCGTGACCGGCGTCAAGCCCGGCGACCGGGTCGCGGTCGATCCGAGCCGGCCGTGCCTGTCGTGCGACTATTGCCGCGCCGGCCGCTCGAACCTGTGCCGCAACATGCGCTTCTTCGGCTCGGCGGCGATGTTTCCGCACGTCCAGGGCGGCTTCAGCGAGCGCTTCCTCGCCCGGGCCGACCAGTGCGTGCCGATCCCCGATGCGATGCCGATGCGGGTCGCGGCCTGCGGCGAGCCCCTGGCGGTCTCGCTACACGGGATCCGACGGGCGGGCGAGCTGCTCGGCCGCCACGTCCTCATCGCCGGGGCCGGGCCGATCGGCCTCCTGTGCCTGATGGCGGCGAGGCTCGCCGGCGCGCGCCGGATCGTCTGCACCGACCTCGCCGACGCGCCGCTCAGCATCGCCCGGGAGATCGGCGCCGCCGAGACCATCAATGTCGGGAGCGAGCCGGAGCGGCTGGCGGCCTACGAGGCCGACAAGGGTACCTTCGACGTGGCGCTCGAGGCCACCGGCTCGCCCGCGGCCCTGGCCTCGCTGTTCCGGGTGGTGCGGCCCGGCGGGCGGGTGGTGCAGCTCGGCATGATGCCGCCGGGCGACGTGCCGGTGCCGGCGAACCTCCTGATGGCGCGCGAGATCGACTTCGTCGGCGCGTTCCGCTTCCACGAGGAGTACCGCACCGCCATCGCGCTTCTCGCCGCCGGACGGATCGATGTCGGGCCGATCCTCTCGGCCGAGCTGCCGATGGCCCGGGCCGACGAGGCCTTCGCGCTCGCCGCCGACCGCAGCCGGGCGATCAAGGTCCACCTCACCTTCTGAGGCGGGCGTGGCCGAGGATCGGGCACCCCGCCGGGCGCCGACGATGCGCGACGTGTCGCGCCTCGCCGGCGTCTCGCCGATGACGGTCTCGCGCACGCTCGCCGATCCGGCCCTCGTCTCGGCGGAGGCGCGGGCGCGGGTGCTCGCGGCCGTGGACCGGCTCGGCTACGTGCCGGATCGCGGGGCAGGGGGCCTGTCGTCGCGGCGCACCGGCTTCGTCGCGCTCATCGTCCCGACGCTGACCAACCCGAACTTCGCCGACACCGCCGCCGGCCTCACCGCGGCGATGCGCCCGCGCGGCTACCAGCCCCTGATCGGCGTCACCGGCTACTCGGTGGCCGAGGAGGAGGTGGTGCTGCGCGCGATGCTGTCGCGCCGACCGGACGCGATCGTGGTGTCGGGCATGGAGCGCTCCCCCGCCGCCCGCGACCTCCTCGCCCGCGCCGGGGTGCCGGTGGTGGAGATCTGGGACCGGCCCGAGGTACCGATCGACCGGGCGGTGGGTTTCTCCAACTACGAGGCCGGCCGGCTCGCCGCGCGGACCCTGATCGGCCTCGGCGCCACCCGCATCGCCGGGCTCGGGCCGGAGCGGACCGGCGAGGCCCGGGACTTTCGCGGCGAGGCGCGCCTGCGCGGCCTGCGCGACGGTCTCCGGCAGGCCGGGCTCGCGGACGACCTCGTCCTGCATCACGGACGGGCGGCGGGCGCCTTCGCGCACGGGGCCGAGGCGATGGCCGAGTTGCTGGCCCGCGGCGGGGCGCAAGCCGCCTTCCTCGTCTCCGACATCTCGGCCTTCGGCGCCCTGATGGAGTGCCAGCGCCGCGGCATCCGGGTGCCGCAGGACGTCCAGATCCTCGGCTTCGGCGACATCGAGATCGGCCGGCAATGCATCCCGCGGCTCTCCACCATCGCGGTCGATCCCATGGAAATCGGGCGGCGGACCGGCGAGATGCTGCTCGGGCTCCTCGACGGGGAGGCGGTGGAGCCGGCGGTGGTCGATCTCGGATTGCGCCTCGTTCTGCGGGAGAGCACCGGGTAGAGGCTGTCGCGTCAGGCCAGCCGCGGCTCTGGGATCTGGCGCGGCCGCAGCACCGGCGCCACGGCCTCGCGCTCGTCCTCGTCTTCCTGCGCGTCGCGCGCGGCCCGCGGCAGCTCGACCGGCGGAAACAGGTTCTGCAATCCGCGCGAGACGCCGGTGAGGACCGGGGCGAAAGGCCCGGTGAGGGGCGAGGGGGCCGCGTCGGCCTTGACGAATCGGGAACTGGACATGGAGCGGTACAAACCTCGGCGTCAGCGTCAACGCACGGCTCCACGGTTTGGTTCACGGCCTGCGTGCAGATGATCCGCCGGCCCGCATTCGGGGCTTCGGGGCAACATAGGCTGTCGTGGCGTGACGCTCCCCTCCCGTAGGCTCTTCGGGCAGGACCTCGCGCGGGAGCGATCCGTCACGATGCTCATCCGGCCCTTCGGAAACGCCATGGATTGGCGCGCCGGCGCCCTGCTCGGGCTCCTCAGCAGCACCTTCTCGACTTTGGTGAGCCAACTGACGGCCGCCCGCATCGGCCGCGACGCGGCGGTGGACTGGATGGTGGTGGCGGCAATCCCGCTGCGCGACGCCGCGCTCTCGCCCGAGCCGGGCTGGCCCGTCGTCGCGGCCGGCATCCTGTTTCACCAATGGGCCGACTTCTCCTGGGCGCTGGTGTTCTTCGGGCTTCTCGGCCGCTGGACCACCGGGTTGTCGCCCGCCACCCTGCTGGTCCTGTGCGGGCCCTGGGCGCTCCTGACCTCGTCGCTCGAATGGTTCGTGCTGGTGCCGCTGCTGCCGTTCCGCCAGCCGCTCTTCACCCTTGAGCAGCCCTACTGGATCGGCTTCCTCGTCCACCTGACCTCGGCCTCGATCTACCCGCTGTTTCCGTTCCTGCGCGACCGGATCGCCGGCCGCTCCTCATCTCACCCGGGCTTATCGGCCCTGTGGGCGAGCCTTGCCGCGGCGGGGGCCTCGGCGCTCGGCCTCCTGGCGCTCCTCGGCTGGCTCGGCTGGGAGGTGCCGCATCTCGGCGAGCCCGCATTCGACCAGTCCTACCTGCGGCGGATGAGCGAGCACCACGCGCAAGGGGCGCAGCTCGCGGCGCTGGCCGTGGAGAAGGCCGAGGATCCGCACCTGCGGGCGCTCGCCGGGCTGATGGAGGCGGCACAGAACGGCGAGATCGCCGTGATGTCGCAATGGTGGGACAGCTGGTTTCCGGCGCTCTCCGCCCTCTGCACGCCGCAGGAGCGCGCGGCGATGCCCGGGATGGCGCGGCCCGAGGAGATCGCGGCCCTGCGCCTCGCCGAAGGCCGCGCCTTCGACGCCCTGTTCGTCACCCTGATGAGCCGCCACCACGCCGGCGCGGCCCGGATGGCCGACGAGGCCTTGGGCCAGGCCGGCGACCCGCGGGTGCGCCTCCTCTCCCACGCCATCCGCCACCAGCAGCGCGGCGAGATCGACCTGATGCGCGGCACGCGGGACGTCGCGGCGGTCGCGGCGGCGGCCCGCAACCTGCTGCGGCCGTTCGGGCAGGTGCCGGCGGACGGTGCCCTCGCCCGGGCCGGGCCGTGACGTGCCCGCTCAGCCCCGCGCCGTCGGGGCGATCAGCGTCTCGGTCGCGCCGGCCGGATCCATGCCGATGCGGCCCCAGCCCGGCAGCTTCAGGGCTGGGCGGCGCAGGTCGAGCCCGGCCACCGTGCCGAGCACGTTCAGCTCTACCCCCTCGATCCAGCCGAGGGTGAGGCCGAGATAGCCCCGCGCCGAGAGCTGGAATCCGGTGCGGCTCGGCGTCCAGGCCACCAGGCGCTCCGAAAAGTCCTTGCCCAGGGCCGTCGGCGGCAGTGCCACGGCGAGCTCCGGCACCGCCCGCAGCACGTGGGCGACGAAGGTGTTGGAGTTCGGCCCCGGCCAGGCGCTGTAGCTGCCGGCCTTCGCGTAGGGGTAGGCCGCGACCGCCGCGCGGATCGCCGGCACGGCGCGCGCCGCCGCCTCGCCGTCGAGGGCGAGCACCACCTGCGGCGGGTTGCCGAACCAGCGCGCATCGGCCGCGTAGGCGTCCGTGCGCACCGGCAGGCCCCAGCCGACCACGTCGTAGCGGGTGTAGCGCGCGGCACCCGCCTCCTTGACGACGATCCAGGTGTGATGGGCAAAGATGCCCCGCCAGCGCCCGACCCGGGCGGCGTAGATCCGCACCTTGGCCTCCGGCGCCGCGGCGGCGGCGGGCAGGAGCCGGGCGCTCGACCAGTCGGCGGTCGACCAGTCGGGGGCGAGGTCGTCGCGGCTCCACCACCACAGGGCATGGGTGGCGAGGGGCAGCAGGAACAGGAGAACGAGCGCGAGCACGAGGGTGCGCGCCAGCCAGGCCAGGGCGAGGAGCATGACAGGAGAGATGGCGCCGCGAGCGTGGCGGCGCAACGGCCGCGGCGATCGATCCGCCCCACGCGAACTGGGTTGCGAACCGGAGCAGCACGAGACCGTTGTCGGCAAAGATCTGTGAGTGCCAGGGGAGAGTACGATGGCCGAGGTGAAACGGGTGCTGGACGCCCTGGTGCGCAGCCGCCGCGGCGGGCTCGCGGCCTCCGCGGCCCTCGGCGGCCTGGCGCTGATCGCGGGGCTCGCCTTACGGGCGACGAAGCCGGAGGCGCAATCCGGCGAGACGCCCGCCGCGCCGTCCGGAACGCCGTTCGAGGCCGGCGCGCTCAGCGACGACGAGGCGACGCTCTGCCTGCGCATCATGGTGGCGGCGTCCGCCGCCGACGGGGTGATCGACGCCCGCGAGCGCGCGCGGCTCGACGCGGCGGTGGCCGAATCCGGCCTCGACCTCGCCGGCCGGCAATGGCTCGCCCGCGAGCTGGATGACCCGGCGACGATCGACGAGATCGCCGACCGGGTGCGGGATCCGCAGGCCGGCGCCCGGGTCTACGCCGCGGCCCGCCTCGCCATCGACCCCGACACGATGCAGGAGCGCACGTTCCTGCGCATGCTGGCCGAGGCCCTCGACCTCGACGCGGCGGCGGTGGCGCGGGTCGAATCCGGCCTTCCGGCCTGACGGGGGCCGCCATGCGCCGAGGTTCCGTGCATTCCCGCGGCCGGCAAGCCCTCGAACTGCTCGCCCGCCTCGGCTACGGCGCCCGCGGCGTCACCTACTGCCTGGTCGGCGGCCTCGCGGTGCTGGCGGCGATCGGCGTCGGCGGCCAGACCGGCGGCAGCCGCACCGCGCTCCTGATCCTGCTGGAGCGGCCCTTCGGCTGGATCCTGCTCGGGATCGTGGCGTTCGGACTCGCCGCCTTCGCGCTCTGGCGGGTGGTCGAGGCGCTGACCGACGCCGACGCCTACGGCCGCTCGGCCAAGGGGCTGGCGACCCGGGCCGGGCACCTCGTCAGCGGCGTCACCTATGGCGGCCTCGGGGCCTCGATGATGCTGGCGGCGCTCGGGCGCGGCACGGCGCGCAAGGCCGAGGACCAGGGCGCCCGGGACTGGACCGCCTGGCTGCTCCAGCAGCCCTTCGGCCAGTGGCTCGTCGGGGCCGTCGGGCTCGTCGTCATCGGCGCCGGCCTCGCCTTCGCGGCGAAAGCGTGGAAGGGCGACGTGTGCAAGCGCCTGTCCGTCCCCCACGACGCCCGCGACTGGGTCCGTCACGTCGGCCGCTTCGGCTACGCCGCCCGGGCGCTGACCTTCGGGCTGATCGGCGGCTTCCTGATCTCCGCCGCGATCGCCAGCCGGTCGAGCGACGTGAAGGGCCTCGGCGGCGCGCTGCAATCCCTGCGCGCCGAGCCCTACGGCTGGGTGCTGCTCGGGCTCACGGCGGCGGGGCTCGCCGCCTTCGGGGTGTTCGGCCTCGTCCAGGCCCGCTACCGCCGCATCGACCCGCCCGACCTCGACGCGGCGCGTCGCGCCGTGGAGGATGTCGTTCGATGAGAACCGGAGGAGACACCATGGACGCGCCGCTGCCGCTCGACACCGAGTTCCTGTTCCGGATGAGCCTCACGGTCGGCGCGCCGCAGGGCATCGGCGCGTCCCGCGGCGCCGACCTGCGGGTCGTGCCCGTCACCGGCGGTACGGTCGCGGGGCCGCGCCTTGCGGGCGAGGTGCTACCTGCTCCTGCCGGCGACTGGCTGCGGGTCGAGCCCGACGGCACGACCCATCTCGACGTGCGCCTGACGCTCCGGGCGAGCGGCGGCGGGCTCGTCTACTGCCAGTATACCGGCCTGCGCGCCGGCCCGCCCGAGGTGCTGGCCCGCCTCGGCCGCGGCGAGGCGGTGGCGCCGCAGGAATACTACTTCCGCACGGCCGTGCGCTTCGAGACCGGGGCGGCGGATCTCGCCTGGCTCAACCGGGTGATCGCCGTGGGGGTGGGCCAGCGGCTGCCGGAGGGGCCGGTTTATGACGTGTATGGGGTGATGTAGCCCAGCGTTGCAGCGCGGCGCGCTCGAAACGAGTCAATCCTGCCGGAACAGGATATTTTCATAATCTTGCGCTTCATTGATAACGTGGAGCACTTCGATCAAGTCAGTGAGCAAATCGACGCGATAGAAGATCAGGTAATTCCGGTGCAGACGGCGCCGAATGCCGCTGTGCTCCCGACCGGGAATGAGCGGATAGGCAAAGGGAGATGCTGCCAGTCGAGCGCAGCGATCCTCGATTTCGGCGACGAACGTTTCGGCCCGGGCCGGATTGTCCTGACGGATGTAGCGGGCGATTTGCAGGAGATCTGCGCTCGCATTCTCCGTCAGGACGACTTTCATCCGCGCGAGCCGGTCTCGTCGTCTGCGAGCTGTGCACGGATGCGCGCGAAAGCTTCCGCGACCGGGACGACACAGCCTGCGTCGGCATCGGCGATCCCGCGGGCCAGTGCTGCGTCCAAGGCCTTCAGTTTGGCTGCCTGATCACGCTCGGCCAAGTAACGGTCGCGCACGAGATCGCGGATGTACTCGCTTGGAGTGGCGAACGCACCTTCGCGCACCTTGTCGCGTACGTACTGCTCGAGTTCACGCGTCAGCGTCACGGTCATCTGGCCGCTGGGTGTCGCCATGGTTCGACCCTCCTGGCACCAGCATAGCACGCAGTGAAAATCACTGTCGAACAGTGCGCGTTCCTGATGGGAGCGACGTGAGGGGCCTTCGGCTCGCGGCGCGCCGTCCGGGTTGCGACGCTCCCGGGCCGACGTCAGAGGAATTTGTCGGTGACGCGGAGAATTGCCTCGCCTCAGCGCCGGTTCCCCTCGAGGAACGTCCCGATCCGCTCCAGCGCCCGGGAAATGTTCTCCGCCGAGTTGGCGTAGGACAGGCGCAGGTAGCCCTCGCCGTGGACCCCGAAATCCGGCCCGCCGATCGTCGCGACGCCGGCCTCCTCCAGGAGCGCCGAGGCGAGCGCCTTGGCCTTCCAGCCGGTCTTGGCGATATTCGGAAAGGCGTAGAACGCGCCCTTCGGGGTGATGCAGGAGATTCCGGGCAGCCGGTTCAGCCCCTCGACCACCAGGAGGCGGCGGCGGTCGAACTCGGCCATCATCGCGGCGACGCAATCCTGCGGCCCGTCGAGGGCCGCGATGCCGGCCCATTGCGTCGCGGCGTTGACGCAGGAGAACGAGTTCACCGCGAGCTTGCGGGCGGCGTCGTAGAGCGGCGCCGGCCAGACCGACCAGCCGAGGCGCCAGCCGGTCATCGCGTAGGTCTTCGAGGCGCCGTCGAGGTAGATCAGCCGGTCGCGGATCTCCGGATAGGCGAGCAGCGTGTGGTGGCGCTCGCCGTCATAGGTCATCGTGCCGTAGATCTCGTCCGACATGATGGTCACGTCGGGGTGCTGGGCGAGGCCGGCGACGAGCTTGTCGATCTCGGCCTTCGGGGTCACGCCGCCGGTCGGGTTGGCGGGGGAATTGAGGATCAGGAGCCGGGTGCGCGGGGTGATGAGCGAGAGCGTCTCCTCGGCCGAGAAGGCGAAGCCGTTCTCCTCGCGGATCGGCACCGGCACCGGCGTCGCGCCGGTGAACTCGATCATCGAGCGGTAGATCGGGAAGCCCGGATCCGGGTACAGGATCTCGGCCCCCGGCTCGCCGAACATCAGGATCGCCATGAACATGGTGACCTTGCCGCCCGGCACGATCATCACACTGTCGGGCGAGACCTGGACGCCGAGGCGCCGGTCGAGGTCGCGCGCCACCGCCTCGCGCAAGGGCAGGATGCCGGTCGCCGGGGTGTAGCCGTGGTGCCCGTCCTGGAGGGCCTTCACCGCCGCCTCGACCACGTGGGGCGGGGTCGGCATGTCGGGCTGGCCGATGCCGAGATTGATCACGTCGCGGCCGGCCTGGGCCAGAGCCGTGGCGCGGGCGAGCACCGCGAAGGCGTTCTCCTCCCCGATGCGCGAGAAGGCGGGGACGATGGCGGGCATGGCGGTCTCTCGTTTCCTCGTGGGCAGGCGGGGCATCGTTGCGCCCCGCCCGGCGGTCCCGCGGCCTTCCGGTGCCGTCGGGACGGGTCGATCAGCGCGAGGCGTTGCGCTCGGCGAGCCGGCTGACGCCGTACGAGATCGCGCCGCCGAGCACGGTCAGGATGATGCCGGTCTTGATCGCCGCCCAGAGCAGCGAGCGCTCGATGCCGTCGTCGGTGAGCATGATGATCAGGCAGACGATGACCGGGATCGACACCACGATGGCGATCGGCACCAGCGGGTTGGACGGCTTCTCTTGGCTCATCGGCGGCTCCCCCGAATTGTCGAGCGGTACGGTTCAGCCGGCCTCATAGCACCGCTCAGCCGGGTTGCGACAGCACCGCGGCGATAAACTTTCGGCCCCTCGGCGTCGCAGCCGCGAGGGCGCCGGCCATGCGTCCGGCGGTGTTGCCTTCCTGCACCGGCCGGGTCCATAGGTTCCCCGGAACGGTTCTCGACAAGAACGAACTCGGGAAGGACGACCTCGCCATGGCCCAGACGCCGCGCCCCCGCATCGACGCCAGCCGCCTGCGTTCGCGCCTCTGGTTCGACAACCCGGACAACCCGGGCATGACCGCGCTCTACCTCGAGCGCTACCTCAATTTCGGCCTGACCGTGGGCGAGCTGCGCGGCGGCAAGCCGCTGATCGGCATCGCCCAGACCGGCTCCGACCTCTCGCCGTGCAACCGCCACCACCTCGAACTCGCCAAGCGCGTGCGCGAGGGCATCACGGCGGCCGGCGGCGTGGCCTTCGAGTTCCCGTGCCACCCGATCCAGGAGACCGGCAAGCGGCCGACCGCCTCGCTCGACCGCAACCTCGCCTACCTGTCGCTGGTCGAGGTGCTGTACGGCTACCCCCTCGACGGCGTCGTGCTGCTCACCGGCTGCGACAAGACCATGCCGGCCTGCCTGATGGCGGCGGCCACCGTGAACATCCCGACGATCTCGCTGAACGTCGGCCCGATGCTGAACGGCTGGAGCCGCGGCGAGCGCACCGGCTCGGGCACCATCGTGTGGAAGGCTCGCGAGCGTCACGCCGCCGGCGACATCGACTACCAGCAGTTCCTCGACATCGTGGCCTCCTCGGCGCCCTCGGACGGCCACTGCAACACCATGGGCACCGCCTCGACCATGAACGCGCTGGCCGAAGCGCTCGGCATGTCGCTGCCGGGTTCGGCGGCGATCCCCGCGCCCTACCGCGAGCGCGGGCAGGCGGCCTACGCCACCGGCCAGCGCATCGTCGACATGGTGTGGGAGGACCTGAAGCCCTCCGACATCCTCACCCGCGAGGCGTTCGAGAACGCGATCGTCGCCAACACCGCGATCGGCGGCTCGACCAACGCGCCGATCCACATCAACGCCATCGCCAAGCTGATCGGCGTGCCGCTCACCTGCGACGACTGGGAGCGCGTCGGCTACGACATCCCGCTCCTCGTCAACATGCAGCCGGCCGGCCAGTATCTCGGCGAGGAATACTACCGGGCCGGCGGCCTGCCGGCGGTGATGTCGGAGCTGCTGGAAGCCGGCAAGCTCCACGCCGACGCGCTGACCTGCAACGGCAAGACCGTGGCGGAGAACTGCGCGAACGCCCACACCTGGGACCGCGACGTCATCAAGCCCTATGCCGAGCCGATGCGCGAGCGCGCCGGCTTCCTCAACCTCAAGGGCTCTCTGTTCGACTCCGCGATCATGAAGACCAGCGTGATCAGCCGCGAGTTCTACGACCGCTACCTCGCCAACCCGGAGGACCCCTACGCCTTCGAGGGGCGTGTCGTGGTGTTCGACGGGCCGGAGGATTACCACCACCGCATCGACGATCCGGCCCTCGAGATCGACGAGCACACGGTGCTGATCATGCGCGGCGCCGGGCCGATCGGCTATCCGGGCGCGGCCGAGGTCGTGAACATGCAGCCCCCGGGCGAGCTGATCCGCAAGGGCGTGCTGTCCCTGCCCTGCATCGGCGACGGGCGCCAGTCCGGCACCTCGGGCACGCCCTCGATCCTCAACGCCTCGCCGGAAGCCGCGGCCGGCGGCGGCCTCGCTCTGCTCCAGAACGGCGACCGGGTCCGGATCGACCTCAACAAGCGCACCGCCGACATCCTGCTCCCCGAGGAGGAGATCCGGCGCCGCCGCGAGGACCTGGCAGCCCGGGGCGGCTACCCCTACCCGGCGAGCCAGACCCCCTGGCAGGCGATCCAGCGCGCGATGGTCGACCAGCTCTCCGAGGGCATGATCCTCAAGGGCTCGGAAGCCTTCCAGCGCATCGCGCAGACGCACGGCGTCCCGCGGGACAACCACTGACGAGGGCCGTCCCCGGATCGCGCCGAATCGTGCGCATTCTCCTCTCCCCGCGGGCGGGGAGAGGGCCGTGTCCCCGTCCAGGGGATACGGCGAGGCGGCAGCCGAAGGTGAGGGGGAGGTGCCGGAGGAGACTCGTCCGGAGATACCCCCTCACCTTCGCCCTTCGGGCTTGCCGTGTCCCCGACAAGGGGGACACAGCCCTCTCCCCGCCCGGCGGGGAGAGGGGATTTCCCGCGCCTCATCCGTCTGACGTGCACGGCTGTCCGCCCCGACACGCCGGCAGGCCCGATTTCGCCCGCCCGGCCGATTTACAGCCGCGCTCGCGGCGTGTGAGGAAGGGGCCGGACCAAGGGAGCCAAGCCCGATGACCGACCTCGCCGAGCGCCGCGCCGCCTTCCGGCGGCTCCATGAATCCGGCTGCTTCGTGATGCCGAATCCCTGGGACATCGGCACCGCCCGCTACCTCGCGGCGATGGGCTTCCCGGCGCTCGCCACCACCAGTTCCGGCTACGCCTTCACCCGGGCCCTGCCGGACACCGACTGGGCGGTGCCGCTCGACGCGATGCTCGCACACATCGCCGAGATCGCCGCCGCCACCGACCGGCCGGTGAACGCCGACTTCGAATCCGGCTACGCGCACGATTCCGAGGGCGTCGCCCGCAACGTCGCGGCCTGTGTGGCGACCGGCATCGCCGGCCTGTCGATCGAGGACGCCACCGGCGATCCCGCGCGGCCGCTCTACGACATCCGGGAGGGGGCCGAGCGCATCCGCGCGGCGCGGGCGGCGATCGACGCGTCCGGCGCCGACGTGATGCTGACCGGCCGGGCCGAGTGCTACCTCACCGGCCACGCCGAGCCGCTGCCGGAGGCGATCCGCCGGCTCCAGGCCTATGCCGAGGCCGGCGCCGACGTGGTCTACGCGCCGGGCCCGAAGCGGCGCGAGGAGATCCGCACCCTGGTGGAGGCCCTGGCGCCGGTACCGGTCAACATCCTGATGAGCACCAATCCGGGCCTCAAGGTCGCCGATCTCGAAGCTCTCGGGGTGCGGCGGATCAGCGTCGGCTCGTCGCTGGCGCGGGCGGCCTGGACCGGCTTCATCCGCGCGGCGCGCCGCATCCACGACGAGGGCAGCTTCGGCGGCTTCGACGGCTCGGTGAGCTTTTCGGAGATCAACGGCTTCTTCCGTAACGACCTGAAGGAGCGGGGCGGCGCATGAGCCCGGACCGCGATCCCGTCACCGGCCTGCCGATCGGCCACCCCGTCGCCGTCACCGCCCCGGCCCCCGCGCCGGAGCGCGTGCGCCTGGAGGGGCGCCACGTCACGCTCGTGCCCCTCGAGGCGGCCCACGCCGCCGACCTCGCCGAGGGCGCGGTCGGGCCCGGCACCGAGGCCCTGTGGCAATACATGCCCGCCGGGCCGTTTCCCGACCGCGCGGCGTTCGAGGCCCACGTCGCGGCCTGCGCGGCCTCGGCCGATCCGCTGTTCTTCGCCATCCTCGATGCCGGGACGGCCAAGGCGATCGGCCACGCTGCCCTGATGCGGATCGACCGGGCGAACCGGGTGATCGAGGTCGGCAACATCCTCTACACCCCGGCGCTCCAGCGCACGCCCGGCGCCACCGAGGCGATGCGGCTCCTCGCTGCTTACGTCTTCGATCTCGGCTATCGCCGCTACGAGTGGAAGTGCAACGCCCTCAACGCGCCCTCGCGCCGCGCGGCCGAGCGCCTGGGCTTCACCTACGAGGGGCTGTTTCGCCAGGCGGCGATCGTGAAGGGCCGCAACCGCGACACGGCTTGGTTCTCGATGCTCGACGGCGAGTGGCCGCAGCTCGCCCAGGGCTTCGACCGCTGGCTCGCCGCCGGCAACCTCGACGGCGGCCAGCGCTTGCGCCTCGGCGCGCTCACCGCGCCGGCGATCCCGGGCAGCGCATTGCGGCGGGCGACCATTGCGGACGAGGCCGCCCTCGCGGCCTTGCAGGAGGCGGCCTACGCGCCGAACCGCCGGCTCCTCGGCGTCGAGCCGGTGCCGCTCCTCACCCCGGCGAAAGAGGTGCTGGCGCGCTACGAGGTCTGGCTGGCGGAGGCCGCCGGCGCGCCCGCCGGCGCCCTGGTGCTCGATCCGCAGCCCGATCACCTGATGATCTGGAGCATCGCGGTCGATCCGGCGCATCAGGGTGTGGGCTTCGGCGACGAATTGCTCGCGGCGGCCGAGGCCAGGGCGCGGGACCTCGACCTGTCAGAGCTACGGCTCTACACCGGGGACAAGCTCGTGCGGAACATCGACTGGTACGCGCGGCGGGGCTACGCCACCGCGCGGGTCGAGGCTCTGCCGGACCGGCGCCTGGTGCACATGCACAAGCGCCTCGCCTGACGACGAGGATGCACAAGCGCCTCGCCCGACACGGCGAGACACGAACAAGCCCCGCCAACGAGCGGGCGGACATCACGGGAGGATCGACAATGGCGGGACGGCTGACGGGCAAGCGCGCGGTCGTGACGGCGGCGGGGCAGGGGATCGGCCGCGCCATCGCGGCGGCGTTCCTGGCGGAGGGCGCCGAGGTGCTGGCGACCGACCTCGATGTGGCTAAGCTCGAGGGCTTGAAGGGCGCGCAGGCCGCCTCCCTCGACGTGCGCTCTGACGAAGGCGTCGCGGCCTTCGCCAAGGGCGCGGGGCCGGTCGACGTGCTGGTGAACGCCGCCGGCTTCGTCCACCACGGCACGATCCTCGATTGCACCGACGCCGAGTGGGAGCTCGCCTTCGACCTCAACGTGCGCTCGATGCACCGCACCATCCGGGCCTTCCTGCCCGGCATGCTGGAGCGCGGCAACGGCTCGATCGTCAACATCGCCTCGGCGGTCGGTGCCGACGCCACGGCACCCAACCGCTACGTCTACGGCGCCTCGAAGGCGGCGGTGGTCGGCCTGACCAAGGCGGTGGCGCGCGACTTCATCCGCAGCGGCGTGCGGGCGAACGCGATCTGCCCCGGCACGATCCAGTCGCCCTCCCTCGACGACCGCATCGCGGCCTTGGCGGAGATGAACAAGACCTCGGTCGAGGCCGCCCGCCAGGCCTTCATCGACCGCCAGCCGATGGGCCGGCTCGGCACCCCGGAGGAGATGGCCGCGCTCGCCGTCTACCTCGCCTCGGACGAGTCCCGCTTCACCACCGGCCAGACCCACGTCGCCGACGGCGGCTTCACGCTCTGAGGACGGAGATACGACGATGCACATCCTCATCCTCGGCGCCGCCGGCATGGTCGGCCGCAAGCTCCTCGACCGGCTGGTCAAGGACGGCACGCTTGGCGGCGAGACGATCTCGCGCCTGACCCTGCACGACGTCGTGCCGCCGGAAGCCCCAGCGGGGACCAAGATCCCGGTCTCGCTCTCGGCCTCCGACTTCTCCGATCCCGGCGAGGCCGAGCGCCTGGTCGCCGGCCGCCCCGACGTGATCTTCCACCTCGCCGCCATCGTGTCGGGCGAGGCGGAAGCCGATTTCGACAAGGGCTACCGGATCAACCTCGACGGCACGCGCCGCCTCTACGACGCCGTGCGGGCGATCGGTGAGGGCTACAAGCCCCGCTTCGTCTTCACCTCGTCGGTGGCCGTCTTCGGCGCGCCGATGCCGGACCCGATCCCCGACGAGTACCTGACGGCGCCGCTCACCAGCTACGGCACCCAGAAGGCGATCGGCGAGCTCTTGCTCTCCGACTACTCGCGCCGCGGGATCTTCGACGGCGTCGGCATCCGCCTGCCGACCATCTGCGTGCGGCCGGGCAAGCCCAACAAGGCGGCCTCCGGTTTCTTCTCCGGCATCATCCGCGAGCCGCTGGCCGGCCAGGAGGCGGTGCTGCCGGTCTCCGACCAAGTCCGCCACTGGCACGCCTCGCCGCGCTCGGCCGTCGGCTTCCTGATCCACGCCGCGACGATCGACACCAAGCGCCTCGGCGACCGCCGCAACCTGACCATGCCGGGCGTCGGCGCCACAGTGGCCGAGCAGATCGAGGCCCTGCGCCGCGCCGCCGGTGACTCCGCCGTCGCCCGCATCCGCCGCGAGCCCGATCCGACGATCGAGCGCATCGTCTCCGGCTGGCCCCGCACCTTCGACGCGCGCCGCGCGCTGGAGCTCGGCTTCAAGGCCGAGCCCGACTTCGACGCCATCGTGCGGGCGCATATCGAGGACGAGCTGGGCGGGAAGGTGCCGGCGTAAGGGCCGATGGCTTCGAGGTGAAGCGCGGGTAATCCCCTCTCCCCGACAGATCCCGGGCTTGTCCGGGATCTGCAGGCGACAGACGAAGTCGGGCAAGCCCGACTTCTCGCGGGGAGAGGCCTGAGCTCCGAAGGGGCTCAGGGAGCAGCGAACCGCAGGTTCGCCGCGAGGGTGAGGGGGAAGTGCCGAATGTGGCTCCTCCGGAAACACCCCCTCACCCTCGCTCCGGCTGCGCCTCCGCTTGCCGTGTTCCCTGAACAGGAACACGGCCCTCTCCCCGCCCGCGGGGAGAGGAGAGACCTGCGCGATTTCCGCTGAAGTCTGCAGCACGAAAAGAAACGGGCGGCACTCGCGTGCCGCCCGTTCTCATTTTCCGATGATGGAAGCGTCAGCCCCGCTGAGCCACCGTCACGTAGTCCCGCTTCGGGGCGCCGGTGTAGAGCTGGCGCGGACGGCCGATCTTCTGGGACGGGTCCTCGATCATCTCGGCCCACTGGCTGATCCAGCCGACGGTGCGGGCGAGCGCGAACAGCACCGTGAACATCGAGGTCGGGAAGCCCATCGCCTTGAGCGTGATGCCCGAGTAGAAGTCGATGTTCGGGTAGAGCTTCTTCTCGATGAAGTACTCGTCCTTGAGGGCGATCTGCTCCAGCTCCATCGCCACGTCGAGCAGCGGATCGTCCTTGATGCCGAGCTCGCTCAGGACCTCGTGCGTGGTCTTCTGCATGATGCGGGCGCGCGGGTCGTAGTTCTTGTAGACCCGGTGACCGAAGCCCATCAGGCGGAAGGGATCGTTCTTGTCCTTGGCCTTGGCGACGTACTCGCCGACGCGCTCAGGGGTGCCGATCTCGGCCAGCATCTTCAGCGCCGCCTCGTTGGCGCCGCCATGCGCCGGTCCCCACAGGCAGGCGATGCCGGCGGCGATACAGGCGAAGGGGTTGGCGCCCGAGGAGCCGGCGAGCCGCACCGTCGAGGTCGAGGCGTTCTGCTCGTGGTCGGCGTGCAGGATGAAGATCCTGTCGAGGGCCCGCGACAGCACGGGGTTCGGCTGGTACTCCTCGCACGGCACCGCGAAGCACATCCGCAGGAAGTTCGAGGTGTAGTCGAGGTCGTTCTTCGGGTACACGAAGGGCTGGCCGATCGTGTACTTGTAGGCCATCGCCGCGAGCGTCGGCATCTTGGCGATCATGCGCATGGAGGCGACCATGCGCTGCTTCTCGTCCGTGATGTCGGTCGAGTCGTGATAGAAGGCCGAGAGCGCGCCGACCGAGGCCACCATGACGGCCATCGGGTGGGCGTCGCGGCGGAAGCCCGAGAAGAAGCGGTTCATCTGGTCATGCACCATGGTGTGGCGCGTGACGCGGTAGTCGAAATCGGCCTTCTGGGCCGCGGTCGGCAGCTCGCCGTACAGCAGCAGGTAGCAGGTCTCGAGGAAGTCGCCGTGCTCGGCCAGCTGCTCGATCGGGTAGCCGCGATACAGCAGCACGCCCTCGTCACCGTCGATGTAGGTGATCTTCGATTCGCAGGACGCCGTCGAGGTGAAGCCCGG
Organism: Methylobacterium sp. Gmos1; assembly: GCF_053764715.1. NCBI lineage: Bacteria > Pseudomonadati > Pseudomonadota > Alphaproteobacteria > Hyphomicrobiales > Methylobacteriaceae > Methylobacterium > Methylobacterium sp. Gmos1. Next base: position 100,571 of record NZ_JBSNCC010000002.1, on the reverse strand, counting down.
GTCGTAGGTGAACTGGCCGGTCTGCGCGTAGAGCTTGCTGATGTCGATGACGCTCGGACCGATCGTGCCGGTCTTGGTGGGCATCTCAATCGCGCGGCCGTTCACCTGAAGGGTGCTGGGGGGGAGGCTCATGGGGTTGCGGACCCTTTCCATCAACGAGACTGAGCGTCGGCGCCTCGGCCGCGGCCCCCGGGGCAGGGCGGCGAACTTTGCTGCGGGTGCTCACTCGCCGTCCGGGTTAGCGGATCGACGCACCGGCATCAACTACGGGCCCGCGCCCGGGTGACAGAATTCAGACTCTGTTCAGAGGTGGCCGGATCACCCCCGCGAGACGGATTCGCGGGGGTGCGCGGTGAGGTTGTGCTTCGAAAGGCGGCTTGCCCAGACCTTGGGCAGCGACGTCCTCCCGCCTCAGGCAGCGGCCTGGACCCGCAGGCGCTCCAGGCTCTCCTCGCGGCCGAGTACCGCCATCACGTCGAAGAGCGGCGGCGAGGTCGTGCGGCCGGTGAGCGCCGCGCGCAAGGGTTGAGCGACCTGCCCGAGCTTGACCCCGGCGGTCTCGGCGAAGTGCCGCACCGCACCCTCGGTCGAGGCGGCGGACCACTCGTCCAGCGCCTCGAGATGGGGAAGCGCGCCGGCCAGGCGCTCGCGCCCGCCATTGCCGAGGAGGCCGGTAGCCTTCTCGTCGAGGGTGAGAGGATCGGCGTAGAGGTAATAGGCGCTGTCGACGAGCTCGATCAGGGTCTTGGCCCGCTCCTTCAGCCCCGGCATCGCGGCGATGAACTTCTCACGCAGGCCCGCGTCGAGCGGGGCGGAGAGGCCCCAGCGCCCACCCTGCGTCGGCAGGATCGCCTCGATCGCCTCGACCAGCGCCTCGTTCGAGGACGAGCGGATGTAGTGCCCGTTCAGGCTCTCGAGCTTGGCGAAGTCGAACCGGGCCGGCGAGCGCCCGACCGAGGCGAGATCGAAGGCCGCGATCATCTCCTGCGTGGAAAAGATCTCCTGGTCGCCGTGGCTCCAGCCGAGGCGCACGAGGTAGTTGCGCAGGGCGACCGGCAGGTAGCCGAGGTCGCGATAGGCATCGACGCCGAGCGCGCCGTGGCGCTTCGAGAGCTTCGCCCCGTCCGGCCCGTGGATCAGCGGGATGTGCGACATGTTCGGCACGTCCCAGCCGAGCGCCTGGTAGATCTGGGTCTGGCGCGCCGCGTTGGTCAGGTGGTCGTCGCCGCGGATGACGTGGGTCACGCCCATGTCGTGGTCGTCCACCACGACCGCCAGCATGTAGGTCGGCGTGCCGTCCGAGCGCAGAAGGACGAGGTCGTCGAGGTCCTTGTTCTGCCACACCACCCGGCCCTGCACCGCGTCCTCGACCACGGTCTCGCCGTCGGTCGGCGCGCGCAGGCGGATCACCGGCTTGACGCCGGCCGGTGCCTCGGACGGGTCGCGGTCGCGCCAGCGGCCGTCGTAGCGGATTGGCTTGCCCTCGCGGCGGGCAGCCTCGCGCATCTCGGTCAGCTCCTCGGGCGTCGCGTAGCAGTGATAGGCCCGGCCGGCGGCGAGCAGCCCCTCGGCCACCTCGCGATGCCTCCCTGCGCGGGCGAACTGGTAGACCACGTCGCCGTCCCAATCGAGGCCGAGCCAGTTCAGCCCGTCGATGATCGCCTCGATGGCGGCGTCCGTCGAGCGCTCGCGGTCGGTGTCCTCGATGCGCAGCAGCATCCGCCCGCCGTGCCGGCGCGCGTAGAGCCAGTTGAACAGCGCCGTGCGACCCCCGCCGATGTGGAGGAAGCCCGTGGGCGACGGGGCAAAGCGGGTGACGACGGAGGACATGCGCGACGTGAACCGGGTGAGAGCGGAAAAAACGGTGTGGCCGGGGCCGTCAGGGCCGGGTCGCCTGAGTCGACCCGCCGGCGCCGGGTCCTGTAGCATGCGCGAGACGAGCCGTTAAGAAACCGTCTCCGGGGCCGATCGTTCGTCGGGCTGCCGGGGGAGCGGCGGTTGCGCGCAGCCTCGTCGCAGGACGGACGATGGCCGGGTCGGGGGCAGGAACGGGAGTGGTGGCGCGCGGATTGCGCGCGCTGCCCGCACCCGTGCTGCTGCTGCCCGCGCTCGGCTCCTGGTTCGCCGCCGGCCTCGCCCTGGAGGCCGCGCAGCGCCGGCTGTTTCCCTGGTTGGCGGTCGCCTTCGGGGCCGGCGCGCTCCTGTTCCTCACGGTCGCCGACGGGCCGGCCGTGCTCGCCGCGCCGCTCGGCACCGGGCTCGCCCTCGCCGGGGCCGCCTTCGCCTTGCGGGCCCGGGCGGTGGCGCCGGCCCTGCTGCTCGCCGCGTCCTTCGTGTTCCTCGGCTTCACGGCGGCGGCCTACCGCACCGCCAGCGTCGCCGCGCCGGTGCTCGCCCGCACGGTGATCGCGCCGCTCCACGGCTTCGTCGAGGCGCTGGAGGAGCGCGAAGAAGGGGCCCGCCTCGTGGTGCGGGTGATGCGGCTCGGCGAGATGCCGGCGACGGAGCGCCCGTCCCGGGTGCGGGTCTCGTATCGCCGCGCCGACAACCTCAAGCCCGGCGACTACATCGAGGCCAGGGCGCGCCTCCTGCCCCCGCCGGAGCCGGCGCGGCCGGGCGGCTACGACTTCTCCCGCGACGCGTATTTTCGCGGCATCGGCGCCGTCGGCTCGCTCCTCGGCCAAGCCGCGGTCAAGCCGCCGCCCGAGCCCGCGCCGCTGGCCCTGCGCCTCGCCGCCGGCCTCGACGAGGCCCGCAACGCGCTCACCCGCCGCATCGCCGATGCCAATGGCGGCCAGCCCGGGGCGGTGGCGGCCGCCCTCGTCACCGGCAAGCGCGGCCTCATCGACCAGGACACCAACGAGACGCTGCGGGCGGCGGGCATCTACCACGTCGTCACAAGCTTGCAGGTAGACCGGCAAACGCCGTAAGCCGGGTCCGAACAATACCTGGACGCGCAATGAGCCATGACCCGATCGATGGCCCCCTGCCGGAACCGGCGTGGGCCTTCAGCTACATCCGCCTGAGCTCGAAGCGTCAGGCCAACGCAGAGGTCCGGAACGCCAACGACCCCGACCGCAAGCCCGAGCGCGACGGCTACCGGCGGCAGGTACAGCTGCGGGAGGACTATCTCGCGAACAACCCGCACCTGACCCTGAACACGAGCTTCGACCTCAACGACATCGGCGTGTCCGGCTTCACCGGCGCGAATGCCGCAATCGACAGCCGGCTCGACCTCTTCCAGAGAGCGATCGCCGACGGCCGCGTCCCGAAGGGATCCTACCTCCTCGTCGAGAGCCTGGATCGCTTCAGCCGGGACGAGGTCGACATCGCCCAGCACATGCTCCTCAGCCTCATGCGCGCTGGCATCATCGTCGTCTCCCTGACGGACAAGAGGACCTACCGCTCCGGCTTGTCGGGCGCCGAGCAACAGGCCTCGTTCATCTTCAGCGTGATGACGCTGATGCGTGCCCATGAGGAATCGCGGATCAAGTCAGAGCGCCTCCAGGCGACATGGCATCAGAAGCGGGCCATGGTCAGGACGCGCAAGCTGACAGCTCGCGCCCCGGGCTGGCTCCGGAAGGTCGACGACGGGTTCGTCGAGGTCGAGAAGCGGGTGGAGGTCGTCCGGCGGATCATGCAACTGCTGGCCGACGGGTTCGGTCGCGACTACATCGCCAGGGCCCTGAACGCGGACCCGGATCCGGAGAAGCGGCCCTGGGGACACGGGACCCAATGGCATGGTGGCACGGTCCAGAAGATCACCGATAACAGGGCCCTGATCGGCGAGTTCCAGCCGCACAAGCTGGAGTTCGAGCGGATCAACGGGGTGCGGGTGGCAAAGCGCCTTCCGATCGGGGATCCGATCAAAGACTACTTCCCGCGCGTGATCGACGACGATCTATGGAACAAAGCCCGTGCCGTCGCCGTCAGTAGGCGCATGGGCCGCGCGCCGAATGCCGGAGGACGCCAGGGCACGGTCATCTCGAACCTGTTCGGCATGGTGGCGGCCTGCGGCGCGTGCGGGAAGCCGATGACATACCGCGACCGCGGCCCTCGCTCGTCGCCTGTGCTCCGATGCACGGGCGAGCGGGCCGGCTCATGCGAGAATGCCTACCGCATCCCCTACCACGACACCGAGAACGCGATCCTGTCGTGGCTCGTCACGCTCGACCTGTCGGGGGGCGCCCGAGGCGAGATCGCCCGCCTGGACGAAGAGCTCAGGAACAAGACGGCGAAGTCCGCCGAGCTCAAGACCCAGGGCGAGGCGATCGTCAGGAAGTTCGGCGCCTTGAACGAGTATGCGGAGGAACCGCTGCGCGAGATCGACAAATCGCGGGCGAGCCTCAAGCGTGAGATCGCCGGCATCTCCGCCACCCTTGCAGCCCTCAGGGCTCAGGGTGCACGCGACGAGCGCGTCGCCGCGGTGACCGAGACGGTTCGGCTTGCTTGGAACCGTGCCGAGGCATCGGATGATGCAGCGCGCGCCGGCATCGATGAGGAGACGCACGCCGTTCGGACCAGGGTTAGGCAGGTCATACGGAATACGGTCAAGTCCATGCGCTGCCAGCCGGACGGGCTCATCGAGGTCGAGACGATCGATGGCGCGGCGCACAGGTTCCGGGACGGCTTCTGGTGGAACGAGGAAGCACGGGGGTGGATGCCCTGGGCAGGATCCATGTTCGGCATGGGTTACCGAGCCACCAAGGCCGAGCTCCGCCGACGTGCCGCATGGCTCGCCGAGGCCGAGGCGGCGTGCCCGCCGCTGTCGTGGAGGGATGTCGAAAAGAAAAGGTCTGAGAAGGCGGCCTCAGCCTCCGATCCTGTCGAGCGGGGTTAGCGTTGGTCGCCTTCACAAGTCCCATGCAACTTGATCGGTACCTCAAGATCGTATCGACGACCTGCTCGGCTGAGTCTCCGGATGATTGGATGTCCGGATCCCACACCTCTGCTACTGTCATCCTCTCACGACATGGGCGCGATGGGTAAATTTATTGCGCGGAAGGGCGGTATAGAGAGCTGATGCGCGTCCCTCGTGCCTCGTCGACGCAAAGTGAGGATGGGGATGGTATCGGCGCGGTTTGGCGCGGCTTCGCCGAAGGGAGCGTAGTTCAGTATCGGACATCAATCGAAGGCCAGCCCAGGTGATGGCAAGGAAGCTGCTGGGTTCGGCGTCGTGACCGGCCGAGCTTCCTGCATCCGATGTCAACCAAGGTGCTGGGTTCGGACATGCTGCGTGACACGATCCGCGGAAGTCACGTCGGGCTTAACCTGGATGTTCGAACTGACGGTGCCGCCTGAAACCTCGCTTGGCGTGTAGGACGGGCGACAGCTATGGTAGCGGGCCCCCTCGACGATGAACGCCGCCCATGCCGAGCGCGCCCGGCAAGTCGATCATCGACGCGCGACCCGCCGGACCTCGACCACAGTCTCGATGTCCTCAACCTTGAGCACGGTGCCGTTGGGGCCGTCCACCACCATGGCCGACGGCCGCCTCGCGTTGTGGCGCTCGGTCGTCCCCTCAACCTGCTGCCATACGTGGCCGGTGTCGAACTGGAAGATCATGCCGCGTCCGAAGCCCGTGAACGGCGAGACGATGCTGCCGTCGCACTCGATCGATACCTCTGCGACAGGAACCGCGACCGGAACCCCCTCCACCCTCATGACTGGCCGACCGCCAGCCAGCGTGACCTCGACCGCCGGCATGTAGGCGTAATGGTAGTGATAATGGTACTCCGCCTGCTGCCATGCCTGCCCGTTCATGAGCTTCACGATGGTGTCGCCCGTCCATCCCTCGAACGAGCCGTCGATCTGAGTTTTGATGCGCATGAAGTGTGTCCCCCTTTCGAAGTCACCGCGGTTTTCCGCTCAAGGACAGGGCGCACAATCAATGGTGTCGCAGGGGCTCGCAAGGTCCTGCCCCAATCCGTCTCCATGTATGGACGAAGTGGCCGGGGAGCCTCCGCATCCTCCGAGGCGGAAGGCACGGGTTGAAGTATGCCGTCCTCGCCAGATCAGGTCGCAGCTAGCTCTTGCATGATGATGTAGATCGCGTACCACCGAGAGCGGGGCCTTACACGGCGTTGCGGCGGGGAAACAGCATGTCAGAGTTCGACCAGGTGCCGTTCGGCGCAGCCGAGTTCGCCGACAACCCTGAGCCGCGCTGTCCATGCCTGCTCCTCCTCGACACCTCCCACTCGATGCAGGGTCGACCCATCGCCGAGTTGAACAAGGGATTGGTGGCATTCAAGGATGAGCTCGCCGCTGATGCCCTGGCCATGAAGAGGGTCGAGATCGCGGTCGTGACGTTCGGGCCGGTCTCCGTCGTCCATGACTTCCAGACACCCGACCTGTTCGTCCCGCACCAGCTGGAGACCACGGGCGATACCCCGATGGGGGCCGCCATCGAGCGTGGCGTCGGGATGGTCCGTCAGCGCAAGGACACCTACCGCGCCAACGGGATCTCCTACTATCGCCCCTGGATCTTCCTGCTGACCGACGGCGCGCCGACCGACCAGTATGCCCGGGCCGCGCAGCTGGTTCGCGAGGGCGAGGAGACGAAGGCGTTCTCGTTCTTCGCGGTCGGCGTGGAAGGGGCGAACATGGACGTCCTGGCGAGCATCTCCACCCGCCAGCCCTTGAAGCTGGGCGGCCTCCGCTTCCGAGAGCTCTTCGCCTGGCTGTCCTCCTCCCTGAGCGGGGTCTCACGCTCCCAGGTCGGACAAGCCGTGCCGTTGGCCGCCCCGACCGGGTGGGCCGAGGTGTGAGCGAGGCCAGCCGTCCCTGGCGACTGGCGGCAGCCATCGCCAGGGGCACCTCGCACGAGGTTTCAGGCACCCCTTGCCAGGATCACGCCTGCTGCCGGGTCATCGCCACCGACGGCGGGAGCGTGCTGATCGCGGTCGTCTGCGACGGCGCGGGCAGCGCCGCGTATGCCGACGTCGGCGCCTGGCGAGCGGCCGAGACGATGGCCGAGCTGGTCGAGCTGCATTTCGAGGAAGGCGGGCGCATGGCCGACGTCGACCTCGCCTGCGGCCGAGCCTGGGTCGCCCGGGTGGCCGATGCCTTGATCCGCGACGCCGCGGCCCAAGGAAGGGCGATCCGAGATTATGCCTGCACGCTGCTGGCTGCCGTCGTCGGCGAGGACTGCGCGGCATTCCTGCAGGTGGGCGACGGCGCCATCGTCATATCCCGCGGCGAGGACGAGGACTGGTCCTACGTGTTCTGGCCGCAGCACGGGGAGTTCGCCAACACGACGAACTTCGTCGTTTCTCGCGATGCGACCGAGCTCCTCGACTTCGCGTTCGTGCCCGAGCGGCTCCAGGAGCTCGCGCTCTTCTCGGACGGGCTGGAGAACCTCGTCCTGCACCATGCGACGAGGACGGTCTACGAACCCTTCTTCAGGCAGATGATCGCGCCGGTCCGGCGGGGCGGGGAGCCCGGCCTAAACGATGCCCTCTCCTCGGATCTCGGTCGGTATCTCGCATCCCCGCGCGTCTGCGAACGCACCGATGACGACAAGTCGTTGGTCCTCGCCTCCCGCCTGCCACCCGCCTGACGGGGCCCCAGATGGACAACGGGCCGCCGCAGGTGGTCGACGATGCCGGCAGGTCGATCCGGCTGGGAGCCGTCCTCGGCCGGGGAGGGGAGGGCGCGGTCTACGAGGTGATTGCGCTGCCCGGCCTCGTGGCAAAGGTCTACCACAAGCCGCTAACCGCCGAGCGGGCAGACAAGATCAGGCTCATGGGCCAGCTCGGCAACGATGCCCTGGGACGGCTCGCGGCGTGGCCCGCGGGACTTCTCATGGACGGCACCGGACGCGCGCCGGTCGGGCTCCTGATGCCGCGGGTCAACAACCGCAAGGACATCCACAACCTCTACAGCCCGAAGAGCCGCCGTTCCGAGTTCGTGAGGGCGGACTGGCGCTTCCTCGTCCACGCGGCGGCCAACACGGCCCGCGCCTTCGCGGCGGTGCACGCGGCCGGCTGCGTCATAGGCGACGTCAACCACGGCGGTGTCCTCGTTGGCCAGGACGCCACCGTCACCCTGATCGATTGCGACAGCTTCCAGGTCACGCACGGCGGTCGCCGCTTCCTGTGCGAGGTCGGAGTCGAGACTTTCACGCCGCCCGAACTGCAAGGCCGCTCCTTCCAGGGAGTAGTGCGCAGTCCGTCACACGACGATTTCGGCTTGGCCGTGATGACGTTCCTGCTGCTGTTCATGGGGCGCCATCCCTTCGCCGGACGGTTCTCCGGCGCGGGCGACATGCCGATCCCACGCGCCATCGAGGAGCACCGCTTCGCGTACGGCCAGGGGCGCGCCGCCCTGCAGATGACCCAGCCTCCGGGCACCCCGGCATTGTCCATCGTGGGCCCTCAGGTCGCCCAGCTGTTCGAGAGGGCGTTCGCGGCCAACGCGCCGACGGTCGGCCGCCCATCGGCGCGAGAGTGGATCCCTGCTCTGGAAGGCCTCGAAAGGGACCTCAAGCAGTGCGCGTCCAACTCGTCGCACTGGCACCACCGAGCCTCGTCGTGCCCGTGGTGTCCCATGGAGGGAGCCACCGGCATCGTCCTCTTCCCGGCCGTGCAGCAAGGCGGGGCCGGCACGGTCTTCGACATGGCCCGGCTATGGCGGGAGATCGAGGCGGTCCATCATCCGGGGCCGGCCCCGGCAATCGTGGTTCCGATGCCGGAAGCCTCCGCCGAATCCCGGAAGCTCGCCTCCTTGGGCAGGAAGCGCCATGCCGTCGCGGCCACCCTGGCGGGCATCGTGGCGGCTTTCGCGCTCGTGGCCGGCCCCGTGATGCTTCTGGCCGCGGTCGTCATGTACCTCGTCGCCCTCGCAGCCAACAGCGGGGACCGGCAGGTCGCGCCGATCATTGCGGCCTTCGATGCGGCGGCGGCGCGATGGGACCGGGCGGAAAAGGAATGGTCGCAGAAGGCGGGACCCGGCCTTTTCGAGCAGCGCAAGGCCGTCCTGGTTGGGCTGCGAAACGACTGGAACCAGGTGCCGAGCCTCAGGTTGCGGATGCTGGCCGACCTGGAACGCGACCGCGAACGTGCTCAGCGCACTCGCTTCCTCGATGCGTTCGAGATCGAGAAAGCCAGGATCGAGGGCATCGGCAAGGGCCGGAAGCTGACGTTGGCATCGTACGGCATCGAGACCGCCGCCGACGTGACCCAGGCTGCCCTGTCCCAGGTGCCTGGCTTCGGACCGAAGCTGCAGGCGCGCATGCTCGCGTGGCGGTCCCAGGTGGAGCAGCGCTTCGTCTTCGATCCGAGGCGCCACGTCGACCCCCGGGACACCGCTCGCGTCGAGCAAGACATCCTGGCCAAGAAGACCCAGATCGAGGGCCGCATGGGCGTCGCCCTGGGAGAACTGCGACAAGCGCATGCGCAGATCCTCTCCGTGCGCCGACACATGCAACCTCAAATCGAGGCCGTCCGCCAGGAATTCATGCAGGCGTCAGCCGACAAGCAGGCCGCTGGACGGTGACGCCTACTTCATATCCCAGCCGACCACGACGCCGTTCTCCAACGTGATCCGACGGCGGAAACGGTTCTTGCCGTTCTGGTCGTATTTGTAGGTCTCGCGAGTTTTTGCCTTGTAGACCTTCCGGTCCGTCGCCGCTGGCGGGCCCAGCGCGTCCGACAATTGCTCGGCCGACATCCCCTGCCAGACCATTTTCTTCATGAGCATATCGACAATCTCGGCATCGCCGTACTTGGCCATGAGCCTTTTTCGGCGAGCTTCATTGCGCATGTGATTCAACGCCCACGCCCCGATGCCGATCAGGACGACTACCATTATTATTTCCACGTCTCCCCCTGCGACGATGCAGTCCCGCCCCGTTCTGGCGCCAGATGTACGCCTTGGCAGGACAAGGTTTCGGAACGGACTTCAGGATAGACGATGATCGCCGTCCGCCTCCACGCAAAATCGCCGGTTCGGGCTACTTGCCCGCAGCATCCATGCGTTCGATCCCACTCCCCGGCACGAGACGCGAACTTGTCCACCCGCCGCCGTGGTGAGGTTGGTGGCCCGCGGAATTGCCACCACAACCGTTTATCGCCGCCATAGGCGCAAGCGAAGTCGCTTCGAAGGGTAACCAAGCACTAACGTGCGCCCGACGTGCGCCTGTGGTTGACCACATGGGCATGGAGCACGAGGCGGGAGCGGGGTTGAGGTTTGTCGTGGTGGAAGGGCAACGCGGCCATCGAGCTCCGTCGCCGCCTAGCGGTCGGGTGTCCCCGAGGGGAGGGGACTTTTGACGGATGGACGGACCCGGCGTTGGCATCACGGCGGCGCCTCGATCATCGGGTCTCCTCGCAATCGTTGCCGAGGATCCGATCTACGGCGAGGAATGCCGCTCTCAGCCTGTCGCGGACGTCGACCAGCACGGCGGCGGTGGCGACGTCCTGTCGGTGTGCCAGGATCAGGAACACGAACAGCACCTCATTTGAGCGCTCGACCAGCGAGACGAGGTGCTCCCCGCTCGGGGCGAAACGTCCGGCCAACCAGTTCTTCGCCGCTCGCTCGCTGGCGCCCGTCCACTGCGCCACCGTCTTTACCGCGGCGTGCGAGTGGCCGAGCTCCCTCCGCAGGGCCTTCGCGATCTCCGTCGCGACCGTGCCTTCCGAAATGGGAGGCCGGCCACTGCCGACTGGAAACTTGTTGCTCTCTTTCGGAAACGACATTCCCAACCTCCTGTCAGTAGGTTCGGGATGAGAGAAGCTTACGGCTTCTAAGATGCGACCGCATAGTAAGCCGTACTAACGAGGATCGTTGGTTGAGGCCGACCGGTAAAGACACCCTGGACGGTCGTGGTCGGCGCGGGCCCAAGCCGGCGGTGGCTTACGTGCGCATGTCGACCGACCCGCAGACGTTCTCGCCTGAGAACCAGCTCGCCTTCATAGGCCGCTTCGCCGAGAAGCACGGCTTCGAGATCCTCCGGGTCTACGAGGATGCCGGACGCAGCGGCTTGACGCTGGAGGGACGCGATTCCCTGCGCCGGCTGCTGTCCGAGGTCGAGGGTGGCCGAGCGGACTTCGAGGCGATCCTGGTCTACGACGTGAGCCGCTGGGGCCGGTTCCAGGATGCCGACGAGGGCGCCTACCACGAGCACGTCTGCCGCCGCGCCGGCATCACGGTCCACTACTGCGCCGAGCAGTTCGACAACGACGGCAGCATCGGCTCGACGCTCCTCAAGACGGTCAAGCGCCTGATGGCCGGCGAGTACAGCCGGGACCTGTCGGTCAAGGTCTTCGCCGGGCAGTGCCGCCTGATCGAGAAGGGATTTCGGCAGGGCGGGATGGCGGGGTACGGACTGCGCCGCCTGATGGTCGACGAGCACGGCGCCGCCAAGACCGAGCTGCGCCTCGGCGAGCGCAAGAGCCTCCAGACCGATCGGGTCATCCTGGTGCCGGGTCCCGAGGCCGAGGTGGCGACCGTCCGGCGCATCTACGCCCTCTTCCTCTCCGGCGAGCCGGAGCGCGAGATCGCGGATAGGCTGAACGGCGAGGGGGGCCGGACCGACCTCGGGCGCCCATGGACGCGCGGGACGGTGCATCAGGTGCTGACGAACCCGAAGTACGTCGGCGACAACGTCTACAACCGGGTCTCCAACAAGCTGAAGCAGCGCCGGGTCGTGAACCCGCCAGGCCTGTGGGTGGTCGCGAAGGGGGCCTTCGAGCCGGTCGTGGCGAGCGACGTCTTCGAGAAGGCGCGCGCGATCGTCGAGGATCGCAGCCGCCGCTACGACGACGCGGAGCTGCTCGAACTGCTGGCGCGGCTGCTGGAGGCGGCGGGCGCCTTGTCGAGCCTGGTCATCGACGAGCGCGAGGACATGCCGTCGAGCAGCGTCTACCGGCGCCGCTTCGGCAGCCTCCTGCGCGCCTACCGGCTGGTGGGCTACGCCCCGGATCGCGACTATCGATACCTGGAGGAGAACCGGCGCCTCAGGGCTCTGCATCCCGAGGTGGTCGGCTCCGTGGTCGAGGGCCTGGAAGGCGTCGGCGGCACGGTCGACCGCGACCCGGCGACGGACCTCCTCAGCGTCAACGGCGAGTTCACGGCCTCCATCATCATCGCCCGCCATCGCAGCACCGCCGCGGGATCGTCCCGGTGGCGCCTGAGGCTCGACGCGGGCCTCGCGCCGGACTTCACCGTCGCGGTCCGCATGAATTCGGGCAACGAGACCCCGCTGGACTACTACGTCCTTCCGAGCATCGACATGACCGAGCCGAGGCTGCGCCTCGCCGAGCGCAACGGGTTCTCCCTCGACGGCTACCGGTTCGACGATCTCGACTTCTTCTACTCGCTCGCCAAGAGGGCCAGCTTCACGGAGGCCGCGTGATGGAACGGGTCACCAAGCGCGTCGTCATGATCCCGGTCGATCGGATCACGGTGCTCAACCCGCGGTCGCGCGATAAGCGGCGCTTCCAGGAAATCGTGGAGAACATCGGCAGGGTTGGACTGAAACGCCCGATCACCGTCAGGCGCGTCCCGTCCAAAGATGGCCAGGAGGCCTACGGCGTCGTGTGCGGCGAGGGGCGCCTGCGGGCGTGCATCGAGCTCGGCCAGACGGAGATCCCCGCCGTCGTGGTCGATGCGAGCGAGCAGGACTGCCTGGTGATGGGCCTGGTCGAGAACTGCGCGCGTCGCCAGCATCGCCCGGTCGACCTGCTCCACAACATCGGGACCCTCCGCAAGCGCGGCTACAACGACGCCGAGATCGCGACGAAGGTCGGCTGCACGCAACAATGGGTCAACATGATCGGCAGCTTGATCGAGCGGGGCGAGGAACGCCTCCTGTCGGCCGTCGAGACCGGGATCCTGCCGATCAGCGTGGCTATCGAGATCGCGAAGGCCGACGAAGCGGGGGAGCAGGCCCTCCTGGCGCAGGCATACGCGGAGAAGAAGCTGTCGGGCGGGAAACTGGTGAAGGCGCGCCTCTTGCTCGAAGCCCGCCGGAAGCGGGGCCGCGAGGTCGACACCAGTCCCTTCGGGCGCAAGGAGCCGCCGCGGTCCCCGACCTCCCCCACCGCGCTGCTTCGCATTTTCCAGCAGGAGGCCGATCGCGAGAGGGTACTCGTCAAGAAGGCGGAGCTCACGCAATCCCGATTGATGTTCATCGTCGAGGCCATGCGCGAGCTTCGGGAGGACCAAGCCTTCGTGCAGCTGCTGCAGGCCGAGAGGCTGGACGCGATGCCGGCCGACCTGGAGGCCCGCGTGGCCGGGAGGGCGTCATGAGCGGGGCGCGGCAGAAGTCGTTCACCCTAGGGTTCGAGCAAGGGATCGTCGTCGTGCCGATCGCCTCGCTGATGCCGGTGCAGATCCTTAGGCCGACCCTTAAGGCGAGCCAGGAGTACGCGCAGATCGCGCAGTCCATCCGGGAGATCGGCGTGGTCGAGCCCCCGGTGATATCGAGGGACGCGGCGGCCCCGGGGCGCTACCTCCTGCTCGACGGCCACGTCCGGGTGGAGGTGCTCAAGGACGAGGGGGCGACCGAGGTGGAATGTATCGTCTCCAAGGACGACGAGGCCTACACCTACAACCGCCACATCAACCGCCTCACCCCAGTGATGGTGCGGGCGATGATCGTCCGCACGATCGAGCGCGGCGTGCCGCAGGAGAAGCTCGCCGCCGCGCTCCGAATGGACGTCGTGAGCATCCAGCGCCGCGTGAAGATGCTGGACGGGATATGCGAGGAGGTGGTTACCCAGCTGACGGACCGGCACTGCCCGATGGCCGTCTTCGACATCCTCCGCAAGATGAAGCCCTTGCGGCAGATGGCGGTGTCCGACCTCATGGTCCAGCACAACAACTTCAGCGTGGCCTACGCGTCGGCGATCCTCGCAGGGACGCCCCAGGCAGACCTCGTCTCGGGGAAGAAACCCAAGCCGAAGGGCGTGAGCCCGGCGGCGATGGCCCGGATGGAGCGGGAGCTGGAGAACCTGCAGATGTCCATGGGCGCGATCCAGGATTCCTTCAGCCGGGACAACCTCCACCTGACTGTGGCCAAGGGCTACCTCGCGAAGCTCCTCGCCAACCGGCAGGTGCACCGCTTCCTCGCCACCCGGCATCCCGAGCTGCTCGAACCGTTCCAGGCAATCGCTGAGGTCAAGTCGACCTTGCCCGAGGGCGAGGCAGCCTGAGATCCGACAGCGGGGGCGCACCGCGAAGCCTCTACCTCGCAACCGCCCTGTACCTCGTGGCCATCGCCGAGCCGGTATGGCCCTCCGCCATCAAGGGAGCGTTGTCCGTGCTCTTGCCGAGCTCGCCCTGAAGCCGCCTTGCGGGTTGGTGCAATCATCGGCCGGATCGTGCCCGCCACGGCGAAGGGCTCCGGGGAACGGTTGTCCAGGAGGCGACCCGCCCCCTCCACGAGAATGCGGAGCATCGAATCGGCGGAACCGCTGGCGGCGCTCATCGACCGACGCGAGGACGAGCTCGATGCGATCTTCGGTGCTGCCGTGAACCTCCCGGGCGATGACGGGGCGGCTGGCCGTTCGGTTACGGGCCGTGACGGCGCTGCGCGGAAAGCGTCGGTGAGGCGCGGCCCGGTCAAGGTCTTAACAGTCATCGGTCTCGGTCGCCGGGGCCCGTTCGTGGCCGGGCGCAGGGACCGGATCCGCGACTCCGAAAGTAGCGCGTAGCGGGTAGCGCCACATGGCATTCGCTACGGCTCGGCACGCTTCCTTAACCGTGCTCGCCAAAGGCTGTTGACCTTTGGAAGGTGCGGGCGATGGCGAAGGGCAAGGCGGACCCCGCGCGGGCCGAGGACCCTCGGCGGAAGCAAGTCTTCCGAGCGGCGGACCAGATCCGGGCCGAGGGCAAGGAGCGGGTCGCCCTGCGGAACGTATGGGCGCGGGTGAAGCGCAATGCCGGCGTGGCGGGCAACAACCAATGCGTGGGCGGGTACCTGTCGGAGTGGGCGGAGGAGCGCCAGTACAGCCCGGTCATCGAGCCCGCGGGGCTGCCGGACAAGGTGTCGGCGCATCTCGCGAAGGCGGGGGTGGAGCTCTGGAAGGCCGCGCAGGCGGAGGCGGCGACGGTGCTGGAGCGCGAGCGCGTCCGCATGGCGGAGGCCATCGCGATCGAGCGCGAGTTGCGGAACGAGGCGCTGGGCATGGTCGACGCGCGTGACGCGGTGATCGAGGCCCAGCGGAAGGAGCTCGCATGGTACGCTGGCGAGCTCGAAAGGATGAAGGGCCACGTGCAGGCCGTGCGGGCCCGGGAGTTCTGGGGTCGGGTCGCGCAGGAAATCTGGCAGGTCCTGCCGGAGACGGAGGCGCTGCACCTGAGGGACATCGCGCAGCGGGTCGGGCGCGAGTTCGTGAAGGAGGCCGAGGCGTATCCCGGGGAGTGGGGGCCGGAGTTGCTACGAGGCGTGGTCGACCAGCGGATCGTGTATCGCAAGCTGTTCGCGAGCGAGGGCGGCGGTCGCTACCGCAGGCGGCGCCCCGAGGACGACGCGGCCTGAAGCCTGCGGCCCATGGAAACCCGTCCCCCGATGCGTGGCCTGTCGATGCGACAGGATCGATAGATGCCGCGGTCGACCGATCGCAGGCCGCGGATGGGCGAGGCTGGAACGAGCGAGGCGGCAATCGCACCGGCTTAAAGGGTCCAGAAGGCTCCACGACCGGCGGATAATGTGCTCACGACCGTGTGCCAGTCGTCGGGCGCACACGCCGGGGGTATTGGCCCAATAGGGTGATGGGTGGGAGAGGTTCTGGCGCGCGGGGCGGTGCGTGCCGTGATCGAACCGTCAACGGCGGTTTGCTCCCTGCATATCGCAGGGCCTGGGGGGAACGCCGGGATAGGGCCGGCGAGGATGCCGGACTTGTTCGCAACGAGGCCCGGGACTGGCCGTTCGCCAGCATCGACCGGCACGGGACGGGATCCGCTCCAAGTCGCAAGGGGCCAAAATCCTCCCGAGGGTTCCCGAAGGTTTGGCTTCGTAAGAAGGAATGGGATCGTCCCGGACTAAGCTGACCGAAGCCGGGATCGAGGAAAATCAACGCTTCATGACCATCGTATTTACTCCCGCGGCTCCATGTCGACAGGGAGGGTTGGGACGTGCGCCGACATGATCCGCGCGGTCGCCACCCTCACTCCCACGCATGGAGACCATGTACGCGTCCGGCCTCACTGTCACGATCGTCGTCTTCCAGTGATCGGGCGTCCTGGTGAAGTGCGACGATCAAAATTGAATGATCACTGTTGTTTATCGATCGGATCGGGCATATTCGTCCGGAAGTCTCCTGTTGGGTAACGACGACGTGTCACTGCGCCCCCTGACGAAAAAACGGATGGACGGCAACCTCTATGTCCGCCGTCCCGAAACCACTGCGACTTTGGTCGAACTTGAAGTCCTGTCGCGCGAGGAGATCGTGGCAAGGCTCGCGGTTGGAAGGCGAGACGCCGTAGGCTACATCTCGAACGAATGTCTCCTCTATCTCCTTCGGACGGCGAGGTCAGGTAACAATCCGGCGTGGTTCGACAAGCTCTTCGCGGTGCTTGATTGCCGCGTCCGTCACAATTTATCCGGCACCATCCGCTACGGCACCGTCTCGGATCCCGAAACCGTGCGGGAGGAGGTGCTGGGCAAGTTCCATGAGGTGCTCGCCATCGGGCTCGGGCCCGAACCAGAACGGTTGGACCCTTACGAGGCGATGTTCGACGGCGCTTTGGCGAGCCTGCGCAAGACGACCTACACACGGCAGCGACGTCTCGACGGGCGCAAGGCGGACGTGCCCGCTGCAAGCGATGGCAAGGCGAAGTCGAGCGAGTTGGCGGCTCCCGCGCCCGAGGAGATCTTCGGGCTGACGCCTTTTGAGTTCCAAGATTTCCGGACCGCGGCTCTGGCCGCGATTGAGAGGCTACCGGAACCCCTTCGCGAGACAGTCCGACTTGTCTGCCAAGGGGACCAGACCGGTTCCACGGATCCCGACAAGATGACCATCGCCAAGCAGCTCGACGTCGACGAGAGAACCGTCCGCAACCGTATCAAGCGGGCCGTAAGGCTCGTACGAGAGCAACTGGAAGGTCGCAGGCCATGACTGTTCGGCACAGCCTGGAAGACGTTCTGACGGATTTTGCCACGCTCGACGGCCCCCCAGAGGCGCGCCTCGACGAATTCATCCTCCGTTTCCCTGAGTTCGAGAACGAACTCATGGAACTTGCCGAGGAGCTTCTATTGCATGTGGGAGGCGACGTCTCCGAATGCGCGCCCGTCGACGAGCGGCAAGCTGCTGCGTCGCGTCGTAGATTCACCGAAATCGAGCACAGGATCGTTGACCACTCTGCGACACCAGTCATCGTGGCCGATCCGTTCGCAGGTCGTACGCCCAAGGCGGTGGCCGCCACCTTCGATTGCAGCGTCCTGTTCCTGGCGAGGCTCAGGGATAGGGTCGTTCGGTCGGAGGAGTTGTCGACGGGGTTCATCGCCACCCTGGCAAAGGCGCTAGCGACCTCTGCCGAGGAGGTGGCGGCATATCTCGCTCTGCCGTCGCGCATCCCCGCGGGCGCGAGCTTCAAGAGCGACAGCAAGCCCGAGGCGACCCGCAAGCAAGGGTTCCTGGAGGCCCTGGAGACGTCTCAGCTGTCCGAGCAGCAGAAGCGCCGGCTCTCGTCCCTCTAACGGAGCCAACCGGTGGACGCGTTCGAGACAATCCGGCGACAAGCCGCTTCTATCCACCGGGAGGCCGTCGAGGGAGGCGCCAACCCTTGGCAGCCACTTGCCCTAGTGACCGCCGCTGTTGGATTGCGGGTTCCCAATCTTTGGTGGCTCGCGCCAGGCGACCCGCTCCTACGCTGTGGCCGCGGCCTCTACGATCCCGAACTCGACGCTGTCATCTGCGTCGATCAGGGCGGCGACGCTGACAGGGCGCTACTCGCCGCACACGAACTGGGCCACGCGGTTGTGCACAAGCCGGCCGACGTGATCGTCGACCACGAGATCGATCCATCCCGCCCGGTCGAGGCAGGGGCGAGCGGTGTCGAAAAGGTCGTCGATTACGGCCGCCGTGAGCGGCGTGAGCTCCAGGCGGACCTGTTTGCCCGCGAACTCGTCCTGCCGCGGGAGAGGGTTCGGGACCTGTTCTTACGTGACGGCCTAGGAGCGTATGCCATCGCGGAGCGCATGGAGTTGCCCTACGCGCTCGTCGCCGAGCAGTTGTTCGACGCGCTCTTGCTGCCAGAGCAAGTCGAGGCGGTCAAGCCCGCAGCCAAGCGGCCGACCGATCTCGACGGCAGCCAGGGCGACGCGGCGACACACGAGGGGTCCCCGTGCCTGCTCCAGGCCGGGCCAGGGACGGGCAAGACGCGTACGCTCGTTGCCAGGATCGGGCATCTCCTCGATACGGGCGTCGACCCGCGCCACCTCTTGATCCTGACTTTTTCCAACAAGGCGGCGGGAGAGCTCGTCGAGCGGGTCGCGGCCGTGTGGCCCGAGGCGGCGGCTGGGATGTGGATCGGAACCTTCCACGGGTTCGGACTCGACCTGCTGCGCCGCTTCCACGACCGGGACAAGCTGCCGGACGACCCACGCCTCGTGGACAAGGCCGACGCGGTCGATCTCCTGGAGGACTTGCTGCCGGGGCTCACGCTCCGCCATTTCAGGAACTTGCATGACCCGACGCTTGACGTGGCGGAGATCCTGTCGGCGATCTCGCGGGCGAAGGACGAAGTCTGCGGCGTACCGGAATACCGGGCGTTCGCGAGGGCTATGAGAGAAAGGTCGCCGGTCGACGAGGCCGCCCGCATCAGAGCCGAGAAGGCCTGCGAGGCGGCGGATGTCTACGAGGTGTACGATCGGGAGATGCGCCGAACCGACCGTTTGGATTTCGGCGATCTGGTGATGCGAGCAGCCCTGCTTGTGGAGCGGGACCCTGAGGCGCTTGCGCTGCTGCGCGACCGCCACCGCCATGTTCTCGTCGATGAGTACCAAGACGTGAACCGGGCGAGCGTCCGGCTGCTCAAGGCGCTCGCCGGCTCGGGGGAGCGGCTCTGGGCGGTCGGCGATTCCCGTCAGTCCGTCTATCGATTCCGCGGCGCCTCGTCGGCGAGCATGGCCGAGTTCGCCAACGACTTCCCCGGTGCGACCGTGCGGGCGCTGAAGGTGAACTACCGGTCGACGGGCGAGGTGGTCGATGCGTTCTCGACCTTCGCCGATGGGATGCTGGCCTCCCGTGGGGTGCTGCCGCTCGATCTCGAAGCCCGGAATGGATGCTCCGGCCACGCGCCTGAGTTGCGAACGGCGGATCATCCCGAGGACGAGCTCCGCGCCGTGGCGGATCGCATCCTAGAACTCCGCGAGGCTGGCGTACCATTCCGTGACCAGGCGGTGCTCTGCCGGGGCAACAGGCGGCTCGGCGAAATCGCGACCGCCCTGACTGAGCGCGAGGTCCCGGTTCTATTCCTTGGCAACCTGTTCGAGCGCGATGAGGTCAGGGACCTGCTCGCACTCCTATCGCTGGTTGTCGACCAGAAGGCGGCCAGCCTTCCGCGCGTGGCCATGGAGGAGCGCTACGCGATGTCGCTGACGGACCTCGACGAGGTCCAAGGCCACGCATCAAGGTGCCGGCACCCGCTGGAATGGCTCTCGACCGCCCCTGAGGTCGCCCCTGGGGCGACCGATGCCCTGCGCGTCTTGGCCGGGGATCTGGAGGGTTTCGGACCGGACGCCTATCCCTGGCACGTGCTCACCCGCCTGCTTCTCGACCGGACCGACCTGCTACGCCGGCTCGTTCTCTCCGACCGGCCGAGCGACCGTCTCAGGGGCGTGGCCCTATGGCAGTTCCTCGCGTTCTGCCGGGCGCTCCCGGAAGGGCGAGGCCTTCCGATCGAGCGTCTCCTCGCCCGGGTCCGCCGGCTGGTGCTGCTGTCCGAGGAGCGGGATCTCCGCCACATGCCGGCTGCAGCGGGTGCGATGGACGCGGTGAGCCTCCTGACGGTCCACGCCAGCAAGGGGCTTGAGTTCGAGGCGGTCCACGTCCCGGGCATGGTCGTGACGAGCATCCCCGCCAAGGTCATGACGCCGCGCTGCCCACCGCCCGACGGCATGATCGCCGGGATGGAGCACCTGACCGGCATCGACGCGGTGAAGGCTGGCCACGACGCGGAGGAGGAGTGCCTATTCTTCGTCGCACTCTCTCGCGCGCGGGTCCACCTGACCCTCTACGCGGCATCGAGACAGTCGAACGGCAACCGGCGGGAGCCCTCTCCCTTCCTTCCCCGCATCGAATCCCGGCTTCGTCGGGTCGCTGCGGCCCCATTCGGGGACGTGGTGGCAGGAGATGACGCGGGTCGGGTGCCGATCACCTGGAGCGCACCGCCCGAGTTCTCGGCGGAAGCGTTCGCATTGTTCGACAAGTGCCCGCGCCGCTTCCTGTACACGCACGTGCTTGGCGTAGCGGGCGGCCGCAGGTCGACGGACTACGTCCGCATGCACGACGTCGTCTACGAGGTCATGCGGTGGATCCGGGCAGAGCCGGAACGGTGGCATCTTGCCAAGGCCGCGGTCGAGGCCAAGTTCGACGAGGCGTGGCTTGAGAAGGGTCCGACAGCGAACGGCTATGCGGACGATTATCGGCGGGCCGGGCTCGGGTTGATCCGGGCGCTGATGCGTTCGCGTGAGGGCCACGGCCACGGCGGCGGGGCTTCCGTCACGCTGGACCTGGGCGGGCTTCGGGTGATCGTGACGCCTGACGAGGTGCGCGGGGACGGCGCTGGGGTCGCGTTCCGCCGCGTCCGGACGGGACGGCGCAGCTCGGAAGAGGAGGACGGGATCGTCTACGGCCTCTACGAGATCGCGGCGCGCCGCCGGCTAGGCGGCCGGGCGAGCGTAGAGGCCATCCACCTGAGCGAGCCGGAAGGCGAGATGGTGATGCGGCTCGACCTGGGCGAGCGGAAGGTGGCGAACCGTGAGAAGAAGGCGCTAGGCCACGCGGAGCGCATCCTCGCCGGCGAGTTCCCCCGCAAGGCGAACGACCGGACCTGCCCGCGCTGCCCACACTACTTCGTCTGCGGTCCCGTGCCGGCGGGCACCCTGCCGCGATAATCCATTCCTGGGCGGCGGCCCGGCTCGGCGGGACCACGAAAAAAGTTGCGGCGGCCGTTTCCGGTCCAGGTTCGCCGGCTCGATTGACCTTGTGAAGGCGCGGGATGGACCCGCGCAGGCACCGTCGATCGAGGAACACCCATGACACAGTCCGAAGATCCCCCCGAAAACCGCCGTGGGGAACGCCACCTGCTCGACGTTGGCGACGAGCACCTCTCCTTCCATCGCGTCGAGTTGCCTGACCCGGTCCCGACCGCGCGGCAAATCCTGTCGGCGTCGGGCCACCGTCCGGTAACCGCGTTCATGGTGCTTGGCATGCTGCCCGGCGGCGGCACGGAGCATCTGCGCCTCGACGCGACCTGGGACCTGCGCGAGCGGGGCATCGAGAAGGTGCTCGTGTTCAAGACGGACGAGCTCCTGCCCGTCTTCGTGGACGACATGGACATGCTTTGGGGGGCGCCGACGATCACCGGCCGCGTGCTGATGACTGTCGCGGGCCTGGAACCGGAGGAGAACGAGCTCTTCTTGGAGGTGGTCGGCGGTGTCGACGAGCCTGTGCCGTTGGACGGGCCGTTCGACCTGACACGCAAGGGCATCGAGCGCTTCGTATCGCGGCCAAAGGAGCAGGACGCAACCGTCACGTTGACGGTGGTGGTGAACGGCACGCAGACGGAGGTCGTTGTGGCCGGCGGCGACGCCCTCGTTGCGGTACGCGACAAGGCGCTGAAGCAGACCGACAACGTCGGCCGGCCGGCGGAAGACTGGGAGCTGAAGACGGAGGCGGGCGACGTTCTCGACCTCGCGACGCTAGTGCGGGATTCGGGGTTCGCATCCGGAACCGTGTTGTTCCTGAGCCTGAAGGCGGGTGTCGCGGGAGAGATGCAGTCCGTCGACGAGACGGTCTCGCGGGCGAAGTTCGAGCGGGAAGTGGCACAGTTCCGCGAGCACGAGGTCGCGCACCGGCGCCGCGGCTGCTTACTGCTCGACGCGACGTTTCCTCAGGTCTTCATGGCCTTCGCGGCGCCGCGCCTCAAGCCTGCCGCCATGGTCGGGGCCGTCGTGATCGACTTTACGAACTACGACCTGCAGCCCCCTTCGGTGACCTTCGTCGACCCGTTCACCCGGGAGCCGCTCCGGGCGGCGGACATGACCATGGCCATGGTTCGGCGTCCCCACATGCCGGGGGTGCCGCCGGAGATGTTCGAGGGTCTCTTCGCCTCGGGCCAGATCCAGCCGGTCGCCATGATCGCCTGGCACGGCCCAAACGAGCGCCCCTTCCTCTGCCTTCCCGGCGTGCGCGAGTACCACGAGCATCCGGCCCACACAGGTGACTCATGGCTTCTCCATCGGGGTTCGGGCGGTGGATCCTTGCACTTCTTGGTCGAGCAGATCTTGACCTACGGGGTCAACCCCATCGACCAATGGCAGGTGGAGTTGCGACAGACCGTGACGGGGTTCGCGATCCAAGCGGCTTCGATCCCGCGATGAGGCTGGCGCAGGTCGAGACGGTGGTCGTCCCACGCGGGTGCGTGGAGAAAGTGCAAACGCACCTGCGGGAGGTAGGCCGCGCCGGGCACGAAGGGCTCGGACTATGGGTCGGCCGCCAGGAGCAGGACCGTTTCACGGTCGTCCAAGCCGTGATCCCGGTGCAGCGCCACATCCGTACCGGCGACGGCGTCTGCGTCGTCGTAGGCCCGGAGGAGCTCCACCGCCTGAACGTCTGGTTGTTCCGGCAAGGGCTGACGCTGTTCGCCCAGATCCACAGCCATCCAGGGCGTGCCTACCATTCGGGGACCGACGACGAGAACGCGGTCGCGACCGCGACGGGCTGCCTGTCCCTCGTCGTGCCCGACTTCGCGGCTCGTCCCTTCACCGTCGAGACAACGGCCGTCTACCGGCTCGACCCGAAAGGGCGGTGGCGCGTGGTGCCGCCGCCCCGGGCGCGAAGCCTGATCCGGATCGTGGAGTGAACATGGCACGCGCAAGCTTCTTCGACCGGGCGGCCACCGCAGCCTCGCAGGTACTGAACGGGTTCGACCTCGCGTCTTTCGAGGCGGTCCTCGGAAGCCACGTCGTCGGCGTGGCCTTCGACGGCGCGGCCGCCGCGTCGGCCGAGGGCCGCGCGACGCTCGATCTCACGGTACGCCTCACGGCGCGGCTCTACCCCGACCTGGCAATCCTTCCGCTGGACGCCGCCGCTTCGGACACAGGCGCGACGTTGTGCGACCTCGCCCGGTCGATCAACCCGGAGATCGGGTTGTCTTCGGCCTTGGGGAGGGTCACATGCTGCGTGGTGGTGGGCGACACCCCCGCCGGCCTCGACGTTCCCTCATTCCATGCAGGATCGAGGGGCTGGGTTGCGAGGCTTTCGACGGCGGGTCCGGTTGGGTCGGGCACCTCGACGAACCCGTTCGGCGCGGGCGCGGCCGCATGCCTCGCCGCTGCCAACGTATTCCGGACGGTGTTCGCCGGCCAGCTGGCGGACGGGCGACCGGATGCGGAACTGACCCTCTCGATCTCCGACTTCAGCCGGTCGGCGTGTGATCCGGCGCTCGGCCCCCTCGACATGGGCGAGACGCATCTCGTTGGCCTGGGTGCGATCGGGAACGGCGTGGTCTGGGCCCTTGCCCGCCTGCCGGGCCTGACAGGCGAGCTTCATCTCGTCGACCACGAAGAGGCCGACCTCTCCAACCTGCAGCGCTACGTGATGACGGGGCAGGACAGCGTGGACCGGCCGAAGGTGGAGACATCCGCCGAGGCGCTGGCGGGGAGCTCGCTTCGCGTCGTGCCGCACCAGCTGCGCTGGGATGGGTACATACAGGAGCGGGGAGACTGGCGCCTCGACCGGGTCGTCGTGGCGCTCGATTCAGCGAAGGACCGCTTAGCGGTACAGGGGTCTCTGCCGCGTCGCATCCTGAATGCGTGGACGGCACCGGACGACCTGGGGGTATCCCGGCACGGGTTCGCAGACGGCAAGGCTTGTCTCGCCTGCCTCTACCTGCCGGCCGGCAAAGTCGAGGACGAGGATGTCCGGGTCGCCCGTGAGCTCGGCGTCCCGGAGGCCTTCATGCAGGTGCGCAGCCTGCTCGCGACGGGGGCGCCGGTCGACGCCGCTTTCATTGCGACGGTCGCCGAACGGCAGGGTGTACCTTTCGACGCCCTGTTGCCCTTCGTGGGCCAGCCGCTGCGGACATTCTACGGACGGGCGATGTGCGGCGGTGTAGTGTTCCGTCTCACGGGCGGCGCCAAGGGTGACCGAGCGACGGTGCCGATGGCATTTCAGTCGGCGCTGGCCGGCATCATGCTGGCGGCGGAACTGGTCAAGGACGTGTCAGCGATGGCGGCCGCGCCGACCGTTGCCACGCGCCTGAACCTGACCCGGCCGCTTGCAGAACACCTCCACGATCCCATGGCACAGGATCCGACGGGCAGGTGCCTGTGCCGCGATCCAGATTTCGTGGAGGCGTACCAGCGCAAGTACGTGGCCTGAACGGGTACCACGTGCGAGCCGGACTGACGGTGATCGTCACGTCGCATAACAAAGCTATCGCTGATGTCGCAATGTTCCCTCGGATGCAATCGTGGATGGTTTAAAACTCTGCCAAGCGCTAACGTGCGCCCGCCGTGCGCCTGTCATCGGGCGCGCGCACGCTTCCGGTCCATCTCGGCAGATGTTTTGCCAATCCCCCTCAAGGTGATTGTCCCTCGGGGTTTGGGCGCTGGCGCTGCTTGCCACACCCTCCCGCGACGGCCTCCCCGCTCCATCGGCTACCCGACACGCAACGGAGAGGTAATCGCGCTGATTGGCCGATCGTTTTGCGAGACCGTGGCCGAGCCTGCCCGAAGCGGCGGTCGCCTGTGCGCCTCGCACGCCCAGCCGAACGGCGTCCTGGGCGACCTGGAACGCGTCTTGGCGGGAGGGACCGGGTCGTCGGAGGGCGCCCGCGCAGGGCTCGCCGGATACACCGACGCCTCAGGCCGCCCATCGAGCGAGGATCGCTTCGGCATCCGCCGGGTTTCTCTGAATGCGGTAGATTGTCTGCCGGCTCAGCCCGGTGTCCCGGGCAACGGCCGATACGCTGGCACCTTGGGCAAGCTGGGTGAGTACAGTGTCGAGATGGACGCGGGTGAAGCTGGGCTTGCGACCGCGGTATGCGTCATCCCGGGCCTTCGCGTGGGCGATGCCCGCGCGCTGCGCTTCCTTGGTCGCCTCGCCCTGAGCCTGCGCTGTCGCGCCCATGAACGCGATGAGCGCATCCCGGACGGCCTGTTGCATCGGGTCCCTGGCAGCGCCGTCGAACACGAGCCCGTTGATGACTGTGCGGACGACCACGCCGCGGCGCATCAGCTCCCGGATGGTGTCGGTCACATCCTGGTAGTCGCGGCCGAGCCGGTCGACCCACCGGACCACGAGCACGTCGCCCCGCCGGAGCATGTCGAACAGCCGGCGCCCCTGCGGGCGGTCGGCGAGCCGGGTGCTGAGGCCGCTCACGCCCTCGTCCGCGACCACGGCGTCGATCGCGAAGCCCGCGTCCTCGGCCTGCGTCCGCTGATGGACGGCGGTCTGGTCCGTGGTGCTCACGCGGGCGTAGAGGATGACCTGGGACATGAGGCAAAATCGTCCGCTGAGATGGCGTCCACATAAAGCCATGTCCGCAAACCGAAAACAACCCTAGCGGACAGGGTTTTGGCCCCCCACTCGGGTGTCCGCTGCGGTTTACCCATGCGGACAAAATGGAGCATGCAGAGAGAGTGTGGGTGCGGTCCAATGGTGTCTCAGCGGGATGCCAATTCAGTGCGGGCTGGTCATGATGTACACCTATCAGACTGCGGTCTACCGCCTGTAATCACCCTCTACGCTGCACCAATCGCACCGTACATGGGCTGTGGATAAGTCTACGATTACAATTTGACGCACTTCAAAACCCCCATCTGGAGGCACCATGATCTTGTCGTATCTCCAATGCAAGGGTTCAGCGTATGCGTTATGCGTCTTCACTGATCAGTCTTGAAGAAGTAACTGACCGTCTATACCAGCTAAAGGACAAGAAATTTCCGGAACACGATATATCTGAAGAGCGCGACAGGCTTTTTACGCAATATTTTGCATACACTCGCGCTGAATTAACAGGCAAAATCCCTCCAACTAAAATAGCTGAAATTGCCGAGTGGACATACGAACAAATTGTCGATCTTGCTGTTGAGCATGGATTTGATATCACTTCATCTTCTCAAGAGGATGAAGACGACGGCAAATCGGGTGATTGCAATGAAGATACCGATTTTTCTGATGCAGACGAAGACGATGAAGGAGAATATGGATTTGTTATCGAATGCTGGCAAGAATGGATTGAAATGATGATTGCAAAAGATCTTGGATTACTTCCCAATACTACGGAAGAAATTGAGCAAGTTCGGTTGAGCAGAGAAGCGAAGCGATACACTCGACGGGCGGAGCAGAGCAGGCATCGCCCAATCCACGATCAAGAAGTTCAGCAAGTGTTTGGACGATCAAAGGACATACGGGAAGGTACGTTCACGCCTACCAGTCGCCGAGGATCAACAAACATTCGCGAAGTCAAAGTTGAGGTTATTAGAAGGAGACCGTATCGATCTTGATCGACATTCTATCGCTTCACGAAGCCGATATCTACCGCTACGGCCTTGAGCCGGTCTGGCTCCCGCTCTTTCCGCTCACTGTAGCGGTCCACCAGGTAGTCAGCCCGCTCACGGGTCAACAGCGTGAACTTCATCAGTTCCTCGCACACGTCGACCACACGCTCGTAGAGCGGCCCCTGATGCATCCGGCCGGCGTCGTCAAACTCCTTGTAGGCCTACCTGCCGGCGGTGCTCGCCAGTCCGGTCGCCGACAGCACCGGCTGGCCACTGGCCTGGGTGGTCGGCGGGCTGACGCTCGGCCTGCTGGTCGCGGCGGCTGCCGCACCGCACGTCGGCGCCGCGATCCACCGCCATGGCGGCCGGCCGGTCCTCGCCCTGGGGGCGCTGCTGCTGGCGGGCGGCCTGACCACGCTGGCGCTGGCGCCGGTCCTGCCGGTCTACTTGGCCGGCTGGCTGCTGCTCGGGCTCGGCATGGCCTGCGGGCTCTATGACCCGGCCTTTGCGACGCTCGGTCGGCTCTACGGCGCCGAGGCGCGGCCGGCGATCACGACCCTGACCCTGTGGGGCGGGTTCGCCAGTACCGTGTGCTGGCCACTGTCGGCGTTCCTGGTCGCCCAGATTGGCTGGCGGGGGGCGTGCTTGGCCTACGCCGGCCTGCATCTCCTGGTCACGCTGCCGCTGGTGCTGCTGCTGATCCCTAGAGCCCTGGCGCTGCCGGCGACGCCTACGACCCACCAAGCGACAACGGGAGCGCTGACAGGGCATGAACGGCGGGCGTTCCTCCTGTTCGCCGGGGTGCTGGTGCTTGGCGGGGCGATCATGGCCCTGGTGTCGGTCCACCTGATCACGCTCCTGCAGACGCGCGGCGTGGCGCTCGCCTCGGCAGTCTCCTACGGGGCGCTGATCGGCCCGGCACAGGTCGGGGCGCGGGTCGTGGAGATGGCGTTCAAGGGCCGGCATCACCCGCTCTGGACCCTGACGGCGGCCCTGATCCTAGTCGCCCTAGGCCTTGTGCTGCTCGCTCTGGGTCTGCCCGGCGTCGGGATCTGGCTGGTGCTCTACGGCGGCGGCAACGGGGTTTACTCGATCGCGCGGGGGACGGTGCCGTTGGCCCTGTTCGGCGCCGAACGCTACCCGCTGCTGGTCGGCCGCCTGGCGCGGCCGGGGTTGGTTGCTCAGGCCCTCGCACCGCCGGCCGGCGCGGCGGTTCTGACCCACGCCGGTCCGGAGGTGCTGTGGTGGCTGCTGCTTACCCTGAGCCTGGCCAATCTTGGGCTCGTCGGGGCGCTGTGGCAGGCGCGGTAGTTCGATCCCACCGCACCGTCCGCGTCAGCCCCTGACACGGACATTCGGCCCATGGGTCAGCGAACCGCTGCCACCCACCCTCAGCAGCCTTCCGTACGGCCAAGCTGGTGGGGGCTTTGACCTTGAGGGTCATGAGCACGGTCCTGGGGTGAGGACGCATGCGAAGACCATGGTAGTGCCTGGTACATCTGAGGGTGGGTGTAAAATCGCCGCTTTACCCCCTTACCAACCTACTTGTGTTTGAAAAATATGGGATTTCGCTTTGTAGATCTACCAATCGAATGCCGGGGCCCACCATGGAGGGCGTGAGGGTCCGGACAAAGGGGCGAACGAGAGGCGTGAAACCGCGGATCACGAGGATCGGGTGAAGCCGATCATCTTCTCCAGGACGGTAGCGAAGCCGGGATCCGATAGCGGACGACCGTCCACTGTCTCGATGGCCCCATCATCGGCACGTCTCAGCCCCCGGGCCCTCATCCGCTTCGCGTCGATGAAGTCGCGGACTGCTTCAACCTCTGCCTCGTTCATCGCCATCGCATCTCGGCACTCTCCCCGCCCTGGTTCGTGATCGAGGCGGGGCCCCGCGTTGACGGTCAGCGTTCCGTGGGCGCGCCTCAGCATCTCGCGTTCGGTCCGCAAGCCCCGGTTCTGCGCCACGACGAGCCTGACGAGCCCCCGCAGGTTGATGTCGGCGATCCCATCCAGGTCGTCCTGCGACAGGATCTCGTCGTGCGGCACCTCGCGGGTGCGCCCCTTCCTCCTGCCGGCCTTCAGGATGCCTTCCGCCGCCGCCGCCCAAGCTTGGTAGAGCTGCCGGTACGGGTTCGCCCCGCCGCGACCGTTGCGGATGGACTGCCCCGCCATCGCGAGCTTCGGGTCGACCACCAGGCTGGCGTACACCTTGCAGACGAGGGGGATGGTCGGCCTCTGCCCGGCCTTCACAACAACTTGCCTGCACGCCTCGTCGAGATGGCCGAGCTTCGCGCGCACCACCTCGCTCTTCGCCTCAGCCTTCAGGCGGCTGGCGACGGTCTCGACGGCTTCCAGGAACGGGGCCGATTGCTTGTCCATGCGGATCCTCTCCGGTGTCGTCGCGCTCCTAGGGGCGGTCCCCGATTAGGGACCGGACCCGGCGCCTCATGCGGTCGCGACGGCGTCGATCGTGACGGGCGCGTCCCTCGGCCCGGCGAGTGCCAGCCGCCCGATCGGCGTGCCGATCGCCTGGCGGCACGCATCCTCAAGGCGCCCCTTGAGCCCGAAATCGTCGAGCTGCCTGCGCCCTTCGATGAGATCCTGCGTCTCCATCGCCCTGATCTCGACGAGGAGCATCGCGCTCATCGCATCGGCGGCACGCTGCTTCTCGGACGGCGTCAGGGGAGCCATCGTGATCGGGACATAGCCGTTCCTGTAGAGGATCTGGTCGAGGAACGCGTCACGTTCGCGTTCGAGCTCGGGCGTCTCGATGGACGGGAAGAAGCGCGAGGCCTGCACGACCGCATCCGCGACCTCGAACCGTGTCGATTCACGGCCTACCATGGACGGGATCTCCGCCGCGGGAAGCAGCATCGGGAGCGCGCCCTCGCCCGCCTCCGGGCTGATCGCGCGGATCTTCTCGACGAGGGCGAGCGTGGCGTGGAAGTCCGCGAACGTCTCGTCCCGCTTGTCCCTGGCGGCTTCGGCTTCCGCCATGCGCACGTCGATCCGATCGCGCAAGTCCAGAGGGACTGGCCTGCCGGAGGCGGAAACCGCCATGCGCTCGCCCTTCAGTGCCCGGACCTCCTCATCCCTCGCGGCTGCGCGACGCGCGTGCCCCTCGGCCCGTGCGAGCAACGACATTCCGTGAGTCCACAACGGGATCAGGAAGGGAAGCCCGGTGATGAAGAAGCGGCAGCGTACACAGTTACGTCCCCCTGGGACTGGCGCGTAGACACTCTCATCCCGGCCATGCTTATTGCTCTTTACCAAGATCGGCCCCCCGATATGGCACTGGGTGCTACCGTTTGGGCACAGTCCGATGTCGAGCTTAGTCCAGCACGACGGCTCGGAATATGATCCTGATGTTTGCGCCAATCCATCGTCAGTCAGCCTGGCTGTCATCCTGACGGCGTGCTCGAAACTAGCCTTCTTGAGGTAGTTGGGAAACTCATCCCGAGCGTTCGCAATCGACTTGAAGCTCGCTTCGTTCAGGACCTGACTGATGTGCAATGGATCGAATTTGAGATACTTGAGCGTCATGAGGATGGAGGCATGGCCTGCCACCACTTTGCTCAAGATCTCAAGTGGCACGCCCGCGAGATGAAGTCCTGTCAACGTCGAAGACCGCATCCCATGAACCGTAAATACAGACGAAGTTGGCCTACCGGCGCGGTCGTGGCTTGTGATCAGTTTGACTGGTCTCTCCGGGTCCTCTTCGTTGAGACGCTTTTCAAGCTCCGCTATAGCTAAGAGAAAAAACTTGGTAATTTGTATATGACTTGGGGGAGCCTCTCTTCCTCTACCTTTCGTATTTATTGGATATCTGAATAGATAAAACCTGTCCGGTATTCTATTGATGATGCTATCTCCAGGCGTCTCTGGAAAAATATCTTTTGAGATTTCTGCAAACGATATCGGCCCTCTCACTGGGTTGTAAGTTTCTTGCCATGTGCGCATGGCATCGAGATTTAATAGTACATCGTTGTTCTGCCAGGGAATTTCATAGCCAGATGTTTCATCGAAAAGATTTTTGCGATCCTGGGTCTTGTTTGAGTTTATCCATAAACCAGATATGGTATTTCCATTAATATTAGACATCTCCCTAATAACACCGCGCTTCGCATTGAGCCCTCGATGTTGTCGCTCCCAGTACCCATTATGCTTGCCGTCCGACGGACCCCAAAGCCCGGTATCCGCATTCCAACGCCGACTGTCACCTTCACCGCTATCGAGTCGACGAGCTTGGATTGCCCTTATAGGCACATCCAGCAGCAACATAAGAAGGCGAGGTATGACAGGGCAAAATACAAAATTTTGGCGACCTGTCGTATCATCAAATACTGATATAAAATACGTCGGCTCACCTTTGCTATTTTCAATAGATTTAGGCCATGCAAAGTCATTCTCGCATATTATTTGCCTTAATAAACGATGGTAGTGTGTCGGCATTGGCCGAGCATCTACATCTGCTCCAAGAGATTTTACTATCTTTGAGTTATGCTCTGATATGAAATAACCAAATTCAATGTTTAAAGAATTTAACTGAATATTTGGCTCTCCAGCGACATATAGGGAATGCTGGTGCCATCTTATAAAATGCTGCACACCATTGATAGCTTTCAGTCTCTGGCCTACAGTGTTCCATGAAGAAGCAAAAGCCAGCATTCCTTTTAAATTCTTTTCGGTAAAAGCAACACTAGGGCTCAAACATGATTTAGGGGGCAGAGTGGAATAATAATCCCCCATGAGGCGCAGTGGCGTATCATGCCAATTCTTTCCCATTATATATTTTCCATTAACGTAAGAATTGTAAAGATCCTTCAGCCAAGACAAATGGGGTAATGCATCAAACACTTCAATATTTCTTTTAAAAGATTTTCCGGAACTCCCATAATTAGCTCTGCCATACCCAAAATTGGGATCGTTCCTAATCACCCCGAGATAGGCAGCAAGAAATCTTATACCTCTTCTATTATTCAAACTCAGCCAATCGACCCAGGCTCCATCACGGCGAGCCACGTCGATGAATGCCCGGACATGCTCGCTATGAACCTTTGACAGCTCGTCCAATTTACGGTCGCAGGCCATAGTAATAGCTGACATGGCTACCCAAGTCTTCCGACCCTGTTCCACAGTATCTCTTTTATTGTATTTATAATATTTTGTTTCCTTGGAAGTCAGCAACTCGTCCATGATTGAGTTAAGTTGATTGTATCTTGATATTAACAATTTCGTATATTCTAGTTTATTTATTTTACCGATGCAAGACCCACCGTATGCGAGGGATATAGGCCAGAGGAGCTTACCAGCGTCGTGCAACGAAAGCAGCTGCGATAGGGTTTCTATCACGAGGGCATCGGAGCGCTGTTCGTCGTTGACACTGAGACTGTTCACCAATTCCTCGACGCGTTTAGCCGTCGCTTCGAGGTCAGCTTCGTTTTCGGTCGGTACAATCTCGAAGCGGGTCCGGTCATGATTGAACCACGCACCCAAAACCTTCTGGGTCGCGAGTTGAACGTGCTTGTACTGCTTCACGTGGTTACCCCCTGACCCGTTCGCTGAGCCGATAGATCGCCTGGGTGGCCTCCGAGCCGCCGAGTTGGACCTCTGGCTTTTCCCCGCTGACCATGCTGTCCCAGCCCTTGCGCAGGGTCTCGTCGATCTTCTCCCGGGACGGGGCGACGTAGACGGCCTGAGACAGGTAGCTTCGGTGGTGGAGCCCCTTCTTGATGACCTGCGCCGGCATCCTCATGTCCGCGAGCGTCTGCCCATACATGTGCCGCAGCCCGTGCGTGGTCGTGCCGTGGTCCTTGCCGTAAGGCAGCTTCATCCTCAGGACGGCGGCCCTGTGGTTCCGCTCGTAGGCCTGCATCGAGTACGGGTCCCCGATCCCCTCGCCCCCGGGGAGGCCTTCCGAGACGAACAGGAATGGATGGTCGCCCCCGCCGCGTATGGTGCGCTCGCGCATCGCCGGGCCCCGCACTAAGCTAAGGTACCCCCGGTAGAGGACGAGGAAGAGCGCGGCGGCGCGCTCGTCGATCCAGTGCACGACGCCCTGCTCGCGCTTGTCGAGGTCCATCCCCTTCCAGCCGGCGTGGTACCGGCCGCGCTTCACCAGGTTCCTGGGTCGCAGGCCGTACCGACTTTCGAGCACCGCCTCGCGCGACTGGCTCACTATGCGGCCGGATAGGCCGTCCCGAACCTCGACGAGGGCCCGAGCGGGGTGATTCAGCACGACGAGGGCATGGCCCGGCCAATTCGGGTCCTGCGTCACGTCCCCGACCCACAGATGCAGGCCCTCGCTCCGCCGCAGGCCCCCCCACCCATCGAGCAGCGCCATCATCTGGTCGCGGACGTTGAAGCGCAGGAACTCGTTCGGCTCGCGCTCCCGACCCGGGCGCAGGTGCCCCTCCCACAACAGCCGTTCGGCATGGTCGCGCGGGAAGAACTTCACCGGCTCCAGGCCGTGGCCAGCCCCATCGGCGTCGAACACCGACGGCCGACGCTTTGGCGTCGGGGGGGACGAGAGGTGCTTCAGCACGGAGACCTCGCGCAGCCGGAACCACACGAGCATGTCCGTGAAGCCGAGGGTGGTGCTGCCATCGGGCAGGGCGTCACACCATGCGTCCCGCCCCGGGGCCCCGGGGGCGGACGCGGTCCCACCCCTGCGCCACCGGGCGAAGTCCTCGATCGCACGGGCGAGGCCAATCGCCCGCTGGTGCCGCGTCCGGGGCCAGAACAGGCCGCTCGGATCTTCGGCATCCGTCATGGTGCCGTTCTGGAGGGCGAGCACGAACATCCGGAAGTGCAGGTCCAGCATGTCCTGGCGCGCGGCGTGCGCCCGGCTCGCGGTCGCCGGGCCGCAGGACAGCGTGTAGTCCCAGAACAGCCCGACGGCCCTGGCGACGGTGTCCTGCCAGGTCCGAGAGCGCCAGTGGAAGGCCATCATGTAATCGAGCAGCGGCCCGTAGACCTCGACCCCTCCGTCGTCCTCGACGCGACGGAGCAACAGCGCGCGGGCGCTCCAGCCCTTCGGCATGCCGGCGACATGCAGCACGAGAGTGGTGTGGTACCTGGGGTAGGGTACGTGCATCGCCGCCGCCGGGATCATCCGCCAGAGGGCGTCCGCCGCGTCGGACGCCGGTCCCTCCGGCACGACCGTCGCCTCGTGACCGTTCGGAAACCGTTGTCGCTCCGGGCCCATGCGCCGGGTCACGCTCGCCATGAGGGGGCCTTTTCTCTCGGGTGGTGAATGAGGTCGTTCCGCGTGACGCGGAACGACCGTCGCAACGGCGGACGCAGCTATGGCTTCGGATCCACGGACTTGTGCCGGCGGGGGGCTCTGGCCTTCCTGGGGGCCAGCGACGCGGCGGGTCGGGCCTCAAGCTCTCGCGTGCCACACGCGCTCGGTTGCGGGTCGACGGGCGGCAGCCCTCGTGACGACGGCGAAGCCGGCGGCAGTTTGACGTCGCCTCCGGCGACGGCAATGGCTGGCTCAACGACGCCCGGGTTGGGCGCGCCGGGGATCGTGTCACGCACGGCGGGTGTCGAACAACTGGATGGCGGCCTTACCCCGGCGGACGGGCGTGGGGGCCTGGCCGTCGGGGCGGCTGCCGCGACGCGGCTGGGTAGGTGCGGACGGGGCGCCAGCCCAAGAAAGCGGAAAAAGGCGTCGAACATCGTGGGGCTCCATGTGGAGCCAAGATGTTCCCCATACCGCCCTCTTCGTCCAAGTCGAGGCATCCATCTTCGAATTTCAGCGAGCGGCAATTAATCCATTGCTGTCACGCGTAAATTCTTTTTGACAGCCTATCATGGACACGAATCAGTCTTGCTGGGTTGCTTGGTCTAACAAGCTCACCGATTCGTCTTCGTTCCAGCTGCGTAATTCACTAGGGGTGGCCACCTCAGATCCCGGTACGGGAAATTTCAGATCGACATCTATCCTCGGTTGTGATCCGCGCATACAACAAAATCAGCAATAGACAAAGCGAGCGCGCAAATAGAGTTATTGGCTCACCGGATGCATAAAGAGGGCTCTCTGCCATGGATTCGGAGATGCTCTTAAAATGCTAAGCCGATATTTAAAATTTGCTCTAAATTTTGTCAGCCAAAAATACGCGCAGGATCCACCGCCTATAACCAGGAAAGCCGGATCGCTCATCGGTGAACCTTCCCGAGGCGCCCAACGCACATCGCGCGGGTTGCGGATACTGTCGCTCGCGACGGCGACACGCGATTACGCGCGGCGGCTCGCCGCCGGCACGTTCGACGGCGCCCGCGAGGAGGACATCGTCCCGCTCGTGGCGGCGATGGGGCCTGACGTCTGGGCTTGGCAGCGCGCCCGCCGCCTCGCGGACCTCCCGCCCTGGCGAGCCCAGCCAGACGCCGACGAGGACATCGAGCGCGACATCGTCCGCCGGGAGATGACGCACGATCTCGACACATGGGAGGTCGCCCTGCGGCGCCTCGATGCCCGCATCGCGCAGGCGCGCCTCCTGCGCCAGCCCATACCCGCCCCGCTCAACGTCCCGGAGGAAGTCGCTGACGCGCTTGCACGGCGACGGGAGGCGGCGCGTGAACGTGCCGCCCGTCGCCGTCGCCGGGAGAGCGGTGACGGTTCCAGCCTGGCACAGGCGCCGGAGGAGGCTGCCCCCCCGATCCCGAAATCCCACTGAGCCGACGTCGTTCGTCGAAATCCCATGGAGCCCAACTTGAGCGACATCGAAGACATTGCCGCCGAGCTGTCCGTCCCCGTGAAGCGTACCGCCGGCCGGCCGCGGAGCGAGCGGCCGCTCGAAGTCCGAACCGGCATTCGGATGACCCAAGAGCTGCATGACGCGGTTGTAGCGGCGGCCCGTCGGGACGGCATCACCGTTGGCGCGTGGATCAGGGCCCAGCTCGCGGCGCAGTGCAATATCGGGGCGGAGGCTGGCCGCCGCAACCAGCCTCCGCTGCCTTCGCCGCCGCGCGAGGAGACAGTGGCGATCGCCGCCGCGGTCCGCGAACTCGCGTCCGTGAACGCGGCGATCGCGCTCAGCGACACACGGGCTGCCAAGGCCGGCCTGGAGCGATCGCGCGCGTTGCTGATCCCTATTTTGATGAAGCATTCGCGGCGATGATATCCGGCGCCGTGCGGGGACGGGGCGGGGACGCGCTCGCCAACCACCTCCTCAAGACGGAAAACGACAGCGTGGTCGTCATCCCGGCGCGCGGCCTCGGCTCGCCCGGGCTCGCCGCACAGATCCGCGAGCTGGTGGCCGTTTCGGCGGCCGGCCGGACCCACCGGCCGCTGTACCATGTCCATCTCGATCCCGATCCCGGGATACGCGACGGGGCAGCCGCCCGGGCGCGGTGGTGGGCGCAGTTCGAGGTCGAGTTCGGGCTCGGGGACCAGCCGTATTGCGGGGTCGTGCACGTCAAGAGCGGTCGGACGCACGAGCACAGGGTCTACGGCCTCGTGCGTCCGACAGGCGGCGTCGTCAACCTGTTTTGCGATTACGCACGGCGCGAGAAGGTCAGCCGCATCGTTGAATTTGAGGCTGGCCTATCGCCGGTGGCGTCGAAGCACGCCCGAGCCATCGCTCGCAACCTGCGTGCGGACGGTCGGCTCGACGTGGCGGATTGGCTCGTCGCTCATGGCGCCACAAGGGCGGCCCGCCCGGTCGCGGCGACATCACCGGCGGAACGGCTGATCCAGGAGCGCACCGGCATCCCGCTGGACGAGGTGCGGTTCATGGCGCTCGCTGCCTGGCGCGCGAGCGCCAACGCCGCGGGATTCATCGCGGCCCTGCGGGCCCGGGGGCTGGACCTTCGCCAAGGCCGGAAGGGGCCTGTCATCATCGATGGCAGCGGGACCGCTCGCTTGGCGACGCGGGTCATCGGGGCCGCGGCGCGACAGTTCGAGGGAAGACGGATCACGGCCGCGGAGGTGCGGGGCCGCGTGCAAGGGATCACACTGGAAGGGACTGGAGATGGACGGAATGGAACTCGCGCAGCGCCTCGACGCGATGGAACGGCTGATGCACGTGATCGTGTCGGGCCTGGCGTCGGGGGACCCGGAGGGGGGCGCGGCGTTCGACGACCTGATCGAGGCGCTGGCCGACCTGACGGAGGCGACGGCCGACGTGACGGCGCAAGTGCGGGCGCTGCGCTCGGACGTCTCCGAGATTTTCCGCAGGCTCGGGCCCTAGCCTTCCGGCGACGCCTATCCAAGCTCGACCGGTCGTCGGCCGCCTATCTGGCCGCGGCCGAGCGCGCCCGCGAGGCGGTCGCCCGGATCGAGGAATGGAACGCGTACGAGAAGGAGCGTGCCTGGAGGCTGTGGGGGAAGACCGACATTTGGGGCGTTCCCCTGAGATAAGGGAGTGCCCGGCGGTAGCCCCGGTAGCGATGATCCGGAGCCGTCCAGCCTAACCCCTTCCATTCCTTGCCAGCCGAACCCGACCGCTGGTCCGTTAGTGGCCGGGGATCAGCCGGGTGCGGGACCGAGGAAAGTCCCGGTTCAAACCTACACGGCCCGGTTGACCATACGCCACGCCTCGGCAACCTTTGCGCTGGGCTTCCGAGGTCGTCACATGCCGCAGCGCGGGCGCAGATCCTCCAAGGGCGGAGGTGGCTTACCTCTCGCACTCATCCTCGTCGTCGGTGGGCCGCTGCTCCTGTTCGGGGCCTTCTCCGGCCCGACGAAGCCGCGTCTGGATCCGCCGACGTCCTATGCCTCGTTGCAGCCCGGCTCGGCGCCGGTGGGCCTTGCCCAAGTGCCCGTGGAGGCCCGCGACAGGCCGAGCCCGCAGCCCGCGGTCGAGCCCCCCGTCTCCCCGGCCGCCGCCAAGCCACCAGCCACCGAGACGCTGTTCGTTTCCGGACGCAAGGTCGCGTTGCGTGCCGAGCCGAGCGCCCAAGGCAAGGTCGTCGACCGCTACGGGTCCGGTCAGCCCGTCGAGGTGCTGGAACGCGGCGAGGAATGGATCCGCGTTCGGCATCGGCCGACGCAGCGTGAAGGGTGGATCCAGGCCAAGAGGCTCCGGGCGGAGCCCCTGGTGCAGGAGGCGAAGGAGCAGCCCAAACCGGCCACGGTCACCCCCAAGCTGTCCTCGGCGGAAATCGCGAAGATCCTGATTGCGGATTCAATCGCGGCATACCCGGGTCCCTGCGCCTGTCCCTACCAGAGCGCCCGCAACGGCTCCTCCTGCGGCCGCCGGGCCGCTTACGTCCGGCCCGGCGGTTACGCGCCCCTCTGCTACGCGAAAGACGTCACCCCGGAGATGGTGGCGGAGTACCGGGCGAGCCATTGACGACGCGCATGCCACGTCGGGGACATCGTCCGGCGGTCGGCATGAACGACCGGACGTGATCGCCCTGCGGCGCGGAGCCCTCGACGTCACGGCCCTGCGGCTGGACATGATCGATAATCAGCCTGGCTTAATCGGCGCAACCTGGAGGCCGCCGCTGGCGAGCAGGCCGAACTGAACTGCCTTACGGCATCGACCATCGACAGGGAAATCAGCTCCGTGGCCATTCGCGGCTGGCGGCCGGACACAGTGGTCCCC
This sequence comes from Methylobacterium sp. Gmos1, assembly GCF_053764715.1. NCBI lineage: Bacteria > Pseudomonadati > Pseudomonadota > Alphaproteobacteria > Hyphomicrobiales > Methylobacteriaceae > Methylobacterium > Methylobacterium sp. Gmos1. Next base: position 62,336 of record NZ_JBSNCC010000002.1, on the reverse strand, counting down.
GCCTGACGTCGCGCGTCGGATCACCGGCTTCGGTCTCTTGCCGTCCGGACGGTTCTCACGCTTGGACGCGGTTGGCTCGCCAGCTTGCCGGCTTACTGGAATAGTTGTGGTCTCGATCTCGGGCCTCCACATGGTGCTGGCCGCCGGCGTGGTGTTCTGGCTCGCCCGGGCGCTCCTGGCCCTCGTGCCCGGCCTGGCGCTCTCCTGGCCGATCAAGAAGATCGCCGCCGCCTTCGCGATGATGGGCGTCACCGGCTACTGCGCCTTCTCGGGCTGGGACCTCGCGGCCGAGCGCTCGCTGGTGATGACGCTCGTGATGCTCGGCGCGATCCTGGTCGACCGGCCGGCGCTCAGCCTGCGCAACCTGGCGCTCGCCGCCCTGATCTCGCTCGCCCGCGAGCCGGAAGGGCTGCTCGGCCCGAGCTTCCAGATGTCGTTCGGCGCGGTGGCCGGGCTCGTCGCCTGCGCGAAGGTGATCGAGGGGCGGCTGTGGAACCCGGAGGGCGCCGGGCCGGTCACCCGGGCGCTGGCCTGGGGCCTCGCCACGGCGGTCGGCACGCTGGCCACGACGCTCGTGGCGCAAATCGCCACCGCGCCCTTCGCCACCTACCACTTCCAGACCGTGCAGCCCTTCGGCCTCGTCGGCAACGCGCTCACCCTGCCGCTCGTCTCGCTGGTGGTGATGCCTTCGGCGGTACTTGGCATCCTGGCCTATCCCTTCGCCCTCGACCGGCCGGTCTGGTGGGCGATGGGGCTGGCCGTGCGCGGCATGCTCGACATCTCGGCCTGGATCCAGGGCTTCGACCGGGCGACCGTCGTGCTGCCGGCCTTCGGCCCGGGCGCGCTCGGCCTGATGAGCGTGGCGCTGCTGCTCCTGGTGCTGCCGGTCTCCCGCCTGCGCTGGCTCGGCCTCGTCCCCGGCCTCGTCGGCCTCGCGCTCGCGGCCTCGCCGGAGCGCCGCGACCTCTACGTCGACCGCGAGGGCGGCGGCGCGGCCCTGCGCGGGGCCGACGGGCGCCTCGTGGTGCTGGGGCGTCCCCCCGCCTTCGTGCTGGAGCAGTGGCTCAAGGCCGACGGCGACGGCCGCTCCCGCGACGATCCCGGGCTGACCACCGGCGCCCGCTGCGACAAGCTCGGCTGCGTCGGCCACGGGCCCCGGGGCGTCAGCGTGGCGCTGGTGCGCGACAAGCGCGCCTTTTCGGAGGATTGCGCCCGCGCGACCGTGGTGGTGAGCCGGCTGGAGGCGCCGCCGGGCTGCGCCGCGGCCCACATCCTCGACAAGACGTTCCTGGCGGCGCACGGGTCGACGACCCTGCGCTTCACCGCGGACGGTCCGGTGGTCGAGACCGCCAAGCGGCCGGGAGAGACGCGGCCGTGGCGGCCGGCGCCGGTCGTGACCGCGCCCGTGCCGCCGGCATCCGTCGCGCCGGTGCCGAACGCGGCGCCCCAGCCGGTGCCGCCGGCTGCGCCGGAGGGGGAGGAGACGGAGGGGCAGGGAGAGCCGTGAAGGCGCGATGTTCCCTTGCGGAAAGTTGACAAAATTGTCATCGTCGCGTTCATGCTCAAGACGCGGTCGATCTCGTGGGTGAAGGGGCGCTGAAGGCGTTCGAGGCGTTTCCCGCCGCTGTACAGGATGAAATCCTCGACGCGCTGACCCTCGCGGCCGACGGTGCGATGCCCCTCACGGCGAAGCCGTTCAAAGGTGTCGGAGGCGGCGTCTTCGAGATAGCGATCCGACACCGCGGTGACGCTTACCGATCGATCTACGCTGTCCAGATCGCCGATGCGATCTGGGTCATCGACGCGTTCCAGAAGAAGTCGACCAGAGGGATCAAGACCCCTCAGATGGATGTCGATCGGATCAAGGAGCGCCTGAAGAGAGTGCAGGAGGCCTTACGATGAGCAACGACGATCTCGACCTCATCCATGGGAGCGGCAACGTCTACCGCGACCTGAAGCGGCCGCATCCGGATCTCGAACAGGCGCGCGCCCTGGTCGCCGCGCAGATCGCCCGGACGCTCGACGCGCGCGGCCTCACTACCCGCGCCGCCGAGGCGGCGACCGGCGTGGCGCACAGCGAGTTCTCCCGCATCCGCAATGCGCAGCTGCGACGCTTTACCCTCGACCGGCTGATGACCATCCTGGAGACGCTGGACGGCGACCTGGAGGTGAAGCTGGTGATGCAGCCCCGCCGCCCCGAAACCCGCGCGACCTGACCGGACGGAATCCGGCCGGGTCGCGCGACGATCCTACGGCATCAGCTTCAGCGCGTCGGCGAAGAAGTCAGGCCCGCCGAAATTGCCGGATTTCAGCGCCAGCCACATGTCCCGGTCGGTGGTGCGCAGGACCGGCACGCCGGCGGCGATCTCGGGGCCGACGCGGAAGGCCGGCAGCCCGAGGCGGTCGACCACGGCGCCGGAGGTCTCGCCGCCCGCCACCACCAGCCGGCGCACGCCGTGGGCGACCAGCCCCTCGGCGATCCGCGCCATCGCGGCCTCGATGGCGTGGCCGGCCTCGTCGCGGCCGTACTTGGCCTGGACCGCCGCCACCTCCTCCGGGCCGGCGCTGCTGGCGATCAGCACCGGTCCGTCGCCGATCCGCTCCATCGCCCAAGCCAAGGCCGCGCCGGCCTCGTCCTCGCCGGCGAGCAGCCGGGCCGGATCGAGGCGGCGCACCGGCATCGCCGCCTCGGCGCGGGCGATCTGCCCGAGCGTCGCCTGCGAGCAGCTGCCGGCGAGGCACGCCGCCGGGCCGCCGATCGGCCCGCCGAGGTCGGAATCCGCCGCGGCGGGCGTCACCCGGCCGGTCGAGACCAGGGCCCGGGCGAGGCCCAACCCCAAGCCCGAGGCGCCGGTCGAGATTTTTCGGGTCAGGGCGGCCTCGCCCAGGACCGTGAGGTCGGGGTCGAGCGCCGCGTCGGCGATGGCCGCGCCCTTGCCCTCGCGGGCGAGCGCATCGAGGCGGGCGCTCACGGCGTCGGCGCCCCGCGCCACCGTCGCGAGGTCGATCAGGCCCACCCCCGCCCGGCTCTGGCGCGCCAGCACCCGCACGAGGTTCGAATCCCGCATCGGGTTGAGCGGGTGGTCCTTCAGTGGGCTCTCATTGAGCGGCACCGCGCCGACGAAGAGGTGGCCGAGATAGACCGTGCGCGCCGTCTCCGGAAAGGCCGGGGTGACGAGCGCGATCGCCTCGCCGGCATCCGTACGCAAGGCGTCGGTCACCGGGCCGATATTGCCGGCATCGGTCGAATCGAAGGTCGAGCAGACCTTGAACAGCAGGTGGCCGGCGCCCCTCGCGTTCAGCCACGCGGCGGCCTCGCGCGAGCGCGCCACCGCCTCGCCGGCGGGGATCGACCGGCTCTTGAGCGAGACCACCACGGCGTCGACCTCGGGCAGGACGAGATCGTCCGCCGGCACCCCGATGGTCTGGACCGTGCGCAGGCCCGCCTTGGTGAGCGTGTTGGCGAGGTCGGAGGCGCCGGTATAGTCGTCGGCGATGCAGCCCAGCGCCAGGGTCATGCCCGTGCTCCCTTGTAGGGGGTGAACCAGCCCAGGCCCTCGCGCGTGCCGGCCCGCGGGTTGTACTCGCAGCCGATGAAGCCGTCGTAGCCGAGCCGGTCGAGCTCGGCGAACAGGAAGGCGTCGTTCATCTCGCCGCTGCCGGGCTCGTGCCGCTCGGGCACGCTCGCGGTCTGGACGTGGCCGACGATCGGCATCAGGGCGCGCAACCGCATGGTCACGTCGCCGTGCAGGATCTGGCAATGGTAGAGGTCGAACTGGAGCTTGAGGTTCGGCAGCGCCAGCTCGCGGATCAGGTCGGCGGCGTAAGCAAAATCGTTGAGGAAGTAGCCCGGCATGTTGCGGGCGTTGATCGGCTCGAGGACGAGGTCGAGGCCTTCCTTCCCTAAGCGCTCAGCCGTCCAGGCGACGGCGCGGCGGTAGGAATCCTGCGCCTTGGTGTCGGCCCGGTCGGCCATGCCGGCCATCAGGTGCAGGCGCTGCACGCCCGTCGCGCGGGCGTAAGGGAGCGCCGTCTCGACGCCGTCCTTCAGCTCCTCGAACCGATCGGGCAGGGCCGCGAGGCCGCGCTCGCCCGCCGCCCAGTCGCCGGGCGGCAGGTTGAACAGGGCCTGGGTCAGGCCGTGCGCCCGCAGCCGCTCGCCGACGACCTCCGGCGGATGCTCATAGGGAAACAGGAACTCGACCGCCTCGAACCCGGCCTCGGCGGCCTGCGCGAAGCGGTCGAGGAACGGGACTTCAGTGAACATCAGGGTCAGGTTCGCGGCAAAGCGCGGCATGAACGTCCTCCCTTGAGTGGCGCGCTGGCGCCGGTGCCCTGGCGGGCTGAGCCCGATCGATGATCCGGGTTGGCCGACCGGGCGCTCACATGGCCTCACCCTCCGCGTCATCCCGGGGCCGCGAAGCGGAACCTGGGATCCATAACCGCTGAGAGTTCAGGATGAAGCGGAACGGTCTTCGCCGTGCGCTGCAACGTCGACGGTTATGGATCCCGGGTTCTCGACTTCGCCGAGCCCCGGGATGATACCGAGGACTTCAATCCGGTCGGGTGACAATCAAGACGCCGATCCCTTCCCACCCGGCAGCGCCGTCCCGGTCACCTGCGCGTAGATCCGCGCCACCGAGGCGTCGTCGTCCCGGCCCATGCCGGCGCCGGCGGCCATCAGGAACATCTGGAGGGCCGCGGCCGCCACCGGGACCGGGAACTTCTGGGTGCGGGCCATGTCCTGCACGATGCCGAGATCCTTGACGAAGATGTCGACGGCGCTGCGAGGGGTGTAATCGCCGTCGAGGACGTGCGGCATCCGGTTCTCGAACATCCAGGAATTGCCGGCGGACGCCGTGATGACCTCGTAGACCTTCCGCAGGTCGAGCCCCTGGCGGGCCGCGAAGGCCATCGCCTCGCTCGCCGCGGCGATGTGCACGCCGGCGAGCAGCTGGTTGATCATCTTGAACGCCGCGCCCTGGCCGGCGGCATCGCCCAGCTCGTAGAGCTTGGCCGCCATGGCGTCGAGGGCGGGTCTCGCCTGCGCGAAGGCGGCCGCGCTGCCCGAAGCCAGGATCGTCAGCTCGCCCTGTGCCGCGCGCTGGGCGCCGCCGCTGATCGGCGCGTCGAGGTAGTGCCGGCCGGTGGCCTCGAGCCGGGCGGCGAGGCGGCGGGCGACCTCCGGATCCATCGTGGCGCAGGAGACGAACACCGCGCCGGACGGCATCGCCTCGGCGACGCCGCCGTCCCCGAACAGCACCGCCTCGGTCTGGGCGGCGTTGACGACGACGCAGACCACGATGCCCGCATCCCGCGCCGCCTCCGCCGCGCTCGCGGCGCCGCGGCCGCCCTCGGCGGAAAAGCGCGCCACGTTGTCGGGGGCGACGTCGCTGCCGGCGACCTCGAGGCCGGCCCGGCGCAGGGCCTGCGCCATGCCGTAGCCCATCGAGCCGAGGCCGATCACCGCGACGCGGGCGGGTGTGTCGCTCATGCCGAATCCTCCCTTGCGGGTCGTGCGACGACCCGTTGCGGACCGCCTGCGCGATCCGAATACCCGCGCGATCTGACGCCGCGCCGTCGCCCCGAGTCCTAGCACCGATTTGGCAGCGCTGCCAATCCGAACCAAGGGTCCGTTGAGCCGGCCCGGGAACCATGACATCGTGGCGCCCCCGAGCCGCCGTGACAAGGTGCCGGGCGACGACGGAGGGCGGATGGACGAGGGGGGCAACGAGGCCTTCGCGGCCGACGAGGACGATGGGCGCGACGGGATCGGCCGGCGCCCGATCACGCTGGCGGACGTCGCCCGCGAGGCGCGGGTCGGCGAGAGCACGGTGTCGCGGGTCCTGCGCAGCCACGGCTCGTTCTCGGAGAAGACCCGGGCCCGGGTCGAGGCAGCGGTGGCGCGCCTCGGCTACGTGCCGAACCGCATCGCCGGAACGCTGGCCTCCACCGGCTCGCGGCTGATCGGCATCGTCATCCCCTCGCTCACCAACATCGTCTTTCCCGACCTGCTGCGCGGGGCGACCGCGGCCCTGGAGCAGGAGGGCTTCCAGTCGGTCATCGCGGTCACCGATTACGACCAGGACAAGGAGGAGGCGGTGGTCGGCTCGCTCCTGAGCTGGCGCCCGGCCGGGCTGATCGTCACCGGGCTCGAGCACAATCCGGGCACCCGGCGGCGGCTCATCGCCAGCGGCGTGCGGGTGGCCGAGCTCCTCGACGTCGACGGGCCGGGGCTCGACATCGTGGTCGGCTATTCCAACCGCGCCGCCGGCGAGGCGAGCGCCCGCCACCTCGCCGGGCGCGGCTACCGCCGCATCGGCTATATCGGCCACGATCTGACCAAGGACAGGCGCGCCGCCAAGCGCTACGCCGGCTTTCGCGAGGGGTTGAGCGCCGCCGGCCTCGCGCTCGCGGCCGAGGAGCGGGTGGCGAGCCCGTCCTCCGTCGAGGCCGGCCGGCAGGGGCTCGCGGCCCTGCTCGCCCGGGTGCCGGATCTCGACGCGGCCTATTTCTCGAACGACGACATGGCGCTCGGCGGCTACTTCCACTGCCTCGCCCACGGCCTGACGGTGCCGGAGCGGCTGGCGCTGTTCGGCTATAACGGCCTCGATGTCGGCCGGCTGATGCCGCAGCCGCTCGCTACCATCCGCACCCCGCGGGTCGAGGCCGGCGCGACGGCGGCCCGGCTCCTCTGCACGGGGAGCCCGGCGACGGTGGTGGATCTCGGCTTCGAGCTGATCGAGGGAGCGACGGCGTGACGGACGTATCGACGAAGAGCGAATCCGCCTTGCGCGAGGCGATCTGCCGCTTCGGCCGCTCGCTGTTCGAGCGCGGCCTGACGCCGGGCTCGTCGGGCAACATCTCGCTCCGCCTCGACGACGGCGGCTGGCTGGTGACCCCGACCAACGCCTCGCTCGGCTTCCTCGACCCCGCCCGCATCTCCCGCCTCGACCGCGACGGACAGCTCCTGTCGGGCGACAAGCCCACCAAGGAGATCCCGCTCCACGGCGCCCTCTACGACAGCCGGGCGTCGGCGCGGGCGATCGTCCACCTCCACTCCACCCACGCCGTCGCGGTCTCGATGCTGCCCGAGATCGACCCCCGCGCCGTGCTGCCGCCGCTCACCCCCTACAGCCTGATGCGGGCCGGCGCGGTGGCCCTGGTGCCGTACTTCCGCCCCGGCGACCCGGCGGTGGCGGACGCGATCCGGGGACTCGCCGGCCGATATTCCTCGGTGCTGCTGGCCAACCACGGCCCGGTGGTCGCCGGCGACGACCTCGAAGCGGCGGTCTTCGCCACCGAGGAGCTGGAGGAGACGGCGAAGCTCTACCTGCTCCTGCGCAACCTCAACCCGCGCCACCTCACCCCGGCGCAGGTGCAGGATCTGGTGAGCCATTTCGGGTTGAGCCTGCCGGAGCACGGGCACGACCATTGAGGGCCGGACTGGTAACTCCGGCGCGAGATGCGCACGACATCGTGGGGAGAGTCTGGGGATGACCGGCTCGAAGGCGACACCGTGACCTGGGGCTTCACGCGCATGGGCGTCGACGGCTGGGTCGGGCGGATCGGCCACGTCCGCGTCTACCTGGACGACGAGAACGGCGAGGCGAATCGGGCGCAGGCGAAAATCGCCGAGGCGGTGCGACAGGCGCTCCCCTCCCTGCGGGACGAAGCGGCGGCCTATCTGGATGCGTTCGTGGACAGGATCAGGGTCTGCGGTGCCGACGAGCCGTGGTGGCTCGACGAGATCGAGTTCCGCGGCCATGCCGAGGCGGAGCGGATCTGCTGTTCGTCCCACCACCCTGCAGGGTGACGACGGCGGCCTATGGACGGTAGATCTGCGGGCCTTCGAGGGCCGGCACCGGCCGTTCCGCTTCGAGCGCTTGCAGGGATGACGCGCGAGCCCCGTTCGGCGAGGCGCGACGACCAGATCCAGATCGCCGCGGAGACCGAAGACGAGCCCGCCTCTCGCGAAGCACTGGACTCGTATAACCGATGTTGGCTGAGATAATCTCCGGCCGGTGGCGCTCCCAAGGGGACTCGAACCCCTGTTTTCGCCGTGAGAGGGCGACGTCCTAGACCGCTAGACGATGGGAGCTGGCCCGGCGGGATGGCGGCGGTATAGCGACGGGCCTGGACGGGCACAAGCCCGAAATCGTATGCCGGCGATGTTTTCGAGAAAGGCGGCAGGAGTGGTGGGGTTGAGCGAGGCTGACCGGCGCGAGGGCGTGATCCCGGAAGGGGAGGGGAGCGAGCGCCTGGACCGGGCCCTGGCGCGTCTGTGGCCGGATTTGTCGCGCAGCCGCCTCCAGGCGCTGATCCGCGAGGGCCAGGTGACCCTGGAGGATGCCCCCGTCGGCGATCCCTCCGCCAAGGTCGCGGGCGGCCAGCGCGTCGCCGTGACGGTACCGCCGCCGCGCCCGGCCGAGCCGGAGCCGGAGGCGCGCGACCTCGCGGTCGTCCACGAGGACGACGACGTGATCGTCATCGACAAGCCGGCGGGGCTCGTGGTCCATCCGGGCGCCGGCAACGACAGCGGCACGCTGGTCAACGCGCTGCTCGCCCATTGCGGCGCCAGCCTGTCGGGCATCGGCGGGGTCGCGCGGCCGGGCATCGTCCACCGCCTCGACAAGGACACGACCGGCCTGATGGTGGTGGCCAAGACCGATCTCGCCCATCAGGACCTCTCGGCGCAATTCGCCGATCACGGTCGCACCGGGCCGCTGGAGCGGGCCTACCTGGCCCTGGTCTGGGGCCTGCCCGATCCCGCGACCGGCACGATCGACGCCGCGCTCGCCCGCTCGGAGCGCAACCGGGAGAAGATCGCGGTGGTGCGCGAGGGCCGCGGCCGCCACGCGATCACCCATTACCGCACCGAGGCCGCGCTCGGGGAGCGGGAGCCGGTCGGGCTGGTGCGCTGCCGGCTCGAGACCGGGCGCACCCACCAGATCCGCGTGCACCTCGCCCATCGCGGCCACCCGCTCCTCGGGGATGCGACCTACGGGGGCGTCTTCCGCACCAAGGCGAATCGCCTGGAGCCGGAGGCCCGGCAGGCGCTCGACGCTCTCGGGCGGCAGGCCCTGCACGCCGCGCTCCTCGGCTTCCGCCACCCTCGCACCGGCGAGTCGTTGCGCTTCGAGAGCCCGCCGCCGGCCGACATGGCGCGGCTCATCGCGGCGCTGACGCCCTGAGCCGAGGACGCCGGCGGGACGAAAACCCTTGCCCCGCACGTCTCATGAACGAGGGGCAGGGGATCGCGCGCGAGGTCGCCCCGCGCGCAGTCCCTCTGCGGCAGTGTGGCACCGCACGCGGCGAACCGCCACGGCAACACAAAACGCCGCCTCACGCGTTAGTCGCGACACCCGTCGCTACCCGGCCGGAGCGCTCTCTGCTATGGTGGCAGATCGAACGGCCGGCCAACGGGAGGTCGTTCGTGCTCGCCCAGTCTTCAAGGGGAGCTTCTAGGAGGTTGGAATGGCTGCTGCACTTCCCGTGCTCGCCAACGAAGGGGGCCTGTCGCGCTACCTCGACGAGATACGCCGGTTTCCGATGCTGGAACCGACGCAGGAGTACATGCTGGCCAAGAGCTGGCGCGAGCATGGCGATCGCGACGCCGCCCACAAGCTCGTGACCTCACACCTGCGGCTCGTGGCCAAGATCGCCATGGGCTATCGCGGCTACGGCCTGCCGATCGGCGAGGTGGTGTCCGAGGGCAATGTCGGCCTGATGCAGGCCGTCAAGCGCTTCGACCCCGACAAGGGCTTCCGCCTCGCCACCTACGCGATGTGGTGGATCAAGGCGGCGATTCAAGAATACATCCTGCGCTCGTGGTCGCTCGTGAAGATGGGCACCACCGCGAACCAGAAGAAGCTGTTCTTCAACCTGCGCAAGGCCAAGGGCCGCATCTCCGCCCTCGACGAGGGCGACCTGCGCCCCGACCAGGTCAAGCAGATCGCCACGCGCCTCGGCGTGCCCGAGCAGGACGTGATCGACATGAACCGCCGGCTCGGCGGCGACGCCTCGCTCAACGCGCCCTTGCGCGAGGAGGGCGAGGGTGAGTGGCAGGACTGGCTCGTCGACGACAGCCCGACCCAGGAGACCGTGCTCGCCCGCGAGGAGGAGGGGCAGAACCGCCTCGCCGCGCTCAAGGACGCGCTCGGCGTGCTCAACCCGCGCGAGCGCCGGATCTTCGAGGCAAGGCGGCTCGCCGACGACCCGATCACGCTGGAGGACCTGTCGAGCGAGTTCGGCGTCTCGCGCGAGCGGGTGCGGCAGATCGAGGTGCGGGCCTTCGAGAAGGTGCAGGACGCGGTCAAGCGCAACCTCGCCACCCGCGAGGCGCCGCGGGCGGGGGTGCCGGCTTAGTGCACCTCACGAAGCTCCCGCTGCGCTGGCGCCGCCCCATCGAGCGACGCCGGTGACCGGGAGTTTCGTGAGAGACACTGAAGCAGGCCGGCCCCTCACCCCATCGGCACGACGAGCGAGAGGCCGATCAGCACGAGCGGCATCGCCGCCAGCGCCAGCACGGTCTGCACCGCCGTGATGCCGGCCATCAGCGGCGCATCGCCGCCGAGCTGGCGGGCGAGGATGTAGGCCGAGGAGGCCGTCGGCAGCACCTGGAACAGCAGGGCCGTGGTCAGCGCCGGCCCGTGCAGCCCGAGGCCGTGCGCCACCGCCACGGTCGCCGTCGGCATGGCCAGGAACTTCATCACCGAGGCCGAGGCGACCGGCCGGATCCAGCGTCGCGCGCCCTCGAACTCGAGCGCCGCCCCGACGCAGAGCAGGCCGATCGGCAGCGAGGCCGCGCCGAGGGTGCGAAGCGCCGGCTCCAGCCCCGGCGGCAGACCCCAGCCGAGGAGCTGGACGGCGAGGCCCGCCAGCGACGACACGATCAGCGGATTGGTGGCGAGCTGCCGGACGATGCCGAGCGGCGTCAGCCGCGCCGCGCCGTGGCGGGCGAAGACCAGCACGCACAGGACGTTGACCGTCGGCACGATCGCCGCATTGCAGATCGCCGCGAGCGCGATGCCTTTCGCGCCGAACAGCCCGGCGGCGAGCGTGACGCCGACGTAGTTGTTGAACCGCACGCTGCCCTGGAACACCGAGGTGAAGGCCGGTCCGTCGACCCGGATCAGCGGCCGCAAGGCGAGGACGAGGCCGGCGACGAGGATCGTCGAGAGGATCAGCGTGAGCGCGAGCGCGCCGACCGGCACCGCCTCGACATGCGCCGTCGCCAGGCTGTGGAAGAACAGGCTCGGCAGCAGCACGAAGTAGCCCAGCCGCTCGGCCTGGGGCCAGAAGGCGTCCGCCAGGAAGCGGCGGCGGCGCAGGGTGAGGCCGAGGGCGGTGAGGAGGACGATGGGAAGGAGGGCCAGCAGCACGGCGCTGGTCATGGGTTGGCATTCAAGGCGGTGTTGCCCCCCGGGTGGGATACGGTGCCCGCCGGGCGCCGATCATCTCACGGCTGCCACTGCTCGAACGCCTCCCGCATCACCTTCTCCCCGGCATTGCCCTTCTCGAAGGTCAGGATCGCACGGTTGCCGTTGGCGTAGCGGATCGGCAGGTCGATCCAGTTGCGCTTGAGCAGGAGGTCGGTGTTGCGCTCGATGTCGGCCTTGAGGTTCGAGAGGCCGATCAGGAACAGGTTGTCGCGCACCGGCACCGGCAGCCCGGAGACCGGGGAGCCGCGGCCGGTCTCGTCGTCCTTGAACTGGATCAGGCCGACGTCGCGCACGGTGCGGTTCGGGTCGGTGGGCGCGAAGGTGAGTTCGAGGATGTGCGAGGCTGGCAGGGTCGCGTCGGTGTTGCGGCGCAGCACCATCGCCAGGCTCAGGCCGGCGTCGGGCACGTCGACGGTGGCCCGCACCACGGTCTGGAGCGGCTGGCCCTGGCCGCCGTTCACGGCGTCGAGGCGCCAGACCACCCGGGCCTGCGTCGCCTTCGGGGCGCTGCCCTGGGGGCCGTTCTCCTCGTAGAGGGTGCCGCGCTGCGCCACCGCGATGTCGGGCGTCGGCGACGGGCGCGGGGTGCTGCCCTGCGGCGCGGCCGGGGCCGCCGGCGCGGGTACCGGCGCCGGGGGCGCCCGCTCGCCGCCGACCCGGTCGGCGAATTTCGAATCCTGGTTCTCGGCCGGACGGTTGGGGCCGTTCTCGGCGAAACCCGTCGGCAGGGCGGCGGGGTTGTCGCGCAGGGACCACGCCGTGACCGCGATAGCGCCGACAACCGCGGCCAGCACCGCCGCCACGATGCCGTTGCGCACCAGCCGCGAGCGGTCGCGCTTCGGCGCCACCACGTCGAGGCGGGGGCGCTGAGGGGGGGCGGCGCCCGCCTCGGGGTTCGCCGGCTCCTCCGCGGGATCGGGTGTGCGCGCCCGCGCCGGCGGCGGCTTCAGCTCGACCGGGGGGCCGGCCTCCGGCAGGGCGTCGGCGTGGTGCGGGGCCGGCGCCTCGGGCGGCGGCGGGTCGGGCGGGGCGGGGGGGGCGACGGCGCGCGACGGCTCAGGGGGCCTGACCGGTTCCGGCGGCGGCTCGGGCGCCGCCTCCGGCGGGGCGGGCCCCGGTTCGGGAGCGCCGCCATGCTCGATCTCGAGCCGGGCGATCGCCCGGTCGAGGGAGGCGCGCTCCGCCTCGATGTCGGCCTCCGACAGGGGCGGATCGAGGGAGCGGAGCTGGCCGATCAGCGCCGCGCGGGCGCGCTCGTAGACCGTGTGCCGCAGGTCGGGCGAACGGTCGGGCAGGGCCTCGAGGGCGCGGGCGAGCAGGGGGTAGTAATCGGCCATGGTCGCCGCATGCCTTGTCGTGCGGGGCAGCGGGCGTCAAGCTTCGCCCGCCTGTACGTTCTGGATTCCGCTCAATCCTCGAATGGGTTGTGGACCAGGATGGTGTCGTCGCGCTCCGGCGAGGTCGACAGCAGCGCCACCGGCGCGCCGATCAGCTCCTCGATCCGGCGCACGTACTTGATCGCCTGGGCCGGCAGGTCGGCCCAGGAGCGGCCCCCGGCGGTGGTCTCGCTCCAGCCCTCGAACGCCTCGTAGATCGGCTCGACCCGGGCCTGGTCGGCCTGGCTCGCCGGCAGGTGGTCGATCTCCCGGCCGTCGAGGCGGTAGCCGGTGCAGATCTGGATCGTCTCGAAGCCGTCGAGGATGTCGAGCTTGGTGAGCGCGATGCCGTTGATGCCCGACGTCCGCACGGTCTGGCGCACCAGGGCGGCGTCGAACCAGCCGCAGCGGCGCTTGCGGCCCGTGACGACGCCGAACTCGCGCCCGCGCTCGCCGATGCGCTCGCCGATCGCGTCGGTGAGTTCCGTCGGGAACGGCCCCTCGCCGACCCGGGTGGTGTAGGCCTTGACGATGCCGAGCACGTAGCCGATCGCGCCCGGGCCGAGGCCCGATCCCGTCGCGGCCTGCGCCGCCACGATGTTCGAGGACGTCACGTAGGGGTAGGTGCCGTGGTCGACGTCGAGGAGCGCGCCCTGCGCGCCCTCGAACAGGATGCGCTTGCCGGAGCGGCGGGCATCGTCGAGGAGCGACCACACCGTGTCGGCGAAGGGCAGGATCTTCGGGGCGATGGCGAGAAGCTCCGCCTTCAGCGCCGCGCCGTCGATCTCGTCGATGCCGAGGCCGCGGCGCAGGGCGTTGTGGTGGGCGAGCAGCCGGCCGATCTTGGCGTCGAGCATCTCGGCATCGGCGAGGTCGACGACGCGGATCGCCCGGCGGCCGACCTTGTCCTCGTAGGCCGGGCCGATGCCGCGCTTGGTGGTGCCGATCTTCAGCACCGCGTTCGAGGTCTCGCGGAAGTGGTCGAGCTCGCGGTGCAGCGGCAGGATCAGGGTCGCGTTGTCGGCGATGCGCAGGTTCTCCGGCGTGATCGCCACGCCCTGCTGGCCGATCTTGGCGATCTCCTCGACGAGGTGCCAGGGATCGACCACGACGCCGTTGCCGATGACCGAGAGCGTGCCGCCGCGCACCACGCCCGATGGCAGGAGCGACAGCTTGTAGGTCACGCCGTCGATCACGAGGGTGTGGCCGGCATTGTGCCCGCCCTGGAAGCGCACCACGACGTCGGCCTGCTCGGAGAGCCAGTCGACGATCTTGCCCTTGCCCTCGTCGCCCCACTGGGCGCCCACGACGACGACGTTCGCCATATCAACAATACCCGTCCCTGCCCGCCGCGCGAAAAGCCCCGGCGCATGGAAGGCGCGGGGCTGATCGGCTGCGGATGGTGTCACGCGTGTGCGCTCTTCGGCGATCCCGGCCGGGAAATCAAGCGACGGCCGGGCGCAGCCTCTCGAACGCCTTGCTCGAACGCCTTACTTGGCCTGGGTGTTCGGGCCCTGGCCCGGCAGCTCGCCCGGCTTGATCACCGGGGTCGAGTTCGGAGTCGGGTCCGGCGGCCGCACCGCCATGTCGGGGGCGCCGGTGGCCGGCGGCTTGATCACGCCGTCCGACTGCTGGAGCTTATCGCTCAGCGTCGAGCCGGTGGTGTCGGACTTGTCGGCGTTCGAGGTCGCGTCGCCGGGCCGCACCTTCTCGGGGATGGTCTGGTTCAGGGGCGGCAGGTTCGGGTCGCGGTCGCGCCCCTTCAGGGGCACCTCGGGCGACTGGGCGAAGGCGGCGGTGGCGCCGGCGACGATCGCCAGCACGGCCAGTCCGCCGCGCGTCAGCTTGGACATTCGGTTTCTCCCATCAGGGTTCTCCTGAGGGAAACAGGGCCGGCACCCGTCAGTTCCGGCCCCGCTTAGGCTTTAGCCGGCCGCCATCTCCAGGTAGAGGTCGCGCAGGCGCCGGGTCATCGGGCCGGGCTGGCCGCCGCCGACGCGGGTGCCGTCGATCTCGACCACCGGCATCACGAAGGCGGAGGCCGAGGTGAAGAACGCCTCGGACGCCTGAAGCGCCTCCTCGACCGTGAAGGCGCGCTCCTCCACGCTCAGGCCGTTCTCCTCGGCGAGCCGCATCACCGCCCGGCGAGTGATGCCGGGCAACAAAGCCGTCGAGAGCGGGCGGGTGACGATGCGGTTATCCTCGGTGATGATGAAGGCGGTGGAGGAGCCGCCCTCGGTCACGAAGCCGTCCTCGTGCATCCAGGCTTCCGCGACGCCGGCGGCGGCGGCCTGTTGCTTGGCCAGCACTTGGGCGAGCAGCGCCACCGACTTGATGTCCCGGCGCTTCCAGCGCAGGTCCTCGACGGTGATGATCTTGGCGCCGCGCTCGGCGAGCGGGTTGGCCGAGACGTTCTTGGCTTGCGTGAACATCACCACGGTCGGCGGCGTGCCCTCGGGCGGGAAGGCGAAGTCGCGCTCGGCCACCCCGCGGGTGACCTCCATGTAGACGAGGCCCTCCTTGAGGGCGTTGCGGGTGACCAGCTCCTCTTCGAGCTTCGTCCACTCGGCGATCGAATGCGGATTGCGGATGCCGATCTCGCCCAGCGACCGGTCGAGCCGGGCGAGGTGGGCCTCGTTGTCGACGAGGCGCCCGTCCAGCACCGCGCTCACCTCGTAGATGCCGTCGGCGAACAGGAACCCGCGGTCCATGATCGGGATCGTCGCCTCCTCGAAGGGCACGAAGCGGCCATTGACGTAGACGATGCGGGACATGCGGGTCTTCCTCTCGCGGGGCCGATCGGGCGGCCGTTCACGAACACGTCGTTCTTGAAGCACCAGCCGGAGCCCGGCCGCAAGCGCGATTCCGGCCGGCCCGCCCCGCGTGGCGCGTGCGCGCGCAGTGGTTGCGCGGGCCGGCGCCGACGCCCTATCGTCCGGCGACCACCAGAGGACACGACATGCGGCTCACCCCCGACGCGAAGGGCGTCTTCCCCATCGCCCCGACCCCGTTCCACCCGGACGGCCGCATCGACGAGGCCTCGGTCGACCGGATGACCGATTTCTACGGCGAGATCGGCGCGACCGGCCTCACCGTGCTCGGCATCATGGGCGAGGCCCCGAAGCTCGACGGCGCGGAAGCCGTGGCGGTCGCCTCGCGGGTGATCCGGCGCACCAAGCTCCCGGTCGTCATCGGCGTCTCGGCCCCGGGCTTTGCCGCGATGGGCTCGCTCACCCGCGCGGTGATGGATGCGGGCGCGGCCGCCGTGATGATCGCGCCGCCGCCGTCCCTGCGCACTGACGACCAGATCGTCGGCTACTACGCCCAGGCCGCCGAGGTGATCGGCCCCGACGTGCCGTTCGTGATCCAGGACTATCCGCTGACCCTGAGCGTGGTGATGACGCCCGGCGTGATCCGCCGCATCGTCACCGACAACCCGAACTGCGTCATGCTCAAGCACGAGGACTGGCCGGGGCTGGAGAAGATCTCGGCTCTCCGCGCCTTCCAGCGCGACGGCTCGCTGCGGCCGATCTCGATCCTGTGCGGCAATGGCGGCCTGTTTCTCGACTTCGAGTGCGAGCGCGGGGCGGACGGCGCGAATACCGGCTACGCCTTCCCGGAGATGCTGGTCGACGTCGTGCGCCTGAGCGCGGCCGGCGAGCGCGAGCGCGCCCACGACATCTTCGATGCCCACCTGCCGCTCCTGCGCTACGAGCAGCAGCCGGGCCTCGGCCTCGCGGTGCGCAAGTACGTGATGATGCGCCGCGGCATCCTGGCCTCGGACGCCCAGCGCAAGCCGGGGGCCGGGTTGTCGGCGACGGCGAAGGCGGAAGTGGACTTCCTGCTGGAGCGGTTGGGGCGGCACGATCCGCGGGCGCGGGTATGATGTCGCGCGGCGGCCGGGGCTAAGAGAAGGGCCCCCGGACCTTTCGCGTCATTCCGGATTCTCGGCTTCGCCGAGTCCCGGGGTGACGCGGAGCGCGGGGACACGTCCAACGGTCATTCAGGTCCGGCAGTCCGCTCTCGCTCAGGCGGCATCTTCCAGTGAGATGCGCAGCACGAAGCCGGCAGCGGTGGCGATGTTCACGAGGGCGTCGAGCGAGAATTTGTCCAGCTTGCCACGCATCAAGTCGTTGAGCCGAAGCCGGGTCAGACCCACTCGCGCTGCCGCCTGCTCCTGAGGCAAGTCCCAACTGCGAATCCGCTCGCGGATCTGGAGCAGCAGGTCGGCGCGCGCAGTCATGTTCGCGGCCTCGACCGGATCGTCGGTCAGCGCGTCGAAGACGCTCGCGAAGGCTTCGGTGGTCATCGGTGTGCCTGCCAGTCCCATCGCGCTGCCCGCGGTCGAGGATCGAACACCGCGCGGCGCCCGACCCCCTCCATCGCGTTTCTGCGTCTCAGCCCTCCGACCCGAACACCCGCCGGAAGATCGTGTCGACGTGCTTGAGGTGGTAGCCGAGGTCGAAGCACTCGGCGATCGCCTCGGGCTTGAGCGCCGCCGTCACCTCCTTGTCGGCCTGGAGCAGGGTGAGGAAGTCGCCCTCGCCGCGCCAGACCGGCATCGCGTTGCGCTGGACGAGGCGATAGGCGTCCTCGCGCGACACGCCGGCTTGCGTGAGCGCCAGCAGCACCCGCTGCGAGTGCACGAGGCCGCCGAGCCGGTCGAGGTTGCGCTGCATCTGCTCGGGATAGACCAGCAGCTTGTCGACCACGCCGGTGAGGCGGGCGAGCGCGAAGTCGAGGGTGACGGTGGCGTCCGGCCCGATCATCCGCTCGACCGAGGAGTGCGAGATGTCGCGCTCGTGCCAGAGCGCGACGTTCTCCATCGCCGGCAGCGCGTAAGAGCGCACCATGCGGGCGAGACCCGTCAGGTTCTCGGTCAGCACCGGGTTGCGCTTGTGCGGCATCGCCGAGGAGCCCTTCTGGCCCTCGGAGAAGTATTCTTCCGCCTCCAGAACCTCGGTGCGCTGGAGGTGGCGCACCTCGATCGCCAGCCGCTCGATCGACGAGGCGACGACGCCAAGCACCGCGAAGAACATCGCGTGGCGGTCGCGCGGGATCACCTGGGTCGAGACCGGCTCAGGGACCAGCCCCATATTCTCGGCGACGTACTCCTCGACCCGCGGGTCGATGTTGGCGAAGGTGCCCACCGCCCCCGAGATGGCGCAGGTCGCGACCTCGGCGCGGGCCGCGACCAGGCGGGCGCGGTTGCGCTCGAACTCGGCATAGGCCTGGGCGAGCTTCAACCCGAAGGTCACCGGCTCGGCGTGGATGCCGTGCGAGCGGCCGATGGTCGGGGTGAGCTTGTGCTCGAAGGCCCGGCGCTTGAGCGCGGCGAGCAGCCCGTCGATGTCGGCGATGAGGAGATCCGCGGCGCGGACGAGCTGCACGTTGAGGCAGGTGTCGAGCACGTCCGACGAGGTCATGCCCTGGTGGACGAAGCGCGCCTCGGGCCCGACGATCTCGGCCAGATGGGTCAGGAACGCGATCACGTCGTGCTTGGTGACGCGCTCGATCTCGTCGATGCGGGCGACGTCGAACACCGCGTCGCGGCCCTTCTCCCAGACCTTGGCAGCGGCCTCCTTCGGCACGACGCCGATCTCGGCCAGCGCCGTGGTGGCATGGGCCTCGATCTCGAACCAGATCCGGAAGCGCGTCTCCGGCGACCAGATCGCCGTCATCTCGGGCCGGCTGTAGCGGGGGATCATCGTCGGGGCTCCTGCTCATGGATGGGGAGGTTGCCGCGACGGCTATGGGATGCGGGGCGAGAAGGCAAGGAAGGGGCGTGAGGACAGCCTGCACGTGCTTCGAGGCCTCGCCGACATGCCGCAATAGAGCAGGAGCGACCTTGCCGGCACGTTGCGGAAAAATTTTTGCAAGATCAAATCATACAATCTCAGATACGAACCATGTATTGCGGCCTGTGGCGCACAAAGATGGAAATCAGTTTTCCATAATCGGATGTTTACATGATAAGTTGGCGGATATAGCGTAATGTATCACATATGACATCTGATAGTATTGTGTGAATCAAAAAGGAAGTGCTTGCGATGGCGGAAGGGTTGGGCGGTCCAATAATAAAAGCAGGTGTTGGAGAGGCAATGAAAATAACGTCGAGTGCGATATCTTTGAGCCTGCGGTGGATAAGAAGATATTTTTCTCATACGATCCTGCTGGAGGGTCAAAATTCATCAGGAAAAACGTCTTTCCGTGACTTTTTGCTGTCAGGATCTCTCCCGCCACATCCGAGGCCGATGGAGGAGACGCAGGACTTCAATAGCCGGTTGGCCAATATACACTTTCACAACGGCACAAGATCATTCAACAATTTTTCGTTCTGGATAAGAGACAGCCGGGGATTTTTTGACGCAAAGCCAATCGCCAAGGATGTGAAGGACCAAAAGCCCGCATTTTTGTATTTCATTTTTGACATACGAAGGATTATTGAAAATCCGACAGGTCCCGCAGCTGCCTTCGATGAAGAGGCGCTCGACAAGTATGGTGATACCGCGAAATGGTCGCGAATGCTCGGTGTGAGGATCAATGAGCTGGTCCCGCATGATTCGGCCGCCAAGAAGAAAATAAGCGGAATTGCGATTTTGATCAATAAGTGTGATAAAGTCGATGCTAACACGATGCATTCAAAGGTTGATTTCTTTAAGAGAGAAATTCTTCCATTTTTTGTAGATCTGCATCCAAAGCTTGGCGTTGGAGAAACAAATATCGACATATTCCGTACGACACTTTTGCGAGGCAAGAAATTGCCATCGGGAGAAGACTCCGAGCATCTGCTGGCGGTCGATTTCATGTTTCGGTGTCTTGAGCAAAAAGGTATGATCAAATGATCTATAATAATGAAGATGGCCTAGAAGGCGCGGCAATCGAGAAGACGTACTCCAGCAATACAATCCGCGATATTATTATCGCAAAAATTGCCGTTCAGGAAAAAATACTGAGCGTTATAAATTTTTCTTATTCGGTCGGATCGGCAGTGATATCGATCGTCTACACCCTGACAATTTGGGCTGCCAACCGAGAGCAAGTTGTTCGCATTTCCTGGTGCTTTATCGTATTGTTGCTTATTTTTTGCATCATCATGTTATATTACGGCCTGACAAGCAGGAGCGTACAGAGCGAGATGGAGCAGGCCGTGCTGAGGGACTATTCCGAGCCGAGTGCCACGACCGAGAAGCTGCTGAAAGATGTACTCATTGAAATAAAGCAAACAGCGTCGCGGCCGGTATTCTTTAAATCGGTACCCAATCAGAAAATAGTCGAATTCATAATTTGGACGCTTTTCATGACATTGGTTTTGGCGCTAAGGTTATATGAATAAAATACAATCGGAAATCTCGCTCCGCCAAGTCAAGGTTCAATTTGCGCGCATGCCGGGGGGCGGTCGCGAAACGCCCCGCCGGACTGCGGGCTCTCGAGTTCAGCTGTGATCAGAATCGCATCGTCAGCCCGCCATTCACCGCGTACCCGTCCCCACCCGTCCGGGCGAAGGTGGTGCCGCCGGTGAGCGTCAGGCTCACCCCCGGCGTCACGTCGGCAGCAAGGCCCGCCTCGACGAGGCCGTAGGTGCCGCGTGCCCCGCGACCGAGCGGGGTCAGGATCGGCAGGAGCGGGGTCGAGGTCAGCGAGGTCACCAGCGTGCGGCCGCCGTCCAGAAATTCGTGCTCGGCCGTCACGTTGACGAAGCCCCGCACCGGCAGGCCGACGAGGCTGAAGGGCGCGGCGCGCAGCTGCACGCCGGCGCGGCCGACGAGCGAGTCGAGGCCGGTGGCGCCGACGGCTTGCGTCAGCACCGGGTCGCCCCGCTCGGTATAGGCGCCGACCCGGGTGGTGGCGTAGGTGAGGCCGACGATTGGCCCGAGGCGGAACGAGCCGAAGGTGTCGAACAGGTAGCCGGCCTTGGCCGCCACCGCGACGCTGTCGCCGCCGGTGGCGCCGTTGAGCGGGTCGATCACGCCGGGCCGGGTGACGGAATAGTCGTGGCGGCCATAGGCCAGGACCGCGTCGGCGAAGAGGTTGGTCCCGGTGAACGAGCCGTAGGCGGCAAAGCCGTAGCTGTCGACGTCGATCGAGCCGGCGCCGCCCCGGAGGGTGGCGTGCGGGTTGGCGTAGTTGAAGGCGAAGCCGAAGCGCACGCCCGGCGCAGGCGTCGCCTCGATGCCGATCGTGCCGCTCGGGCTGTCGTAGTCGTAGCCGGTGGCAAATCCCCGGGTCGCCCGGCTGCCGCCGGCGTAACCCCCCTGGCCCCAGACGATCAGCGGGCTCGGGGCCCCGCCGAGCGGCGCGACGCCGGTGGTGCTGAGAGCCCCCGTCGCCTCGCCGGGCAGGGGCGCGAAGAGCCGGTAGGCGTCGAGGCGCTGGAGCAGGGCGCCGGCGAAGCTCGTCGTGCCGATCTGGCCGAGCTCGGCCTGGGCGGCGATGCCGTTCGGGGCCGCGAGCGCGTTCGCCATGTAGCGCGACAGGACGAGGTAGCCGCCCTCGGTCAGGTGCACCCCGTCGAGGGAGAGGTAGGTGTTCTGCACCGCCTTCGGGGCGGTGGCGCAGGCCGCGACGAGGGCGCAGGGCGTGCTGGTGTTCACGAAGCCGTAGCGGCCGGGATCGGCGATGATGCGCTGGAAGATCTGGCCGTTGTCGAGGAGGAAGATCCGGGTGCCGGCCGCCGAGTAGGGCGCCAGCCCGGCCTGCAACCCGTCGAAGTAGGTGCGGGAGAAGAGGTCGGCGGCGGCGGCGTTGCCGGAGGCCGCGACCCGCGGCAGGCCGTTGAGCGTGGTGAAGCCGTTGAACACGATCGTGCTCGCGCCGGCGCCAATGATCTGCCCGACGCTGCCCACGGCGTTCGCCGCCGAGGCCCGGCCCAGCAGCGGCGCCTGGGCGGTCGTGAGCCCGGAGAGCGCCGCCGCGATGCCGTCGTTGCCGCCGATATTGATGGCGACGAGATTGCCGGGGCCGAGGCGCTGGCCGCTCGCCAGGAACGCCGTCACCTCCTGGGTCAGGCCCGGCAGCAGGCTCGAGCCGACATTGCCGGGGCCGGTCTGGGCGCCGCCGACGGCGTAGTTGACCACGGCGGAATCGGGCAGGCCGTAGATCGCCTGGAGGCCGTCGACGAAGTTGGCGCCGTTGGAGTAGCGGCCGTTCACGTAGGGAAAGCCGAGGGGCCGGCCGGTGAGGCGCACGACGTTGCCGGTGTCGGCGTAGCTGTCGCCGAAGACCGTGAGCCCGCTCACTCCTTGCGCGGCCGCTCCCTGCGCTCCCGCCAGTGCCGTGCCGGCGAGGAGAGCCGCCGCCATGCCTGCACGCCGCAGGCGTCCGAAACCCGTGTCCATGTCGCTTCCCCCGAAGGCCCTGCGGCGTCGCCGCGCCGCTTTTGGGCCACAATGGGGCAGGCCGGGACCGGTCCGGTCAAGCTTTCGACGGTTCGGTTACGATACCGAAAAGATGTCGCGGCCGGCCTGTGGCCCGGCCGCGACACTCTCCCGGTACCGGGGATGTCTCAGGGTCAGGCCTCCTCCACCCGGGCCCAGCCGTTCGGCATCAGCCGCTCCTGGGGGGTGAACTTCGCCTTGTACTGCATCTTGCGCGACCCCTCGACCCAGTAGCCGAGGTAGAGGTAGGGCAGGCCGAGACCCCGGGCGCGCTCGATGTGGTCGAGGATCATGAAGGTGCCGAGCGAGCGCTCGGCCTCCGCCGGATCGTAGAACGAGTAGACCATCGACAGCCCGTCGGAGAGCACGTCGGTGAGGCAGACGGCGACCGGCGCGCCGGTGCCGCGGCCGTTGATCGCGGTGTCGGGCCCGCGCCTGCGGTAGACCACCAGGTGGGTCTCGACGTGGCTGTCCTCGACCATCATGGCGTAGTCGAGCACCGTCATGTCGACCATGCCGCCGTCGCCGTGGCGCGCGTCGAGGTAGCGGCGAAACAGCGCGTACTGCTCCGAGGCCGGGCGGTTGGGCTGGGCCTGGCCGACGAGGTCGCGGTTGCGCTTCAGCACCCGGCGCTGGCTGTCGCTGGGCGAAAAGTCGTCGACCACCACCCGCACCGAGATGCAGGCGCGGCAGGTCTCGCAGGCCGGCCGGTAGGCGATGGTCTGCGAGCGGCGGAAGCCCCCTTGCGTCAGGATCTCGTTGAGGTCGCGGGCGCGCCGGCCGACGAGATGCGTGAAGACCTTCCGCTCCTGCTGCCCGGGCAGGTAGGGGCACGGCGAGGGCGCCGTGAGGTAGAACTGCGGTGCGTCCCGCGGATGGCTGGTCACGCTTCGGTGTTCTCGCAGGGCTCGGGCCGGCGCGGGCGCCGGAAGGCCAGGATAGCACCGACGCGGCCCGCCTCAACAGGGGTGGATCGCGCCGGCGAAAAATCCTGACGGTTAAGCGCGGCCGGCCCCGAAGGTTGCAGCCGTCACGCCTCCCGCACCACCGCGAGGTCGAGGACGAGGTCGTGGCCCATGCGCCGGTCGGCCCGCAGCACGCCGATGCCGATGTCGAGCACCCAGAGCAGGAAGGTCGACAGCGCGACGTAGAACAGCAGCGCGTGCACGGCGGCGGTGATCCAGTCGATCGGCCCGCCGGTCGTCGCCCGCACCGCCCGCAGGCCCATCATCCGCATGCCGAGGGTGCTCTGGCGCGGACCGCCGACGGTGATCGCGCTGTAGAGGATGCCGCTCGCCGGCAGGATCGCGTAGAGCGCCCAGCCGACCCCGAAGGTGATGACCCCGAGGAGCGAGATCGCCAGCCACAGGAGGCAGCTGAAGCCGAAGATGAACAGGATGTCGAGCAGGTAGGCGATGAAGCGCCGCGACAGCGAGCCGTGCGCCACCAGCACCGGCGGCCCGGCCCAGCCGGAGCCGGAGCCGGACGGGGGCAGGGGGCCGCCGTAGCCGGGTTGGTAGGGTCCGCCCTGATAGGGACCGTTCTGCCAGGAATTCGCCATCGCGCTCGTCTCCGCCGTATCGCCCGCGGGTTAAGGTGGGCGCGGCGCAACCATGTCTCAAGGGCAGCCCGCGACGACGGCGCTCAGGCCCCGGTCGCCCCGTTGCCGTGCGGCCCGATCCGCCGCGGCTCCAGCCCCTCGCGGGCGAGCGTGTCGAGGATCTCGGCGGTGTGGCCGGGCCCGCGCGTCTCGATCGTCACGTCGATCGAGACGCTTTTCGCCGGCACGTCGAGATGCAGGCGGCCGTGCGAGACCTCCAGGATGTTGGCGCCGAGCTCGCCGAGCCGCCCGGCGACCCGGCCGAGCACGCCCGGCCGGTCGCTCGCGGTCATCCTGAACGAGATGATGCGGTCCTCGCGCTCCAGTTCGCGCACCATCACGGAGGCGAGCAGCCGCGCGTCGATGTTGCCGCCGCAGAGCACCAGCCCCACGGTGCGGCCGGAGAACAGGTCGGGCCGGGCGAGGAGCGCTGCGAGGCCGGCCGCTCCCGCGCCTTCCGCGAGGCTGCGCTGAAGCGTGGCGTAGTCGTGCACCGCCCGCTCGATCTGCGGCTCGTCGACGAGGACGATCTCGCGCACGAGGTCGCGGATGATCGGCAGCGTCAGGCGGCCGACGGTCTTGACGGCGATGCCCTCGGCGAGGGTCGGGCCGCCGATCGGCCGCTCCTGCCCGTCGATCGCGTTGAGGAAGGAGGGGTAGAGCGCGGCCTCCACCCCGTAGAGCGCCACCCGCGGCCGCAGGCTCGCGCCGACCGCGATGCCGCTCATCAGCCCGCCGCCGCCGATCGGCACGACGAGGCAGTCGAGGTCGGGGGCGTCCTCCAGCATCTCGAGCGCGATGGTGCCCTGGCCGGCCATCACCAGGGGATCGTCGTAGGGGTGGACCAGCACGAAGCCGTGCGCCTCGACCAGCCGGTCGACGGCAGAGGCCGCCTCGACCAGGGTCTCGCCCTCCAGCACCACGGTGGCGCCGTGGGCGCGGGTGTTCTCGACCTTCACCAGCGGGGTCGTCGCCGGCATCACGATGGTGGCCGGGATGCCGAGGCGGCGGGCGTGGTAGGCCACGGCTTGCGCGTGGTTGCCGGCCGACATCGCCACCACGCCGCGGCGGCGCTCGGGCTCGGAGAGGGCGCTGAGGCGGTTGACCGCGCCGCGCTCCTTGAAGGCGCCGGTCGCCTGCATGTTCTCGTGCTTGACCAGCACCCGCGCCCCGGTCAGCTCCGACAGGCGCGGCGCCGGCACCAGCGGCGTGCGCAGCACGTGGCCGCGGATGGTGTGGGCGGCCCGGACGACGTCGTCCGGGGTGATGGCGTAGGGCTGGCTCAAGCGGGAATCTCCAGGCGCGCCACTGTAGGGCTCGCGGGGCCGCGCGTCAGCCCGCCCCCGGCTCGGCCTGCGCCGCGTCCGGCGTGTCGAGGTAGTAGTGCTTGAGCAGGTAGAGCGCCGCGCCGCCGACCGGGCCGCGGTCGCTCGTCAGGCCCGAGAGGTCGGTGCGGCTCAAGCCGGAGAACTCGCAGACCGCGTAGCGCGGCAGCGGGCTGCGGCCCTCGCGCTCCTGCGAGAAGTCGATGCGGATGCTGCGCTCCTGCGGCCCGGCGGCCTCGCGCAGGACCGCGACGCGGGATCCCGTCGGCACCAGGGTCGGCAGGGCGCGCCGGCAGATCCGGGCCTGCTCGGCGTCGGGCGTGCCCGCGCAGGCGGCGAGGCCGAGCAGGGCGGCGAGGCCCGCGAGCCTCGCGCGGGAGCCCGGCCTCACCCGTCCTTTCCGTCTCACCCGTCCTTTCCGTCTCACCCTTGCCGCAGCCGCTCGGCGACCCGCGGGGCGAAGTAGGTGAAGACGCCGTCGGCGCCGGCGCGCTTGAAGGCCGACAGGCTCTCCATCATGGCGCGCTCGCCGTCGAGCCAGCCGTTCTGGGCGGCCGCCGCGATCATCGCGTACTCGCCCGAGACCTGGTAGGCGAAGGTGGGGACGGAGAACGTCTCCTTCACCCGGCGGATCACGTCGAGATAGGGCATGCCGGGCTTGACCATCACCGAGTCGGCGCCCTCGTCGAGGTCGAGGGCGACCTCGCGCAGGGCCTCGTCGGTGTTGCCGACATCCATCTGGTAGGTGCGCTTGTCGCCGACCAGCGTGACGCTGGTGCCGATCGCGTCGCGGAACGGGCCGTAGAAGGCGCTGGCGTACTTCGCCGCGTAGGTCATGATCTGGACGTCGCGAAAGCCCGCCCGGTCGAGACCGGCCCGGATCGCGCCGACGCGTCCGTCCATCATGTCGGAGGGGGCGATGACGTCGGTGCCGGCCTCGGCCTGGATCAGGCTCTGTTCCACCAGGAGCGCCACCGTCTCGTCGTTGACGACCACCCCGTCCTCCAGGAGGCCGTCATGGCCGTGGCTGGTATAGGGGTCGAGGGCGACGTCGGTGATGACGCCGATCTCCGGTACCGCCTTCTTCACCGCCCGCACGGCGCGGCAGACGAGGTTGTTGCGGTTGAGCGCCTCCGAGCCCGTCGGGTCGCGCAAGCTCGGCTCGACGAAGGGGAAGAACGAGATCGCCGGAATGCGCAAGGCGGCGGCGCGCTCGGCCGCCCGCACCGCTTCGTCGACGGTCAGGCGCTCGACGCCCGGCATCGAGGCGACCGGATCGCGCCGGTTCTCGCCCTCGATCAGGAAGATCGGCCAGATCAGGTCGTCGACGGTGAGGGTGGTCTCGCGCACCAGGCGGCGCGACCACTCGGCCTTGCGGTTGCGCCGCGGGCGCTGGGTGAGCCCGAGGGAGGCCGGCTCGGTCCGGGCGGCTTCCCGGGCGAGCGGCCGGGGCATCGGCTGGATCTGCGACATCCGGGGTCGGGCCTCCTCGCGGCCCGCCTTCGCGCCGGGCCTGTTCCAGATCAGTTTCTTCGACGTGGAATTCGTCCAATCCGGAGGTAGCACAGTCCGGACGGCGCCTGAACCCGGGCGCGGGTGCATGACAGGGTCGCGATGGAGGTTCGCGGGGCGCCGCGCCGTTGACGCGGCGGGCGACACCCGGTTAACCGCCCTTAACCGGGAGTGTGGACCATGAGCGACGCGGGCGTGACGGCGGACGATCCGGTTCTGTGCGAGCGGCGCGGGGCCGCCGGGCTCATCACCCTCAACCGGCCCAAGGCCCTCAACGCCCTCACCCTCGAGATGGTGCGCGCCCTGCGCGCCGCGCTCGATGCCTGGGCGGCGGACCCGGCCGTGACCCGGGTGGTGGTGCAGGGCGCCGGCGAGCGCGCCTTCTGCGCCGGCGGCGACATCCGCCGCATCCACCAGGAGGGCAGCGCCGGGCAGTACGCACAGGCCGAGGCCTTCTTTCGCGAGGAATACGAGCTCAACGCCCTGATCCAGCGCTATCCGAAGCCCTACGTCGCGCTGATCGACGGCATCGTGATGGGCGGCGGGGTCGGGGTGTCGCTGCACGGCTCGCACCGGGTCGCGGCCGAGCGCACCGCCTTCGCGATGCCGGAGACCGGCATCGGCTTCTTTCCGGATGTGGGCGCCACCTACGCCCTGCCGCGGCTGCCGGGCTTCGTCGGCACCTACCTCGCGCTCACCGGCGAGCGGATCGGCCAGGGTGACGTGCTGGCCTTCGGGCTCGCCACCCACGCCGCACCGGCCGCGCAGTTCGAGGCGATCCGCGACGCGCTCAGCGAGGGTGGGCCGATCGAGCAGGCGATCGGCCGCCACGCGGCGCCGCCCCCCGGCCCGCTCCACGCCGAGCGGGCGCTGATCGAGACCTGCTTCTCGGCCGACAGCGTCGCGGAGGTGCTCTCACGCCTCGACGCCGCCGGGTCCGCATTCGCGGACAAGACCGCGGCGACGATCCGCACCCGCTCGCCGACCAGCCTCGTCCTGGCGCTGGCCCAGATGCGCCGCGGCGCGTCCCTGTCCTTCCCGGAGGCGATGCGGCTCGAATACCGCATCCTGTGCCGGATCCTGCGCGGTCACGATTTCTACGAGGGCGTGCGCTCGGTGCTGATCGACCGCGACGGGACGCCGGACTGGCAGCCCGCCACCCTGGAGGCGGTGAAGGCGTCCGACATCGAGGCCCATTTCGCGCCGATGCCCGGCGAGCCGAGCTTCACCTGACCATGCGCAGCTTGAGCAAGGCCCGGGGCGGCCCGCGGCGGGCGGGGATCGAGGAGACGGCCGACCGCATCGAGCGCCGGCCGCCGCGGCCCGAGACGCGCTGGGACGTAGTCCTGGTCTGGCTGATGCGGGTCGTCGCGGTGGTCTGGATGGTCAAGGGCCTGAGCGCCTGGGCCGAGATCCTGGGCGCCCGCCCCAACGCCGCGCCGTTCGAGACCGCGCCGATCGGCCGGCAGGCGGTGATCGTCTATTTCGGCGTCATCAACCTGTTGGCGGCGGTGGGGCTGTGGCTCGCCACCGCCTGGGGCGGGGTGGTCTGGCTGCTCGCCGCCACCTCGGCGATCGTGCTCGCCCTGCTGACCCCGCAGCTGCTGCCGATGTCGATTCCGAGCCTCGCCTTCGACGGCATGATCATCCTGGTCTACTTCACGGTCTCTTGGTTGGCGTCTCGCGAACTACGCTGATCCTCAACCTTTCTCGAAAGTGAACGATCAGGTTCATCTTCGATTTACCGACAGAGGTAAATCGAGAATTTATCCTGTCGTTTAAACTCACATTCACGGGGCGCCCCTAATTTGAACTCATAAGCGGAGCGGGAGACACCGCCGAGCACCCCCGTACAGAGTGAGAGCGATCCGATGAAGACCCAGGCGACGAAGATGGCGCAGACGACCTCCGCTCCCGAGACCGAGACCGCGGTGCGCCCCCACTACCTCGAGGCGCTCCACCTGGTCGAGCGGCTGCACCGCCGCCTCCTCGACGTGATCAAGGACGAGTTCGAGCGCCGCGGCCGCGAGGACGTCAACAGCGTCCAGGCGCTGCTGCTCTACAACATCGGCGACAAGGAGCTGACCGCGAGCGAGCTGCGCACCCGCGGCTACTACCTCGGCTCGAACGTCTCGTACAACGTCAAGAAGCTGGTCGAGACCGGCTTCCTGCACCACGCCCGCTCGAAGACCGACCGCCGCTCGGTGCGCATCAGCCTCACCGACAAGGGCCACGAGGTGCACGAGATCGTCCGCGGCCTCTACGAGAAGCACGCCAAGACGATCCAGCCGATCGGCGGCATCTCCGAGGACGATTTCGGCCGCCTCAACCAGGCGCTGGCCCGCCTCGAGCGCTTCTGGACCGACCAAATTCGTTATCGCCTCTAACGCGCTAACCCACTCAAAATATTGAGTGATTTCTCCGTGCTACCCGGCAGCGAGTGGCACGGAGAAGTGATTCGGCGCAGGGGGTGGCAGGGGGTGTCCGTGCCACCTCCGTGCCAGTCCGTTTCACCCTCCTCGGCCAGACCGCGCTGGGCATTTTTCCCTTTGATCAGCACTTGCGCCGAGCAGGTTCAGTGCACATCTCAAGGGGGCGGACGGCCGGTAGCTCAGTGGTAGAGCTCCCAGTCGGTAACTGGGATGTCGCAGGTTCGATTCCTGCCCCGCCGGCCCGCAGCTCCTATGGCGGTGGCTCAATTGGAGAAAGCGGGGGCCTACTAAACCTCAGGTTGTGGGTTTGAGTCCCACCCGCCCCACCTATCTCCATCGCCTCCTAGCTATTCGCCCAGAGTCTCACACCGCCTCCTGGGGCGGGGCCGCGGCGGGAACGGGCGCGCGCCCCGCGAGGGCGGCACGTCCCGCCAATATCGCCTTTTCCCAGCTGGTGAGGTCTTCTGGCTCTGGGTCGGCCTCGAACTCCGCTTCTACGATTTCCAGCAGGGCCTCCAGCGCCGCCTCCAGCTCCTGCACTCGTGGGTCCGCTGTGACGGCTGCGCGGGTGTTCCATGCCTTGGCTGCTTCTTCAGCTGTCTTGTAGCGGTACATGCTTTGAGAGGCGCCACACACGCGGCACTCGACAAAGTCGTATGTCCTCGCGCGGCAATAGACTTCCGCGACACCATCGCAGAAAGGACACTTCTTCAATTCCATTGGTTTCTAATTTCTTTGTTTCTAATCTCGCGGGTGGGTGGGGTTCCCGCCCGCTAACCCTTGGCCGTCCTTGGGCGCCCACGATGCCAGCACAGGCGGGAGGAGTGGGGAGCGCGGAGACGCTCCGGCCATTACCGCCCTTCTTCGTAAGCGATAAAACGGTCAACCGTGTGAAAGTCAGCAGCCTCACTACTGAACCATCCGGCTGCATTCTCCGCCTCAATCCCGTTCTCATCCAGCCAGCCGCGATAAGACTCAGCAGCCTGACATTCCGACCAGTCAGTGAAAGATGCTCGGATGCGGGCAATCACTCCATCAAACACCGCCATTCCCTGGCGCTGTTCCGCCGTCGCAAAGGTATGCCAGGTCATCGCGCCTGCTCCTCGTCGGCGCGGCTCGGGGCTTCTTGGTCCGCTGCAAGCTGCGCCGCCACACGTTTGGCCGCTGCTAGGGCGTTTGGTGTGAGCAGTCGCTCCCAATGTCCCTTGCTCGGCGTCCACTTGAAGCCGTTACGCTTCAGCAGGTCGCGCACGTCGTCCTCTGGCTTGCCGTCGAACTCAAAATAGACCCGTTGCCACTCGGCGCTAATGGCATAGCGGTTGGACTCACTCACGGTGTCGCCCAAAGCTTCCAGGGTTTTTTCCGCCGTGGCGCTGTTCGGTGTGCGCAGGGTTCTGGCTGGGCGCTGCACGCGGTCTAGGAAGGCATAGTAGGCTTTGCCGTGCTTTTCCTCGCCAGCAAACGCCTTTTCATTCCGGCGTACATTGAAGTTAGCAGGGCCGGTAATCATGCTGGAAGCGCAGCGGCTCTTGGCGGCCATCCATGCGCGGAACAGGCTTTCATGTTTCACCGGGTCGCCGTGCTTTTCTACGGTTTCCGCGTTTTCAATGTAGGCTGCAATTTCCTGTTCAGCACGACGGTCCGGGCTAAAGCTCGTGTTGCGGTGGGCGCTATAGCACAGGTCATAAAGTGGGTGTTTCACTCATTTAGCTTCCTCTTCGGTTTTCTCTTTCGCCCGCTCGGCCCGCTTTGCTGCAATAAGCTCATGCGGGTTCGCTCGTTGAAGGGCGGCAAGATGCTCTCGGCGCGCGAGAATCTTTCTGACTTCTTCCGTGTCGCTTTCAGGGATACGCATCCACACGGTCGGCTCCCCATAGGAGCCGGACCCTTTAGGGCGTCCAGCTCCTTCTCTTTTCCCACCTTTAGGCATTAGCACCCCCACATCTGGCGGATTTTCTTCTCTAGGGCGAAAGCAGCGCGCTCAGGCTTGAGAATGGTCGGGTTCTTGCCGGTGAGGGCAAAGTATTCTGCGTTTTGTTCACGGAGAGCTTGCAGAACCGCAAAGGCTTCTTCAACGCTCATCGGCGCACCTTCAAGAATGGCCTTCCGCTCAGCGCGGAAATCAGCAATGTCCTGCTCATGCGCCCTTTCGATGCGGGCATTTTCTTGGCAGATTTGTTGTTGCAATGTTTTCTCTTTCCTTGGTGATTAGATATTAGAGCCATAATCATAAAGCGTCAACAACTATTATTCGATAAATGCAAAAAGGCGCAAAAGGGAGCAAAGCCCTAATCTTTATTGCCTTTCCATGCAGACAATATAGTTTGGCTATGTTGCATACCTTTTCACGGAGTCCATCATGGCCCCGAAAACCACCACCTTCGATGATACGGAAAGTTTCCTCGACCACTTCAAGGCTCTTGGCTTCGACGCCAAGAAAACCGTTCTGGCGGGCTGTCAGGCAGATATGGAGGCGACGATTGCGGAACGGCTCGCCGCTCTGGATGCCGAACGGGCGGAGCTGATGGCGCTGACCGGCAAGCCCGGCGAGATCGGCAAGGGCGACGAACCCCGTTCCCGGCCATCGGCTCCGCCGAAATACCGCGACCCGGTGACCGGCCAGACATCCACCGGCCGGGGGAGCTGGCAGAAGGCGGACTGGGTGCAGGCGCACCTGGCGCGCGGCGGCACCATCGAGCAACTGCTCATCGGTCCCGACAATCCCCTGCCGGAGCACCTGAACGGCGCGGCCCCTGCCGAGCACTGACCCTCAAAAGCGAAAAGCCCCGGCATCCACCGGGGCTTCTTCTCATTCACCAAAGAGGCAGAGGGGACACGGCGGCCTTGGTGGTTCCCGGACGTACACCACGTCGCGCTGGGCGAAAGGGTCGTAGAGCGGTCGGGCTGGCTTCGGTCTGGGCTTCGGGGCCACGGCCTTGGCCTGTGGCGGTTTCGGCGGTTCCTCCTTCGGTGTGGGGCACCGCTCGATGATGCGCTCCACCGTCTTTTCGATGATTCTTGGTTCCGGCCGTGGCGGCGGGGGTGGCGGCGTCTCGTAGACGATGCGGGGCGGCTCCGGCGGCTTTGCCGGAGGGGGTGCCTCCACGGCCCTCACCGGGTCGGCCGGGCGTGTCGCCAGGGCTGTCCCGGCCCCGCCCAGGACCAAGCCAAGGGCGAGGACGGCGGCACGGCTGGTGAGGATGCGTCGGGCGATGGGCTGGCCCTCGTGCTCCTGCGGGTCCTCTAGATGCTCCGTGTCCTGCTGCTGAAATGTCGGGGGTGGCTGCACGGCTGCCTCCTGTGTCGGTGGCGGCAGCATTTCAAAGAGAGCGACGCCTGCTCAGGGTTCGACAGGGGGCATGTGGGAGCGCGAGAGCCGGAAAGGGGATCGCGCGAAGCGTCGATTCCATGGAAGCCGGAGTTCCCGTCGCGGGCGGCGGGTCAAGGCCGGAGAGCGAAGCGTGCCTTGAGGCGTCGTTCGGGGCGGGATAGTAGAAAACCCCGGCGAACCGGGGTAATCGCTATGCATGGCCTTCTGCGTCCTGAGCCAGAAGCAACGGCTTCGCCTTCTGGGCTTTCCCGTTCTTAATCCTTTCCAGGTGGGGCAGGATGGCCGGGCACAGGTGTAAGGCGGCCAGGTTATAGTGCACGTCTAGCATCACGAACATGCATTCCATCGTGTAGAGCTGCTTCTCCGTGGGGTCGTCGCCTTCCACCTCGATGATGATAAGGCGGCCGGGCTTCCGGCTTCCATCAGTCCGCATCGCGTAGGATGCGCCGGTCCGGTCTATCCACACGGCCACATCGGGGTTGTAGGCGGGGACGCCCATCCTAAAGAGCACTCCATAAGCAGGTAGTTCATCCATAGGTGCCTCCAGAAAAGAAAAGGCCCCTGCGAGGTTCGCAAGGGCCAATCGGCTATTGGTTCGGGCTGGTTGGCCGCTTAAGCCTGCGCCGGGCAGATGGGATCACCTCCTTCGGCTTCTTAACGTGGCCAGTATGGCAGCGCGTTCTGCGGGGGCCATTTGCTCGATGTAAGAAAGACATTTGGTTGTGATGTGCGACCAGTAATCCTTTCTCCGTTCGGGGTGCCGTATCCTGATTATCAAGATAATCATCGTACTCCTTTCAGAATCTGATTGCTTGGTGGCGCATCAGGCGGCTGTACTGCTGCTCCCAGAGGATTTTCCAGGCTTCTTCGTAGGAGAGCAGTTTCGAAACCTCGCCGGGGCAGTGAAGCCGGGCGCGGTACGGCGGGGCCGGTTCGACCTCCATCCAGAACCCCGAGGGGCTGGGCGGGAAATGCGCCGGGGGCGGTCCGGTGTAGGGCCGGGAGAAGTCGTTCAGACCTTCTCGCGGCTGCTGTTCACGGACTGCTGGGCCTGCGTGACCTTGGCGAGGTTGCGGGCCAGACAGCCACCGGGACAGACTTCTGAGCATGTGCGGGCCACATTCGCTGCGATGTGGTCCATGTTGTCACGGACGTAATCGACGGCGGAGGTGCAGCCTGGGGGCGATTGGGTGCGGGTGATGTCGGTGGGCGGCCATGTAGACCGCCTCCGGTTTGCAGCGGAAGTTTTCATAGATGATCCTCATGCATTGCTGCAGAGGCAGCGTCTAATAGCTGAGATGTGCTGTCGAGCGCTTTAGAGATGCATGCGAGAGCTTTAGGCAGCAACATGGGGCACGAGAGCCCTGGCAATTGCTAGGGGACAACACTAACCTTAGCGATAAGATGGGCTGGATGCGGGGAGAGCTGCAGCGATGTCTGAGGGGGCGAGTGATCAGAAGCCGACGAATCCGGTAGTGAAGTGGCTGGGTATCGCAACTGCCGTCGTGCTCGGCGCGGCTGGACTGATTGAGGGCTTGAAGAAACTCGACGATGCTTACGAGCTTTGGACTCCTAAGCTCAAGCCAGTGCCAACCTTTCCCAGGTTCTATTCAAAGAGAGTTCCCGGCGGTCATACAGCAGATGAATTTTGCAAACCGCAAAGGGATGTGTATGCGCAACAAAACCCGGATTTTGATATAACTTATATCGTTCTTCCAACGCCAGCCGACTTCGACTTTTTTCGACACGCGACTTATGTGTTTCAATGTGAATTTGTAGCAAAGCAAAAATCAAAATAAGTTTGAATGACATATAATTTGTGTCATGTTTGAGATAGTGGGCGGGTTGCCTCCAGCACCCGCCCCGGCAATTTTTAAGCTGGAGGTGCCAAACAAATACGAAAGCTGGAGACGTGGATGCACATGCATGCGCAAAAGAACGCCCAATCACTGAGTTTGACTTGCTGGGGGCTCAACGATGAGCCTTCCCTACGAAAACGCCACCAGCGGTGCATCAGCCCGCGCTGAAGCCACGAAGATCCTGCGCCGCTTCGGCTGCGATCAGATCGGCTTCATGGATGATTTCGCCACCCACACCATCATGCTGCAATTCCGCTGGCGCGGGCATCCGGTGGAGTTCCGCGTGTCGGCCGGGGGATGGGCCGCGCTCTATCTGAAGGCCAATCCCTGGAACAGCCGGAGACGCGGAACACCGGCTCAGTGGGAGCGCGCGGCGCTCGATAAGGGACTGCTGGCGGCGGACAGCATCATCCGTGACTGGGTGAAGGGCAACGTGACCGCTGTGGAGTCCGGCGCGCTGTCGTTCGGCCACGTCTTTGCGGCCTACCTGCTGGACGACAACGGCATGCCGCTGATCGGCGCCGAAGCCGTCAAGCAGCTGGGGATGAAGGCATGAACACCTTCTTCTCGTGGCAGCACGCCGTTCGAGACTCCAAGCTCGAACCGACCACCAAACTTGTCTGCTACACCATCGGCCTGCGCATGGCGGCGGACGGGACCGGTTGCTTCCCGTCCTACTCCCTCATCGCGGAGGAGAGCGGTCTCAGCCGCAGCACCGTCATCGATCACATCGGCCGCGCCGAGCGCGCCGGGTATCTGGTGAAGGAAAGCCGGGACCGTCCGAACGGAAGCGCCACCTCGAACATCTACCGCCCCTGCATGCCGGGGGGTGGTCCGGGAAATGGACCAGGGGTGGTCCGGCAGCTGGACCAGGGTAGTCCGGGAGCCGGACTAGGGGTGGTCCGGGAGCTGGACCCCCATAACAAACCATCTGAACAGACCAAGGAACAGAACACCCCCCAACCCCCTGTTGGGGAGCCTTGGGTGTTCGATGAAAAGTTCCAGACTTTCATGGCGGAGTTCCAGAAGGTAGCGCCGTCCCACCGCGTAGACCCTGATGACGCTTTCCGTATTTGGGGGCGGAAGGGTGGCTGCCACTCCTACGCCGACCAGATCATCCAGGCAGTCAGGGCGTTTGCTGGTTCTCAAGGCTGGAAGAAGGATGGTGGGCAGTACATCCCCACCATGTCCAAGTTCCTGAGCAGCGGCATCTGGCGCAACCCGCCTACATCAATCGATTACAAAAACCACGACTTCTTTGCACACCGGAGGAACAAACAATGACACCGCTCGACAAAATCAACGACCTCTTCATCGCCCTTACGGAGCGCTATGGTGCCTTTGAGCTCAAGCCCGGCCAGCAGCTGGATCGTATCGCGGACTCGTGGTGCGCCTCGGTCGGCGCCTACTCGATGAAGGACATCAATCTGGCTCTCGCCACCTGGGTACGCACTTCCAAGTTCGCCCGCTGGCCCGAGGAAGGGCAGATGCTGGAGCTGCTGCGCCAGTGCGGATGCGAGCCTGAGCGGGACGACACCACCCCGGCGGAGTGGAAGGAGGCCGAGACGAACGGCGGCGTCTGGTACGCCCACACACTGCTTAAGGCGCCCATGCCGGACGGCTGGACTCGCCTGGACGTGTCCGCCTGCATCGACGCCATGCTCCAGCGCTTCCACTACAAGACGGCGAAGAGCAACGCGCACTCCCGCCTTCTGGCTCGTGCGTGGAAAGCCGGGGCGATGCAGCCGGCGGCCTGGGACCTTCATTGCGCCCGCTGGTACGCCGAGCACCGGGAGAAGCTGCGCAAACATCAGGAGGAGGTTCAGCGCGTCGGTGTCCGCCGTGCCTACGAGCACCTGGCGTCCCGGAGGGCTGCATGAGCCGCCGCGGCTCCAACTCGGCGGGGTACGCGCTCGAGAACGGGGTCGCTCAGCTCCTCGCTGTCTACCAGGCGCAGGGCAAGCTGCAGTTCCAGCAGAACTTCAACGGCGGCCGGTTCGACCCGAAACGAGGGGTTTTCCTCACACCCTCGGGGCCCGGACGGGTAGACGGTGTGCCGGACTTCACCTGCTCAGTCGCACCACACGGGCGCACGGTGCATTTGGAGTGCAAGGCTGGCACCGCACGCCAGACGGACGCCCAAAAGGAATTCCAGCGCGTTTCCGTGCTGATGGGCGCCCGCTACCTCGTTATCCGGTCCGTGGACGATGTGGCGCGGGTACTGACACCGGCGAACGATAATCGGCCTTGAAAACTTGGCCGTAGCCTGCGGTAATGGTTGCCGGGTAGCGCAGGGCGCCACAGCAGAGCGAACATCGCGGCATGCCGACTTATACGATTGAGAAGCTGAAGGCGATGACGGCTAATGAACGTCTCTCGCTGAGAAATAACGCGCTGGGAAAAGGTACGCCGGAAGCTCTGGCGATTGTGAAGCAGATTGATGAACTGAAATTGCCTCTCGGTTCAGGCGGGCTGACTGAAGATCATCCGCTATACCAGGAAATGTACGCGATCATCATGTCGCCAGAGGCAAAGGCAGTGGCGCTAGAGGCCGTCGAAGCCGGTCTTCCAGCAATGGCCGGGATTGACCCTCTGCTGCAGAAGCGCATGGGCAAGCGTTACACCAACGAGCAGCAGATGACGGTCAACGCCGGGTATATCACAGGCAGTGTGATGATCAGCGCGGGGTACGAAAAGGACAAAGAGGGCGTCCCGTTGCCGAAGGGTTGTGTCGCCAGGTCGTCCACGACTTGGAAGCACAAAAAATCCTTAAAGTAAATTCCGTACGGTTCTCATGCCTCAGCAAAAGATCGCCTGGCGGCATCACTATCTCCCCGAATTCTACCTAAAGCGCTGGACTTCAAACGGTAAGCTTGTTGAGTTCAGCAGACAGTACAAGGATGTTGTGAAGCCGCGGTACTGCTCACCGCGGGCAACCGGTTTTGTAAATGCTAAGGAGTTTTTGGCCGACCTGCCATTGATCGAGAAGGCGTTTTACGAGGAAAAATTTTTCTCGCCCGTCGATAGCAAGGCGGCCGATGTACTGACGAAGATGGAGAGTAACGCACAAAAATTTACGGCGGAAGAACGCACGGCGTGGGCACAGTTCGTTATGACATTGGTTTTTCGTCACCCAAGTTATATTCAAAACCTGCGGGCACGGCTGCATGAGAATATGCTTGTCATAACACCAGAATCTGAGAAAGACTGGCGGAAGAGGAGGCAAAAGAACGATCCGCTCCGCCTAGTAGATAAGATTCGGCAGGAGCTTGCACAAAATTCGGAGGAGCTGAGCCGCCATTCTCTTGAACTTGCCAATGCTATGATGGCGAGCCAGCGAATCGGCACCCACCTAGTCAACATGATTTGGGGGCAGTCGCCGATGCACCCGCTAGCACCGGCCTTGTTCACATCGGATCGTCCAGTCTATTGGCACGGCGCCCTGGAAGAAGATGATTGCCACATTATGATGCCGGTAAGTCCCAAGCGAGTATTTTGGGCCGTCAACAAATCAGCGATGTCAGATATTATCAGGCGAGTTCATAACCAGGACATGGTGCGGTTCATGAACGAACAGGTTACACGCCGCTCACTAAAGTACGTGTACGCGATGGGGGACCGCGAACTGCCTTATCTACAAGAATTTATGGGTGTCAATCCCGAAGAAACCGTGATCGATCTTTTCCTCAAGCCGCGTTCCTACAAAGAGCACTTGCAAGCAAAGATCGAGGTTCAGCGTGGCAGGCGACGGATACGGCCAATGCTGAAGAACGGAAAGCCGCGCTAACAACCACAGCGCACCAGCTGCACCGTGATTGTATCGCCGGTGATCTCTGTGCGATAGGTGTGGCCAAATTTCCGGCGATAGTAGCGACACAGGCCTGATAGGCTATTGCGCTTGCGGACCTTCTCCGCGTCAGTGAAGCTGGAGCAGCCCACCGTGAAGCTGTCGCCGACCTGGTGAAGGTGGTCAAATCGGTATGCGGAAAGGGGGCGCCGGCCGCGCCCCTTGAGCAATTCGATTTTCTTGGTCTTGGCTTTTGTCATCGTGCTTTCTTTACGTCGTCGTTACTCTGATCTGTCGGGGTGATGACCGCGGTATAGACGTGCCTCATCTCGGCCCTGCACTGGAAACCTTTCAGGAAGGTGAGAGGTCCGGCAAGTGCATACTGCTGGCGGGCGAAATCTTCCTCAGCCTGCCTGAACGCGATATAGGCTTCCGTCTCGGTGTTCCTGGCGTCCACCCAAGCCTTCTGAGCGGCGTTGCGCCGCTCAAGGGCTTCGGTCAGGGCCTTTTCAGCCTCAGGCGTGAGCATCGGCGTCGGCCAGTTCGCCAGCGGACAGCTCAGGCTGGTCCGGGTCCGGTGACGGCACCTGACGATCCATGTTGTTCTTCTCATCGTAGGTGATGAGGTAGCACCAGCTGCCCTGCGCGTTGCCGATGTCCGCGATGTTGTTGGTCGTCTTCTGCGCGGTCAGTTGCACCTTCAGGCTGTCTTTCACCTGCAGGCTCTCGATGGTCGTGCGGATGACCTTCCGGCCGTCCGTGACGAGGTGCTGGATGATATTGCGCACCACGTCGCCGCTGAGGTTGTCCACCTGGTAGATGATACGCTCCTGCGTCTCCTCGCGCAGGCTGCGCCAGCCGGGGATGTTGCGGACGATGGTATGCATGTGGTCCAGCAGGTACTGGCGCGCGCTCTCCTCGGCTTCGAGGACGGTCTGTTGGGAGATGGTCTCCACGTTCTGGTCAGTCATGTGTCGGTCGTTTCTTGATTATGGTTTGGGGTTGAGTGGGAGGGGCTGAGCCCCTTCCCATTAGAACGGAATGTCGTCGTCAAACGGCACATCGTCGCTAATTTTCATCGGCGAACCACCAGTAGCCTGAGCCTGCCCGGTGAGGGCGGCGTACTCCGGCGATTTGCGGATGGTCTCCTTCATCTTCTCGGACAGGCCGTCGAAGAGATGCGGCTGGAACTCGCCCGGCTCCAGGGAGAGGTAGATGCTGGGGTTCTTCTGGACCGGGGGCGCCATGCCTGCGATCAGCTTGCTGATGCCGTTGATGGCCATGTAGTCGCCGTCCTGCACCAGCGTCAGGATGCAGGGAACGCCGAGCATTTTCCGCAGGTCAAACGCTTCGAACTCCTCGTCCGTGAAGGACTTGGACCGCCATGCCTCCATGAACGGTCGCAGGGCACCTTTAGGGTGGGAGCTGAGGGTGAAGGTCATTCCCTGTGACATCGGCCGCCCATCGTCCATCTGGCAGTCCTCGCCATGCAGCTCAAAGCGCATGTTGATCTTGCGTTTCCGGGTGATGCGGCCTTGGTAGTTGCCCTCCTGCGTGCCCAGATCGATGAGGCTGTACAGGATGGCTGGCTGAGGGCCAGCCGGAGGTTGTCGGTAGCTGCCGCCGGATTTCTGCGGTTTCATTTTCTTCGTGCTTTCGTTCGTTATTGGCCGAACAACGCCGCCATGGCGTCGATCTCGGCATCAGTCATGGGCGGGCAGCGGCGTTCAATCGCCAGCTCCACCATCATGGCCGCGTATTCATTGGGGCTCGGTCCATCCGCGTCCCCAAGGTGAAGCGTGTGTTCTCCCATCTCGTTATCCTTCCTTGGTGGAAGAACATTGTGACAACACAGATATGTCGTCAACAAATAAAAGTGAAATAAATGTGAAATATTGTTTGACGATGACTGGAACCTGCCTCACCTTGGGGCCACAACAAGGAAGAATAAATAAATGGACCGTCATCTAACCAGCCACGCTGCTCACCCGATCATGCAGGAAAAGGACGTGCCCGGATGGGCTGTGCTGCTGGCAACCGGTGTGGTGGCCTTTACGGTCATCGGCCTGCTGAAGTTCGGCTATGCCGCCACCGGCCTGCTGCTGAGCGTGGCTGCGGCTCAAATCTAAGGGAGAGAGAAATGTGGACTTCAAATTTACTGTCAAAGATGTTGGTCGAAAAGTTCTGCTAAAAGATAACAGCATAGTGATTGTACAGATCTATGATGAAGATGCTATGGGGCTGTCGGTCAAGCTTTCTAACGGCGGTTGGTACTATAAAAACGGCACTTCAACCGGAGCCTATGCTGAGCGATCCGTGGTAGATTTTGCAGACCAAAGCCCTTCTTTTATGACGGAAGAACGTGTCCGCGAAATCATCCGTGAGATGTTGCAGCCACAGCCGGAGAAGAAAGAGCCGCTGCGCGGCGAGTGCTGGGTGAACATCTACCCGGAAGAAGGTATTCGAATTCAGCGTGGTGAGGGGCCCAAGCACTATGCTGAAGTCCATCTCACGCGCGAAGGGGCGGACCGTAAACCGTTTTCAAGTTTCGGAACTCAGCGTCTCGCCTGCGTGAAGTTCGAATGGACTGAAGGCCAGGGTCTCGAAGGGGAGGCACGTTGATGCTGGCAATCCTTTCCCGCTTCTCAGCCTGGCTGGACCAGCTCATCGACCCGGCCCCCCAGTCCCCTTGGTTTGGTGACCGCACCGCACCGCCCAAACCGGCGCCCCGGAAGAGCGTCCGCAAGATCACCGCAGGCCAGCTGCTCCTCCCCGAGTATGCCGACACACGGGAGGGCATCCTTTTGCGCGCCCTGATGCGCGGTCAGATCATGACGATGGATGACCTGGCTTTTGAGCTGCGCAACGCCGGCCATAAGGTGTTCGTCGTCCATAAAGATGTCAGCAACGTCCGCGCCTGCCTGCGCCGATCCTGCATTGAGATGAAGCAGGGCAAGGCGGTACGCGCCAACGGTCGGGCCTACGTCCTCCTGGCCCTGTCTGACAATCAGCGGCGTGCGCTGAGCGAAGAAGCGGCGCGGTGGGGTGCATGGGACGGCAAAGACCGTCGTTCCAGGCCTCGTGGTGGCGACCTCCCTGTCGATTGCCGTGCATGCGGGTGCGCTCAGGTCAGCGAGTGCCCGGCCAAGGCTGAAGGCTGCCCGATGAACGGGGAGGGAGCGCAATGACCTACCTTCGCCTCGCCCTCCTCGTCCTCGGCGCCGTCCTGTTCACCGGTGGCGCTACCCGCTCCGGTGACTGGCTGATGCGGCGGGCTCTCAGAAAGCTCTGACCTCTCCCGTCCACCCTCATGGCCCTCCGCTTCTCCCAACACGCTCACCAGAGGATGCAGGAACGCTTCGGCATCACGCTCTCGGATGAGGAGCTGGCGCAGGTGTGCGCGTCACTAAGGGCCGCCATTGGAGAACAGCGGCACGGTACGGCCGAGTGTGTCGCCGCCGTCCGGCGTGGCCTGATCCGGTTCGTGGCCGTGGTCGACTGCCGGACCCGCAAGGTACTCACCGTCTACCCGGAGGCACCCAAGCCCATGGAGCTCACCCGGCGCCAAGCCCGGAAGCGGCGTAGGCAGGTTGCCCGCTGCCTGCGGGCGTATCAATCTCAGAGCGCAATTGCCAGCAAGAGAAGTCGCTTATAGATTGAACTAGAGAGGTGCCGTAGGCTCCTCATTCGGAATTGGTAGTGAGGGGTATCATGACCGAAGTCGAAATGCAGAAACAGCTCATGAGGCTGTCTACCGAAGTAGAAGAGTACGCGGTGAAGCTGATTAGCGAGCAAGATTTCACCGCAGTTCAGGTCTCTTTCATTTTTGCTAGCGTTGGAGCAAGTCTCCTTGAGGTTCGGGCGGGAAAAGATGCTGCTGTCAAGCTTCTGAAAAAGATTGCCGAGGACGTCGAACGGGGCGTCAAGCCGCTTCCCATGCAATAATCATGGGCCTGGGGCGGATCGAAAGATGGATGATGAACCGCTGACACTGCGAGAGTTTTTGGAGAAATCCAACCTCGCAGTCGCCAAAGAGCCGCCTCTTGTCCATAGTACCCAAGTACAGAATATCTGGAAGGTGAAGAAATCAGGACGACTGCTGGCAATGCCCTGCAGCGTCTTCAAAGCAGAAAAATTATGCTACTGCTTCGTCGGGCGCCCGGCCTATAAGCAAGATGACATCGAGAACCCGCAGCGTTGGCAGCTGCCTATGGCGTTTGTTCTCCGCTTCCACGAACCGCCCAGCATCAAACGGATATTCCCTTTCGACAGCGGCGCTTTTATGCGTCATCGTTTGCCGGACTATGTAACAGGCTTTGACTTGGAAGGTTTTGAGCTTTCTTCCGACAGGCGCAACATTGGACGGCTGATCTCGCTTGTTTATAAAAATCCAGATAAATATTTCAACCGCGCTGCGGCTGGCTTCGAGGAAATCACCGAACAGCATGAGATGACGCTGCGCCATCAGGAGATCATGGCTGTTTGCAGACTGGCTTTAGACAACTCGAGCCGGAAATGTGATGATCGTGCTGCTGCTATCGAAGTCTCGCTGGATCAGGATGTTGTACTGACGCGCGAAAACGTGCTTGGAGTTGTGGTACCGGAAGAAGTTACCCGAGAACCATCGCTCATGACGTGGCTGAATGATCTCACTCAGAACGTAGAAACCTACAGCCATTTCCCGCTCTCTCTGCATGCTCACTATGGCCAGATATACCAGGCTGTGAAGCAAATCTACAAAAAGGCCGGAGTCCGTCTGTGAGTCTGGCCGGCACTGCTCAGTTATTGGGGGCCATACGTATCGTCCCTGATGTGGATTCGATCGGCATCGCAGTCTTCGGCGTGCCGGGCGAAAACACGATGTATGTTGGCGAAACGGACGCTAGCTTCAAAATCACTGAATTTATGGATTTCATCAACGCAGAGGGATTTCAGATAGACTACAACCTACCAGAAGATCATCAGCTTCTTTCATACACATTAGGTGAGCCGTCGCCGATACCGTTCTGGGTTAACGGCTTCTGCCATATCATCCCTGGCGATGCTGAATCCAATGATGTTTTTGTACGGTTCGATAATTTGGCTATCGATCATCCAGTCCTGAAAACGTTGCGACGCTTGCTGGGCGATGCCAGAAATGGCGTCTTTCAGGAGCAGCAAGACCAATGGATGGTGGAGGAGATTGCTGCCTCTTTCAGCGATATTTTCGAAAGGACTCCTGTCCATTCACGCTATTGGATTACAAGGCTTGGCGATGCGGTGAGACATGCCCGATCTCTTACCGAGCCACCGCATCCGATTGACGAGGAGCTTCGCCGCATCGCGCTTGAGTGGATTGAGCGTTTCGCTACAAAAACCGATTACCAACGACTCATGGCAGTTATAGGTAACTTACTTGAGGGGGCGATTTCAGCTGAACGCGCGCAAGCAATGGTTTTCGGGTTTCTTGTGAACCAGGTTATGGCCGGAAACTTCAACACTTTTGCAAAAGAGCTGGGCAGAGATAAGCGCTTTACGGAACTTTTCCCGAACGGTATTTACCAATACTGGTGGCGCCATAACTGGCCCCGGCTTACTTTCAATTATAATAAGCCCGATTTTATACTAGATCCACTTTTGTGGGAAATTCGGCACGGAGCCGCCAGGGAAGATTTCCATCGTGCTGAACGCTTGTCTTATCTTTATTTCCGGTGGGAGCAGGCACCAGCAGAAATTCACGAACGAGTTGTGCCTCTGATTCAGGAATATCTAAAAAAACTTTCAGCAGCCCGATATAGAGCGGATGAAATCATGAGTAATCCGCTGAAGTATAAGAAATGGGATGAGGCAGCAAGGCGCGTTTTGTATTTTTATTTCATTCTTATGAGTTTGGACGGCATCATCGATGGAAACCATCGCCTTTCTCGTGTCATCATTAAAGAACGCTTCGGTCTTAGCAGTACATATGTGAAAGAGCTTGCAGAGAGATTGGATTTGCAGCTTTAGTTGCATATGGCTACAGGACGTCCAACCAATTACACCCAAGAACTTGCTTTGGCGATCTGTGAACGTATCGCTTCAGGCGCCACGTTGCGCGTCCTTGATGCTGAGGACGGCATGCCCAGCATGGGTACGATCATGCGCTGGGCGCGTGAGAACGACGATTTTCAGAAGCAGTACGCACGCGCGATGGAGCAGCGGGCCGAGTTCTGGGCTGAGGAACTGCTGGAAATCGCGGACGACGGGCAAAACGATTGGATGGAAAAGCTGGGACGCGACGGCGAAACCATCGGCTGGATTGTGAACGGTGAAGCGGTGGCCCGCTCCAAGCTGCGGGCTGAAACCCGCAAATGGCTGATGGGTAAGGCCGCGCCGAAGAAGTACGGCGACAAGGTGCAGCTGGCGGACCCGAACGACCCCACGGCGCCGCCCACCTTCACCATCAAGATCGGCTCCTAGTACACTGACACCGACGAACGTATCAGGCGAATCCCCGTTAACCACCTGCAATGACGAAGCAATTTGGCGAGCGCGGTGTACCTTTTGAAGGCGTCAGTGCACTAGCCTCCGGTGAGTGAAGGAGTACGTCTACGAGCGGCCTAAGCTCTACGCCAAGCAAGAGCAGGCGTTCTTCAACAGCGACCGGTATGCCTGGATCGAGGGGAGCACGAAAAGCGGTAAGACCGTCTCCTGCATGGCTTGGCTGTTCGAACAGTCGCTCATCAGGGGCAAGCCGGGCCGGGAGTTCTGGTGGGTCGCACCGGCCACCGGTGTCGCCAAAATCGCTTACGGGCGCATTAAGCGGGGTGTGCCACCGGGCCTGCTCCGCTCCAACGACTCCGAACTGACCCTGACCAACACCGTCAACGGCGCCGT
This sequence comes from Methylobacterium sp. Gmos1, assembly GCF_053764715.1. Lineage (NCBI taxonomy): Bacteria > Pseudomonadati > Pseudomonadota > Alphaproteobacteria > Hyphomicrobiales > Methylobacteriaceae > Methylobacterium > Methylobacterium sp. Gmos1. The sequence goes on along the minus strand of NZ_JBSNCC010000002.1, from coordinate 17,438 downwards.
CATGCGCTTCAAGACGGGCGAGAAGCCGGACCTCCTGTACGGGGAGGACGTGTGGGCTGCGGTCGCCGACGAAGCCTCACGGATGCGCGTGGAGGCGTTCTACGCCCTCCGCTCCACCCTGACCGCCACACAGGGCCCCATCCGCCTCATCGGCAACGTGAAGGGGAGGGGGAACTGGTTCTTCAAAGGGTCGCGGAAGGCCGAGGGCGGAGAGCCCGGCCACAGCTACCACAAGATCACTGCCCTTGATGCCGTCGCTGCCGGGGTGTTCCCGCAGTCCGAGCTGGACGACGCCCGGCGCACCCTTCCGGAGAACGTGTTCCGGGAGCTGTACCTGTGCGAGCCGTCCGACGACGGCGGCAACCCGTTCGGCATCAGCTACATCGAGAAGCAGGCGCGCGAGCTGAGCCGGAAGCCCGCTGTCTGCTACGGGGTGGACCTGGCGAAGTCGGTGGACTGGACGGTCATCATCGGCCTCGATGAGGACGGCGCGGTCTGCGAGTTCCACCGGTTCCAGCTGCCCTGGCGCGAGACGATGAAGCGCGTCCGGCTTATCTGCGGCAGCAAGCCCACCCTCGTGGACAGCACCGGGGTCGGTGACCCCATCCTTGAGGAGTTGCAGGCCGACACCGGCGGTGCCGAGTACAGCAACTACCAGGGCTACAAATTTTCATCCGCCAGCAAGCAGATGCTGATGGAAGGCTTAGCTGTTGCCATTCAGCAATCGGAAATCTACTATCCGGACGGAGTAATCAAATCGGAGCTTGAGTGCTTCGAGTATGAATACACAAGAACGGGAGTCCGGTACTCCGCGCCAGAGGGCATGCATGACGACTGCGTGATGAGTCTTGCCCTGGCCAACCGTGCCAGAACAACCCGTGGAGCTGAACCGCAAGTGATTGTTCTGTAGGAATGGGATGGACTGACCTCTTTAGCAAGAAAGCACAGCCCGCGCCCGGCTCTCAGTCCTTCATCCTCCTCAACGCCGATTCCTCCGTCTCCCGCACCCTCGCGGGCTTCTTCAAGGAGGGCTACAGCGGCAACCCCATCGTCTATTCCTGCATCTCGGTCATCGCCAAGAACGCCGCCAGCGTGAAGCTGGAGATGAAGCAGGGCGACGCCGACACGGTGGCGACCAAGCACCCGCTGCTCGACCTGTTGCGGAAGCCCAACCCCACCCAGAACGGCAAGGAGTTCTTCAAGGAGCTGGTGACCTTCCACCAGGCGGCCGGTGAGGCGTTTGTGCTCCGCCTGCCGGAGACGGGCAAGCCGGCCGAGCTCTACAACCTCGACCCCCGCCACATCGAGATCGAGAAGCCGAAGGCGGGCGCGCTCCCCGTGGCCTTCATCTACGGGTCCGGCGAGCAAAAGAAGCGCTACCCGGTCAACCCGCTGACCGGCGAGAGCCAGGTGCTCCACATCAAGGGTCCGAACCTGCTGGACGACTGGCGGGGCATGTCGCCCCTCGCCGCCGCCGCGGTAGCGACCGACACCCACAACGCCGGTGGGAAGTGGAATTTCAGCCTGCTGAAGAACAGCGCCCGGCCCTCCGGGTTGCTTGAGGCCACCGGCAGCGTCAACGACACCGTGCTGCAGCAGCTGCGCACCTATTTCTCCAGGGTGTGGACCGGGACCAGCAACGCCGGGACGATGCCCGTCCTGACCGGCGGCGTGAAGTTCACCCCGCTGTCCATGAATCCGGTGGACATGGACTTTGGCACCTCCATGACCGAGGCGGCCAAGAACATCGCCCTCGTCTACGGCGTGCCCCTGCCGCTGGTCACCACCGAGGCCGCCACGTTCAGCAATATGGACGCCGCGTTGGAGCGGCTGTGGTCTGATACCGTTCTGCCGCTGCTGGACGAGGTGATCGAGGCCCTGAGCGACTTCCTCACCCCGTTCTACGGGAAGGGCCTGCAGCTCACCTACAACGCCGACAGCGTGCCCGCTCTGGAGGCCAAGCGCAGCCGGAAGTTCGAGCGGATGGTCAAGGCCGTGGATTCCGGCCTGCTGACCCCGAACGAGGCGCGGGTAGAGGTCGGATTCGATCTCTCACCGGAGAAGGGTGCCGACCTCCTCTACATGAAGGGGACCATGCGCCCGCTGGACCGCCTGAACGAGGCTCCGGCCAAGCCGGGCAACGACAACCCGCCGCCCGGCGAGGGTAATGCGGCGCTGGCGAAGGCTATGCGCGATGCCGGGTTCACGGCCGAGGAAACGGCGCGCGCCATGTCGCGCGAGTTCGGAGTGAAGTGAGCGACGCCGCGCTGCTCGCACGGTGGGACAAGCTCATGGAGACGGTGGAGCGGCCCTATGCCCGCGCCCTCTACCGGGAGAAGAACCGCTACATCGAACAGGCGGCGGCCGAGTTCGCCTCGTCTCGCAAGCTGCTGGACCGGCACTTCCACGATCACGTCGCCATGATGGGGTCGCTGGCCGAGCACTACGACACCATCGCCATACGGCTGGCTCTGGTTGAGGCCCTGAAGGGCGACAAGGCCCTATCCGCCGCCGTGGAGCGGAAGGAAGCCTGGGACCGCCTCTGGCACTGGCTCGTTCGCCGGTGGATCGTGGAGTTCGGGGCGCAGCGGGCCAAGGAGACGGCCGATACCACCCGAGCCGACATGCAGCGGGTCATCGACAAGGCCCTGGCGCCGGATGCCGAGTTCAACCCGGTCCAGGTAGCGACCCAGCTGCTGGCCGTGCGCGGCCTCAGCGTGTTCCGCGCCATTACCATCGCCCGGACCGAAACCCACGGCGCCATGATGTTTGCCAGCCAGGCCGGTGCCGAGAAGGTGGCGCAGGACAACGGCCTTGAGATGCTGAAGCGGTGGGTGCCGGTGCAGGACGGCCGGACACGCGACGGTCACGCGGCCATGGCCGGGTCACCTGCCATTCCCATGGATCAGAATTTCACAGTGAGCGGGGAGAAGATGGCCCGGCCGGGCGACCCGCGCGGCAGTGCCTCAAACGTCGTGCACTGCCGCTGCGTATTGGCGTTCGCGGTGTCTACATAGTTTTAGCTATATACTTACTGCAAAAACCCCATGAACAACCCATTGGGGAATTGGCATCCGCATTGAACGCCTTTCTGCTGAGGTTGAGGAACTATACACATGCCTGCCGGTGTTGCGCACATCTGCGAAAGCATTGGGAAATTTGGCGGCTGCTGAAAGGCGGTTTGTCCTCGTGGTCCAGGATTGCGCTGGTACTCGCCTTGAATGGCGTACGCCTCGTTTTCAACGCTGTTCCAGCTGCGCATATACCTAATTGCAAAGTCCCGTACGCCCCAATCTCTGAATTGCTGGACGTGTTTCAGTTCATGCACCCACAAGTCAGGTTGAGATGCCTCGGTAGGGCCTTTGAATACGATTACGTCAATTAGGGTAACAGCTTCAGCACTGCCAACACGGATCGAATTATTGGCGAGGTTCAGCGCGCCACCATCGCCGACTTTGAATCTTGCACGATTGAGCACATCATCATCGTACCAACCCTGGACGGCAGCCCTGATGTTCGGCGGAATCGGTTGAGCACCGTTGATAGACGTATTCCTAGAGGCGTAAAACCACTGCTCAAGCCCGGGTCCAGTAAATACACTGGATTGGAGTTCTAGCCTCCATCGATCTATCGTTCTCCCTGCATCATTTATTGCAGGCCCAACAACAGGAACTTTATCAATAGCAGCGCCTGTTTCTCTCTGTATGTTCCGTAAAATTCGACCGGGATTCTTGATATCCCCTATGGGATCCCAGGCCAGGGCTTCGGTACAAATTACTGAACAGAGAAGTACGGCTAAAGCTCTCATCTGCAATACCTCCAGCCCGTGCCAGTTACCGCACGCCAACCATAGCGTGTCAAGCCTCCGTTCCGGCACTCGCCTGACATAACTCGAACGAAACTCTGTTCTGAAGAAGAAGCAACCGACAAGCTTGTCATAGGCATTAACATGTGTGTTTAATGCGATAAACAAGGGTTGGTTGATGCAAAAGAAGCAGGTTCTCCAGTTCAGCGCCGAGATCAAAGCAAAAGATGGCGGCGAAGCTGGTGAGTTTGAGGGCTACGGCTCGGTCTTTGGCGTCGTCGATTCCTACAATGAGATCGTGGACAAAGGGGCTTTCATCGAGTCTCTGCGCAAATACGGGATGCCTGCGCTGCTCTGGCAGCACAATCCCAGCCAGCCGGTCGGCATCTACGTGGAGATGGAGGAGGACGAACACGGCCTCAAGCTCCGCGGTAAGCTGAACCAGGACGTGCAGCAGGGCAAGGAAGCCTACTCGCTCCTCAAGCAGGGCGCGCTTAAGGGCCTGTCCATCGGGTTCATCACCCTGGAAGACTATTTCAATGCGGACACCAAGGTTCGTCACCTGCGCAAGGTGAAGCTGATGGAAGTGTCCCTCGTTACTTTTCCCGCCAATGCCGATGCGACCGTGGACCGTGTGAAGTCCGCGCCAGAGAGCGAACGGGATTTAGAGATTGTCCTGCGGGATGCAGGGTATAGCCGCGAAGATGCGAAAGTCATCGTGTCCAGCGGTTTCAAGGCGATGCTGGCGCACCGGGATGGTGGCGATTCAGCCGCACTCATGGCCGGGCTTTTGAGCCTGGCTGAACGTGCAAGAAAGTCACTCCCCAGTGAGCAAGGAACTAGAGCAAACAGTTAAGACCATTACCGAGAGCTTTGATGCGCTCCGTAATGCCCACGATACTGCCGTTAAGGAAGTCAGTCCGGCAGTAAAGGCCGAGATTGAGAAGCGCGCCAACGAGGTCGCCACCTCTCTCGAAACCATGCAGGCCGAGCATCAGAAGCTGAAGGCTGCCTTCGAGCGTGGCGGTCTAGCCAACGACAATGCCCAAACCGAGCAGCAGAAGGCTGAGAAGGCCGCCTACGATGCGTTCCTGCGCAAGGGCGACCGCAACCTGAACACCGAGCAGCAGAAGTACCTGAGCACCGACAGCCTGCCGGATGGTGGGTACATGGTGCCGGCTCAGATGCTGGCCCCGATCAACGGGCGAATCTTCGAGACCTCGGCCATGCGTAGCATCGCCACCGTCATCAAGACCTCCCAGAAGAGCGTTGAGATGCCGTTGGACGACCAGGAAGCGTCGGCAGGCTGGGCCGGTGAAGGTGACGTGATTGTCGAGACCGGCACCCCGCAGATCGGCAAGATCGAGATTGCCGCCAAGAAGATGTACGCCTTCCCGCGTATGACTGAAGAAATGTTGGCGGACAGCGCCTTTGACGTTGAGGCGGCCACCGCCATGCACCTGCCGTCCGAGAACGTAGCCCTGGTGTTTAAGGCGCTCGAACAAATGGCGGCCAAGGGCACCGTCCAGATGGAGGAGCTGAAAGGTCAGCTGGGCGAAAGTCTCCCTGGCGCTTTCGAGATCGCTGCAAAGGCTATGGGCGTGACGACGGCCGAGCTGGGCGAGCTCATGCAGAAGGGGCAGGTCATGTCCGGCGACTTCCTGCCGAAGTTTGCCGCCGCAGTCCGGCAGGAGTTCGGCGCCAGCCTGGAAGATGCCACCCAGAGCGCACAGGCCGCATTTAACCGGCTGGAAAACGCGCTGTTCGACCTCAAGGCCCGATTCGCCAGTGCGGGCATCCTTGATGCAGTGACCGACGGTGTCGTGGAGCTTACGGCTGCGGTCAACGACCCGCAGGTTCAAGCTGGTCTCGCCGCCTTGGCTGGGCTGCTGGCGCAAGTCGCAAGTGCCGCAGTCCAGGCAGCTGCCAGCATCGGCAGCTTCACTGCTAAGGCCAATTCCGCTGTTGAAAGCGTCGGCAACAATCTACCGTTCGGTTTGGGAGCCGAGGTCCAAAAGCAGCGGGTATCAAAGAACGACGCTGCGACCTTCCAACAACGGATGATTCAGCAGACGATTGCTGACTTCAACGCACAGCATGCGCCGGCGGCTCCAAAAGTCAGCGGTTCCTATACATTGGGCAAGCTCGCATCGCCGGACACATCGGCGGCAGATAAAGCCGCTGAGAAAGCCCGTAAGAAGGCAGCCCGCGAGGCCGAGCAGGCACGCAAGGAAGCCGAGCGCGAAGCCAAACGGCAAGCCGATGAGCGCGATAGCTTGAGTGGACAGGTCCGCGACATTGGAGTGTCCATCGGGAGTGATCCTGACAAGCTGCAAGCCAGCTATGAGGATCAGCAGAAAATCATTGAAGAAGCCTTGGCGAAACAGGCCATCACAAAGGAAAAGTACAACGAGATGATGGCGGCCACGGATGAGGCCTACCGTCAAAAGCTGAAGGATTATGTGACTGAGCAGTTCGGGACGGAAACCGAGCAGGAGAACGCTCAGTACGAGGAAAAGCAAAAGCGGCTTGAAGAGGCGCTGGAACTCCGACTGGTTACCGATGAAGAGTATCGTCGGATGGCAGAGGAGCTGGAGCAGGAGCACCAGGACAACCTCAACGAGATTCGGCAGGACGCTGCGGAGAAGGCGCTGCAACAACAGCGTGACAATGATGCACTTATAGCGTCGTCACGCAAACAGGCCCTGGATTCTATTCTCGGTTTTGTTCAGGTGTTCGCAAACAAAAACAAGGCGATTGCGATTGCCATGCTGGCCTTCGAAAAGGCGCGAGCAATCGCGGAAATGCTTATCAACACAGAAGTGGCGGCAGCCAAAGCCCTCGCAATATATGGGCCGACCCCGATGGGAATCGCGGCGGCAACCACAGTCCGCACTATGGGCTACATCTCGGCGGCGGCAGTGGCGGCCACCGGGATTGCTCAGGCGGCCATGATGGCGAGCGGTGATAAGTCGAGCGGAAGCCCCGGTAACGCAGGAACGAGCTTCAATTCGAGCACAGGCCAGTACGAACAAAACACAACGGGCCAGAACGCGGTTACGCAAGTCTACATCTCCATCGAAGGAGGCGACCGCGCGCTGTTGTCTGGCCTGGCTGTCCGCCAGCTCATTGATCAAATTAACGAGCAACAAAAGAGCGGCGCTCGTGTAGAAGTATATGCAGCATGACGCTGTTTATCCTGCCCTCTAGCACAACCGCGCAGAACCCGTGCCGGATCGCCTACGACAACCTTCTGGAACGCGGCACGGTCACCGCCTCCAGTGAGAACGCGGCCTACCCGGTCGCTAACGCCTACGATTGGCTCACCTGCGACTTCTTCAAGCCCGCCGCCGCCGGGACGGTGTACATCAACCTGACCCTCACTATGCCGGGCTCGGCCAACTACCTGGCCGTCTACAATCAGGATGTCTACAAGTACGGCGGCACCATCGGCCTGCAATATTACAACGGGACCACCTGGGTCGATGCCACGTCCGGCGTGGCTCCGGCGAACAACGCGCCCCGGATCGTTTTCTTCGACACCAAGACGGCCACGCAGTGGCGGCTGGTCATCATCTGCACGCAGGTGTTCAGTCTCGGCGTCGTGAGCTTCGGCCAGTACCTCGCGCTCCCCTATGGCATGTACCTCGGCTGGGCACCGCCCCGGTTCGCGCGGGCGACCCGGCTGACCACCAGCCTGTCGGATGGCGGCGCCTTCCTTGGCCGCAGTGTCCTGGCGAACGGCATCAGGACCACGCTGGTGGTTCAGTTCGTGCCCACGGCATGGATGGAGGCCAACTGGCTGCCGCTGGTCCGCCACATCGAGCGGAAGCCGTTCTTCTTCGCCCCGCAGGTGGTCAAGCGCCCGTTGGACGTGGCCCTGGTCTGGTCCGAGGATGAGGTGCCCGCACCGACCTTCACCCACTACAACGGGTACATGGGCGCCACGCTGAACATCAGGGGCGTGGTCGAATGACCACCTTTGATGAGCTGCGCATCAGGGTCGGCCGCCGCCCCATCACGGTGGTGGAGCTGGACCTGGATTTCTGCGGCCTGACGTATGGCGCAGCGCCCTGCACCGCGGTCCTGGGCACTACCGGCGGCCAGAAGTGCTTCAACACGTTCAAGACGTGCCAGGCGCCGCTGGCCTACGCCAAGACGGCCAAGACGTACCGGTTCTGCTCGGCCAACGCCTTCCGGCCCGTCGGTGAGACCCTCTTCCCCTGCATCCAGGATGTGGACATAGCGCCGACCCAGCTGAAGCCGTCCGGGCTGTCGATCAGCGCCTCGGTCGTCGTGACGATGCAGGACTTCCCGTACCATGACCGGGGCATCGACCCGTATGCGAGCGGCCGGGCCTACCTCCCCAACGATCAGGGCAGCTTCTTCGGCAAGCTGCGGGCCCGCAACCCGTTCATGCTGAACCGTGTGATGCGGGTGAACACCGGCTACGTGGACGGCGACCGGACCATCTACAGCAAGACGCGCACCTACTTCATCGACCGCATGGAGGGGCCGGACGCCAACGGCGTTGTGAAGGTCTACGGCAAGGATGTGCTGCGGTTTGCCGAGACGGACAAGGCTGTCGCGCCGGTGACCAGCACCGGCTCCCTGTCGGCCGATATCACGGCCTCGGCCGCCAGCCTGGCCCTTCAGCCCACCGGCGTCGGCGCGTCCTACCCTGCCAGCGGCACCGTCCGCGTCGGGGATGAGCTGATTCGCTACACGGCCAAAAGCGGCGACCAGCTGACGGGGCTGACACGGGGCAGCGACGGCTCGGCCGCCGCCGACCATCAGGCGGCGGACGCCGTGCAGCTGTGCATCCGGTATACCGCCGTCAGCGTGGCCACCGTCGCCGCCGATCTGCTGACCACCTACGCTGGGATCAGCGCCGCCTACATCAACCAGGCCGATTGGGAGACGGAGGCTGCGACCTGGCTGCCCGGCTACGCCATTACCATCGTGCTGAGCAAACCGGAGGGCGTCCAGAAGCTCGTTGAGGACCTGATGGCGAGCACGGGGTGCGCGCTGTGGTGGGATGAGCAGGCCGCCAGGCTCCGTTCAAGGCCATCGTGCCTCAGCCGCCCTCGGGCAACGTGCCGGTGTTCGATGAGCTGCAGCACATCGTGGCCGATTCCTTCAAGGTGAAGGACCAGGAGAAGGAGCGCATCAGCCGGGTAATTTATTACCTCGGCCTGACCGGTCCGACGAAGGACGCGAAGCAGGAGAACTTCCGCTACATCGAGGTCACGGTCGATGCGGCCAGCGAAGCCGCCAGCGCCTACGGCGTGCCCGCCACGGAAACCATCCTCAGCCGCTGGGCGCCGACCCGCACTGAGGCGCGCCAGGTCGCGCTCCGCCTGCTGGCGCGCTACGCGGAGACGCCCCGTGAGGTGACCCTGCGCGTCGATGCCAAGGATTACACCCTGCATACTGGCGACCTGGTGGATGTGACCAGCCGCCTGATTCAGAACCCGGACGGCACGCCCGGCTATATCCGCTACATCGTCACTCAGGAGCGGGAGGTCGAGGTCGGCACGCAGTACGAATATGTACTGCTGCAGGTGAGCACCACCGGCGTCGGCAAGCTCTCCTCCATCACACCGGATACGATGGCGCCGTGGAGCGCGGCGACCGACGACCAGCGCAAGAAATACATGTTCATCAGCAATGATGCAGGCGTGATGAGCGACTTGCAGCCTGGTCCTAGAATAAACTAAGCTGTACCCAAGAAAGCTCGCCATGTGGTCGATTACACGAATATCCCAGACGCACAGATAGATCAGGACCGTCCGGTCACAAAAAGCCTTATGCGGGCCCTGCGGGACAATCTCCTGGCGGTCATCGCGGGCGTCGACAACGCTCCGCGCATCAGCCCTAAGGCCATCGGCGGATTCTCGGCCGGCACATACCTGCTGCACACCAACGCCGCTCCCGTGCAGATGACCAACAGCAGCGGCCTCCAGAAGTGGAAGGAAACACTGGTCGCCCATGACGGCACCTACACCGCCAAGTTCACCTACGGAGTGAGTGCGGGCTACGGCGCTGAGGTGCAGCTGTTCGTCGGGGACACGGCGATCGGCTCGAAGCAGGCGGTTTCCGGCAGCGGCGAGATCTCCGCCGACGTGACCGTGAAGGCTGGGCAGAGCGTGCAGGTCCGGGGCAACGGCGGCTCGGCCGGGGGAGCCAGCGGGGCCGCGGTGTCGAACCTTCGCCTGTATGCCGACCAACCTCTCGACTTTGCATCGGTGTCCTGATGCAGAAGTTCGCCACCACCGTTACCGACCAGAGCACAGGTGCAGTCAAGCCGCTCGTCGGCGCGCAGGTCTTCATCTATCAGGGCGGCACCAACAATGAGGCTGCCGTCTACGAGGACAATGAGACCACCCGCAAGGCCGCGCCGCTCATCTGCGATGCGAACGGGTTTGTGGAAGGCAAGCTGCCGAACGGCACCTATGACATCTACATCACCGCCGGGAGCACGGTGAAAAAGGTCTCGGGTTTCTGTGCCTTCGACGGCAACCAGAGCACCCTGACGATCACGATGCCCTCTCAGTACACCGTGACAGGGGGCATCAACGTGGCTTGGAACAAGCAGGCCAAGAACACCTTTCTCGCCGGTCCCTCCAGCGGTGTGGACGCGACGCCCGGCTTCCGCGCTATCTCATCGGTCGATCTGCCGTTCACCGGCGCGGCCGACGCCTCGAAGTTCCTGCGCGGTGACTTCAGCTGGGCCGCCGTGCCGATGGTGTTCACCGCCTCGTTCGAAAGCGCAGAGCAGGCGATCACCGGCGCGGGCCTCCTGAACATCGCCCACGGGCTGAACGCCGAGCCGAAGCTTCTCTACGCCATTCTCGTGTGCAAGACGGCCGAGTACGGTTACTCGGTCGGCGACCGGATCACTGTGCCTCTGGCCTTCAACGGCTCGAACAACGCGACGGCCATGGCCATCGTCGCCACCAGCAGCGCGCTGGCGATCCGGTACGCGACCGGTAGCCCATTCCAGGGGCTGCACTTCACCACCGGCACCGGCGTCACCTTCACGAACGCGAACTGGCGCCTGATCCTGAGGGCTTTCGCGTGATGGATTCGAAGACGACCAACGGCATCATGGCCAATCAGGGATCGGCGGCGCGGTACTACGCGGACGCGTCTGGAAACTACCTCGGCGGCTGGGCGGATTTGCCCTGTCCTGTGCCGGGCGCGGTTGAGGTCACTTCCCCGCCGCCAACCGCCGACCAGAAGCGGGTCGGCGGCGTGTGGATGCCGACGCTCAGCACCCTTGGCGCTTCAACCAGCACCAGCGGCACCACGGCCACCGTGACGACACCCGTAGCTGGGGTCACGGTCAAACTATGAGATAAACCGCTTGCATAGAAACAAATTATTCAGGCAAGCTTATCCAATAAAGAAAGCCAGGGAGGCGCGATGAGAACAAACCCGGTCAGCGATACAGCCGCAGTTACAGCGGGAGTTGATTTCGCGTCATCTGCTGGATTCAATGCCGTCTACGTCGGCGGGACCGGAACGCTGATCGTGGTTGAGGCCAGCGGCAACATCGCAACTTACGCGAACGTCGCCGCCGGTATCTGGCATCCCATCCAGGGCAAGGGGATTGCCGCCGCCACCACCGCCACAGGGCTACGAGTGGCCTACGCCTAATGCTCGGCATCGGCATCGGCGTCTCGCCCATCCTGCAGTACGCGCCACCGGCGCCGATCTTCATCACCTCGGCCGGGGACTTCGATGCCGTCGATTGGGCGCGCCCGGCGATGGACCTGCGTTTCCAGCGCGGTCTTGTGCTGCGGGGGCGAAGCATCCCGGCCCTGTCCGGCGGCTCCAAGGTCACCACCTTCGGCACCGGCAACCTGCCTGTCCTGCTCGGCTCCACCGCAATCGCCGCGCCGTGGACGCTGGTGTCCGGCAACGTCTACTCCTCGCCGCTCGCCGCCAAGCCCACCAACGTGTTTGAGCGGGCTGCATACACCCTGGACGGCATCACCAAGCTGGCAGAGAACACCAGCACACCGACCGCGCCCACGTCCGGCCAGTGGGGCTGGAGTAACGGCCTGCTGTACGTCTTCAGCAGCACCGACCCGAACGCCAAGAATTACGAACAGGTCGTCCTCAACCCGTCCAGCACGTCGGCCCTGGTGCGTGTGACCGGCAATGGCTGTGTCGTGGACGGCCTCTCTCTCCTCTGCTCCCCTCGGAACGCCTGCCTGTTCGGGCTCGGCGTCGTAGGCGGGACGTTCCGAGGCGATGTCTACGGCTCGACACAGGACGGTGTTGACGGCGATGCAGGGGTCAATCCGCCCAAGAATATTTTGATTGAGAATAGCCGCATCTGGGCGAGCGGCTACGGCCCGAAGGATGGGACTGGATCAGCCGGGGACGGCGTGTCGTTCCACGGCAATCCGGGCACTGACGACTATTTCAGTGTCACCGTGCGCGGCTGCGACATCCGGTACAACAACAAATCCGCCGTGGGCAATCAATCCACTGGGTACACCACGGCTTACGGCAATTATTGTGAGAACAACTGGGACCACTTCCCGGTCTACGGCATCGCCTCCGGCACCAATACGCCCGGCGTGCACAAATTCCACTACAACGTCTGCAAGAGCAGCGTGAACGACAATCGCGGCATCAATGCTCAGGGCGGTTCCAGCCTCACCAGCAACGTGCGGATCGAGGGTTACAACAACGTGCTGTACGGCGGTATGCGGGCAGGCCGGGCCGGTGTTTTCATCACGGATGGACCCAAGTTCACATACAACTTCCGCAACATGATCGTGGCTAACTGGTCCCGCGGCTTTGACGACCAATTCAACAATGGCGTGATCGAGGCCCTGGATTACAACTGCGCCTTCGGGAACACCACCAACTACTTCGATAACAGCGCCGGTAATCTGAACGCCAAGGTGGGCAGTCACAGCATCACGAGCAACCCGCTGTTCGTGAACGCTGCTGCTGGCGACTTCCACCTGCAAGCTGGTTCGCCCTGCATCAACGTCGGGGCCAACCTGGGCCTCACCACCGACAAGGACGGCAACGCGGTGCCTCAAGGTGGGACGCCGGACATCGGCGCCTACGAGAAGGCATGATGAATTGCTGATGCTCAAGATCGATATGTGCCGTGAACCGTAAGACGATTTCCCGCTGGATTGATTACAAAATTCCTTTGCCGTACCTGCTCGGCGGGATCTTCTTGTTCGTGAGCTTTTGCTTCAACCAATGGCTGCGCCTGAACGACGTGGAGCGGAACGGTCAGGAGAATACGAAGGTCATCGAAAGCATCCTTGCCAGCAATAAGGACAACGCGAAGGACGCGAAGGAAACCCGTGACAGCACCATCCGCATTGAGGCCAGTGTGGGCGAAATCCGCCGCATGCTGCTCATGCAGAACGGGTTCGGCAACAAGCCAATGGCGGATGGCCGCTGATGACGCCCGAGAACGCCCAGGCTTATGCGTTGGCGCACATCTTCGGGACCGAGGGCGGCCGGGTGAACAACCCGAACGACCGGGGCGGCAAGACCGCTTTCGGCATGACCGAGGCTGTGGCGCGCGCCAATGGCCTGAACATCGACACGGTGACGCGGGAGCAGGTGCAGGCGGTGTACCTGCGGAGCTACCTGCGGCCGCTCCAGTTCCTTGCCATCGCCAAGCTGTTTCCCCGGCTCGCTATCGAGCTGGCCGACGCGGCGGTGAACTGCGGCGTATCCGCTGCTTCCGAATGGCTGCAACTCGCGCTCAACGCCCTGAACAACGACCAGCGGTACGGCGCGGACCTCGTGCCGGACGGCAGGATCGGCAAGGCGACGCTCGCCGTGCTGGAACGGTACGCGATGCACCGGGGTAAGCGCCCGGGCCAGAGCGTGCTCATCGCCGCGCTGGAGGGGCAGCAGGCGGACCGCTACCTGACCCTGGCACTGAAGGACCGGAGCCAGCGCACCTTCTTCTACGGCTGGATGGCGAATCGTATCCTTGACGACGTGCCGGATACCGACGAAGCTAAAGCATAAAGAAAGAAATTCCGGTGCCTGCCTTCCTCGCCAACTTCATCAAAGAGATTGCCACAAAGTCTCTCTACACGTTCATCGCACTTTTCGTGATTGGCGGCGCCCAACGCCTGGCCGACTACATGCAGGTCAAACCGGCTCAGGACATCCTGCACACCGTCGACGGCGTGCTGATCCAGGAGCGCACCAACGTCGTCGCTCAGGGGCCGGTGGTCGTGGTGAGCGATCCGAGCAACAGCGCCGTCGTGAACGGCGAGCCGGCAGCGCAGTAGTGCCCGCATGGCTCAGGGAAATCCTGGCGTGGCTGGGTGGTGTCCTGCTCCTGCGGGAGGTCACTCTGGCCAACGCGCAGGAGAAGCGGCGCGCCGATGACGCTGAGGCCGCCCTGGCCCTCGATCAGAAGGCCGATCAGGCTGGCGCTGCTTATGATGCTCTCTCTGATGCTGATAAGCTGCGCTACCGCGAGAAGTATGGCGTCTACCGTGACGAGTGAGGGCCCGGTGAAAGCCGTGCTCTGCGACAAGCTCAAGCCCATTCAGGTGAGCCGCCGGGACACCCCAAAAACACAGAACGATGCAGGCCGCGCCCGTGCGGTCTGGGAGGAAATATGCCGGTAAGAACCCTTTGGAGCGACCGCCGAGAAGCCCTGCTGCAGAAGGCCCAGAATTACCACCCGAACTTCAACGGCTTCTCGCTCGGCCTGCTCGTCGCCGGTATAGGCATTGCCCTGGTCGTACCGTGGATCGGAGCATTGCTCCTCGTGTTCGGCGCGATTGGCTTCTTTGCGGCCTTGGGACTGAAGGGGCGTAGATAGGAAAAAGGCCGGGATTGCTCCCGGCCATAGGTCAGAACCACTGTGTTTCTTTGCCGTCCGGTGGTGGGGTTATCGGCGGGGGCATTTCCCAGAGATATGACCATTCTACAGGTTCTTCGACGCCAGAAAAGTTCCAGACAAAGAAGCCAATCTCCTGGTCGTATGATCCATCCCTGATTGTGCCGTCGGCATATCGAAGATAAAGGTCTATCTCATCCGTCTGCTGTATGTCGGGAGGGGCACCAACCGGTCGCCATTCCATCGCTTCACTCCAAAAAAAGTGCCCCGGCTCGCACCGGGGCAGTGATTATTCAGCAGCCATTAGCCTGGCGGCCCTGTTTTCTTCCACAGTTCGCGTGAGGAAGTTGAACGCCTCCGACGCATAGGACGCCGCGCTGGTGATGGCGCGGAAGTCGTTCTCCAGCACCGTGATCCAGGTGGCGATGTAGGAGGCGTTCTCGCGCGTCGTCGGCGGGATGCCGAGGTGGGCGCAGAGGAAGGCGCTGCCGATCTCCGCCACCAGCTCCTCAGCGGCGTACAGCTCGTCGCCGAACCGCTTGCCGTAGGTCCGCTTCAGGCGGTCCTTGTGGCCGCTGGCATGAATCAGCTCGTGGGCCAGGACACCGCAGAAGGCGTCCTCGCTGGTGAAGCTCTCCAGCTTGGGCAGCTCGATCTGGTCGATGGAGGGCTTGTAGCACGCCGCCCGGCAGCCGAACTGGATGAACTGCACGCCTGTATCGTGAGCGAACCGCACCATCGCCAGCTTGTACTCAGACGGCGGCAACATCTCCGGCGGCTTGAGGTAGGGCAGGGGGATGTCGGTGCACTGGTCCACGTTGAACACGTTGTGGAATTTGACGACGGGGTAGAATTGCTTCTCCTCGCCCTCCTTCGCCCCCTTATCCTTCTTCTGGACATAGTCCACGAAGATTATCTTTTCGGCTTTCTCGCCCTTCTTAATGCGAGCGCCGAGCTTTCCGGCCTGATTGTAGGTGAGCCAGCCATGGGTACGGTAGCCTTTCTCCAAAGCGGCGTACCAGAGGGCAAGCACGTTGATGCCAGCGTAGGGCCGGTTGACCGTGATGTTCATGGGCAGCCGGACGGCGGCGCAGGTACGGTCTTCTTTCCAGCATTTGACCCACGGCGGCACTCCCTCTTTCAGATCCTGGATGATGCGGGCGGTTAAAGCTTCCTGCCATGCCTCGGGATGGGCTGGGCATGACTTCTCGTTCGCGGCTTTGCTCATGGCAAACCTCGTTGAAACGCTTTGATGTTACGCAGAACTACAGCCAAGATTAGAACATGATTAACCCTCTAAAGGTAGCTGCAAAGTCGATAGACCTTCTCTGCGCCCCGGTCGTCATCGGCGGGCGAGTGGTCAGCTATTCTGTAAAGAAGGGTTGGAAAGCGGGTCAGTACGTCTACGGGTGCTTTCAGGAGCAGCCGAAGGCGGAGGGCTCGAACTTCTACACACGCCGCGACCTGAAGAAGCGCGGGCACCTGGTCCCTGACGGCGGGCCGTACCTTGGCATCCGCCGGGAGGAAGGGGTTTTCAGGAACACTGCCGACCGGACTTACGGCAACAAGAACCGCAGCCTCATCATGTTCGGCGTCCCTGGCACCGGAAAGAGCCAGATGATTATCGCCAACGTGCGGGTCATCCAGAAGTGGAAGTGCCCGAAGCCGGACCTGTTCCTCAACGACCCGGCGAATGGGGAAATCTCCGCAGGGACTGAGGCCGCCCTGAACACCATGAAATACCGGCGCGTGGTCATCGACCTCGTGAACCCGAGCAACGGTGTCAACGCCGATTGAAGTCTGACCCACCTTTTGGTTTGTCGCCGATCGTAACCTGACCCACCCCTCACGCGGGAACGGCTGGTTCCCGCACTGGCAGCGCCACCAGCCCGGCGCGCCGCTTGTCCTTCAGCCGGTAGCTCTCGCCGGTGATCGTCACCACGCAGGCATGGTGCAACACCCGGTCCAGCATCGCCGCCGTCAGCACCGCGTCGCCCGCAAACGCCTGGTCCCATGCCCCGAACGACAGGTTCGAGGTCAGGATCATCGCTCCCCGCTCGTAGCGCTTGGCCGCCACCTGGAAGAATAGGTTCGCCTGCTCGCGCGCGAACGGCAGGTAGCCGATCTCGTCGACGATCAGCAGGCGGTAGAGGTTCACCGCCCGGTGCATCGCCTCCTTCAGGCGCCCCTGGCGCTGCGCCGTCTCCAGCGTCAGAACCAGGTCCGCCGCACTGGTGAACCGCACCTTCATCCCGCGCTGCGTCGCCAGGTAGCCGAGCGCGATCGCCAGATGCGTCTTGCCCACGCCGGACGGGCCCAGGAACACCACGTTCTGCGCCCGCTCCACGAAGGCCAGGCTGGCCAGTTCCTGGATCTGCGCCCGCGGCGCCCCGGTGGCGAAGCCGAAGTCGTAGCCCTCCAGCGTCTTCACCGCCGGGAAGCCCGCCACCCGGGCGAACATCTCCCGTGCCCGGGTGCGCCGGGCCTCGCGCTCGGCCCGCAGCACCTCCTCCAGGAAGACGGCGTAGGGCGTGTCGCGCTCGGACGCCGCCTGCGCGAGCGCGCCGTAGGCTGCGGGCACCGCCTGCAGGCGCAACTCGGCGCAGAGTTCGGCGAGGCGGGCATGCTGCAGGTCGCTCATGCCGGTTCTCCCGTCATCAGGCCCGAGAGCCCGTCGTAGAGCGCAAGCGGGTGCTGCAGCCCGATCACCGGATGGGCGGGAGCCGGCACCGCCGGGGCCTGGATCTGGCGCACCGAGCGGCCGCCGTAGGGCGGCGG